>JACKLI010000001.1:0-616386 GCA_024235995.1 Burkholderiaceae bacterium
GGGTGCTTTACTTTGGCCCAAGCGTGACTGATGCCGCCATCGTCGCATTCATGCTGCGCACCCAGGGCATCCCGGCTTCTTTTGTGTCTGGATCAACTCGGCGCCCTGAGCGACGCAGAACTATCGCCGAATTTCGTGCGGGACAAGTGCGAGTGCTTTGTAACTGCGAAGTGCTGACCATGGGTTTTGATGCCCCGAAGGTAACGCACGTAATCATTGCAAGGCCGACGGTCAGCCACGTCCTTTTCGAGCAAATGGTTGGTCGCGGGCTGCGCGGGTCGAAATTCGGTGGAACTTCAGTTTGTCACGTGCTGTATTACGTTGACGCCATAGACATTGACCACCCCCGCCTGGGATTCCGCGCTTGGCGGGCAATCTGGGGATTGGATAATGAGGGCGTAGCACAATTGCCTCCCTCGTCCAAAATCGAGGAGCGATAGGATCAGATAGAAATAAATCCATCCCCGCCAGCGGTCAAATCATCTGAATGACAAGCTTCTTGCCGCAGGCGCCGGCATAGCGCCGCAGGGTTTCGAGCGAGGGCGAATGCTTGCGGCTGCCCAGGCTCGACTCGATGCGGGCCAGCACGGGTTGGGACACGCCCATGCGGGCGGCCACGTCGGCCTGGGTCAGGCCCGCGTCTTTGCGCGCGGCCAGCAGTGCCGCCAGGGCGGCGAATTCGTCTTCCAGCGCATCGTAGGCGGCCCGGAAAGCCGGATCGGTCTTGCGCTTTTCCGCAGCGTGGGCCTTCGGGTCGAAGGCGACCGGCTGGTAGCGGTCTTCGGTTTGGATTGGCCTAGCCATTGAGCACCTCTTTCAAACGCCTGCGGGCGAGTTTCAGTTCCTTGTGCGGGGTCTGCTGCGCCTTCTTGATGAAGCCATGCAGGATCACGACGCGCTGCCCGACCAGGGAGCAAAAGAACGCCCGCCCGATACCTTCCGCCCCCTTGGCGCGGATCTCGAACAGGCCGTCGCCGAAGGGGCGTGTATACGGCAAGCCGAGGTTCGGCCCGGACACCACCATCTGCTCCACGATGCGCACATAACTGGCGCTGATGCCGGATGGCCATGCCTCGATGCTCGCCTGCACGGCGGCGTTGTAGTAGACGATGGCGTAGGGCACCGATAAATTATAGCGTATATGCTATTTTTTTGATGGGGTGATGCCTGCGTTCCAGTGCCGACCAACCCAACGCAGGCGGCTATCCATCCGATAGAACCCGGGCCAACACCTGCGCATCGACATTGGCCCCCGTCAGCGCCACGCCCACGCTCTGGCCTCGCAGGGCCGCGCGCTCCTGCAAGGCCGCGGCCAGCGCCGCCGCGCCCGCGCCTTCGGCCGCGTTGTGGGTGTCGGTGTACAGCGCCCGCATGGCCTGGGCCACTTCGTCATCGCTCACCTGCACCACGTGGTCCAGCCCTTGCGCCAGCACCGCCAGCGCCTGCGCATCGGCGCGGCGTACGGCCATGCCGTCGGCCAGGCGCGTGGTGGCGGGCGCCTCGACCACCTGCCCGGCGGCGATCGAGTCGGCGTAGGTGGTGGCGTGGCGGCTGACCACGCCGACGATGCGCACCGAGTGACCCAGCGCGGCCTTGGCGGCGATGGCGCCGCAGGCGCCCGAACCCAGGCCGATGGGCACGTAGGCCACCTGAACCTGCGGCACGGCGCGCAGGAATTCCCACCAATACGTGGCCACGCCGCTGACCAGGTCCCGGTGAAAGCTGGGCACGCGCAGCGCACCGCGCTCGGCGGCCAGGCGGGCGGCGTGGTCGCTGCTTTCGGTGAAGTCGTCGCCGTGCTCGATCAGATCGACACCCAGCGCCCGCATGGCGGCGTTCTTCTCGATGGAGTTGCCGCGCGGCACGACGATGGTGCAGCGCACGCCATGCGCGCGCGCCGCCCAGCCGACGCTCTGGCCGTGGTTGCCGCGCGTGGCGCTGATGACCTCGCGCGGCAGCGCGCCGCGCCGGGCCAGCGCATCGAAGAACGTCAGGCCGCCGCGGATCTTGAAGGCGCCCACGGGGGTGTGGTTCTCGTGCTTGACCCAGCAGTCGGCCCCCAGGCGCTCGGACAGCAGCGCCCAGCGGTACTGCGGCGTGGGGGCAAAGCTGCGGTAGACCACGGCGGCGGCGGCCTCGATCTCGGGCAGCGTGGGCAGAGCGAATTCGGCAGGCATCGGTGACTCTTGATTTGATAGCTGTTGGCGATTTGTTGATGAGGGCCAGGGGCTGATTTGATTTAAAAACCGGCATCCAGCGCCACCACCCCGCGCGGCGTGGCCAGCCGCGCCTGGATGGCGGGCGCCGCGGCCGCATCGACAGGGATGCCTGGCGCACCGATGGCCGCCAGCGCGCCCTGCAGGGCCGCGGCCTGCGGGTGCCGCAGCGCCAGCGACTGCAGCGCGACGCCCGAGGCGGGCAGGCTGTCGGCGGGGTGCACCGCGCCCCACTCGATCAGCGTGGGCGCGCAGCCGTCCAGCGGCCGCCGGCCGTCGGCGCGCACCGCGATCTGCCATTGCAACAGGCCGCGCGGCGTCATGCGGCTGGCGGCCAGCCGCTCGCCGGCGTCCAGGCCCAGCCCGGCCCAGGCGGCCGTGGCCGCGGCCAGGTCGGGCACGCGCGCCACCCAGTGGATCAGGCGCGGGCCGTGCGCGCGCACCGCTGCCTGCAAGGCCGCGTCGTCCATGTCGAACCAGCGCCGGCGCACGGGCCTGGGCGCGACGGCCGGGTCGATGGCGATGATCTCCAGGTAGGCCTGCGGCCAGGCCGGCGAGCCGATGGCCAGCAGGCGGTTGTGGGTGCCGAACAGCGCATGCGCGCCGCCCGGCGCGGGCGTGAGGCCCAGCGTGGCCTCGCACCAGGCCACGCCCTGCGCCAGGCTGTCGGCCATGACGACCAGGTGGTCGAGCGCGGTGGCGGGGGATGTGGCTGCTTGCATGCCCCCGATCCTCGCAGATCGCACCGGCCTGCTTCGGGTGCGCATTAGCAAATCGCCAAAAAATCGTTTGCGGATGGGGCCGCGCGCAGAACAATCGCCGCCACCATGCAGGACCTGGTTTTTGTTTTCGCGGGCTTTTTCGTCGGCTTCGTCGTCGCGCTGACGGGCGTGGGCGGCGGCTCGCTGATGACGCCGCTGCTCATCTTCGGCTTCGGCATCGCGCCCAACCTGGCCGTGGGCACCGACCTGCTGTTCGCCGCCGGCACCAAGCTGGGCGGCACGCTGCAGCTGGCGCGCCGGCGGCTGGTGCCCTGGCGTGTGGTGGGCCAGCTCAGCCTGGGCAGCCTGCCGGCGGCGCTGCTGACCCTGGCCATGCTGCACCACCTGGGCCCGGCCGAGCCGGCGGTGCAGCGCGCCATCACCCTCACGCTGGGCCTGGCCCTGCTGCTGACGGCCGCCGCCACCCTGTACAAGGCCGCGCGGGGCCAGTCGCCGCGCCGGCTGGCCGCGCCCACCGATGCCGACCCGACCCGGGCCCGGCACTGGAGCCTGCCCGTGGCGCTGGGCGTGGTCATCGGCACCCTGGTCACGCTGACCTCGGTGGGCGCCGGCGCGGTGGGCGTGGCGGTGCTGCTGCTGTTGTACCCGGCGCTGCCGCTGCCGCGCATCGTGGCGGCCGACATCGCCTACGCCGTGCCGCTGACGCTGGTGGCCGGCCTGGGCCACGCGGCCATCGGCTCGATCGACTGGCCGCTGCTGGGCCTGCTGCTGTGCGGCTCGCTGCCCGGCATCTGGATCGGCGCGCGCCTGGCCCAGCACGCGCCGCAGCGCCTGGTGCGCACCCTGCTCTCCCTGCTGCTGGCCTATGCGGGCAGCAAATTAGTCATGGCCTGAAGTTTTCCCATGTATCAGTACACCGCTTTCGACCAGGAGTTCGTGCGCCGGCGCGCCGAGCAGTTTCGCGACCAGATCGAGCGCTGGCAGCGCGGCGAGCTGAGCGACGAGCAGCTGCTGCCGCTGCGCCTGCAAAACGGCTGGTACATCCAGCGCTACGCGCCCATGGCGCGCATTGCCGTGCCCTACGGCGAGATCAGCAGCGTGCAGTTGCGCATGCTGGCGCGCATCGCGCGCGAATACGACCGGCCCGACCCCGCGCTGCTGGCGCACGCCCAGGCCACGCAGGACGCGCTGCAGGCCGCGCAGCCGGGCCTGGCGCTCAAGGCGCCGCCGCTGCGCTACGGCTACGGCCACTTCACCACGCGCACCAACTGCCAGTTCAACTGGATTCCCTTGGTCAAGGCGCCCGAGGTGATGGCGCTGCTGGCCAGCGTGCACATGCACGGCATCCAGACCAGCGGCAACGACATCCGCAACATCACCTGCGACGCCTGGGAGGGCATTGCCGCGGACGGCATCGTCGACTGCCGCCCGTTTGCCGAGATCACGCGCCAGTGGAGCTCGCTGCACCCCGAGTTCTCGTTTCTGCCGCGCAAGTTCAAGATCGCCTTCAACGGCGCCGAGGAAGACCGCGCCGCCACCGGCTGGTACGACATCGGCCTGCAGGCGCGCAAGAACGCGGCGGGCGAAGTGGGCTTTACGGTGCTGGTGGGCGGCGGCATGGGGCGCACGCCGGTCATCGGCTCGGTGGTGCGCGACTTTCTGCTCTGGCCGCAGCTGCTGAACTACATCGAGGCCATCGTGCGCGTGTACAACAGCTATGGCCGGCGCGACAACAAGTGGAAGGCGCGCATCAAGATCCTGGTCAAGAGCGAGGGCCAGGGCTTCATCGACGCGGTCGAGAAAGAATTCAAGGCCATCACCGAGCTGGACGGCGCGCCGCACACCATCACCCAAGCGGAGTTCGAGCGCGTGGCCAGCCACTTCGTGGTGCCGCCGCTGGTGCCCGCCAACCAGCCCAGCGCGGTCGATCCGCAGGGCCAGCTGTATCAGCGCTGGCTCAAGCAAAACGTGCGCGGCCACCGGCTGGCCGGCATGAAGACCGTGACCCTGTCGTTCAAGCGCGTGGGCTTTGCGCCGGGCGATGCCGACGCCGACACGCTGGACGCGCTGGCGCAACTGGCCGAGCAATTCAGCGCCGGCGAGGCGCGCCTGACGCACGAGCAGAACCTGCTGCTGCCCTGGGTGTTCGAGAGCGACCTGCCCGCGCTGTACGAGGCCGCGCGCCAGCTGGGCCTGGCGCAGCCCAACATCGGCCTGCTGACCGACATGATCTCCTGCCCCGGCGGCGACTTCTGCTCGCTGGCCAACGCCCGCTCGCTGCACATCGCGGCGGCGCTGACCGAGCGCTACCAGGACCTGGACGAACTGTTCGACCTGGGTCCCATCGACATCCACATGAGCGGCTGCATCAACAGCTGCGGCCACCACCACAGCGGCCACATCGGCATCCTGGGCGTCGACAAGGACGGCAAGGAGTGGTACCAGATCACGCTGGGCGGGGCCGACGGCACCAAGCTGTCCGGCCCGGCCATCGGCGGCAAGGTGGTCGGCCCCTCGTTCTCGGCGGCCGAGGTACCCGACGTGATCGAGGCCCTGCTCGACACCTTCCGCACGCTGCGCCAGCCCGGCGAGCTGTTCATCGACGCGCTGCGCCGCGTGGGCCACGAGCCCTTCAAGCTGGCCGCCAACGGCGCGCGCCACCCCAAACCCGAAGCCCTGCTGGTCTGAGAGGAACTTCCATGAAAATTTTTGCTGCCCATACGGCCCCGGCCGACCTGGCCACCGACAAGATCCGCGCCATCGCCAACGACGCCGAGCTGGCCGAGCTGGTGGCCAGCGGCGCGCTCGACGGCATCGAGCGGGTCGAATTGGATTTCCCCAAGTTCACCGACGGCCGTGCCTACACCCAGGCCGTGCTGCTGCGCCGGCGCTACCACTTTCGCGGCGACATCCGCGCCACCGGCGACGTGCTGATCGACCAGCTGGTGCACATGCACCGCAGCGGTTTCAGCAGCGCCGTGCTGGCCGAGGGCGTGGCCGTGGATGCCGCGCAGCGCCAGTTCGACCGCTACGCGGGCTTTTATCAGGGCGACGTGCTGGAGCCGCGCCCGCTGTTCGCGCGCCCCGCCGAGCTGGAGGCCGCATGAACGCCAGCGTCAACGTCAGCGCACTGCGCCGCGCGCCCAGCTCCGCCGTCGAGCTGTACGCCCGGCCCTCGCCCGACTACGCCGCCAAGCTGGCCCAGGCGCGGCTGGTGCTGCGCGAGGCCGAGCAACTGGGCGCGGTGACGCAGGCCAGCAGCCTGGGGGTGGAGGACATGGTCATCACCCACCTCATCAACGCGCTGCAGCTGGCCATCCCCGTCTTCGTGCTCGACACCGGCCGGCTGCACACCGAAACGCTGGCCTTGCTGGAGCGCCTGCAGGCGCATTCGCGCACCCCCGTGCACGTCTACCGCCCGCAGCCCGAGGCCGTGCTGGGCTACATCCGCGAGCACGGGCAGGACGCGCTCTACCAGAGCATCGCGCTGCGCAAGCAGTGCTGCGCCATCCGCAAGCTGGAGCCGCTGGCGCGCGCGCTGGAGGGCAAGGCCGGCTGGATCAGCGGCCTGCGCCGCGAGCAGTCGGGCGCGCGCGCGCAGGTGCCCACCGTGGACCGCAGCGAGGCGCGGGTCAAGTTCAACCCCCTGGCCGACTGGACGCAGGGCGACGTGTGGCACTACGTGGTCGAGCACCGGGTGGACACCAACCCGCTGCACGACCAGTTCTACCCCAGCATCGGCTGCGCGCCCTGCACCCGCGCCATCACCGTGGGCGAGGACATCCGCGCCGGGCGCTGGTGGTGGGAGGACGAGAGTGCCAAGGAGTGCGGGCTGCACGTCAAGAAATAGGCCGGGAGTGCCGACGCTCCCATCACCCATTTGAGAACGGAAAAGAACCCATGAACGCCCGCGTAGAACCCCACGTGCTGACGCAACTGAGCAACCGCCACCTCGACGCGCTGGAGGAAGAAACCATCTTCGTCCTGCGCGAGGTGGCCGCCGCCTTCGAGCGCCCGGCGCTGCTGTTTTCGGGTGGCAAGGACTCGCTGGTCATGCTGCGCTGCGCCGAGAAGGCCTTTGGCGCCGGCCGCATCCCCTACCCGCTGCTCATGATCGACACCGGCCACAACTTTCCCGAGGTGACCGCCTTCCGCGACCAGCGCGCCCGCGAGCTGGGCGCCGAGCTGATCGTGCGCAGCGTGGAGGACTCGATGGCGCGCGGCACCGTGCGCCTGGCGCGCCCCGACGAGCCGCGCAACCCGCACCAGGCCGTCACGCTGCTGGAGGCGATCGAGGAGCTGCGCTTCGACGCGCTGATCGGCGGCGCGCGCCGCGACGAGGAAAAGGCGCGCGCCAAGGAGCGCATCTTCAGCCACCGCGACGGCTTCGGCCAGTGGGCACCGAAGGCCCAGCGCCCCGAGCTGTGGACGCTGTTCAACACCCGCCTGCATCCGGGCGAGCACTTCCGCGTGTTCCCCATCAGCAACTGGACCGAGCTGGACGTGTGGCAGTACATCGCGCGCGAGCACATCGCGCTGCCCTCCATCTACTACAGCCACAAGCGCGAGGTGGTCGAGCGCCGAGGCCTCTTGGTGCCCGTCACGCCGCTGACGCCGCCCAAGGCGGGCGAGACCGTGCAGACGCGCGACGTGCGCTTTCGCACCGTGGGCGACGTGACCTGCACCTGCCCGGTGGAGAGCAGCGCCGCCAGCGCGGCCGAAATCGTGATCGAGACCCTGGCGGCCGACGTGAGCGAGCGCGGCGCCACGCGCATGGACGACAAGACCAGCGACGCCTCGATGGAAAAGCGCAAGAAGGAAGGGTATTTCTGATGACGACTATTGAATCGATAGCTGCTCGCGCAGACGGTACGCCGGCCAGCGTCCCGTTTGATCAAGAATCGGCGCTGCGCTTCATCACCTGCGGCAGCGTGGACGACGGCAAGAGCACCCTGATCGGCCGCCTGCTGGTGGACAGCCGCTCGGTGCTGCAGGACCAGCTGGCCGGCGTGCAGCGCGGCGGCGCGCCCGACCTGGCGCTGCTCACCGACGGCCTGGCGGCCGAGCGCGAGCAGGGCATCACCATCGACGTGGCCTGGCGCTACTTCGCCACCGCGCGGCGCAAGTTCATCATCGGCGACGCGCCGGGCCACGAGCAGTACACACGCAACATGGTCACCGCCGCCTCGGGCGCCGACGCCGCCGTGGTGCTGGTGGACGCCACCAAGCTCGACGTGGCGTCGGCCCGCGTCACCCTGCTGGCGCAGACGCGCCGCCACGCGCTGCTGGCCGCGCTGCTGCGCGTGCCCTCGCTGGTGTTCGCCGTCAACAAGCTCGACGCGGTGCCCGACGCCGCCACCGCCTTCGCGCGCATCCGCGCCGCCCTGCAGGCCTTCGCGCAGGACGCGGGCCTGGCCGTGCGCGCCATCGTGCCGATCTCGGCCCTGCAGGGCTGGAACGTGGTGGAGCCGCGCGCCGACTGGTGCGACCACCGCGGCCCCAGCCTGCTCGCCCTGCTGGAAGACCTGCCGGTCGCCTCGGCGCCGGTGGGCGAGCCCTTCGCCCTGCCGGTGCAGTGGGTGGAAAAGCCCACGTCGCAGGCCGAGACCGCGCATGGCCGGCGCGTGTTCTGGGGCCGCGTGGCCGCCGGCACGGTGGCGCCGGGCCAGGCCGTGACGGTGCTGCCCGGCGGCCAGGGCGCCACCGTCGTGCAGGTGCTCGACCACGTGCGCCAGAGCGGCACCGGGCGCGCCGGCGCCAGCGTCGGCCTGGTGCTGGACCGCGAGCTGGACATCTCGCGCGGCGACTGGCTGCTGGCGCCCGGCGCCCACCAGCCCACGCGCGAGATCGAGGCCACCGTGGCCTGGCTGGACGACACGCCGCTCACCACCGGGCGCGTGTACTGGGCGCTGCACGGCCACCGCTGGGTCAAGGCCCGCGTCACGAACATCGCGCACCGGCTGGACGTGAACACCCTGGCCGAGGAAGACGCCAGCGAGCTGCCGCCCAACGCCATCGGCCACGTCACGCTGGCGCTGCAGGAGCCCCTGGCCGTGCGGCCCTACGCCCAGTCGCGCGCGCTGGGCGCGCTGGTGCTGGTCGACACGGCCACGCACCGCACCGCCGCCGCCGTGCTGGTGCGCTGACTTTTTTCCTTCACGCCTGTCATGACCCACGTCGTTTCCGAAGCCTGCATCCGCTGCAAATACACCGACTGCGTCGAGGTGTGTCCCGTCGACTGCTTTCACGAAGGCCCCAACTTCCTGGCCATCGACCCCGACGAATGCATCGACTGCGCCGTCTGCATCCCCGAGTGCCCGGTCAACGCCATCTTCGCCGAGGAAGACCTGCCCAAGGACCAGTTGCACATGGTCGCGCTGAACGCCGAGCTGGTGCAGCTGGGCTGGCCCGTCATCAGCCGGCGCAAGAGCGCCCTGCCCGACGCCGAGGACTGGAAGGACAAGGCCGGCAAGCTGGCCGAACTGCAACGCTGAAACCTCTTCAAGGAACCCCATGGAACCGCAAGCCAACCCCGCCGTCATCGCCGCCGCCCACGCGCACGCCGGCCCGATCGAGACCGACGCCCTCATCATCGGCGCCGGCCCGGTGGGGCTGTTCCAGGTCTTCGAGCTGGGCCTGCTGGAGATCAAGGCCCACGTGATCGACTCGCTGGCTGTGCCCGGCGGCCAGCCCATCGAGCTGTATCCCGACAAGCCGATCTACGACATCCCGGCCATCCCGGTGTGCACCGGCCGGGAGCTGACCGACGCGCTGCTCCGGCAGATCGAGCCCTTCGGCGCCACCTTTCACCTGGGCCAGACGGTGACCGTGCTGCGCGAGCAGGACGACGGGCGCTTCGCGGTCGAGACCAGCGCCGGCACGCGCTTCGTGGCGCGCACCGTGTTCATCGCCGCCGGCGTGGGCGCGTTCGAGCCGCGCTCGATCAAGCTGGACGGGCTGGCCGCCTTCGAGGGCCGGCAGCTGTTTCACCGCGTGCGCAACCCGGCCGACTTCGCCGGCAAGAACCTGCTGATCGCCGGCGGCGGCGACTCGGCGCTGGACTGGGCGCTGAACTTTGCCGGCGAGGGCCCGCACCAGGCCGAAAGCGTGATCCTGCTGCACCGCCGCGACGGCTTTCGCGCGGCGCCGGCCAGCGTGGCGCGCATGCAGCAGCTGTGCGAGCAGCAGCGGATGCAGTTCATGGTCGGCCAGGTCACGGGCTACGAGGAGCAGGGCGGGCGCTTGAGCGCCGCCAAGGTGACCGGCGGCGACGGCGTGACGCGCGTGGTGCCGCTGGACGCGCTGCTGGTCTTCTTCGGCCTCAGCCCCAGGCTGGGCCCCATTGCCGAATGGAACCTGCAGCTCGAGCGCAAGCAGCTGGTGGTGGACACCGAGCGCTTCTCCACCAGCGTGCCCGGCATCTTTGCCGTGGGCGACATCAACACCTACCCGGGCAAGAAGAAGCTGATCCTCTCGGGCTTTCACGAATGCGCGCTGGCGGCGTTTGCCGCCGCCGCCCTCGTGTTCCCGGACAACGGCCGCATCCACCTGCAGTACACCACCACCAGCCCCAAGCTGCACAAGGTGCTGGGCGTCGAAACGCCGGTGTTCGCATGACGCAGCACGAAGCGCCCCACCTGCGGCCCGCGCAGCGCCGATCGGCCGACGGCTCGCCCGCGCCCGCGCGCGCCGGCCACGTCACCCTGGTGGGCGCCGGCCCGGGCGACGCCGACCTGCTGACCCTGCGCGCCATCCGCGCGCTGCGCCAGGCCAGCGTGGTGCTGGTGGACGACCTGGTGGCCGCCGGCGTGCTGCGCTACGTGCGCAAGGGCGCGCGCATCGTGCACTGCGGCAAGCGCGGCGGCGCGGTCAGCACGCAGCAGGGCTTCATCGAGGCCATGCTGGTGGCCGAGGCGCTGCGCGGCGAGCGCGTGGTGCGCCTGAAGGGGGGCGACCCCTACGTCTTCGGCCGCGGCGGCGAGGAAGTGGCTGCGCTGCGCGCCGCCGGCGTGCCCCACACCGTGGTGCCCGGCATCACCGCCGGCATCGCCGCGCCGGCCGAGGCGGGCATTCCCGTCACCGACCGGCGCTGGGCCCAGGGCGTGCTGCTGGTCACCGGCCACGCGCAGCCGGGCGGCGCCGGCCCCGACTGGGCGCAGCTGGCGCAGGCGGCGCGCGGCGGCATCACGCTGGTGATCTACATGGGCATCACCCACGGCGCCGACATCACCGCGGCGCTGATGGCCGCGGGCCTGGCCGGCAGCACCCCCGCCGCCGTGGTGCAAAACGGCTGCACGCCACGCAGCCGGAGCCACGCCACCACCCTGCGCGCGCTGGCGGGCGACATCCGGCGCCTGGGCATCGGCTCGCCGGCCATCCTGGTGATCGGTGACGTGGTGCGCGCGGCCGAGGCGATGCAGGAAAACGGTCACGTCACAGCCCTGGCCGCGACGGCCTGATGGCGGCGTTCGTTCAAAGCCGTGACTGCTTCATGGCCTCCACATCCGGCGCCGACAGGCAGCGCCCCTCCTCGATCAGCCGCGCAAAGCCCGCGGCCAGCGCCTCGATGAGTTGGCGCACCGCCGCGCGCATGCCCTGGCGGCTGGCGTAGGCCACCTGCACCACGCCGGGCGGCGCGCTCCAGCCCGGCAGCAGGGGCTGCAAGGCGCCGCGCTGCAGGCTCTCGTGCGCCATCGGGCGCGGCAGCAGCGCGCAGCCGGCGCCGGCCAGCGCCGCGTCCAGCAGGGTGCCCACGTCGTCCACCACCAGGCGCGGCCGGTGGTGGTGCTCCACCCACTGGCCCTGCGGGCCGCGCAGGCGCCAGCGCTGCTCGTCGGGCGAGTTGCCCAGGCCCAGCGTGGGCAGCGCGGCCAGGTCGGCGGGCATGGCCGGCGGCGGCGCGTTGAGCAGCAGCTGCGGCGCGGCCAGCAGCAGGTGCTCGCTCAGCGCCAGCGGCCGCACCACCTCGTCCTGCGCCAGCTGGGCGCCGGGCGCGCGCACGCGCAGGGCCAGGTCCACCCCGTCGTGCCACACGTCGACGTTGCGGTTGCTGGCCTGCACCTGCAGCTGCACCTGCGGCCACTGGTTGAGGTAGGCGGCCAGCATGGGGCCGACCATGCTGTGCAGCAGGGCCGGCGGGCAGGCCAGGCGCACGGCGCCGCGCGGCGCGCCGCTGGCCTCGTCGGCCAGGGCCTGCGCGGCGGCCGCTTCGTCCAGCATGGCGCGCGCGTGGCGCAGCACCTGCTGGCCAACCTCGGTGACGGCAAAGCGGCGTGTGCTGCGCTGGATCAGGCGCGCGCCCAGCTGCGTCTCCAGCGCGGCCAGGCGGCGGCTCAGGCGCGACTTCGGGATGTCGCTGGCGCGCTCGGCGGCGGCAAAACCGCCGTGCTCGGCCACCAGGGCGAACAGGGCCAAGTCATCGAGGTTGGGGATTCTGGGTGCGCTCATCGTTTCGATATTGCAACACTGAAGCTTATCAAAGCCTGTTTATCTTCGATTACGCCAGCATTACCATTCAATCACCGCGCTGGCCAATCGGCTGGCGCCCCGATGGAGACCCAACATGACCGACACCTCGACCTTCACCCGCAAGACCGTGCAATCCGTGCGCCACGCCCCTGGCCGCCACTGGGTGGGCGACGGCTTTCCGGTGCATGGCCTGTTTGGCTACAGCGGCGAAGGCGTGGCCGAGCGCAGCCCGTTCCTGATGCTGGACTACGCGGCGCCGACCAGCTTTTCGCCCACCACGCAGCGGCGCGGCGTGGGCAGCCACCCGCACCGCGGCTTCGAGACCGTGACCATCGTCTACGACGGCGAGGTCGAGCACCGCGACTCGACCGGCGCCGGCGGCGTGATCGGCAAGGGCGACGTACAGTGGATGACCGCCGGCGGCGGCATCGTCCACGAGGAGTTCCACTCGGCCGGCTACGCCGCGCGCGGCGGCCCGTTCGAAATGGTGCAGCTGTGGGTCAACCTGCCGGCCAAGGACAAGATGACGCCGGCGCACTACCAGGCCATCACCGATGCGCAGATTCCCGCCGTCGATCTGCCCGGCGGCGCGGGCCGGGTGCGCGTGATCGCCGGTGCCTACGGCAACGCCAAGGGCCCGGCGCGCACCTTCACGCCGATGAACGTGCTGGACCTGCGCCTGGGCGCCGGCCACACGGCCGAGCTGCCCCAGCCCGAGGGCTGGAGCACGCTGGTGGTGGTGCTGGCCGGCACGGTGCAGATCAACGGCGAGGCCGTGCTGCGTGCCACCGACACGGCCACGCTGTCCAACGCCGGCACGGCCGTCGGCATCGAGGCCAACGGCGACGCCAAGCTGCTGCTGCTGGCCGGCCAGCCGATCGACGAGCCGGTGGTGGGCTACGGGCCGTTCGTGATGAACAGCGCGCAGCAGATCAACCAGGCGATCGACGACTTCAACAGCGGGCGCTTCACCCAGGCCCGCTGACCGAACCGCCGGGCGTCCATGCGGCGCCCGGCCCTTGCTCCCACGCCCCACCGCGCCCTGCGCGCGGTGCAGGCCCGATTTTTTCACGCCCATCCTCAAGGAAGAAACCCCATGAACGACCCACTCCACATCGCCCTCATCATCGGCAGCACGCGCCAGGCACGCCTGGGCCCCAAGGTGGCCCAGTGGCTGCACGGCGTGGCCAGCCAGCGCCCGGACCTGAAGGTCGAGCTGCTCGACCTGAAGGACTTCGACCTGCCGCTGTTCGACGAGAAAGCCTCCAACCTGTGGCTGCCCAGCGAGGACGCGCGCGCCACCGCCTGGCAGGAGAAGATCGGCGAGTTCGACGGCTACCTGGTAACGGTGGGCGAATACAACCACTCGATGACCGGCGCGCTGAAGAACGCGTTCGACCAGGCCTACGTCGAGTGGGGCCGCAAGCCGATCGGCTTCGCCGGCTATGGCGGCGTGGGCGGCGCGCGCGCCGTCGAGCACGCACGCAGCGTGGCGGTCGAGCTGCAGATGGTGCCGGTGCGCACGGCGGTGCACATCGCCGGCGGCGACTTCTACGCGCTGTACCAGGGTGCCAAGACCATGCCCGAGATCGAGGCCAACCTGCTGCCCGCCGCCCACGCCATGCTGGACGAGATGGCCTGGTGGGGCCAGGCCACCCGCGCCGCGCGCAAGCGCGACGCCGACGAGGCCATTGCCGCCGCCGCGGCCTAGGGCCTGTTGACGCCATGAAAAGGGTCGCGAAGCTCATGACAGCCCGCCCATCAAGGCGCACGACGCGGTGCGTGCGTCGGCACGCACAAGAAGCGCAACGCCGAGGGGCGGGCTGTCATGAGCTTCCCTACGGGTTGCCTCGCCAAGGGGCCGTCTGCGGCGTTGCCCGCGCTTGCAAGGCACGGGCCTTGCTGCGCGCGGGCGCCTTGCATCCAGCCCCTTGGCGAGGCAACGCGATCCCCTTTCATGGCGTCAACAGGCCCTAATCGGTTGGCGGGCGCAGCCCGCCCATCCGCGCTAAGCTGCCAGCCGACTGCCCGGAGCCTTCATGAACCAAGCCCTCGCCCCCGAGCGCTACCGCTCGCGCATCTCCATCGTCGGCGAAGACACCCGCGTGGCGCGGGCGCTGCCCCATCGCGCGCGCCGCACCGTGGGCGCCTGGTGCTTTCTGGACCACGCCGGCCCGGTGCAGTTCGCGCCCGGCAAGGGCATGCACGTGGGTGCGCACCCGCACATCGGGCTGCAGACCTTCACCTGGATGATCGAGGGCGAAGTGGTGCACCGCGACTCGCTGGGCAACGAGCAGGTCATCCGCCCCGGCCAGGTCAACCTGATGACGGCCGGGCGCGGCATCGCGCACACCGAGGACTCGGTGGTGGACGGCGCGCGCCTGCACGCGGCCCAGTTGTGGATTGCCCTGCCCGAGCACGAACGTCGGCGCGAACCGGCGTTTCAGAACCACCCCGATCTGCCGGTGGTCGACGTGGGCGGCTTTCGCGCCACCGTGCTGGCCGGCAGCGCGCTGGGCCAGACGGCCCCGGCGGTGGTCTACACGCCGCTGGTCGGCATCGACCTGACAGCCGCCGGCGCCGCTCGCGCCGAGCTGCCGCTGCAGGCCGACTTCGAATACGCCGCGCTGGTGCTGCGCGGCGCGGCCACCGTGGGCGGCGCGGCGCTGGCGCCCGGCGAGTGGCTTTACTTCGCGCCCGGCGGCGAGCAGCTTGCCGTGCGGTGCGACGCCGCCGCGCAGTTGCTGCTGCTGGGCGGTGTGCCCCTGGGCGAGGACGTCCTGATCTGGTGGAACTTCGTCGCCCGCACGCAGGACGAAATGCAGGCCGCGCTGGACGACTGGAACGCCGGCCGCTTTGCCCCCGTGCGCGCCGGCAGCCCGGCCGCAGCCCTGCAGGCGCCCACACTGCAAGGCACGCGCCTGCGCGGCTGAGCGGCGCCGCGCGCCATACTTGCGCGCATGACCGCCGCCTCGTCCCGCCTGCTCGAGCGCTCCGTCCACGCCGTCGCCATGCTCGAATGGCTCAAGGGCCTGGCCGCGCTGGCCCTGGCCTTCGGCTTCGACGCCTTGCAGCGCCACGGCCTGCACAAGCTGGCCCTGGCGCTGGTGGGCCACCTGCACCTGAACCCGCAGTCGCACTGGCCGGCGCTGATCGTCGGCTGGTCCGAGCACCTGCAGCAGGTGCACCCGGGGCAGGTGGTCTCGGTCGCGCTGGTCTACGCGGCCCTGCGCGGGGCCGAGGGCTGGGGCCTGTGGCACGACCGCGCCTGGGCCGAGTGGCTGGCGGCGCTCAGCACCGGCATCTACCTGCCCTTCGAGCTGGCGCACCTGCTGCACCGCCCCGGCCCCGCCGCCGCGCTGGTGCTGTTGCTGAACGTGGCGGTGCTGATGCTGATGGTGGCGCGCCTGCGCGCGCGGCGTGCGTGATTCAAACTCTGGACAAATCCAGTCTGCTATCTAGAATGTAGCTTGCCGCGCTTGTCGGATGCGCGCTGGAGCCCGAAAATGCCTCAAACCCAGGACGCCCCCACGGACCGGCGCGCCGCGCTGGCGCTGGCGCTGGCGCTGGCCACCGTGCTGGCCGGCTGCGCCAGCCCGCGCGCGCCCATCAGCACGAGCACCGGCATGGGCACGTCCGGACGGCGCGAGCCGCCCCTGCCCACGCCGGCCTCGGGCCCGCCGCTGGCGATCAACCCCGGCGAACGCGAGGCCGCCGTGGCGCAGGCCATGCTGCTGGTCAACACGCCCTACACCTACGGCGGCAACACGCCACGCGGCGGCTTCGACTGCAGCGGCCTGATCCAGTACGTTTTTGCGCAAATCACCGGCCACGCTCGGCGCCTGCCGCGCAGCACGGCGCAGTGGGCCGCCGTCAGCGTGCCGGTGGACGACGCACAGATGCAGCGCGGCGATCTGGTGTTCTTCAACACCAGCGGCGCGCCGTTCTCGCACATGGGCCTGTACGTGGGCGGCGAGCAGTTCGTGCACGCGCCCTCCACCGGCGGCACCGTGCGCAAGGTCAGCCTGGACAGCCGCTACTTCGCCGCGCGCTACCAAGGCGCCCGGCGCGTGTTTGCGGCGTAAAAAAACCGCAGGGGTCGCCTGCGGTTTTTGGGGTTTGCGGGCCCTAAGCCAGCGCCGGCTCCTTCAGCCCCGCCGCTGCACGCAGCGCGGCCGCCTTGTCGGTCTTTTCCCAGGTGAACTCGGGCTCGTCGCGGCCGAAGTGGCCGTAGGCGGCCGTCTTCTGATAGATCGGGCGCAGCAGGTCAAGCATCTGGATGATGCCCTTGGGACGCAGGTCGAAGTGCGCGCGCACCAGCTTGGCGATCTGCTCGTCGGGGATCACGCCCGTGCCTTCGGTGTAGACGGTGATGTTCATCGGCTCGGCCACGCCGATGGCGTAGGCCACCTGGATCTGGCACTGGCGCGCCAGGCCCGCGGCCACGATGTTCTTGGCCACGTAGCGCGCGGCGTAGGCGGCGCTGCGGTCCACCTTGGTCGGGTCCTTGCCGCTGAAGGCGCCGCCGCCGTGCGGGCAGGCGCCGCCGTAGGTGTCGACGATGATCTTGCGCCCGGTCAGGCCGCAGTCGCCCTGCGGGCCGCCCACCACGAAGCGGCCGGTGGGGTTGACCAGATAGCGCGTGCCCTTGAGCCACTCCTTGGGCAGCACCGGCTTGATGATTTCCTCCACCACCGCCTCGACGAAGCTGGCCTTCATCTTGGTGGCCGTCTCGCTCTGGTCGGGGCTGTGCTGGGTGGAGAGCACCACGGTGTCGATGCCGTGCGGCTTGCCGTCCACGTAGCGCATGGTCACCTGGCTCTTGGCGTCGGGGCGCAGAAAGGGCAGCGCCCCGCTCTTGCGCAGCTGCGCCTGGCGCTCGACCAGGCGGTGCGCGTAGTAGATGGGCGCGGGCATCAGCGTGTCGGTCTCGTCGCAGGCGTAGCCGAACATCAGGCCCTGGTCGCCCGCGCCGGTGTTCAGGTGGTCGTCTGACGCATGGTCCACGCCCTGCGCGATGTCGTTGCTCTGCTTGTCGTAGGCCACCAGCACCGCGCAGCCCTTGTAGTCGATGCCGTACTCGGTGTTGTCGTAGCCGATGCGCTGGATGGTGTCGCGCGCCACCTGGATGTAGTCCACGTGCGCGTTGGTGGTGATCTCGCCGGCCAGCACCACCAGGCCGGTGTTGGTCAGCGTCTCGGCGGCCACGCGCGAGCGCGGGTCCTGCGCGTAGATGGCGTCGAGAATGGCGTCGGAGATTTGGTCCGCCACCTTGTCCGGATGGCCCTCGGAGACGGACTCGGAGGTGAAGAGAAAGCTGTTGGCCAGATCCATTGAATAAACTCCTGCAGTTTGAACACTTGCGTTGCCAAACCGGTGGGAGCTCTGGCGAACGCTTTAGCAGACCTTGTTTAACGTCGCCCTGCAAGTAGTTCCATAACTCGGCGACCCACGCATTTTAGTCCTTTGCCCATGCTCACGTTGTATCGCCTTGCGTCCCGGTGGCCCTTGGGGCTGCTGCACGCCCTGGGCGCCGCGCTGGGCTGGCTGACCTGGCTGGCCTCGCCCACCTACCGGCGCCGCTTTGCCGAGAACTCGGCGCGCGCCGGCTACCGCCTGGCCCAGGTGCGCGCCGCCGTGGCCCACGCCGGGCGCATGGCGGCCGAGACGCCGCGCCTGTGGTTCGGCGCGCCGGTACCCGTGCAGTGGGACGGCGCCGAGCTGATCGAAGCGGCCTACGCCGCCGGCCGCGGCATCGTCTACCTCACCCCGCACATGGGCTGCTTCGAGATCACCGCCCAGGGCGCGGCCACGCGCTTCGGCGCCGCGCACGGGCCCATCACCGTGCTGTACCGGCCCGCGCGCCAGGCGGCGCTGGCCCAGGTGCTTGCAACGGCCCGCCAGCGCGAGGGCCTGCAGACCGCGCCCACCACCCTGGCCGGCGTGCGCCAGATGATCCGCGCGCTGCGCGCCGGTCAGGCCGTGGGCCTGCTGCCCGACCAGGTGCCGCCCGAGGGCCAGGGCCTGTGGACGCCGTTTTTCGGCCAGCCGGCCTACACCATGACCCTGGCCGCCCGCCTGCTGCAGCAGACCGGCGCCACGCCGCTCCTGGCCTGGGGCGAGCGCCTGCCGCGCGCACGCGGCTACTGCATCCACCTGCAGCCCTTTCCCGAGCCCCTGAGCAGCGATCTGCCAACCGCCGTTGGCCAGATCAACCGTGCCATGGAGCAGCTCATCGCCCAGTGCCCCGGGCAATACCTGTGGGGCTACGGGCGCTACAAGACACCGCGAAAGGCCACCCCATGAGCGCGCCGGGCCGCTCCCAAGCGCGAATCCCGCAGCGCATGGCGCGGAGGGTAGTCCAGTGACCGCCGCGCTGATGTTCTTCATGCGCCAGCTGGCGCGCCTGCCCCTGCCCGTGCTGCGCGCGCTGGGCGCCGGCGTGGGCCGGCTGCTGTATGCGCTGGCGCGCAAGCGCCGCCGCATCGCGCACGTCAACCTGCGCCTGTGCTATCCCGATTGGAGCGAGGCGCGCGTGCAGGCCGTGGCCCGGCGCAGCTTTGTGCTGTTCAGCCAGGCCTTCTTCGACCGCGCCTGGCTGTGGCACGCCCCGCCCGCCGTGGTGCGCCAGCGCCTGCGCATCACCGGCGCCACCGAAGACCTCACGCGCCCCGGCGCCGTGGTCATGTTCGCCCCACACTTCTACGGCATGGACGCCGGCGGCAGCGCCGTGATGGACCAGATCGAGCGGCCCGCCTGCACCATCTACTCCACCCAGAGCAACCCCGCCATCGACGCCTGGATGCGCGCCGGCCGCCTGCGCTTTGGCCAGGCCACGCTGCTGTCGCGCCAGGAGGGCCTCAAGCCCATCGTGCGCGCGCTGCGCGAGGGCAAGATGCTGTATTTGCTGCCCGACATGGACCTGGGCCCGCAGGAGTCGATCTTCGTGCCCTTCTTCGGCATCGCCACCGCCACCGTGCCCTCGCTGCCGCGCTTTGCCAAGCTGGGCGGCGCGCGCGTGGTGCCCGTGGTCACGCGCCTGACGCCCGAAGGCTACGAGGTGCGCGTGCACCCGGCCTGGCCCAACTACCCCGGCGACGACGTGAACGCCGACACCGCGCGCATGAACGCCGAGCTGCAGGCCTGGATCGACACCATGCCCGAGCAGTACTACTGGGTGCACAAGCGCTTCAAGACTCGGCCGCCGGGGGTGCCGTCGGTGTATTGAGCCGGGTGCCTGGCGCTCTTGAAGATGCGGCTGCCGGACGCGGCATCTTTGTATCAAAAGTGGTGCTTGCGCTTGATCGGTCCGCGCAAGCAGCTATTCATTTCGAAGCAAAAAAAGCCTCGATCTGGCCCGCCACCACCTCCGGCTGCTCGTGCACCACCCAGTGCGTGGCGCCCGGCAGGCGATGCAGCGTGAGCCGGGGCACGTACGCGTCCAGGCCGTCCAGCAGGCCCGGCAGCAGGGCCTTGTCCTCCATGGCCCACAGCACCAGGGTCGGCACGTCCACCCGCACCCGCTCGGGCGGCGGCACCGGGATGGCGTCCGCGGCCTGCCCGGGCAGCGGCGGCTTGAGCGGGGTGACGCGGTACAGGTTGCAGCCGCCCGTGAGGCCTTGGTCCCACACGTCGCGGTACTGCTGGCGCACGGCCTCGGTCAGCCAGCCGTGGCCCTCGGCGCCCACGCCCATGGTGGTGAAGAAGGGCCACAGGCGGCGGTAGTCGTCGGCGGCCAGCAGGGCCTCGGCGTCGGGGCGCGCCAGGAAATGCATGTAGGCGCTGGCCTGCTGCTGCGCCGGGTTGTTTTTCAGCTCGCGCGCGAAGGTGCCGGGGTGCGGCGAGTTGATGATGACCAGGCGCTCGATGCGATCGGCATGCGCGTGCGCGGCGCCCCAGGCGAAGGCGCCGCCCCAGTCGTGCGCGACCAGGGTGTGGATGCGGCCGTCCACGCCTTCCTGCGCGGCCAGCGCCATGATGTCCTGCACCATCGGCGCGGGCTTGTAGGCGGCGGCCTCGGCCGGGGCGCTGGACTTTTCAAAGCCGCGCAGGTTGGGCGCCACGCAGCGAAAGCCGCCATGCTCGGGCTGGGCGAAGCGCTGCATCAGCGCGTCCCACACGAAGGCGCCTTCCGGAAAGCCGTGCAGAAACAGCATCAGCGGCCGCCCACGCGCGCCGGCGGCGCGGCAGCTCAGCGTGATGCCGTGCGGCAGCGTGGCATCGAAGGTTTCGATCATGCGGGCTCCTCGGCGGGTTCGGCCTGCGGTGGCGGCGCATCGACCAAGGCGCGCAGCCACAGCGCCGCCGGCTCCACGCCCTGGCGCTTGAGGGCCGAAAACAGCATCACCTCGCCGCCGCCGGCCTGCAGCCGCGCGATCGACAAGGCCTTGGCCTGCTCGGCGCGCGTGAGCTTGTCGGCCTTGGTCAGCAGTACCAAGAACTTCAGCCCCTGCTCCACCCGCGGGCGGATCACGTCCAGCAGCGCCTCGTCCAGCTCCTTCAGGCCATGGCGCGGGTCGCACATCAGCACCACCGCGCGCAGGTTGGCGCGCGAGACCAGGTAGTTGGCCATCACGCGCTGCCAGCGCAGCTTGTCGGCCAGCGGCACGGCGGCGTAGCCGTAGCCGGGCAGGTCGGCCAGCACGGCGTCGGTCTGGCCCTGGCGCCCCAGGGCGAACAGGTTGATGTGCTGGGTGCGCCCGGGCTTGCGCGAGGCAAAGGCCAGCTGCGTCTGCTGCGTGAGCGTGTTGATGGCGGTGGACTTGCCGGCATTGGAGCGCCCGACGAAGGCGATCTCGGGCGTGTCCAGCGCGGGCAGCTGGTCGAGCTGCGCGGCGGTGGTCAGAAAGCGCGCGGTGTGCAGCCAGCCCAGCGCCTGCCGGGCGGCGGGCTCCATGCCGGGGCTGGGACAGGAAGGAGCGGGGCGAGGTGGCATGCGGCGGGCAAAGGGTCGAACCCCTTGCCGCGATTGGGGCGTTGGGGCCGGCCATTGTAGAATCACGAGGCTAAACGTCCTCCGTCCCCCTTCATTCAAAGAAGACGATCGCTCATGAAGTCGCTTGCTGCCTTTCTGATCACCGCCGTGCTGGCCATGTCCGCCTCGGCCGCCGATGCGCCCGCCGCCCCCGCCAAGCCCGACCTGGCCAAGGGCAGCGCCAGCTACGGCACGGTGTGCGCCGCCTGCCACGGCGCAGACGGCAACTCCAGCGTGCCGCTGCAGCCCACGCTGGCCCAGCAACACCCCGAGTACCTGGTCAAGCAGTTGCTGGAGTTCAAGAGCGGCGTGCGCAAGGACCCCATCATGGTGGGCTTTGCCGGCATGCTGAGCGAACAGGACGCGCGCAACATCGCCGCGTGGCTGGCCACGCAGAAGGAAAAGCCCGGCTTCGCCAAGGAAAAGGACCTGGTGATGCTGGGCGAGAAAATCTTCCGCGGCGGCATGCAGGACCGGCACATTCCGGCCTGCGCCGGCTGCCACAGCCCCAACGGGGCGGGCATTCCGTCGCAGTACCCGCGCCTGTCGGGCCAGCACGCCGAGTACACGGCCAAGCAGCTGGCCGCCTTCCGCGATGGCAGTCGCGGCAACAGCATCCCGATGCACGACATCTCGCGCTACCTGACGGACCAGGAGATCAAGGCGGTGTCGGACTACATCGCCGGCCTGCGCTGAGGCGCGGAACACCGGCGCCCTGGCGCCGGCGTGCTCGACGGCAACCGCGCCCGGCATCGCTTGGCGCGGTTTGTTTTTTGCGGTCTCACTGCCAGGAAGCCGCGGGTATGAATGAACTAAGGCGGCGGCCGGAACCTCGGCGGCCGCTGGCGGCTCCAAGGCTTTGGCCGTGGCGCTGGCACACGGCAGGCATTGCGCACACATGACGGCATCGGCAGACATCCACGGTTACACCCCACGGCGCGGCTCGCCCGCCTTGCGCCAGGCGGTCGAGTTGCTGTCCTCGATGCGCTTTGCCATCGCGCTGCTCACCGTCATCTGCATCGCCTCGGTGATCGGCACCGTGCTCAAGCAGCATGAGCCGGCCGCCAACTACGTCAACCAGTTCGGGCCGTTCTGGGCCGATCTGTTCCTCCGGCTCAAGCTCAACGCCGTCTACAGCGCCTGGTGGTTCCTGCTGATCCTGGCCTTCCTGGTCACCAGCACCTCGCTGTGCATCGCGCGCAACACGCCCAAGTACCTGGCGGACATGCGCACCTACAAGGAAAACATCCGCGAGCAAAGCCTGAAGGCCTTCCACCACAAGGCCGAGGGCGACGTGGCCGGCGAAGGCCCCGCCGCCAGCGCCCGGCGCATCGGCCAGCAACTGGCCGCCGGCGGCTGGAAGGTGCGCCTGCAGGAGCGCCCGCGCGAGGGCGGCGCCGGCTGGATGGTGGCGGCCAAGAAGGGCACGGCCAACAAGATCGGCTACATCGCCGCGCACAGCGCCATCGTGCTGGTGTGCCTGGGCGGGCTGCTGGACGGCGACCTGTTCGTGCGCGCCATGACCTGGATGGGCGGCAAGTCGGTGTATGCGGGCGGCGGCATGATCGCCGACGTCAAGCCCGAGCACCGGCTGAGCTCGGCCAACCCCACCTTCCGCGGCAACCTGGTGGTGTCCGAGGGCTCGCAGTCCAGCACCGCCATCCTCAGCCAGTCCGACGGCATCCTGCTGCAGGAGCTGCCGTTCGCGGTCGAGCTCAAGAAGTTCACCGTCGACTACTACTCCACCGGCATGCCCAAGCTGTTCGCCAGCGACATCGTGATCCACGATTTCGCCACCGGCGAGAAGCACCCCACGCGCGTGGAGGTCAACCACCCGGTCAGCTACAAGGGCATCCAGATCTACCAGAGCAGCTTCGACGACGGCGGCTCGCACGTCACGCTGCGCGCGCTGCCGATGAACGGCAGCACCAAGAGCTTCACCGTCGAGGGCACCATCGGCGGCTCCTCGCCCATCACCAACGGCAAGGACAAGATGACGCTGGAATACACCGGCCTGCGCGTCATCAACGTCGAAAACCTGTCGGACGCCACCGCCGGCAGCGCCACCGACGTGCGCCGCGTCGACCTGGGCCATGCGCTGAGCCAGCGCCTGGGCGCCGCCGACAAGAGCAGCACCGAGCGCAACCTGAAGAACGTCGGCCCCAGCATTTCGTACAAGCTGCGCGATGCCTCGGGCCAGGCGCGCGAGTACAACAACTACATGCGCCCCATCGACATGGGCGATGGCGTGCCGGTGTTCCTGCTGGGCGTGCGCGACAGCGGCGCCGAGTCCTTCCGCTACCTGCGCGTGCCGGCCGACGACCAGGACTCGATGGACGGCTTCATCCACCTGCTGGCGGCCCTGCACGACCCGGCCGAGCGCGCGCGCGCCGTGCAGCGCTACGTGGCCAAGGTGGTCGATCCCAAGCGCCCCGAGCTGGCCGAGCAGCTGGCGGTGTCGGCCACGCGCGCGCTGGACCTGTTCGCCGGCGCCGGCCACGACGCCAGCACCGGCGGCGCGCCCCTGGCGGGCCTGCCGGCGGTGTCCAACTTCATCGAGACCGCGGTGCCGCCGGGCGAGCGCGAGCGCGCGGCCGAGGTGCTGTTGCGCATCCTGAACGGCAGCCTGTTCGAGCTGGACGCGCTGGCGCGCGAGACCCACGGCCGCAAGCCTTTGAGCGAGGCCGACGACAGCACCCGCCAGTTCATGACGCAGGCCGTGCTGGCGCTGTCGGACGCGCCGCTGTACCCCTCGCCGCTGGTGTTCGAGCTCGACGCCTTCACCCCGGTGCAGGCCAGCGTGTTCCAGGTGGCGCGCGCCCCCGGCAAGAACGTGGTCTATCTGGGCTGCGCCTTGCTGATCCTGGGCGTCTTTGCCATGCTCTACATCCGCGAGCGGCGCCTGTGGGTGTGGCTCACGCCCGGCGATGCCGGCGGCAGCCACGCCATGATGGCGCTGTCGTCCAACCGCAAGACACTGGAAGCCGATCGCGAATTCGAACAACTGCGGCACCAGTTGCTGGCCGCACCCGCCGCCACCGAAGGGGACCTGAAGCCATGAACACCACCACCCTGACCGCCTCCGGCCCGCTGGCCTTGAGCGAAGGCTATTTTTCGCGCCGCACCTGGGGCGACTGGCTGTTTGCCCTGCTGGCCGTGGCCGGCGCGGTGTTCGCCTTCCAGCGCTACCACGGCGCGATGGACGTGTACGACAAGGGCATCCTGGTGGCCACGGTGCCGGCGGCGATCTGGCTGGCCTGGCTGTGGCGCCCGCTGCGCACCCTGATGCTGGTGGTCACCGCGCTGTCGCTGCTGGCCATCGTCTCCTACGACGGCGACCTGCGCCGCGGCGACACGGTGTTCTGGCTCAAGTACTTCCTGTCCAGCCAGTCGGCCATCCTGTGGATGAGCATGCTGTTCTTCATAAGCACGGCCTTCTACTGGATCGGCATGTTCGCGCGCGGGCCCGCCGCCGCGCTGGAGGGCCTGGGCAGCAAGCTGGCCTGGGTGGCCGTCACGCTGGCGCTGGTGGGCACCATGGTGCGCTGGTACGAGGGCTACCAGATCGGGGCCGACATCGGCCACATCCCGGTCAGCAACCTGTATGAGGTGTTCGTGCTGTTCTCGTGGATCACGGCGCTGTTCTACCTGTACTACGAGGCGCAGTACAAGACCCGCGCCATGGGTGCCTTCGTGATGCTGGTGGTGAGCGCGGCCGTCGGCTTCCTGCTGTGGTACACGCTGGTGCGCGACGCGCAGGCGATCCAGCCCCTGATCCCGGCCCTGAAGAGCTGGTGGATGAAGCTGCACGTGCCGGCCAACTTCATCGGCTACGGCTCGTTCGCGCTGGCGGCCATGATCGCGTTCGCCCACCTCATCAAGCAGCAGGCCGCCGAGACGCGCTGGCACAAGCTGGCGCCCATCTGGCTGCTGGGCATCGCGCTGTGCTTCGTGCCCATTGCCTTTCGCCAGCGCGGCGTGGGCGAGGCCGGCGGCAGCTACTGGGTGGGCTACGCCATCATCGCCGCGCTGATCGTGGGTGGCATCCTGCTGGGGCGCAAGCGCATCAGCGAGCGCCTGCCCAGCCTGGAGGTGCTGGACGACGTGATGTACAAATCCATCGCGGTGGGCTTTGCCTTCTTCACCATCGCCACCGTGCTGGGCGCGCTGTGGGCCGCCGAGGCCTGGGGCGGCTACTGGAGCTGGGACCCGAAGGAGACCTGGGCCCTGATCGTGTGGCTGAACTACGCCGCCTGGCTGCACATGCGCCTGATGAAGGGCCTGCGCGGCACCGTGGCCTCGTGGTGGGCGCTGAGCGGCCTGGCCGTCACCACCTTCGCCTTCATCGGCGTCAACATGTTCCTGTCGGGCCTGCACAGCTACGGTTCGCTGTAACCCCAAGGGTCGGCGGGCCGAATTAGGGGCTGAAAAGGAGTTCGCCATGCCCATCCTCGTGCGCAAAACCAGCGCCCACCAGCCACTGCCCAGCGAAATCACTCCCCAGACGGTTTATCAGGACCGGCGCACCCTGCTCAAGGCCCTGGCCCTGGGCGCCGCCGGCAGCGCGCTGGCCGGCTGGGCCGCGCGCGATGCGCGCGCCGCCCTGAGCGCCGCCCGCTCCCCGGTGGCCGGTGCCGTGACGATGGAAAAAACCACGCCGCAAAAAGACGCCACCAGCTACAACAATTTCTACGAATTCGGCACCGACAAAAGCGATCCGGCGCATGCCGCCGCCGCGCTCAAGATCGACCCCTGGTCGGTCGAAATCGAAGGCCTGGTGAGCAAGCCCGGCCGCATCGCGCTGGAAGACCTGCGCAAGCTCAGCCCGCTGGAAGAGCGCATCTACCGCCTGCGCTGCGTGGAGGGCTGGTCAATGGTGATCCCCTGGATCGGCTATTCACTGTCGGCCCTGATCCAGCACGTGCAGCCGCTGGGCAGCGTCAAGTACGTCGAGTTTGTCACCCTGGCCGACCCCAAGCAGATGCCCGGCGTGCGCTCGGGCGTGCTGGACTGGCCCTACACCGAAGGCCTGCGCATGGACGAGGCGCTGCACCCGCTCACGCTGCTGACCTTCGGCATGTACGGCGACGCGCTGCCGCGGCAAAACGGCGCGCCGGTGCGTGTGGTGGTGCCCTGGAAGTACGGCTTCAAGTCCGCCAAGTCCATCGTCAAGATCCGCTTTGTCGAAAAACAGCCCGGCACCGCCTGGAACAAGGCCGCCGCCAACGAGTACGGCTTTTATTCCAACGTCAACCCCAACGTCGATCACCCGCGCTGGAGCCAGGCCACCGAGCGGCGCATCGGCGAGGACGGCCTGTTTGCCAAGCGCCGCAAGACGCTGCTGTTCAACGGCTACGAGGCCGAGGTCGGCCAGCTCTACGCCGGCATGGACCTGAAGAAATACTTTTGAGCGCGACGTGAAATCCGTGCGCGCACTGCTGCTGCACCCGGCCGCCAAGCCGGTCGTCCTCGCGCTGTGCCTGCTGCCCCTGGCGTGGCTGGTGTACGGCGCGGCGTCCGACCAGCTGGGCGCCAACCCGGCCGAGGCGCTGATCCGCTCCTGCGGCGACTGGACGCTGCGCTTCCTGTGCCTCACGCTCGCCATCACGCCGCTGCGCATCCGCACCCGGACGCCGCAACTGGCGCACTTTCGGCGCATGCTGGGCCTGTTCACCTTCTTCTACGCCTGCTGCCATCTGCTGGCCTACGCCTGGCTGGACATGGGGCTGGATGCGGCCGACATCGGCCGCGACATCCTCAAGCGCCCGTTCATCCTGGTGGGCTTTGCGTGCTGGCTGCTGCTGCTGCCGCTGGCGCTCACCTCGTTCAACCGCGCCGTGCGCTGGCTGGGCGGGCGCCAGTGGCAGGCGCTGCACCGGCTGGTGTACCTGATCGCGGGCCTGGCGCTGCTGCACTTCTTCTGGATGCGCGCCGGCAAGAACGACTTTGCCGAAGTGCAGGTCTACGCCATGATCATCGGCGCGCTGCTGCTGGAGCGCCTGCTGCGTTATTTCACGCCACGTCCCCGTCTGAGCGCGCGCTGATCTCTAGAATCGGCCGCCATGCACATTCACATCCTGGGCATTTGCGGCACCTTCATGGGTGGGCTGGCGGCGCTGGCGCGCGAAGCCGGCCACACCGTCACCGGCTGCGACGCGGGCGTTTACCCGCCCATGAGCGACCAGTTGCGCGCGCTGGGCATCGAACTGATCGAAGGCTATGGCGTCGACCAGCTGGCGCTGAAACCCGACGTCTTCGTGGTCGGCAACGTGGTCTCGCGCGCACGCCTGGCCGACGGCACGCCCAAGTTTCCGCTGATGGAAGCCATCCTGGATGCCGGCGCGCCCTACACCAGCGGCCCGCAGTGGCTGGCCGAGCACGTGCTGGCCGGCCGCCACGTGCTAGCCGTGGCGGGCACGCACGGCAAGACGACCACCACCTCGATGCTGGCCTGGGTGCTGGAGAGCGTGGGCCAAACGCCCGGCTTCCTGGTGGGTGGCGTGCCGCTCAACTTCGGCATCTCGGCGCGCCTGGGCGCCCTGGCCCAAGGGCAAGCGCGCCCGCTCTTCGTCATCGAAGCGGACGAGTACGACACGGCATTTTTCGACAAGCGCAGCAAGTTCGTGCACTACCGCCCACGCACCGCGGTGCTGAACAACCTGGAGTTCGACCACGCCGACATCTTCGACGACCTGGGCCAGATCGAGCGCCAGTTCCACCACCTGCTGCGCACGGTACCGGCCAGCGGACGCGTGGTGGTCAACGACCTGGAAGAAAGCCTCGCCCGCGTGCTGGCGCAAGGCTGCTGGAGCGAGCGGCGCGGCTTTGGCAGCGCGGTGAGCGATTTCAGCGCGCGGGGCGAGGCTGGCGACTTCGAGGTGCTGCGGGGCGGGCGCAGTGTCGGGCGCGTGCATTGGGCGCTGTCGGGCACGCACAACCAGCTCAACGCGCTGGCCGCCATCTCGGCCGCCGAGCACGTGGGCGTGGCGCCGGCCCAGGCCTGCGCCGCGTTGGCCCGCTTCGAGAACGTGCGGCGGCGCATGGAAGTGCGCGGCACGGTGGCGCGCGGCGGTGGCATGGTCACCGTGTACGACGACTTCGCCCACCACCCGACGGCCATGCGCACCACCGTCGACGGCCTGCGCCGGCAACTCGACGCCGCGGGCCGGCGCACCGACCGCATCCTGGCCGTGTTCGAGCCGCGCAGCAACACCATGAAGCTGGGCACCATGAAGAGCCAGCTGCCCTGGGCGCTGGAGCACGCCGACGGGGCCTTTTGCCACACCGGCGGCTTGGACTGGGACGCCGCCGCCGCGCTGGCGCCGCTGGGCGAGCGCGCCCAGCTGGCCGCCAGCATCGACGCCCTGGTGGCCCAGGTCGACGCGGCGGCGCAGCCCGGCGATCACGTGCTGTGCATGAGCAACGGCGGCTTTGGCGGGGTGCACGCCAAGCTGCTGCAAAAACTATCGAATCGATAGCTTCTTGCGCCCAATGGACGCGGGCCAGCGCTCGATTTGATCTGAAATTTCAGCAGCTCGTCCCACCCCGCGCGCGCCGCGCCCGCACCGCGTCGGACAGCACCTGCAGGATGGCTTGCGAGCCGTCCCAGCCGATGCAGGCGTCGGTGATGCTCTTACCGTATTGCAGCGCGGACACGTCGTCCTTGCCGGGCGTGAATTTCTGCGCGCCTTCGTGGATGTGGCTTTCCACCATCACGCCGAAGATGCAGCGCGAGCCGGCGCCCAGCTGCGCCGCCACGTCGCGCGCGACGTCCAGCTGCCGCTCGTGCTTCTTGCTGCTGTTGGCATGGCTCATGTCGATCATCAGGGCCGACGGCAGCTTGGCTTCGGTCAGCTGATCGCAGGCGGCCTTGACGCTCGCGGCATCGTAGTTGGGCAGCTTGCCGCCGCGCAGGATGGCGTGGCAGTCCTTGTTGCCGCCGGTGCGCACGATGGCCACCTGGCCATTCTTGTGCACCGACAGGAAGTGGTGCCCACGCGCGGCCGCCTGGATGGCGTCGATGGCGATGCGGATGTTGCCGTCGGTGCCGTTCTTGAAGCCTACCGGCGCCGACAGGCCCGAGGCCAGTTCGCGGTGCACCTGGCTTTCGGTGGTGCGCGCGCCGATGGCGCCCCAGCTGATCAGGTCGCCGATGTACTGCGGCGAAATCACGTCCAGAAACTCGCTGCCCGCGGGCAGGCCCAGGCGGTTAATTTCGATCAGCAGCTGGCGGGCAATGCGCAGGCCTTCGTCGATGCGGTAGCTCTCATCGAGGTAGGGGTCGTTGATCAGGCCCTTCCAGCCCACCGTGGTGCGGGGCTTTTCGAAGTACACGCGCATCACGATCTCCAGCGTGTCCTGGTATTTCTCGCGCAGCGGCATCAGGCGCCGGGCATAGTCCATGGCCGCCACCGGATCGTGGATCGAGCACGGGCCGATCACCACCAGCAGCCGGTCGTCCTTGCCGGCAATCATGCGGCGGATGGCCTTGCGCGTGTTGCTGATCAAGGTCTCGGCCGGTGTGCCGCGGATGGGAAAGAAGCGAATCAGATGCTCGGGAGGCGGAAGCACGGCAATGTCCTTGATGCGTTCGTCGTCGGTCTGGCTGGTGCGGGCCGGCGACGTTTGCCAGGACGGCTGGGCGTCCACATGGGCTTTGGTGTTCATGGCTGCTTTCCTTGAGCGAGTGAAAATGGAAGGGGCATGAAAAAACCGCCGGGCTCATCGCGTCGGCGGTTCTTGGGAGGTCTGTGCTGCAGGCGCTTACATCTTCTCCTCTCGTCCGCCGGGGACCGAGAACCAAAAAAAGAAATAAAACGCAGCGGCTCGGGACATCACTGGCAAAATATAGCACAGCTGGCCAGGCGTGGCCCCATGCGCACGACCCGGTGTTGCGCGCAAGTCACGCCGTGCCGCCCACGGTCAGGCCTTCGAGCCGCAGCGTGGGCTGGCCCACGCCCACCGGCACGCTCTGCCCTTCCTTGCCGCACACGCCCACCCCCGAGTCGAGCTGCAGGTCGTTGCCGATGAGGGTCACCTTCTTGAGGGCTTCGGGCCCGCTGCCGACGATGGTGGCGCCCTTGACGGGGTACTGGATCTGGCCGTTCTCGACCCAGTAGGCCTGGCTGGCCGAGAACACGAACTTGCCGCTGGTGATGTCGACCTGCCCGCCGCCGAAGTTGGTGGCGTACAGGCCGCGCCGGATGCTGGCCACGATCTCGCGCGGATCCTTGTCACCCGCCAGCATGTAGGTGTTGGTCATGCGCGGCATGGGAATGTGCGCGTAGCTTTCGCGCCGCCCGTTGCCGGTGGGCTTGCCCTTCATCAGCCGGGCATTCAGCGCATCCTGCATGTAGCCCTTGAGGATGCCGTCCTCGATCAGCACGTTGCGCTGCGTGGCATGGCCTTCGTCGTCGATGTTGAGGCTGCCGCGGCGCCCGGCCATGGTGCCGTCGTCCAGCACCGTCACGCCCTTGGCGGCCACGCGCTGGCCGATGCGGCCACTGAAGGCGCTGGAGCCCTTGCGGTTGAAGTCGCCCTCCAGGCCGTGCCCGACCGCCTCGTGCAGCAACACGCCAGGCCAGCCCGGGCCCAACACCACCGTCATCTCGCCCGCCGGCGCCGGGCGGGACTGCAAATTGGTCAGCGCGCCCGCGACGGCCTCGTCGACGTAGTGGCGCAGCAGGGCGTCGTCGAAGTGGTCCAGGCCAAAGCGGCCGCCGCCGCCAAAGGAGCCCACTTCGCGGCGCCCATCCTGCTCGGCGATGACCGTCACCGACAGGCGGATGAGCGGACGCACATCGGCGGCGAGGGTACCGTCCAGGCGCGCAATCAGCACCACGTCGTATTCGCAGGCCAGGCCCGCCATGACCTGGACCACGCGCGGGTCCTTGGCGCGCGCCCAGCGTTCGACCTGCTCCAGCAGCTGCACCTTGTCGGCACTGCCCAGCGTGGCAATCGGGTCCAGGTCGGCATACAGCCGGCGACTGCCTGCCAGCTTGGCTTTGGCCAGCTTGATGCGGCGACTTTGGCCTGCGGCGCCGATCGCGCGCACCGCCGTAGCCGTCTCCAGCAGCGACGCCAGCGTGATGTCATCGGAGTAGCCAAAGGCCGTCTTCTCGCCGCTGACGGCGCGCACGCCCACGCCCTGGTCGATCGAAAAGCTGCCCGTCTTGACGATGCCCTCTTCCAGGCTCCAGCTCTCGGCGCGGGTGTACTGGAAGTACAGGTCGGCATCGTCCACCGCATGGGTGGCGATGCCGCCCAGCACCCGGTCCAAATCGGCCTCGGTCAGGCCAAACGGCGTCAACAGAACCGACTTGGCCGTGGCCAAGCGCTCGATCGTGGGCTCGCGTGAAATCATGGTTTGATTGTAGGGCGCCGCCGGCAAGCCGGTGTCTGGCCCAAAAAAAACGCCCCACCTTCATCGGGTGGGGCGTTTTTGGCTGTAGAAGCCTGACGATGTCCTACTTTCACACGGGAGTCCGCACTATCATTGGCGCTAAGGCGTTTCACGGTCCTGTTCGGGATGGGAAGGAGTGGTACCACCTTGCTATGGTCATCAGGCATAACGGGTTGCCGGACAGCTTTTGGGGCTGGACGGCGAATTCATAGAGGTCGAATCGGTTTTTGTTTTGCGTCACATGGCACAACAGTTTTGATCGGGCCGATCAAAATTATAGGGTCAAGCCGCACGAGCAATTAGTACTGGTTAGCTCAGAGCATTGCTGCCCTTGCACACCCAGCCTATCAACGTCCTGGTCTAGAACGACTCTTGAGGGGGCTCAAGGCCCCGGCAGATCTCATCTTGAAACGAGTTTCCCGCTTAGATGCTTTCAGCGGTTATCTCTTCCGCACTTAGCTACCCTGCGATGCCACGGGCGTGACAACAGGTACACCAGGGGTGCGTCCACTCCGGTCCTCTCGTACTAGGAGCAGGCTTTCTCAAATCTGCAGCGCCCACGGAAGATAGGGACCAAACTGTCTCACGACGTTTTGAACCCAGCTCACGTACCTCTTTAAATGGCGAACAGCCATACCCTTGGGACCGACTACAGCCCCAGGATGAGATGAGCCGACATCGAGGTGCCAAACACCGCCGTCGATATGAACTCTTGGGCGGTATCAGCCTGTTATCCCCAGAGTACCTTTTATCCGTTGAGCGATGGCCCTTCCATACAGAACCACCGGATCACTATGTCCTGCTTTCGCATCTGCTCGACTTGTCAGTCTCGCAGTTAAGCACGCTTATGCCATTGCACTATCGTCACGATGTCCGACCGTAACTAGCGTACCTTCGAACTCCTCCGTTACGCTTTGGGAGGAGACCGCCCCAGTCAAACTGCCTACCATGCACTGTCCCCGATCCCGATAAGGGACCCAGGTTAGAACCTCAAACGCACCAGGGTGGTATTTCAACGTTGGCTCCATGCGATCTAGCGACCGCACTTCAAAGCCTCCCACCTATCCTACACAGATCCGTTCAAAGTCCAATACAAAGCTACAGTAAAGGTTCATGGGGTCTTTCCGTCTTTCCGCGGGGAGATTGCATCATCACAAACATTTCAACTTCGCTGAGTCTCTGGAGGAGACAGCGTGGCCATCGTTACGCCATTCGTGCAGGTCGGAACTTACCCGACAAGGAATTTCGCTACCTTAGGACCGTTATAGTTACGGCCGCCGTTTACTGGGACTTCGATCAAGAGCTTGCACCCCATCAATTAATCTTCCAGCACCGGGCAGGCGTCACACCCTATACGTCCACTTTCGTGTTTGCAGAGTGCTGTGTTTTTGATAAACAGTCGCAGCCACCTATTTATTGCAACCCTTTCATGCTCAGATGTTCTCATCACACTACTTGGGCACACCTTCTTCCGAAGTTACGGTGTCAATTTGCCGAGTTCCTTCTCCAGAGTTCTCTCAAGCGCCTTAGAATACTCATCTCGCGCACCAGTGTCGGTTTGCGGTACGGTCGTGTACAGCTGAAGCTTAGTGGCTTTTCCTGGAACCCCGTTCAGTCACTTCACGAGCAAGCTCGCTCGATGGGCAGCCTCGGTATATGGCGCGCGGATTTGCCTACGCGCCGCCTACATCTGCCCAAACCAGAATCCAATAACTGGATGACCTATTAGGATCCGTCCCCACATCGCACTGCACATCGGTACAGGAATATTGACCTGTTTCCCATCAGCTACGCATCTCTGCCTCACCTTAGGGGCCGACTCACTCTACGCCGATGAACGTTGCGTAGAAAACCTTGCGCTTACGGCGAGGAGGCTTTTCACCCCCTTTAACGCTACTCATGTCAGCATTCGCACTTCTGATACCTCCAGCAGCCTTTACAAGCCACCTTCACAGGCTTACAGAACGCTCTCCTACCACGCACATTACTGTGCATCCGCAGCTTCGGTAACTGGCTTAGCCCCGTTACATCTTCCGCGCAGGACGACTCGATCAGTGAGCTATTACGCTTTCTTTAAATGATGGCTGCTTCTAAGCCAACATCCTGACTGTTTTAGCCTTCCCACTTCGTTTCCCACTTAGCCAATTTTAGGGACCTTAGCTGGCGGTCTGGGTTGTTTCCCTCTTGTGTCCGGACGTTAGCACCCGGTGCACTGTCTCCCAAGCTGTACTCTGCGGTATTCGGAGTTTGCCTTGGTTTGGTAAGTCGCCATGACCCCCTAGCCAAAACAGTGCTCTACCCCCGCAGGTAATACTTGAGGCACTACCTAAATAGTTTTCGGAGAGAACCAGCTATTTCCAAGTTTGTTTAGCCTTTCACCCCTATCCACAGCTCATCCCCTGGTTTTGCAACACCAGTGGGTTCGGACCTCCAGTACCTGTTACGGCACCTTCATCCTGGCCATGGATAGATCACTTGGTTTCGGGTCTACACCCAGCGACTGAACGCCCTATTCGGACTCGATTTCTCTTCGGCTTCCCTATTCGGTTAACCTTGCCACTGAATGTAAGTCGCTGACCCATTATACAAAAGGTACGCCGTCACCCCTTGCGAGGCTCCGACTTTTTGTAAGCATGCGGTTTCAGGATCTATTTCACTCCCCTCCCGGGGTTCTTTTCGCCTTTCCCTCACGGTACTAGTTCACTATCGGTCGATGATGAGTATTTAGCCTTGGAGGATGGTCCCCCCATGTTCAGACAGGATTACACGTGTCCCGCCCTACTTGTCTCTAGCCTGGTACCACACGTCCGCTTTCGCATACAGGACTATCACCTGCTGTGGTCAAGCTTTCCAGCTTGTTTTGCTAACGGTCGTGCTATCACTAGAAGGCTTCTCCGATTTCGCTCGCCACTACTTTCGGAATCTCGGTTGATGTCTTTTCCTCGAGCTACTGAGATGTTTCAGTTCACCCGGTTCGCCTCCTGCAGCTATGTATTCACTGCAGGATACCTTTCGGTGGGTTTCCCCATTCGGATATCTCCGGATCAAAGCTCATTTGCCAGCTCCCCGAAGCTTTTCGCAGGCTATCACGTCCTTCGTCGCCTATCATCGCCAAGGCATCCACCACATGCTCTTAGTCACTTGACCCTATAACTTTGACGTTTCTCACGAAACCAAAGCCTATCAAGGACTTGCCAGGTCTTTCACCTGACGCGTTATGCCGTAATCGAGCTTTCGCTCGGATTACTCGAATACAACTCGCGTTGAATTCGTTTGTGACGCAATCAAAAATTGTTGCCGACGGCACGGTGGACTCAATCTTGACGATTGCGCCCTTTCCGTCGACAACGCTGATTCGACTCTATGAATTGTTAAAGAACAGCCGGAGACCTTGCGGCCTCATCTATTGGCAAATGCCAATATCAAAGCACCCGTTTCCTGATGCTTTGATATTGAAATCTTGGTGGAGGATGACGGGATCGAACCGACGACCCCCTGCTTGCAAAGCAGGTGCTCTCCCAGCTGAGCTAATCCCCCTCCGATCTCTGCTGGAGGAAATGGTGGGTCTGGTTGGTCTCGAACCAACGACCCCCGCCTTATCAAGACGGTGCTCTAACCAACTGAGCTACAGACCCAAGTCGGTCAACCGCGGGCCTTGTTCTTGCCCGGACCGCTGGCGACACCTTCCAACAACCGATAAGTGTGGACGTTTGAGCTTGTCTTGCTTTTCTTCCAGAAAGGAGGTGATCCAGCCGCACCTTCCGATACGGCTACCTTGTTACGACTTCACCCCAGTCACGAACCCTGCCGTGGTAATCGCCCCCCTTGCGGTTAGGCTAACTACTTCTGGCAGAACCCGCTCCCATGGTGTGACGGGCGGTGTGTACAAGACCCGGGAACGTATTCACCGTGACATGCTGATCCACGATTACTAGCGATTCCGACTTCACGCAGTCGAGTTGCAGACTGCGATCCGGACTACGACTGGCTTTATGGGATTGGCTCCCCCTCGCGGGTTGGCAACCCTTTGTACCAGCCATTGTATGACGTGTGTAGCCCCACCTATAAGGGCCATGAGGACTTGACGTCATCCCCACCTTCCTCCGGTTTGTCACCGGCAGTCCCATTAGAGTGCCCTTTCGTAGCAACTAATGGCAAGGGTTGCGCTCGTTGCGGGACTTAACCCAACATCTCACGACACGAGCTGACGACAGCCATGCAGCACCTGTGTTACGGCTCTCTTTCGAGCACTCCTGCGTCTCTGCAGGATTCCGTACATGTCAAAGGTGGGTAAGGTTTTTCGCGTTGCATCGAATTAAACCACATCATCCACCGCTTGTGCGGGTCCCCGTCAATTCCTTTGAGTTTTAACCTTGCGGCCGTACTCCCCAGGCGGTCAACTTCACGCGTTAGCTTCGTTACTGAGTCAGTGAAGACCCAACAACCAGTTGACATCGTTTAGGGCGTGGACTACCAGGGTATCTAATCCTGTTTGCTCCCCACGCTTTCGTGCATGAGCGTCAGTGCAGGCCCAGGGGATTGCCTTCGCCATCGGTGTTCCTCCGCATATCTACGCATTTCACTGCTACACGCGGAATTCCATCCCCCTCTGCCGCACTCCAGCTTTGCAGTCACAAAGGCCGTTCCCAGGTTGAGCCCGGGGATTTCACCTCTGTCTTACAAAACCGCCTGCGCACGCTTTACGCCCAGTAATTCCGATTAACGCTTGCACCCTACGTATTACCGCGGCTGCTGGCACGTAGTTAGCCGGTGCTTATTCTTACGGTACCGTCATATGCCCCCTGTATTAGAGAGAGCCCTTTCGTTCCGTACAAAAGCAGTTTACAACCCGAAGGCCTTCGTCCTGCACGCGGAATGGCTGGATCAGGCTTGCGCCCATTGTCCAAAATTCCCCACTGCTGCCTCCCGTAGGAGTCTGGGCCGTGTCTCAGTCCCAGTGTGGCTGATCATCCTCTCAGACCAGCTACAGATCGCAGGCTTGGTAAGCCTTTACCCCACCAACTACCTAATCTGCCATCGGCCGCTCCAAACGCGTGAGGCCTTGCGGTCCCCCACTTTCATCCTCAGATCACATGCGGTATTAATCCGGCTTTCGCCGGGCTATCCCCCACGTCTGGGCACGTTCCGATGTGTTACTCACCCGTTCGCCGCTCGCCGCCAGGTTGCCCCGCGCTGCCGCTCGACTTGCATGTGTAAAGCATTCCGCCAGCGTTCAATCTGAGCCAGGATCAAACTCTACAGTTCGATCTTGTTAAATTTATACTCTCTCGAGTCACTCATTTAAACGGAATTGAAGTGAACTTCACTTCTATCTTCATGAGCGTTTGTTTTAGTCCTGAACAGAACTTGGCAAGTCGCCTTCAAACGCCCACGCTTATCGGCTGTATCTTGTTAAAGATCACCCGCAAAACTCTTCATCTTGCGCAAACTCCGCTGCGATCAGCGAAGCCTTGAATTATGACACGAAAATTAAAATCCTGTCAAATTTGAGGGTTTCTACCAATTGCATCCTGCATGTTTGCCTGACGCTTTCGGCAGAGTCTGAATGATGACGACTTTTGTTCAATGCCGTCAAACCCAGGCCTTGGCCCTTTCCCCGATCGACAAGCTGGCTTGCGATCAGCGAAGCCCTAGACTATAGCATCGTTTTCTTGCCGATCGCAAGAGTCTCTGAAATTTTTGCCGCTGTTCTCCTCATGTCCCTGATCACCCTCCAACACGCTCACCTGGCCTTCGGGCACGTCCCGCTGCTGGACGACGCGCAGCTGAGCCTGGAAGCGCAGGAGCGGGTGGGGCTGATCGGGCGCAACGGCACGGGCAAGTCCTCGCTGCTGAAGGTGCTGGCCGGCCTGGAGCGGCTGGACGACGGCGAGTTGCGCATGAGCCAGGGCCTGCGCCTGGCCTACGTCGCGCAGGACCCGGCGCTGAACGGCGGCGCCACCGTGTTCGACGCGGTGGCGCAAGGCCTGTCGACGGTGCGGGACTGGATCGACGCCTACGGCGCCGGCCAGGGCGACCTGGCGGCCCTGCAGGCGCGCATCGAGGCCGAGGACGGCTGGCACTGGCAGCAGCGCGTGGCCGAGGCCCTGCAGCGCCTGCGGCTGCCGCCCGAGGCGGCGGTGAGCGAGCTCTCGGGCGGCACCCGCAAGCGCGTGGCGCTGGCCCAGGCGCTGGTGACGCGGCCGGACGTGCTACTGCTGGACGAGCCGACCAACCACCTGGACCTGGACGCGATCGCCTGGCTGGAAGAGCTGCTGCTGGGCTTTCGCGGCGCCGTGGTGGTCATCACACACGACCGGGCCTTCCTGGACCGGGTGGCCACGCGCATCGTCGAGCTGGACCGTGGGCGCCTGCTGTCGTATCCGGGCAGCTTCGCGCAGTACCAGGCGCTGAAGGCCGAGCAGCTGACGCAGGAAGCCACCATCCAGGCGCGCGCCGACAAGCTGCTGGCGCAGGAGGAAGCGTGGATTCGCCAGGGCGTGGAGGCGCGCCGCACCCGCGCGCAGGGGCGCATCAACCGGCTGCAGGCCTTGCGCGCCGCGCGCGCGGCACGGCGCGAGCAGCTCGGACGCGTGCGGCTGGACGTGGACGCGGGGGTGGCCGGCTACCAGGGCAAGCTGGTGGCCGAGCTGGAGCACGTGCACCTGGCCTTCGGCGCCAAGGCCATCGCCCGCGACCTGAGCGCCACCGTGCTGCGTGGCGACAAGGTGGGCCTGATCGGCCCCAACGGCGCGGGCAAGACCACGCTGCTCAAGCTGATCCTGGGCGAGCTGGAGCCCGAGCGCGGGCGCGTGCGGCGCGGCGCCAACCTGCAGGTGGCCTACTTCGACCAGATGCGCGCCGCGCTCGACCCCGAGGCCACGCTGGCGGACTTCATCAGCCCCGGCAGCGAGTGGATCGAGATCGGCGCGCGGCGCCAGCACGTCAAGAGCTACCTGGGCGACTTCCTGTTCAGTCCGGCGCGCGCGGCCTCGCCGGTCAAGAGCCTGTCGGGCGGCGAGATGGGCCGCCTGCTGCTGGCGCGGCTGTTCGCGCGGCCGGCCAACGTGCTGGTGCTGGACGAACCCACCAACGACCTGGACATCGACACGTTGGAGCTGCTGGAGCAACTGCTGCAGGACTACGAGGGCACGGTGTTCCTGGTCAGCCACGACCGCGCCTTCCTGGACAACGTGGTGACCAGCACCCTGGCCTGGGACGGCCCGGGCCAGTGGCGCGAGTACGAGGGCGGCGTGCAGGACTGGCTGGCGCAAAGCGCGCGCTGGCAGGCCATGCGCGAGGCGCCCGCAGCGCCGCCCGATGCGAACGAAAAACGCCCCGCGCCGGCACCGGATCAGCGCGAACCGCTACAAAAAAAGAAGTTGAGCTACAAGGATCAGCGCGAGCTGGACGCCCTGCCCGCGCGCATCGAAGCGCTGGAGGGCGAACAGGCCGACATCCGCCGCCAGCTGGCCGATGGCACGCTGTACCAGAGCGATCTGCAAAAAGCCGTGGCGCTGCAGGCGCGCGACGGCGCGATCGAGGAGGAGCTGATGGCCGCGCTGGAACGCTGGGAAGTGCTGTCGCGCTGAGGGCTATTTTTTCTTCACCGGCCGCGACCAGTTGGCGATGCTCACCTGCTTGCCGCGCGCCACGCTCAAGCTGCCCGCCGGCGTGCTCTTGGTGATGGTGGAGCCGCCGCCCACCGTGCCGCCCGCACCGATGGTGACCGGCGCCACCAGCACGCAGTTGCTGCCCACATGCACGTCGGCCTCGATCACGGTGCGGTGCTTGTTGGCGCCGTCGTAGTTGGCGGTGATGCTGCCCGCGCCGTAGTTGACGCGCTCGCCCACCGTGGCGTCGCCCAGATAAGCCAGGTGGTTGGCCTTGGCACCGGCGGCGAGGATAGAGTTTTTCACTTCGACGAAGTTGCCGATGTGCACCTCGGCGCCCAGCTCGGCGCCCGGGCGCAACCGCGCGAACGGGCCCACGCGCGCGCCCTCGCCCACGCCGACGCCGTCCTCTTCGCCATCGATGTGGGTGAAGGGGTGAATCACCACCCCGGCCGCGATCACGGCGTTGGCGATGCAGCAGTAGGCGCCGATCTGCGCGCCCTCGCCCAACGTCACGCGGCCGGTGAAGATGCAGCCGACGTCGATCTCCACGTCCGGCCCGCACACCAACTCGGCGGGCACGCCGCTGCGCGCATCGTCGCGCACATCCAGCCGCGCCGGGTCCGCCAGGCGCACGCCCTGCGCCATCAGCGCCTCGGCCTGGCGTCGCTGGTGCGCGCGCTCGAGCTCGGCCAGCTGCAGCGGGCTGTTCACGCCGGCCACCTGCAGCGCGTCGTCGATGCGGTGGGCCGCCACGGGAACGCCGTCGAGCACTGCCATGGCGACGATGTCGGTCAGGTAGTACTCGCCCTGGGCGTTGTCCTTGGTCAGGCGCGCCAGCCAGCGGCGCAGGTGGCGCGCGGGCACGGCCATGATGCCGCTGTAGACCTCGTCGATGGCGCGCTCGTCCGCGCTGGCGTCCTTTTGCTCGACGATGCGCTGCACGCCGCCGTCCGCCGCGCGCACGATGCGGCCGTAGCCGGTCGGGTCGGGCAGGCGCACCGTCAGCAGCGCCAGCCGCTCGTCCTGCGCCGCCTGCACCAGCGCCTGCAGGGTGGCGGCCTCGGTCAGCGGCACGTCGCCCGAGAGCACCACCACCAGCCCATCGTCGGCCAGCAAGGGCAGGGCCTGCTGCACCGCGTGGCCGGTGCCCAGCTGCGGCTCCTGGCGGGCAAATTTCAAATCAAATTGGCCTCCAGCCCGCGCCATGCCTGCGCCATAAGCTTCCACTTCAGGAGCGCCGTGGCCGGTGACGGTCACCACGCGGCGCGCGTGCAGCGCCTGCGCCGTGGCCAGCACATGGCCCAGCAGCGGCCGGCCGGCCAGTTTTTGCAGCACCTTGGGCACACGGCTTTTCATGCGCGTGCCCTTGCCCGCGGCCATGATGACGATATCGATGGGCAAGGCGTTCGGGGTCGGGTTGGATGCGGACATGGGGCGAATTATCGGGGGGCTCAATCCAGCGTTCTGCGGTAGCGCAGCAGCGCCACCACGCCCACGGCGAGCATGAAGGCCAGCATGGGCCACAGCTCGGGCAGCACGTCGGGCCAGCCGCTGCCCTTGAGCAGGATGCCGCGCACGATACGCAAAAAGTGCGTCAGCGGCAGCACCTCGCCAACCCACTGCGCCCAGGGCGGCATGCCGCGAAACGGAAACATGAAGCCCGACAGCAGGATCGAGGGCAGGAAGAAAAAGAAGGTCATCTGCACCGCCTGCAGCTGGTTCCTGGCCAGCGTGCTGAAGGTGAAGCCCACCGCCAGGCTGGCCAGGATGAACACGCCGATCATCGCCATCAGCAGCGCAAAGCTGCCCACCATGGGCACCTGGAACAGCGCCCAGGCCACCAGCAAAATGACGCCCAGCTGCACGTAGCCGACCACCACGTAGGGCGCGATCTTGCCGACCATCACCTCCAGCGGGCGCACCGGCGTGGCCAGCAGGTTTTCCATCGTGCCGCGCTCGCGCTCGCGCGTCATCGCCAGGGCGGTGAGCATGACCATGGTCATGGTGAGGATGGTGCCGATCAGGCCTGGCACGATGTTCAGGCGCGACAGGCCCTCGGGGTTGTAGCGGCGATGAATGCGCACCTCGTAGGGCGGCGGCGCGCCTTGCAGCTGGCGCAGCGGCCCGACCAAATCGGGCGCCAGCGCCTGCGCGGCCACGCCGCTCAAAGCGGCCAGCGCGGTGGCCGAGGCGGTGGGGTCGGTGGCGTCCACCGCCACGTACAACACCGGGCGCTGGCCGCGCAGCAAATCGCGCTCGAAGCGCGGCGGCACGACCACCACGAACTGCACGTCGCCGCGCGCCAGCAACGCGTCGGCCTGCGCCTGGCCGATGCCGCTGGCCACCACGCGGAAGTAGCCGGTGTTCTGCAGCGCCGTCACCAGGCTGCGGGTGAGCGGGCCGCTGTCCTGCGCCACCACGGCAGCGGGCAAATTCTTGGGGTCGGTGTTGATGGCGTAGCCGAACAGCACCAGCTGCAACACCGGAATGAACACCGCCATGGCAAAGGTCAGGCGGTCGCGCAGCATCTGCTGGAACTCCTTGATGAACACCGCCGCGGTGCGGGCCAGCGAGAAACCGCTCATGGCCGCGTTCCCTTCGCAGCGGCGCCGCCAAAGTTGTCCTGCGCCTGCCCGATCAGGCTGATGAACACGTCTTCCAGATTGGCCTGCGCGGGCGCCACCTGCACGCCGGGGCGCTGGGCCAGCGGGGCCACGGCGCGCTGCAGCAGGGTCGCGTCCTGCCCGGCCACGTGCAGGCTGGCGCCAAAGGCGGCCACGCTTTGCACACCGGGCGCGGCCTTCAGCGCCTCGGCCTCGGCGGCGGCGCCCGGGCCGGTCAGCTCGAACACCGTCAGCCCGGCGGCCTCGACGATCTGGCTTTCGGTGCCGCGCGCCAGCACCCGACCGTAGGCGATGTAGACCAGCTCGTGGCAGCGCTCGGCCTCGTCCATGTAGTGGGTGGACACCAGCACCGTGATGCCGCCGGCCGCCAGCTGGTGGATCTGGTCCCAGAAATCGCGCCGCGCCTTGGGGTCGACGCCGGCCGTGGGCTCGTCCAGCAGCAGCAGGCGCGGCTGGTGGATCAGGCAGGCCGCCAGCGCCAGGCGCTGCTTCCAGCCACCCGACAGTGCGCCGGCCAGCTGCTGCTGGCGCTCGGTCAGGCCCAACTGCGCCAGCGCGGCATCGACCGCGGCGCGGCGCTTGGGCAACTCGAACAGGCGCGCGATGAAGTCCAGGTTCTGGCGAATCGACAGGTCTTCGTACAGGCCGAAGCGCTGCGTCATGTAGCCCACCTGCCGCTTGATGGCCAGCGCGTCGCGTCGAATGTCCAGCCCCAGCACCTGGCCCGCGCCGGCGTCGGGCGTGAGCAGGCCGCACAGCATGCGGATGGTGGTGGTCTTGCCGCTGCCGTTGGGGCCCAGAAAGCCGCACACGCGGCCGGCGCGCACCTGCAGGTCCACCCCGTCGACCACGGCGCGGCCGTCGTAGCGCTTGGTCAGGCCGCGCACGTCGATGGCCAGCGCGGGCGCGTCGACAGCGGATGCGTTCATGGCGCCGTGGCGCGCTGCACGTCCAGCGGCTGGCCGGGTTTCAGGCGCGGGGCGTCCTGCGGTGCGGGCCGCGCCTCGACCATGAACACCAGCTTGGCGCGCTGCGCGTTGGAGTAGATGACTGGCGGCGTGTATTCGGGCTGGGGGGCGATGCGGCTGATGCGCGCCGCGATGGGCGCGCCGCAGCCGTCGCAGCTCAGTTGCACCGCGTCGCCCGTCTTGATGCGGCCCACCTCGGCTTCGGGCACGAAAAAGCGCGCCTTGATGCCCGCCGGCGGCAGCAGCGACAGCACCGGCTGGCCCGCACCCACGTATTCGCCGGGGCGGAAATACGTGTCGGCCACCTGGGCATCGACCGGCGCGCGTTGCTGCTTCTGCTCGCGCCGCCATTCGCTTTGCCGCAGCGCGGCGCTGGCGGCCTGCGCCTGGGCCTGGGCGGCAGCGCGCTCGTCGGGGCGGGCGGGCAGCTCGGCGGTGTTCAGGCTGGCCTGCAGCTCGCTCACGCGGGCGCGGGTCTGCGCCACGCTGGTGCGGGCGGCGTCCAGCTCGCTGGCCGAGACGGCGCCGCCAGGGGTGAGCGTCTGCCGCCGCGCCAGCTCCTGCTGCGCCAGCGCGGCCTGGGCCTGCGCCTGCGCCAGTTGGGCGCGGATGACGGCGATCTCCTGTGGCCGGCGGCCGGTCTGTACATTGGCCGCCTGGGCGCGGGCGGCGTCGAGCTGCGCGCCGGCCTGCGCCTGCGCGGCACGCTCGGCCTCGTCGTCGAGCGTGAACAGCGCCGCGCCGGCCTTGACCGCATCGCCGGCCTGCACCGCCAGTTGGTCCAGCCGCCCGGCCAGCGGCGCGGCGACGTAGACGTACTCGCCCTCGGCGTAGCCCGACCAGCCTGGCTGCGGCGCCGGGCCGCAGGCGGCCAGGGCCAGCAGCGCCAGGCTGCCGCCCAGCGCGCGCAGGCGGATGGGCGCTGCGTCAATCATCGCGTCGGGGTGGCGTGGCCAGGCCGTGCTCGAGCATGGCGACCACCTCGCCCGCAAACTCGGCGTAGCTGATGGGACCGCCGGGGCGCAGCCAGGTGAAGGTCCAGTTGATCATGCCGAACAGGGTCATGGCGATGGCGGTCTGGTTGCGCGCATTCACCCGCTCGGGGTAGGCGCGGCGCAGAAAGCGCGTGACGGCGGCCACCACGTCGCGCTCGCGGTCGAGGATGACCTCGCGCTGGGCCTCGCCCAGGTACTGCGTGCTGCCCAGCAGGGCCGCGTGGCGCGTGGCGGAGGTCTCGTACTCGCGCAGGAAGGCGCGGATCAGCTCGTGCAGCGTGGCGCGCTCGTCCAGCGCCTGGCGATGCGCCGTGGCCTGCACCTGGCCGATGATGACCAGCAGCTTTTGCGTGTAGCGGTCGAGCAGGTCGAACAGGATCGCTTCCTTGCTCTCGTAATAGTGGTACAGCCGCGCCTTGGAGGTGCCGCAGGCGGCGGCGATGTCGTTCATGCGCGTGGCCGGGTAGCTCTGGCGCGCAAAGCAGGCCGCCGCGACGTCGAGGATCTCGTCGCGCCGCAGTTGGTGGGAGGCGGAAATCGGCCGGGCCATGCAGGGCGGATTATGCGCAGTGCTTGCCGCGCAACCGGCCCGGCTTACCATCGCGCCATGCCCACCACGCTCACCGCCGACTCGGAATTCGCGCAGTATTGCTGCGAACTGCTGGCCAGTCTGGGGCCCTGCCGCGCCTACCGCATGTTCGGTGGTTTGGGCATTCGCACGGCCGACGGCCTGAACGTGGCCCTGGTCACCGACCTGGGCGAGGGCGATACCTTGTGGCTCAAGGCCGACGCGCAGGCTCGGGCCGACTTCGAGGCCCAGGGCTGCCGGCGCTTCACGTATCTGATGAAAGGCGCGCCGCGCTCGATGGGCTACTACAGCGCGCCGGCGCAGGCCATGGAGTCGCCCGCGCTGATGGCGCCCTGGGCCGAGCGCGCGCTGGCGTCGGCGCTGCGGGCGCGGGCCGGCGGCGCAGCCAAGCCCCGCGCCGGCAAGAGCCGCCGCACCTCAGGCTGACGCGGCGGCGCCGGGCGCCTCGTCCAGCGCCCGCGCCACCGCCTCGGCGCGCGCCTGCTGCACGGCGGCGCCGATCTGCGGGCCGCGCGCGCGCGCGGGCCTGCGCCGCGCGCGCCACCGGCTCGGTGGCCACCGCCAGCGCGGCGTCCAGCGCCCGCAGCAGGCGCGGGCGCTGGGGGTAGGCCGCTTCTTCAAAGCCCAGGCGCCCGCGCACGTCGCATTCGCAGGCCAGCAGCACGTCGGCAAAACGCTCGGGCTTGCGCAGCGCGTCGCAGCGCTCGAGCAGGCGCAGCAGCGCGGCGGCGTTCAGGCCGGCGCTGCGGTGGATGTTGCCGTGCTCGCGCGCCACCACGTCGGCCAGTTCGGTGCACTCGCCGGGCACGCGCAGGCGCTGGCCGACGGCCTTGAGCAGCTGGCTGCTGCGCTGTTCGTGCCCCAGGTGGCGGGGCAGCAGCTCGGCCGGCGTGGTGCCCTTGCCCAGGTCGTGCATCAGGCAGGCCCAGCGCACGGGCAGCGGCGCCTGCAGGCGCGCGGCCATCTGCAGCACCAGCATCACGTGCACGCCGGTGTCCACCTCGGGGTGGTGGCTGGCCGTTTGCGGCACGCCCCACAGGCGCTCCAGCTCAGGCAGCACCACGGCCAGTGCGCCGCACTGGCGCAGCACGTCGAACATGCGCGCCGGGTGCGATTCCATCAGGCCGCGCGCCAGCTCCTGCCACACGCGCTCGGGCACCAGGTGGTCGGCCTCGCCGGCAGCCACCATATGGCGCATCAGGGCCAGGGTCTCGGGCGCGATGGAAAAGTCGTGGAAGCGCGCCGCAAAGCGCGCCACGCGCAGGATGCGCACCGGGTCCTCGGCAAAGGCCGCCGTCACGTGGCGCAGCACGCGTGCCTGCAGGTCGCGCTGGCCGCCGTAGGGGTCGATCAGGCCGTTTTGTGAATCAAAAAGGCCTCCAGCCCCCGTCGAATCCGCGCAAGCAGCTATTGAATTGATAGTCAAATCGCGCCGCGCCAGGTCGTCCTGCAGCGTCACGTCGGGGCTGGCGTGCACCACGAAGCCGCGGTAGCCGCGCCCGCTCTTGCGCTCGGTGCGCGCCAGGGCGTATTCCTCGTGCGTGTCGGGGTGCAGAAAGACCGGAAAGTCGCGCCCCACGGGCACGAAGCCGCGCGCCACCATGTCCTCGGGCGTGGCGCCCACCACCACCCAGTCGCGGTCCTGCACCGGCAGGCCCAGCAGCCGGTCGCGCACCGCACCGCCGACCATGTAGATTTGCATGGCCCCAGTGTATCGGCGGGGCCTGGCCCGGCGCCTGGCTCAGGCGGGCACGGCCGCGTCCCAGGCCGCGACGCGGACCAGCCGCGGGTCGTCGGCGTGCTCCACCAGCATCCGGCGCACGCGGTCCTGCCACAGCGCGCCGAAGCGCGCCAGCTCGTCGGCGCTGGCGCGGCCGGCAGCGGCGCGCGGCAGCAGGGCGCGCATCTCGTCCGTCCAGGGCACGACCGAGGCGTCCAGCTCCGCCTGCACGGCACGGCCGGTGTCCTGGCGGCGCAGGGCCAGCGTGCCCTGCACGGGCTGGTCGAAGCGCAGCAGCTGGTGGCGCCCAAAGCGCCCGCCGATGCCGTGAAAGCCGGTCTCGGGCGCGGCGCCGGTGAGCAGTTGCACCACGGTGGCGATCACGCCGTTGGCGCCGTCCTCGCGCCCATCGCGCATCAACACGTCGATCTCGCCGCGCACCGGCGTCTCCTGGCCGTACAGCGCGCGCAGGCCGTGCACCGTCATCAGCCAGGCGCCGGCCACCGTGGGGCAGGAGTGGCCGGCCAGGCGCACGGCATCCGCGTAGCGGTAGGTCATCAGGCCGCCGCGCGCGGCGCCCAGGAATTCGGCCAGCGGGTCGCGCAGCGTCAGCTGCGGCGCGTCGGCAAAGAAGTCGGGAAAGGTGGATTCGGCGGCGGGCATGGCAGGTTCCAAAGATCGCGTTGCAGGGCCAGATGCGCATTGGGCCGCATCGCCCCGCCGGCCGCTGGCGGCGCCGGCCAAGCCCGCACCCGCAGCGTGTGAATGCGGGTGGCGCCGAGGCCCCGGCAGCGACGCGGAATCGGGTTCATGATGGATGCTTCGGATCAACCCCCTCGCCCTGCATGAAATCCTTCGGACATCTCGCCCACGGCGCGCGCCTGGAGCGCATGCACGCCTCGCCGCTGTGGCAGGGCGAGGGCTTTCGCAACCTGTTTCCGGTGGCCGCGGGCCTGCGCGATGCGAGCGTGCCCATGCCCTCGCTGCGCGAGCTGCTGTGGCCCGGCGGGCGGCGCGTGCCGCGCGCGCCCCTGCCCTCGCTCGACCCGCGCGCCGCCTGGCTGCACGCGCCCCCAAGCGGCCTGCGCGCCACCTGGCTGGGCCACTCCACCGTGCTGCTCGAAGTGGACGGCTGGCGCGTGCTGACCGACCCGGTGTGGGGCCGGCGCGCCTCGCCGCTGATCGGCGTCGGGCCCAAGCGCTTCCAGCCGGTGCCGGTGGCGCTGCGCGATCTGCCGGCGGTGGACGCCATCGTCGTCTCGCACGACCACTACGACCACCTGGACTACCCCACCATCCGGGCGCTGGCGCGCACCGGCGTGCCCTTCGTCACCGCGCTGGGCGTGGGCGCGCACCTGCAGGCCTGGGGCATCGCGCCCGAGCGCATCCACGAGCTGGACTGGTGGGACAGCTGGACGGTGCCCAACACCGGCCTGACCATCACCGCCGCGCCGTCGCAGCACTTCAGCGGCCGCACCATGAAGACGCGCAACAGCACGCTGTGGTCGTCCATGGTGGTGCGCGGGCCGCGCCACGCGGTGTTCTTCAGCGGCGACACCGGCCTGTCGGGCGAATACGCGGCCATCCGCGCGCGCCTGGGGCCGTTCGACCTGGCGCTGCTGGAGGTGGGCGCGTACTACCCCGGCTGGGGCGACATGCACCTGGGCCCCGACCACGCCCTGCAGGCGCTGGCCCTGCTGGGCCACCCGCCCCTGCTGCCGGTGCACTGGGGCACCTTCGCGCTGGCCCTGCACGACTGGGACCAGCCGGCCGAGCGCCTGCTGGAACTGGCGCCGCGCGCGGGCGCGCAGCTGGTGATGCCGCGCCTGGGCGAGGCGGTGCAGCCGGCGCACGCCGAGCGCGTGCAGCCCTGGTGGCGGCAGGGCCAGGCGGCCGAGCCCGGGCCCACACCGGCGCTCGAGCCAGCGCCCGCGCCCGAGGCTCCCGGCGCGGCGCGGTTCGAATGGCCCGGCGATTGACCCAGAGCCTGCTCATGGCCTTTTCATGGTGTCCGCAAGGCAGCAAAAAGCCGCAATCGAGGCGCGCGCCGCAGGCCATGCTGGTGGCCTGGACAAGGTGCGCAACGACGAGTGCGGCTTTTTGCTGCCTTGCCCGAAGGGTTGCCCCGCAAAGGCAGCGTCTGCGGCGTTGCAAATCCTCGCCGGGCCACCAGCCCGGCTGCGGTTTGCGCCTTGCATCCACTGCCTTTGCGGGGCAACGGACACCATGAAAAGGCCATGAGCAGGCTCTCAGCGCGCCAGCCGGTACGGCTCCTCGAAGTCGATGAAGTCGTGCTCGGCCAGCGCGGCGTCGATCCAGGCTTTGACGCCCGGCAGCGCGCACACGCGGTCCATCCAGGCCGTGACGGCGGCGGGCGCGGGCAGCGCGTAGGTGCGAAAGCGCATCATCACCGGGGTGAAGTAGGCGTCGGCGATGCCGAACTCGCCAAACAGCATGGGCCCGCCGTGCTGCGCCAGCAGCTCCTGCCACATGGCCACCAGGCGGCCCACGTCGGCGCGCACGCCGGCGTTGTCGCGCCAGATGATGGCGCCCACCTCGGGCAGGCGCGCCTCGATATTCATGCCGCAGGCGCCGCGCAGCGCGCCGAAGCCCGAGTGCATCTCGGCGCAGATGCTGCGGGCGCGGGCGCGGGCCCGCACGTCGCGCGGCCACAGCTGCAGGTCGGGGAACTTCTCGGCCAGGTATTCGGCGATGGCCAGCGTGTCCCACACCGCGAAGTCGCCGTCGGTCAGCACCGGCACCTTGCCGGCGGGCGCGATGCCGCCCAGGCGCCGCTTGAAGTCCGAGTCGCCCGAGAACGAGTCGAAGCGCAGCTGCACCTCCTCGAACGCGATGCCGGCCTGCTTGAGCAGCACCCAGGGCCGCATGGACCAGGACGAGTAGTTCTTGTTGCCGATGTAGAGCTTGAGCATGGGGGCCTCCGTGTACACGGCGCCCATGCTAGCGCGAGCGTGAAATCAACGCCCGGCGCTGCGCCGCCACGCGTCCAGGCGCGACACCGGCCCGTCGCCGCCCAGGATCATGGGGCCGACGGCCGACAGCGGCGCGGGCGTGATGCCCAGCGCCTCCAGGCCGGGCCACTGGCCGCTGGCCACGTTGTCCACCTTCATCGCGTCGAGGTTGTCGCGGCTCAGCAGCGGCGCGCCGGGCAGGCTCTCCATCAGCAGCGCCTGCAGCCACGCCAGCGGCGCCGGCAGGCCCAGCACGGGCCGCCCGCGCCCTTCGCGCACGCCGGACCACTGGCCGGCCGCCCGCACCAGCTCGCGCAGCGTGACCACCTCGGGCCCGCAGAGCTCGTAGGTCTGGCCGATGGTGGCCGGCGCCTGCAGGCAGCGCTCCAGCGCGCTGGCCACGTCGCGCACCCACACCGGCTGAAAGCGCGCGCCGGCACGGCCGACGGGCACCAGGGGCAGGTTGCGCTGCAGGCGGGCAAAGAGGTTCAGCAGCCGGTCATCGGCGCCGTAGATGACGCTGGGGCGCAGCACCGTCAGATCGATCGCGCCGGCCGCGGCGGCCTCCTGCAGCGCGGCCTCGCCCGCGGCCTTGCTGCGCTGGTAGCGCGAGGGCGCGTCGGGCGCCGCTCCCAGCGCGCTGACGTGCAGCACGCGGCGCACGCCGCTGGCCGCGCAGGCGGCGGTCAGCTGGCGCGGCAGCTCGACGTGCAGCTGCTGGAACTGCGCCGCGCTGCCGTGCAGGCGCGCCACCAGGTTGACCACCGCGTCGTGCCCCGGCAGCAGGCGCGCCAGCACGCCGGGCTGCGTGACGTCGGCCACCACCAGGTCGACGCAGGGCAGCGGCCACAGCGTGCGCGCCGCCACGCGCTGGCGGGTGGGCACCGTCACGTCCGCGCCCAGGCGCTGCAGGCGCTCCAGGAGATGGCGGCCGACCAAGCCCGAGCCGCCCAGCACCAGAACCTTAGCCGCCATTGGAATTCTCCTATTTCGATAGCTTATCGCGCATGATCGGCGCGGGTCAGAAGCCCATTCAACCCCAAATCGATCAGGGCAGGTCCCGCGTCAGCGCCGTCTCCTCGGACGGCGCCGGCCCGATGCGGCCCAGCCGCGCCTGCAGCGAGGTGCGCGGCTCGCCCAGCAGCAGGGCGTAGTCCACGGTGTTGGACAGCACCTTCTTGACGTAGTCGCGCGTTTCGGCAAAGGGCACCGTCTCGGCCCAGATGGCGCCGTCCAGCACCGGGCCGTTGCGCCAGGCGCGCGGGCGGCGCGGGCCGGCGTTGTAGGCGGCGGCGGCCAGCGGCAACGAGCCGCGAAACTCGTCGACCGCCAGCTTGAGGTAGCTGGTGCCGATCAGGATGTTGGTGTCCAGCTCGCCCAGCATGGCGGGCACGAAGCCGTCCAGGCCGATCTTGCGCGCCGTCCAGCGCGCGGTGGCGGGCATGATCTGCATCAGCCCCGAGGCGCCGACGTGCGAGCGCGCGTCCATGACGAAGCGGCTTTCCTGCCGGATCAGGCCGTAGACGTAGGCCGGGTCGAGCCCGATGGCCTGCGCCTGGCGCAGCACCTCGGCGCGGTGCGGGGTGGGAAAGCGCTGCTCGAAGTCCTGAAAGCCCTGGATGCGCTCGCTGGTGTTGATGCAGCGGTCCCACACCCGGGCCTGGCAGGCCAGGGCCGCGGCGGCGTAGAGCTGGCGGTCGTCCATGCCGCCCGGGCGGTGCAGGTTGGTCCAGTAGTTCCACTCGCGCACGCCCTCGCCGCGCAGGCCCACGGCAATCGCCCGCAGGGCGCGCTGCAGCCCGGGGTTGCCGGCGGCGGCGGCGCGCTCGTCGGCGGTGAGCGGCGCCGGCTCGGGTGCGCGCTGCAGGGGCTCGCCCAAGGCCTCCAGCGCCAGTTTTTCGTAAAAGCCGCGGCCGTTGGCGATGCCCTGCAGCGCCTGGCGGGCGTCGGCGCGCGCCGCGTCGCCGGCGGCGCCCTCGGGGGCCAGCGCCAGGCCGGCGCGCGCGTGCCAGTACACCCAGGTGGGGTCGCGCCGCAGCGGCTCGCCCATGGCCTCGATGGCGGCGCGCACGCCGCGCCACTGGCCGGCGCGCAGGGCGGCGCGCGCCTGCCAGCTCAGCAGGTCGTCGCCCAGGTCCTGCACGCGCGTGACCTGGGCGAAGTCGGCCCAGGCGTCGTCCTGCAGCTTGAGCATGGCCTGCTTGCCCAGCGCGGCCCACAGCCAGTTGCGCTGCGCGGGCGTGAGCGCCTTGGCCCAGCGCGCCTGCAGCAGGCTGGCGGCCTGGTCGGCGTCCTGCGTGGCCAGCCGCACCAGGGCCAGCACCACCAGCTCCTGGCCCTGGCGCGTGGCGGCGCTGGCGCTGCGCCCGGCCAGGTAGCGCGCGGCGCCGTTGTGGATTTGCGCGACGGCGACGGCCGCGTCGGGCGACTCGAGCGCCACCGCCGCGCGCGCCAGCCCGCTGCGGCCGGCCTCGACGGCCAGGCGCGCCTTCTGCCACACGTCGTCGGCCGTGATGCGCCCGGCCTGGCGCAGCAGGCCGGCCGCCAGCAGGCAGCCGTCGCCCTCGCGGCGCTCGGCCAGCCAGTCGCGGCGCACCTGGTCGGCCATGGCGGCGCTGGCCGGCGCGCCCTGCAGCACCTGCATGGCGCTGGCGTAGCAGCGCACCTCGGGGTCGTCGCCCATGCGAAAGCGCGGCAGCTCGCGCGCAAAAGCGGCCCAGTCGCGCCGCTTGCCGGCCAGCAGCAGCCAGTCGTTGCGCAGGCGGTCTTCCTGGTAGGTGCCGGCCCAGCGGCTGAGAAAATCCTGCACCTCGGGCTCGGTGGCGTCCTCCAGCCGCGCCTTCAGCGCCCAGTAGGCCGCCCAGGGCTCCAGCACGTGGCCGGCCGCCTGCGGCAACAGGGCCGCCAGACGCTCCTTGTCGCCGCGGCGAAAGGCCTGGTGCATGTCCAGGATGACGCTGTCGTCGGCCGCGCTGGCGGCCGCGGGCGCGAGCGCGGTGGCCTCGGCCGCCGGCTGCTGCGCGCGCGCCGGCACGCCCAGGGCCAGGCCCAGTGCCACAAGCAGCGGTGTCAGAATCCAAATCCCACGCATCGATCCATTATGACCACGTCACCCGACAAAAAATCCCTGCGCGCGCGTCTGGTCCAGGAGCGCCTGCACCTGCCCGACCGGCTGGCGCGCGCCGACGCGCTGCAGGACATCATGCGCATCTGGCTGATCGGGCGCCCGGACACGGTGATCGGCGCCTACTGGCCGATCAAGGGCGAGTTCGACCCCCTGCCCGCGCTGCACCGCTGGAAGGAGGACGGCGAGCTGCTCCATGAATCGCAGCGCCGGCGCATCGGCCTGCCGGTGGTCGACAAGGCGCACCGCACGCTGACCTTTCACGCCTGGTACCCCGGCTGCCCGATGGAGGAGGACGCCTACGGCATCCCCAAGCCCAAGGACACCGAGCTGCTCGTGCCCACGCTGCTGTTCGTGCCCTGCGTGGGCTACGGGCCGGGCGGCTACCGGCTGGGCTACGGTGGCGGCTTTTACGACCGCACCCTGGCCGCGCTGCAGCCACGCCCGCACACCGTGGGCCTGGGCTTCACCCAGGGCTTTCTGGAAGACCTGGAGCCCGAGCCGCACGACGTGCCGCTGGACGCGATCCTGAACGACAACGGGGTGGTGTGGCCGGTGTGACCTACGGCTGCTCGCCGGTCACCGCCCGCGTCGCCACCGCCTGCTCGGCCAGCCAGTCGGCGAAGGCGCGCACCTCGGCGCGCTGGGTGCTGTGGGGCGACACCAGCACCCAGTAGGCCATGGGCGAGACCAGGCGTGCGTCGGGGTAGGCGCCGGGCGCGAACACCTCGACCAGCTCGCCGCGCGCCAGGCTTTCGGCCACCAGCGGCGGGCGCGCCAGCACGATGCCCTGGCCCGACAGCGCGGCCTGCACCATCTGGTAGGCGTAGTTGAAGCTGAGCCAGCGCTTGGGCTGCGCGTGCTGCAGGCCGTTGGCGTCCAGCCAGCGCCGCCACGTCAGCCACGCCAGGTGCGGCGTGTAGGCGTCGGCCGCCTCGATCAGGGTGTGGCCCAACAGGTCGGCGGGGATCTTCAGGCGCGGGCCGCTCTTGAGCAGCCAGGGGCTGGCCATGGGCGTGACCGATTCGCCGAACAGGCGGCTGGCGCCGGGCGGCATGCGGTCGGCCGGGGCGTAGCGCACGGCCACGTCGATGTCGGTCACCTCCAGGTCGACCGCGCTGTCGCTGGCCTCGATGCGGATGTCGATGTCGGGATGCTCGCGCTGAAAGGCCTCCAGCTTGGGGATCAGCCACATCGACGCGAACGAGGCGAAGGTGGTGACCGACACGTGCCGGCGCCCCGCGTTCTGGCGGATGTGGCGCACCGCGGCGTCGATGCGCGGCAGCGCCTGCCCCACGGCGGTGAGCAGCTGCGTGCCGGCCTCGGTCAGCTCGACGGCGCGCGTGTGGCGCAGGAACAGCGGCACGCCGACGTCGTCCTCCAGCGCCTGGATCTGGCGGCTGACGGCCGACTGGGTGAGGGCCATCTCCTCAGCCGCCAGGCGGAAGTTGAGGTGGCGCGCCACCGCCTCGAAGGCGCGCAGGTGGCCGGCCTGGATGGGGCGCGAGCGCAGGTGGGTCTGGGAGTGCAGCACGGTGGCATTGATGCGGATCGGGAATCAATAGCGTGGCGGGATTTCATTGGACTGTCAATGGGGATCGATGGATCATTCGGTCGTCGGATTCATTCCCGGATCGTTTTTTCACAGGAGCCCGCCATGTCCGCCGCCACGCTGCATTCTTCACCCAGCCTGTTCTTGTCCCAGGGCGTCGGCGTGACGCTGCAGCCCGGCCAGGCGCGCACCCTGCGCGTGCCCGCCGCCGGCCAGCTGCGCGTCACGCAAGGCGCGCTGTGGGTGACGCGGCGCGGCCGCCACCCCAGCCACGCGCCGGACGACCTGTACGTGGCGGCCGACGCGCCGCTGGCGCTGTGCGCGGGCGAGACGGTGGTGATCGAGCCGATCCACCTGGCGCAGGCCTCGGCCGCGCAGGTGGCGCCGGTGGCCTTCCACTGGCAGCCCGCCGCCGGGCGCTGCGCCGGCGCGCTGCGCTGGCTGCGCGAGCGCCTGCAGGCGCGGGCGGCGCCCGCCCACGCCCGCGCGTGAAACTATGGGTTTGATAGCTGCTGGCGCTTGATTCGCGGGGGCCAGCACCCGATTTGGCTCAAATTTTCGGCGGCAGCGCGGCAGCGCGCGCGTGATTTGGAGTAGGCTTGTGCCACCCATCACGACGAGCGTTTGCCGGAGACACCATGAGCAAATCCCTGAGCCCCGCCGAGGCTGCGCTGCGCGACGCCGCGCGCGAATACCACCGCCAGCCCACGCGCGGCAAGATTTCGGTCACCCCCACCAAGCCGCTGGCCAACCAGCTCGATCTGTCGCTGGCGTATTCGCCCGGCGTGGCCTACCCCTGCCTGGACATCCAGGCCGACCCCAGCAAGGCGGCCGAGTACACCGCGCGCGGCAACCTGGTCGGCGTGGTCACCAACGGCACCGCCGTGCTGGGCCTGGGCAACATCGGCGCGCTGGCGGGCAAGCCGGTGATGGAGGGCAAGGGGTGCCTGTTCAAGAAGTTCGCCGGCATCGACGTGTTCGACATCGAGCTGGACGAGCACGACCCCGACAAGCTGGTGGACATCATCGCCGCGCTGGAGCCCACGCTGGGCGGCATCAACCTGGAGGACATCAAGGCGCCCGAGTGCTTCTACATCGAGAAGAAGCTGCGCGAGCGCATGAACATCCCGGTCTTTCACGACGACCAGCACGGCACCGCCATCATCTCCAGCGCCGCGCTGCTCAACGGGCTGGAGCTGGTGGGCAAGAAGATCGGCGACGTGAAGGTGGCCGTCAGCGGCGCCGGCGCCGCCGCCATCGCCTGCCTGGACGTGATGGTGGCGCTGGGCGTGCGACCCGCCAACGTGCACGCCTGCGACTCCAAGGGCCTGATCTACGCCGGCCGCGCCAGCGTGGACGCCTCCAAGGCGCGCTACGCCCAGCCCGACACCGGCGCGCGCACGCTGGCCGACGTGGTCCAGGGGGCCGACGTGTTCCTGGGCTGCTCGGCCCCCGGTGTGCTGACGCCCGAGATGGTCAAGACCATGGCCGAGAGGCCCATCATCCTGGCGCTGGCCAACCCCGAGCCCGAGATCCGCCCCGAGGACGCCAAGGCCGCGCGGCCCGACTGCATCGTCGCCACCGGGCGCAGCGACTACCCCAACCAGGTCAACAACGTCCTGTGCTTTCCCTACATCTTCCGCGGCGCGCTGGACTGCGGCGCCAGCAAGATCACCGAGGACATGAAGCTGGCCTGCGTGCGCGAGATCGCCGCGCTGGCCAAGGCCGAGACCAGCGCCGAGGTGGCCACCGCCTACGCCGGCAAGGAGCTGCACTTCGGCCCCGACTACATCATCCCCACGCCCTTCGACCCGCGCCTGATCCTGCGCATCGCCCCGGCCGTGGCCGAGGCCGCCGCCAAGTCGGGCGTGGCCGCGCGCCCCATCGCCGACCTGGAGGCCTACCGCACGCAGCTGTCGCGCTTCATCTACCAGACCGGCATGGTAATGCAGCCAGTGCTGGCCGCCGCGCGCGCGGCCGACCCGGCGCACAAGCGCGTGGCCTACGCCGAGGGCGAGGACGAGCGCGTGCTGCACGCCGCGCAGGTGGTGGTCGACGACCGGCTGGCGCGCCCCATCCTGATCGGCCGCCCGGCCGTGATCGAGCAGCGCATCAAGAAGGCCGGCCTGCGCATCCGCCTGGGCGTGGACGTGGACAACGTCAACCCCGAGGACGACCCGCGCTTTCGCCAGTACTGGGAGACCTACCGCCGCCTGATGGCGCGCAACGGCGTCAGCGTGGAGGCGGCCAAGGCCACCGTGCGGCGCTCCAACACCGTCATCGGCGCGCTGATGCTGCACCTGGGCGACGCCGACGCCATGCTGTGCGGCATCGTGGGCCGCTACCACGCGCACCTGGACAACATCCGCGACATCATCGGCACCGAGCCCGGCGCGCCCGACCTGGCCGCGCTCAACGCCATCATGCTGCACGAGCGCACCCTGTTCATCTGCGACACCTACGTGCACGAAGACCCCAGCGCCGAGCTGCTGGCCGGCATCGCCAAGATGGCCGCCACCGAGGTGCACAACTTCGGCCTGCCGCCCAAGGTGGCCTTTTTGTCGCACTCCAACTTCGGCTCGTCCAAGGACGCCTCGGCGCGTAAGATGCGCCACGCCCGCGACCTGTTCCGCGAATTGGCGCCCGAGGTGGAATGCGACGGCGAGATGCACGGCGACAGCGCCCTGTCGGCCACCCTGCGCGCGCGCAACATGCCCGACAGCACCCTCAGCGGCGAGGCCAACCTGCTGGTGTGCCCCAACCTGGACGCGGCCAACATCCTGTTCAACGTGCTCAAGACCGTGGCCGGCAGCGGCGTCACCATCGGCCCCATGCTGCTGGGCGCCGCCGCGCCGGCTCATGTCCTCACGCCCTCGTCCACCGTGCGCCGGCTGGTCAACATGACCGCGCTGGCGGTGGACGAAGCGCAGGTGCGTCGGCGCGCGCGCTGAACGCGCGGCACCCCACAACGGCGGGCCACTCGGCCCGCTTTTGTTTTGATAGCTACCCGGGCATATTGCAAGCGGGCAGGCGGCCAATCGGGCTTGAAATTCGCCCTATTGCCTGAACGCCTCGATGGTCGCCGTGATGCGCACGTTCCTGGGCATGCCCTTGTCCACCAGGTAGTTCATGCCCCACTGGGTGCGGTCGATCACGGCCTCGAAGTCGCCGCCGCAGGCCTCGGTCTTGGCCCGCTGGTTGGGATAGCAGCGAAACTGCCGCGCCTTGAGCGTGACCGGATGCGTGCGCCCCAGCAGCGTCAGCTGCCCCGGCACCTCGACCAGGCGCTCGCCGTCGAACACCAGCCGCTCCGACACGAAGCGCAGCGTCGGAAACCTGGCGGCGTCGAACAGGTCGGGCGAGAGCAGATGCTCGTCGAAGCCCTTCGAGCCGCTGTAGACGCTGGCCACCTGCACGTACAGGTCAACGGCGCCCGCCTTGGCCACCGGATCGAAGCGCACCGACCCCGCCACCTCGTCGAAGCGCGCTCGGTTGACCGAGGCGCCGTTGTGGTCAATGGCGAAGGTGGCGTAGGTGTGGTCGGCGTCCAGCGCATAGATGGCCGACTCGGCCCGGGCCACGCCGACATCCAGCAGGGCCAGCAGAGCCAGGCCGACGAAGGTGGGCAGACGTGGTCGCATGGGTCATCCTCCAGGAACAAAGACAATGCTCGGCAGTCGATCCAGTATGGCGACCGCCCGCGCGGCCGTCCTTGACCTGGCACAGCTTCGGCGGCGGCCCCGATGACCGTCGATACAAGGTTCTTCCATGAGCATCCGCAACCTCGATTCCCTGTTCGACCCCCGCTCGGTGGCCGTGATCGGCGCATCCGAGCGGCCGCAGTCGGTGGGCGGCACGCTGTGGCGCAACATGTGCGGCGGCGATTTCAAGGGCGAGGTGTGGCCGGTCAACCCCAAGCACACCGAGCTGTCGGGCCGGCCCTGCTACGCCCGCGTGGCCGATCTGCCCGCCGTGCCCGAGCTGGCGGTGATCTGCACGCCGCCGGCCACCGTGGTGGGCCTGATCGAGCAGCTGGCCCAGGCCGGCACCCAGGCGGCGGTGGTCATCAGCGCGGGGCAGACGGCCGAGCAGAAGCAGGCCATGCTGGATGCCGCCCGCCCGCATCTGCTGCGCATTCTGGGGCCCAACTGCGTGGGCCTGCTGGCGCCGCACGTGGGGCTCAACGCCAGCTTTGCGCACGTGGCGGCGCAGCCGGGGCAGATCGCCTTCGTCTCGCAGTCGGGCGCGCTGGTCACCGCCATGCTGGACTGGGCACGGGCGCAGCGCATCGGCTTTTCGCACTTCGTCTCGCTGGGCGAGCACGCCGACGTGGACTTTGGCGACATGCTGGACTACCTGGCCAGCGACGCGCACACCCGCGCCATCCTGCTGTACATCGAATCGGTCGAGCACGCGCGCAAGTTCATGTCGGCCGCGCGGGCGGCGGCACGCAACAAGCCGGTCATCGTCATCAAGGCCGGGCGCAGCGCGCAGGGGCAGAAGGCCGCGGCCTCGCACACCGGCGCGTTGGCGGGCGCCGACGCGGTGTACGACGCCGCCATCGCCCGCACCGGCATGCTGCGCGTGAACAGCCTGGAGCAGCTGTTTCTGGCCGCCGAAATCCTCACCCGCTTCAAGGCGCCCATCGGCGATCGCCTGAGCATCCTCACCAACGGCGGCGGCGCCGGCGTGCTGGCGGCCGACGCCGCCGCTGCGCAGGGCGTGCCGCTGGCCGAGCTGGGTGACGCGCTGCGGCAGGAGCTGGACGCCGTGCTGCCCGCCAACTGGTCGCACGGCAACCCGGTGGACATCATCGGCGACGCGCCCGCGCAGCGCTACGTCGATGCGCTGGCCGCGCTGGCGCGCCACCCGCAGGACAGCGGCACGCTGCTGTTCATCCACGCGCCCACCGCCATCGTGCCGGCCAGCGACATCGCGCGCGCCCTGGTGCCGGCCGCGCACCCGCCCGGCCGGCGCCCGCTGCCGCTCGTCGCCACCTGGATGGGCGGCGCGGCGGTGGCCGAGGCGCGCCAGCTGTTCGTCGACGCCGGCATCGCCTGCTACGACATGCCCGAGCAGGCGGTGGCCGCCATCGGCATGCTGCACGACTATGCCCGCAACCAAGCCGAGCTGACCGAAGCGCCCCCGGCCACGCCCGCGGGCAACGCCAACATCCCCGCGCCCGACACCGCCGCCGTGCGCCGCCTGATCGCCGCCGTGCTGGCCGAGGGCCGCGAATGGCTGACCGAGCCCGAAGCCAAGGCCGTGTGCGCGGCCTACAGCATCCCCGTGGTGGCCACGCGCACCGTGCCCACCAGTGCCGAGGCAGCGGCGCAGGAGGCGGCGCGCATCGGCTTTCCGGTGGTGCTCAAAATCCTCTCGCCCGACATCACGCACAAGTCCGACGTGGGCGGCGTGGCGCTCAACCTGCAGGACACCGATGACGTGCGCGCCGCCGCGCAGGCCATGCTGGCGCGCATCGCCAAAAGCCACCCGCAGGCGCGGCTGGACGGCCTGAGCGTGCAGACCATGGTGCGCAAGCCGCAGGCGCAAGAATTGATCATCGGCGCCAGCGTGGACCCGACGTTTGGCCCCGTCATCCTGTTCGGCCAGGGCGGCACGGCGGTGGAGGTGATGAAGGACAGCGCCATGGCGCTGCCGCCGCTCAACGCCCCGCTGGCGCGCGCGCTGATCGGGCACACGCGCGTGGCGCGCCTGCTGGCCGGCTGGCGCGACGTGCCGCCCGCCGACATGTCCGCCGTCGTCGCCACGCTGATGGCGGTGTCGCAGCTGCTGGCCGACGTGCCCGAGGTGGCCGAGCTGGACATCAACCCCCTGCTGGTCGACCACGCCGGCGCCATCGCGCTGGATGCCCGCGTGCGCGTCAGCCCGCGCCAGCCGGCGGGCGCGGCCCGCTTCGCCATCGCGCCCTACCCGGCCGAGCTGATCCAGACCCTGCCCTGGCAGGGCCGCACGCTCACCCTGCGCCCCATCCGCCCCGAGGACGAGGCGCAGCACCGCGCCTTTCTCGACAGCCTGTCGCCCGAGGACATCCGCATGCGCGTGTTCTACAGCCGCCGCCACATGGAGCGCAGCGAGCTGGCACGCCTGGTGCAGATCGACTACACGCGCGAGATGGCCTTCATCGCCACCGCCCTCGGCCCCGACGGCGCCGAGCAGACCCTGGGCGTGGCGCGCGCCAGCGCCGACCCCGACAATATGGAAGCCGAATTCGGCATCATCGTGCGCCCCGAGCTGAAGGGCACGGGCCTGGGCCGCATCCTGATGAACCGGCTGATCGAGCACCTGCGCGCCGCTGGCACCCAGCGCCTGGTGGCCATCGTGCTGACCGAAAACCGCCGCATGCGCGAGCTGGGCCGCGAGCTGGGCTTTACCGACCATGCGATGCCCGAAGACCCGGACACGCGGCGGCTGGTGCTCAGCTTGCAAGCAAGCGCATAAAAAAGAGATTGCCATTCCCAAAAAATGGGAATGAAGGGCTGTGAATGGCGACGGCTTGCCGGGATACTGCCCGCATGCCCGAAAGCGCTTCGCCCGCCACCACCCCCACCGCCGACCGCGTGCTGCAGGTGCTGGCCGTGCTGGCCCAGCAAGGCCAGGCGCTGTCGGCCGCGCAGTTGATGGAGCGTACCGGGCTGGCCCGCAGCACGCTGTACCGCCAGCTCGCGCGGCTCAAGCGCTGGGGTTTCGTGCTGGAGACCGAAGGCAGCTACGCCCCCGGCCCGCTCGGCCTGCAACTGGCGCTGGGGTTCGATCTGGCCTCGCATCTGGTGCGCCAGGCGCGCCCCGGCATGCTCCAGCTGTCGCAACAGTCGCACGAGAGCGTGGGACTGATCGTGGCGGTCAACGACCAGGCCATCTGCCTGGACATGGTGGAAAGCCAGCATTCGCTGCGCTGCTCGTTCGAGAAAGGACGCAGCGTGCCCTTGCGCGCCGGCGCCTCGGCCAAGTGCCTGCTGGCTCACCTGCCCGAGGCCGCGCGCGCCGCCGTGCTCGACAGCCTGTGGGGTGCGGGCACGGCCGCGCGCCAGGCCGCGCAGGACGAGCTGCAAGCCATCCGCCAGGCGGGCTTTGCCGTGAGCGCGAACGAGGTGGACCCCGGCGTGTGGGGCTGCAGCGTGCCGCTGTTCGGCCCGGCACGCCAGGCCGCCGGCGCCATCACGCTGATGGCGCCCTTGCTGCGCGCCCAGGGACAGGAGCAGGCGCTGATCCGCATGGTGGTCGTGGCCGCCGCGCGCATATCGCGCCAACTGATTTTGCGTTGAGTTGTTTTGCGTTGAGTTGTTCTGTGTTCTTCCTCTAACCATTCACTGGAGACTTTTCATGATGACCATCCGCCGCACCCTTCTTCTGTCCAGCCTGGCCGCTTTCGCGCTGGGCAGCGCTGGCGCACACGCCCAGGACAACACCCTGCGCGTGGGCACCGACGCCACCTTCCCGCCCATGGAGTTCGTGGACAACAACAAGCGCACCGGTTTCGACATCGAGCTGGTGGAGGCCATCGGCAAGGCGATGGGCCGTCCCATCGAATGGGTGGACATCGATTTCAAGGGCCTGATCCCGGGCCTGATCTCCAAGCGCTTCGACATGGCCGTCTCGGCCATCTACATCACCGACGAGCGCAAGAAGGTGGTGGATTTCACCGACCCCTACTACGCGGGCGGCCTCGTGGCCATGGTCAAGGACGGCAACACCTCCATCAACAAGCTGGCCGACCTGGACGGCAAGCGGGTCACCGTGCAGGTGGGCACCAAGTCGGTGGGCTTCCTGACGCAGAACTACCCCAAGGTGCAGCGCATCGAGGTCGAGAAGAACCAGGAGATGTTCAACCTCGTGGACATTGGCCGCGCCGACGCCGCCGTGACGGGCAAGCCGGCCGCCTATCAGTATGTGCGCACCCGTCCCGGCCTGCGCGTGCTTGCGGAGCAGCTCACCACCGAGGAGTACGGCATGGCGCTGCGCAAGGATACGCCCGAGCTCACCAAGGCCGTCAACGCCGCCATCGCCAGGCTGAAGGCCGACGGCACCTATGCCGCCATCGTGAAGAAGTGGTTCAGCACCGGCGCCGCCGCCAAGTGATGCGGGATTGATCGATGGAACTCGATTTTTCGCCAGTCTGGGCCGGCTGGCACTCCTTGCTGCAGGGGGCTGTGGTGACGGTGGAGGTGACCGCCGTCTCCCTGCTGATGGGCTGCGTGCTGGGCCTGCTGGTGGGCATCGGTCGTCTCAACCCCAGCAACCGCATCGTCTACGGCCTGTGCACGGCCTACGTGGCGGCCATCCGCGGCACGCCGCTGCTGGTGCAGCTGTTCCTGCTGTTCTTCGGCCTGCCGCAGTTGGGCATCCTGCTGCCGGCCTTCGTGTGCGGCGTGATCGGCCTGGGCATCTACTCGGGCGCCTACGTGTCCGAGATCGTGCGCGGCGCGATCCAGTCGATCGACAAGGGCCAGATGGAGGCAGCGCGCTCCATCGGCATGTCCTCGGGCCAGGCCATGCGCAGCGTGGTGCTGCCGCAGGCCGTGGTGCGCATGATCCCGCCGCTGGGCAACGAGTTCATCGCGCTCATCAAGAACTCGGCGCTGGTGTCGCTGCTCACCATCCACGACCTCATGCACGAAGGGCAGAAGATCATCAGCGTGTCCTACCGCTCGCTGGAGGTGTACCTGGCGATCGCGGTGGTGTACTTCATCCTCACGGGCGCGACCACGCTGGCGCTGCGCCACGTCGAGTTGCGCCTGCGCGCGGGGGGGATGGTGCAATGACGATGCAAGCTCCATCGGGTTCCCGGAGCGCCGGGCCCATCGTGCGCATCCGCGGCCTGCGCAAGGCCTATGGCGAACACGTCGTCCTGGATGGCATCGACTTCGACGTGCAACCCTCGCAGGTGGTGGTCGTGATCGGCCCCAGCGGCTCGGGCAAGAGTACCTTCCTGCGCTGCTGCAACGGCCTGGAGCAGCCCCAGGGCGGACGCATCGACATCTGCGGGCGCACGCTCGTGGATGAAGGCCGGATGCTGCCCGAGCGCGAGCTCAACGCGCTGCGCGAGGAAGTCGGCATGGTGTTCCAGTCGTTCAACCTGTTCCCGCACCTGTCGGTGATCGACAACGTCACGCTGGGCCCGCGCAAGCTGCACAGGCTGCCGCGCGCCGAGGCGGAGGCCGGAGCGCGCGTGCTGCTCGAAAAGGTGGGGCTGGCCCACAAGGCCGAGGCCATGCCCGCGAGCCTTTCGGGCGGCCAGAAGCAGCGCGTGGCCATCGCCCGCGCCCTGGCCATGAAGCCGCGCGTGATGCTGTTCGACGAGCCCACCTCGGCGCTCGACCCCGAGCTCGTGGGCGAGGTGCTGCAGGTCATGAAGGTGCTGGCGCGCGAGGGCATGACCATGATGGTCGTGACCCATGAGATGGACTTCGCGCGCGAGGTGGGCGACGTGGTCGTCGTCATGGACGGCGGCGGCATCATCGAATCGGGCCCGCCCGCCACCATCTTCACCAACCCCGCCCAGGAGCGCACGCGCGCGTTCCTGCAGGCCGTGCTCACGCGGGCCTGAGCCCATGCAATCCTTCGATCTGTCGTCCATCCCGCCCATGCCATGGAAGAACGGCGGGGGCACCACCCGCGAGCTGGCCTGCTGGCCGCCGGGCTCCACGTGGGAAAACTTCGAGTGGCGGGCCAGCGTGGCCAGCGTGGCCGGGCCCTGCACCTTCTCGGCCTTTGCCGGGGTGGACCGCCAGATCATGCTGCTGGAGGGCAGCGGCTTGCGCCTGCATCGGCAGGACAGCGGCGCCATCCACGCGCTCGACGTGCCCTGGCGCTCCCAGGGATTTCCAGGTGAAGCGGCCATCGACTGCGCGCTGCTGGGCGGCCCTTCGAGCGATTTCAACCTCATGGTGCGCCGCGCGCGCTGGCAGGGGCAGCTGCGGGTGGCGCGCGAGGCATGCGTCCCCGGCAGCACGCCCGCCGGCTTGTGCATGGTGCTGGCGGGTCGCTGGCGCCATGGCGATGCGGTGCTCGCCCCAGGGCAGGGCCTGTGGTGGTCGCAGCAGCAAGCCAGTCCGGCGCTCACGCCCGTGAATGAGCCCGCGCCCGCACTGGCATGGATTGTCTTGAGCCCAGCCCCATCCTTCAATCCGCCGCCGCAAGAGGCTGGCGCGAAACCCCATGAAACCATTTGACTGGACGGGCCGCCTCGACCTCGAGGAGCCTGGCCTCACCACCCGCTGGCACCAGCGCGTTCAGCCCTTCACGGACCAGGCCCGGGACGGCGTGGCGCTGCTCGGCTTTGCGGTGGACGAAGGCGTGCGGCGCAACGGCGGCCGGCCGGGCGCGGCCGCAGGCCCCGGTGCCCTGCGCGCCGCGCTGGCCAACCTGCCCATCCTGAACGAGCCCACGCTGTGGGACGCGGGCGACGTGGCTTGCGCCGACGGGCAACTGGAAGCCGCGCAGGACGTGCTGGCCCAGCGTGTGGCCGCCATGCTGAACCAGGGCTGCCGCCCGCTGGTGCTGGGCGGCGGGCACGAGATAGCCTGGGGAACGTTCCAGGGCATCGTGCGCGCCCGGCCCAACCTGCAAAACATTCTGGTCGTCAACTTCGACGCCCACTTCGACCTGCGCCAGGCCGCGCAGGCCAATTCCGGCACGCCGTTCCGCCAGATCAGCGACTGGTGCCGTGCCCATGGCCATCCCTTCAATTACCACGTGCTGGGCATCAGCCGCTATGCCAACACGCAGGCGCTGTTCGATCGGGCCGACGCGCTGGACGTGCGCCACGTGCTCGACGAAAACCTGCAAACCGAAACCGGCGTGGCCGCCGCGCGCGACGACCTGCTGGTCGCCCTGCAGCGCTGCGAGGCCGTATACCTGACCGTGTGCCTGGACGTGCTGCCCGGCTTTCAGGCCCCGGGCGTGTCGGCACCCGCCGTGCTGGGCGTGCCGCTGGCCAGCGTGCTGGCCTTGCTGCACACGGTGCTCGCCAGTGGCAAGGTGCTGGCCAGCGACATCGCCGAGCTCAATCCGGGCTCCGATCGCGACGCACTCACCGCCAAGACGGCGGCACGCATCGCGGCCTGCATGGCACGCGGCTCAGCATGAAAAACACCTATTCTCCGCATTGCGCATGGGTAAACAGCTATCATTCTTGAATGATTGAACTGTTGATTTGCCGCCGTGGCATGACGGGCATTCTGGCCTTGCTGGCTGGCCTGGTCGCGGCGCTGCCGGCGCACGCCCAGGACGCCGCGCCCAACGCCGATCCGGCCGAATTCGGCGCCTGCCTGAGCCGCCTGAAGGACACGCCGGCCTTTCGCCCCATCACCGCCGCCACCTTCCGGCAGAACACTGAGGGCCTGGCGCCCGACCCGTCGGTGCTGGTGCTGCTCGATCGCCAGCCCGAGTTCACCATCCCGGTGTGGGACTACCTGGCCGTGCTGGACGACGCCGAGCGCGTGCAGGACGGCCGCGCGGCCTTTGCCAAGTGGCAGGGCACGCTGCAAAAAATAGAGCAGCGGACGGGCGTGCCGGCCGCCATCGTCACCGGCGTGTGGGGCGTGGAGAGCAACTTCGGCCAGAACCTGGGCGGGCGCCCGCTGGTGCAGTCGCTGGCCACGCTGTCGTGCTTCGGCCGCCGCCAGAGCTACTTTCGCGGCGAGTTCGCCGCCGCGCTGCGCATCCTGCAGGAAGGCCACGTCCCGGCCGACAAGCTGACCGGCTCCTGGGCCGGCGCCTTCGGGCAGACGCAGTTCATGCCCAGCACCTTCTTCGCCAATGCGGTGGACTTCGACGGCGACGGCCGGCGCGACATCGTGGACAGCGTGCCCGATGCGCTGGCCTCCACCGCCAAGTTTTTGCAGAACGCCGGCTGGCGGCGCGGCGAGCCCTGGGGCTTCGAGGTGCGGCTGCCCCGGGCTTACGACGCCTCGGGCGCCAGCCGCAAGGCCAGGCAGCCCATCGCCGCCTGGCGCCGCGCCGGCCTCACCCTGGCCAATGGCCAGCCGCTGCCCGACGAACTGCCCAGCGCCGGCCTGATGATCCCGGCGGCCGGCGGCCCGGCCTTTCTGGTGGGCCGCAACTTCGACGCGTTGTACCGCTACAACGCCAGCGAAAACTACGCCCTGGCCATCGCCCACTTGGCCGATCTGATCGCTGACCCGGCGGCGCCCATCGCCTTCGCCACACCCTGGCCGACCGACGACCCCGGCCTGTCGCGCGCCGACAACCGCGAGCTGCAAACCCTGCTGCTGGCACGCGGCCACGACATCGGCAGCGCCGACGGCATGATTGGCGCCAAGACGCGCGAGGCCATCAAGGCCGAGCAGCAGCGCCTGGGCATGAAGGCCGACGGGCGCGCCGGGCAGAAGCTGCTGAACGCGCTGCGGCGCTGATCGCAGCCGCCCCGCGCAGCCCCGTCAAAGCCAGCGCGCGGCCAGCGCCAGCGTGCAGGCCGCCAGCGCGTTGTGCGCCAGCACCAGCGCCATCGGAAAGTGGGCGCTCACCATCGCTGGCCCCAGCACGATCTGGGCCAGCAGGCAGGCCAGCAGCAGCCCGGCCCCGCGGTCGCCCTGCCGCAGCCGCCGCCAGGCCAGTGGCACGCCCAGCGCCACCACGCCCCAGGCCGCCAGCCGGTGCAGCCATTGCACGGGCGCGCCCGGCGCGCTGCCGGGCGCACGCCACGGCTGCAGCGCCGCCCAGGACTGGCCCTGCGCCGCGGCGGCGCAGTCGGCCAAGCCGTCGCAGCTCAGGATCGAGCCGGTGGCGCTGGCCAGGCCGCCCAGCACCACCTGCGCCAGCACGGCCAGGGCCAACAGCCACGCCCACGCCCGCGCGCCCGCGCCGCCGACGCGCCGGCGCGCCGCCAGGCGCACGCACAGCGCCAGCATGGCAAAGCCGCCCAGCAGGTTGCCCAGCGCCACGGCGGGCAGCACCGAGCCCGCGCTGAACGGCCCCAGCAGCGCCAGGAACAGCGTGACCCCCAGCAGGGCCAGGGCCTCGCCGCTGTCCTGCTGCCAGCGGGGGCGCCCGCCCAGGCCGATGGCCAGCATGATCAGAACGAGCCCCAGCGCCGCCACCGCCAGCACGCGGTGTGCGGCGCGCACCGGCGCCAGCGCATCGGGCGCCTGCGCCACCGCCCCGGCCTGCGCGGCCCCGTAGCACTGCGGCCAGGGCGCGCAGCCGATGCCGGACTTGGCCAGCCGCAGGGTGGCGCTCAGCAGGATGATGGCCAGCACCAGCGCGGCGCAGACCCAGGCCAGCCGGCGCAGCCAGCGCGCGCCCGGATCGGCCGCCGGCGCCGGGGGGAAAACCTTACCTGACATCATGGCGCGCGATGGTAGCGTAGGGCCCACTGGCCGGCGTGGCGGCAAAACATTGAACTAAGTCAAATCTATCCCGAGTAATGCACTCGAGAATTGACCGACCTGTCTGTTTCGCTGTGCCGCGACAACTTTTTTTGGAGGAAAGCATGAGCTCGAACGACGACCTGAACGACCCCAACGCGCCCATTCCCTGGGTGCAGCAGCTGCTGGACAGCCCCTTCATCCTGCTGTTCCTGGGCGTGCTGATCCCCATGCTGGTCTACAACCTGTGGGGCGTGGTCGAAATCATGATGCTGCCCCTGGCCAAGTAGGCCGGCGCCCGGATCGTCCTTCAACCAAGAGATACAACACCATGAGCGCCATCCTGCCGCCGTCGGAACGGCTTTGGTACAAGCATCCCATCGATCGGGTCGAGGGCACGTGGATCGTGCTGTCGCTGACCTGGTGCCTGATCATGTTCGTCATGATGGTCGGCTGGCACGTCTGGGGCAACCAGAACCTGTCGACCGAGACCTACCGCACCACGCCCGAGAAGTTCATGACCCAGGCCCAGGCCGCGGTCGACAAGTACACGGTGCGCACCGAGGGCGAGCAAAAGACCCCCGTGGTCGCCCCGCCGCCCGGCGCCGACGTCTACGTGCTGGGCCGGCTGTGGAACTTCTGGCCCATCCTGGAGCTGAAGAAGGGCGAGAAATACCGCCTGCACCTGACGGCCATGGACTACAACCACGGCTTTTCGCTGCAGCCGCAGAACATCAACATCCAGTTGGTGCCGGGCTTCGAGCACGTGCTGACCATCACCCCCAACCAATCGGGTCAGATCTCGATCGTGTGCAACGAGTTCTGTGGCATTGGCCACCACACCATGGTCGGCCGGATGTATATCAAAGACTGAGGGACGCACCATGGGACAAGCCACCACCTACCGCACCTGCCCGCGATCGGGCCTGCAATTCGAGGCGCAGGCCGAAAAACTGATGATCTTCAACGCCGTCATGGGCGTGCTGTTCCTGGCCTTTGGCGGCCTGCTGGCCATCGGCGTGGTGCTCACGCGCTGGCCGGCCGTGCACTGGCTCGAGGCCGACACCTTCTATATGGTGCTGACGGCCCACGGGCTGGACATGCTGATCTTCTGGCTGATCTTCTTCGAGATCGCCATCCTGTACTTCTGCTCCTCCACCCTGCTGCGCTGCCGCATCGCCACGCCCAAGATCGCCTGGCTGGCCTTCGCGCTGATGGTGATCGGCTCGGTGGGCAACAACATCGTCGTGTTCCAGGGCAGCTCCAGCGTCATGATGACCAGCTACGTGCCCATGATGGCCTCGTCCTGGTTCTACCTGACCATCATCCTGTTCGCGGTCGGCGCCCTGCTGGGCTGCGGCGTGTTCTTCGGCACCCTGGTGGTCGCCAAGCGCGACCGCACCTACCAGGGTTCGGTCCCGCTGGTCACCATGGGCGCCATCACGGCGGCCATCATCGCGGTATTCACGCTGCTGTCGGGCGCCATCATCCTGGTGCCCACCTGGCTGATGTCCATCGGACTGCTCAAGCAGGTCGACCCGCTGGCCTACCGCACCATCTGGTGGGCGCTGGGCCACTCCTCGCAGCAGATCAACGTGGCGGCGCACATCTCGGTGTGGTACCTGGTGGCGGCCGTCGTCTTCGGCGCCAAGCCGATGAGCGAGCGCGTCAGCCGCACGGCCTTCCTGCTCTACATCCTGTTCCTGCAGCTGGCCAGCGCCCACCACCTGCTGGCCGACCCGGGCCTGTCCACGCCCTGGAAGATCGTCAACACCAGCTACTTCATGTACTTTGCGGTGCTGGCCTCCATGCTGCACGGCCTGACGGTGCCCGGCGCGATGGAAGTGGCGCAGCGCGAAAAGGGCTTCACCAAGGGCCTGTTCGAGTGGCTGCGCAAGGCGCCCTGGGGCAACCCCACGTTCTCGGGCGTGTTCATCTCGATCATCGGCTTCGGCTTCCTGGGCGGCATCTCCGGCGTGATGATGGGCACCGAGCAGCTGAACATGATCATCCACAACACCATCTACGTGCCGGGGCACTTCCACGCCACGGTGGTGGTGGGCACCACGCTGACCTTCATGGCGCTGACCTACTACCTGATCCCGGTGCTGTTCAAGCGCGAGATGATCGCGCCCACGCTGGCCAAGTGGCAGCCGTACATCTTCGGCTTCTCGATGTACTTCTTCTGCCTGGTGATGATGGGCGCCGGCACCCTGGGCGTGTCGCGCCGCCACTGGGACATGGCCTTTGCCGGCAACCCGCTGGCCTACGAATGGCCCGGCGCGGCCTACCTGATGATGGGCCTGGTCGGCATCGGCGGCGTGGCAGCCATCACCGGCGGCGCGATCTACATCTACGTCACCGTCGGCTCGCTGCTGTGGGGCAAGCGCCTGGAGCGCGGCACCGAGCGCGCCACCTTCACGCCGATCCCGCGCACCGCCCCCACCGTGGTGGCGCAGACGGCAGGCTCGGCCGGCTTTGCCGCCCCCGGCACCTTCGTGCTGGCCATGGTGTTCCTGGTGGCCTTCGTGCTGTACTACTTCATCAACTGGAAGTACCTGTCCACCTTGTGGGGCCTGAGCTGAAGCCGGGCCGTTGACCGCCGCGGCGCCTGGGGCGGCGGTTCGGAGTGTGAAAGTGGTGATGAACGTGGTGATCGGGCTGGCCCGGCGAGCGCAACGCACGCTGGGGCCGCTGGCGGCGGCGGCCCTGCTGGGCGCCGCCGGCTGGGCGCAGGCGCAGGATGCGGCAACCAGCACCGTGCCGCGCCTGGACGAGGCGGCCGCCCTGGCCGCCGGCCAGGCGGTCATCGGCAGCACCCCGCCCGACTTCACCTTCCTCGACCGCCAGGGCAGGCCGGTGCGCCTGTCGCAGTACCGCGGCAAGCCGCTGCTGGTAAGCTTTATTTACACCGGCTGCTTCGAGATCTGTCCCGCCACCACGCGCAACCTGTACGAAGCCGTCAAGGGGCTGGACAAGCTGCTCAGCCCCAACCAGTTCAACGTCGTCAGCATCGGCTTCAACCAGCCGGCCGACTCGCCGGTGGCGCTGCGCTCGTTCGCCGCGCAGTACGGCATCAAGTACCCCAATTGGGAATTCCTCAGCCCGCACGCCAAGATCGTCGAGCCGCTCACGCGCAGCTTCGGTTTCAGCTACCTGGCCACGCCGGCCGGGTTCGACCACATCCTGGGCGTCACCGTGCTCGACGCCGAGGGCAAGATCGCCACCCAGGTCTGGGGCGACACGCTGACGGCGCAGCAGCTGGGCGAGCCCTTGCGCCAGCTGCTGGGGCGCGCGCCCGTCACCCAGCGCGAGACGCTGACCAGCCTGCTCGAGCGCGTGCGCATCCTGTGCACCGTGTACGACCCCGAGACCGGCAGCTACCGCTTCAAGTACGCGCTGGTGATGGAGTTGGTGGGCGGCATGGTGTTCTTCCTGTGGATGATCGGCTACGGCGTGGCCGAGTGGCGCCGTTCGCGCCGCACCCGCCGGCAGGCCCGCGCCCCGGCGGTGCTGCCACGGGAGGCGCTGCGTTGACGGCCGCCGCCACGGCCCCCCTGCCATCCATGCCGCGCCTGCAGCTGCTCACGGCCTGGCAGGTGCTGGAACGCGGGATCGACCGCTTCACGGGCCCCGCGCTGAACCCGCTGCACCACCTGGGCAGCCTGGGCTTCCTGTGCTTCTGGAGCCTGGCGGCCAGCGGCATCTACCTGTACGCCGTCATCGACACCTCGGCCGCCGGCGCCCATGCGTCGATCGAGCGCCTGGCCGCCTGGCCCTGGCTTTACGGCGGCTGGCTGCGCAGCGTGCACCGCTACGCCGCCGACGCCCTGGTGCTGCTGATGGGCCTGCACGTGCTGCGCGAATGGCTGCACGGGCGCTTTGCCGGCCATCACGGCTTCAGCTGGCTCACGGGGGTGCCGCTCGTCGTGTTCGCCTTCGTGTGCGCCATCGGGGGCTTCTGGCTCAACTGGGACGCGCTGGGCCAGTACTCGGCCACGGCCACGGCCGAATGGCTGGACGCGCTGCCCTGGCTGGGCGCGCCGCTGGCACGCAACTTCCTGAGCGCCGGCGCGGTCGGCGACCGGCTGTTTTCGCTGTTCGTGTTCGTGCACCTGGGCGTGGCCCTGCTGATGACCTTCGGGCTGTGGTTTCACATCCAGCGCCTGCCGCGCGCGCGGGTGGTGCCGCCGTGGCCCATGGCGCTGGCCCTGAGCGCCATGTTCGTGGCCCTGTCGGCCCTGGCGCCCATCACCAGCGGTCCGGCGGCCAACGTGGCGCAGGTGCCGGCGGCGCTGGCGCTCGACTGGCTGCTGCTGTTCATCCACCCGCTGGCCGGTGCCCTGTCCAACGGCGGCGCCTGGGCCCTGGTGGCGGGCGCGCTGGCGCTGCTCCTGCTGCTGCCGGCCTGGCCGCGCCGCACGTCGGCCGCGCCCGTGGCGGTGGTCGATCCGGCGCACTGCAGCGGCTGCCGCCGTTGCGTGGACGACTGCCCCTACGCCGCCATCACCATGGTGGAGCACCCCCATTTTGCGGGGGGCAAGCCGGGCCACGCGCTGGCCCAGGTCGATGCCGAGCGCTGCGCCAGCTGCGGCATCTGCGCCGGCGCCTGCCCGTCGTCCACGCCGTTTCGCAGCATGGCGCAGCTGGTCAGCGGCATCGACCTGCCCCAGCTGTCCGTCCAAAACCTGCGCCAGCAGCTGCGCGCCGGCCTGCAGGCCAGCACCGCCGCGCGCCCCATCGTGGCCTTCGCGTGCGCCCAGGCCCGGCGGGCACCGGCCTTGCAGGCGCACGACGTGGTGGCCATCGAGCTGGTGTGCGCCGGCCAGCTGCCGCCCTCGTTCATCGAATACGCGCTGCGCGACGGCGCCGCCGGCGTGCTGATCCAGGGCTGCGCGCCCGGTGAATGCGCGTTTCGCGACGGTCCGCAGCTGCTGCGTGAGCGCCTGCACGGCCGGCGCGAGCCGCATCTGCGGCCGGCCGTGCCGCGCCAGCGCTGGGCGCAGGCCGAAGCCGCGGACGTGCACGCGGCCCTGGACCGCCTGCGCGGCGCGACGGCCGCGCGCGGCGCCCCCCCTTCCCCCTCCGCCCTCGAGGTGCTGTCATGAATGCCTCCGCCGCCGCGCCCGCGCGGCGCCCCGTCACGGTCGGTGCCTGGCTGGGCCAGGCGCTGCTGTACGCCCTGTTCGCCGTCTTCATCGGCGTGTTCTCGCACTGGCCCGTCTACCACCCGCTGCCGCCCGGCGAGGCGCTGATCAAGGTCAGCTTCACGCACACCGGCAAGCCCGTGGGCGACTGCCGCCCGCTCACCGAGGCCGAAAAGGCCAAGCTGCCGCCGCAGATGCGGCCCAAGCAGATCTGCCCGCGCGAGCGCTCGCCCGTCAGCATCGAGGTGGACATCAACGGCCAGCGGGTGCTTGCCCGCACCGCCGAGCCCAGCGGCCTCAAGCGCGACGGCAGCTCGGCCGTCTACCAGCGCCTGCAGGTGCCGGCCGGCGAACAAAAAATCGCCGTGCGCATGAAGGACGACGTGCGCGCCAGCGGCTTCACGGCGCAGCGCGAGGCAACGGTCACGCTGAAACCCTCGCAGGTGCTCGTCATCGATTTCAACGCCGAGAAGGGCGGCATCGTCTTCCAATGAACACGCTCTCCCACCCTGCCCTCGGCCCCGCACCGCGGCTCGGCCACGCGGCCAACACCCCCAGCGCCTACGCGCTGCCCCAACCCACCACCGCGCAGCGCGCCCTGGCGCGGGCCTGGCTGGCGCTGGGCCTGGCCGCGCTGGCGGGCTCGGGGCTTTATTCGGTGCTGCTGGTGCTGGCGCGCACGCCGGGGCTGAACCAGTGGTTTCCGGTGGCGGACTTCTTCCGCGTGGCGCTGGTGGTGCACGTGGACCTTTCGGTGCTGGTGTGGTTTGCCGCCATGGCCGGCATGCTGTGGAGCCTGAACGGCACCGAGCGCGCCCTGGGCTGGAGCTGGGCCGCGCTGGGCCTGTGCGGCAGCGGCACGCTGCTGATGGCGCTGGGCGCCTTCATCCGCCCGGGCGAAGCCATCATGGCCAACTACATCCCGGTGCTGCACGGGCCGCTGTTCCTGGCCGGCCTGGCGGTCTTCGGCCTGGGCCTGGCGGTGCAGGTGCTGCGCAGCCTGCTGGCCGCGCCGCGCCTGGGCGGCGTGATCGACGGCGAGCGCGCGCTGCGCTTCGGCCTGACGGCCAGCGTCATCTGCGTGGCGGTGGCCCTGCTGGCCTTCGGCTGGTCGCTGCGGGACGTGCCGGCGCAGCTGGACCTGCGCACCTACTACGAGATCCTGTTCTGGGGCGGCGGCCATGCGCTGCAGTTCGCCTGGACGCTGCTGATGCTGGTGGTGTGGCTGTGGCTGGCGCAGGCCTGCGGCGGGCGCCTGTTCCTGAGCCCGCGCATCGCGCTGTTGCTGCTCATGCTGGCGCTCGTCAGCGTGTTCGTCACGCCCTATGCCTACGTGGCCCACAGCGCCATCAGCGTGGAAAACCGCCAGCTGCACACCTGGGCCATGCGCATGGGCGGCGGCCTGGCCATCTTCCCCATCGCGCTGGCCGTGGTGCTGGCGCTGGCCCCGCTGCGCCGCCTGCGCGACGAGCAAAAGCCGCTGTGGGGCGCGCTGGTCAGCTCCATGCTGCTGTTCGCCTGCGGCGGCGTGATCGGCATGCTGATCAGCGGCAGCAACGTCAAGATTCCGGCGCACTACCATGGCTGCATCGTGGGCGTGACGCTGGCGTTGATGGGCATCGTCTACCACCTGCTGCCCACGCTGGGCTGGTCCGCGCCGCGCGGACGCCTGGCGGCGTGGCAGCCCTGGGTGTACGGGCTGGGGCAGCTGCTGCACATCATCGGCCTGGTGTGGTCGGGCGGCTACGGCGTGCAGCGCAAGGTGGCCGGCAGCGAGCAGGTGCTGCGCAGCAGCGCCGAGGTGGCGGGCATGGGCCTGATGGGCCTGGGCGGGCTGCTGGCCGTCATCGGCGGGCTGCTGTTCGTGGTCGTGGTGCTGCGCGCCATGCGCGCCGGCGCGCGGGAGGTGCCGGCATGATCGGCGCATTGCAGGCGCTGATGCGCTGGGGCTTCATGCAGGTGGAGGCGGTGTTCAACCGCGCCTTCGGCGACCGCCTGAACCCCTACTACCACCTGGGCTCGCTGACCTTCTTCCTGTTCTGGATCGTGGCCGGCACCGGCCTGTACCTGTTCGCCTTTTTCGACACCAGCGTGACCGGCGCCTTCCAGTCGGTGCAAGGCCTGACGCAGCGGCAGTGGTTCGCCGGCGGCATCGTGCGCAGCGTGCACCGCTACGCGTCGGACGCCATGGTGGTGACCATGGTGATCCACATGCTGCGCTACTTCGCGTTCGACCGCCTGCGCGGCTTTCGCTGGGTGTCGTGGGTCACGGGCGTGGCGCTGATCTGGCTGGTGTACGTCGCCGGCGCCAACGGCTACATGCTGCCCTGGGACCAGCTGGCGCAGTACGTGACCACCGCCAGCTTCGAGTGGCTGGACTGGATCCCGATGTTCCGCGGCTCGCTGATCCGCAACTTCATCTACGACAGCACGGTGAGCGACCGCCTGTTCTCGCTGCTGGTGTTCATCCACATCGGCGTGCCGCTGGTCACCCTGCTGCTGATGTGGGTGCACGTGCAGCGCGTGCCCAAGGCGGCCATGCAGCCGCCCAAGCCGATCGCCATCGCCGCCGGCGTGATGCTGGTGGTGCTGGCGCTGGTGCTGCCCGTCGCCAGCCAGGGCGGGCCGGCGCACATGGACGTGGTGCCCGGCGCGCTCAAGCTCGACTGGCTGCTGTTGGGGCTGTACCCGCTGGTGCACGCCTGGGGGCCGGCGTGGACCTGGGCGCTGGTGCTGGGCGTGTCCGGCCTGCTGTTCGTGCAGCCCTGGCTGGTGTGGCGGCGCAGCGGCGCGGCCGCGCGCACGCTGAACATCACCGTGCACCCGGACGCGCGCCACGTGCCGGTGCGCCGGGGCGAAACCATCCTGGAGGCCGGCCTGCGCGCCGAGCTGCCGCTGCAGTACGACTGCCGCAGCGGCGGCTGCGGCCTGTGCGTGTGCACGGTGCTGAACGGCAGGTTCGACCACGGCCCCTACCAGCCGGCCACGCTGACCGAGGCCATGCGCGCGCGCGGCCAGGCCCTGATGTGCTGCGCCGTGCCCCAGGAAGACCTGGAAATCGACGTCGAGACGCTGGAGCCGCTTGCCAAGCACGAGTTCGACGCCACCGTGGTGGGCATGGAGCGCCTGGCGCCCGAGGTGATCCGCCTGCTGCTGCAGCCGCCGGCCGGCCTGAAGCTGGACTTCATCGCCGGCCAGTACCTGAACGTGATCCTGGAGGACGGCGAGCGCCGCGCCTTCTCGTTCGCCAACCCGCCGATGCAGCGCCCGCTGATCGACCTGCACGTGCGCCGCATCGCGGGCGGGCGCTTCACCGGCCACGTGTTCGAGGGCATGAAGGTGGGCGACACGCTGCGCCTGGAAGGGCCGCTGGGGCGCTTCACGCTGCGCGAGGGCGAGCGGCCCATCGTCTTCCTGGCCGGGGCCACGGGTTTCGCGCCGGTCAAGAGCATCATCGAGGACGCCTTCGCCCGCGGCATCACGCGGCCCATGCGGCTGTACTGGGGCGTGCGCCAGGTGTCGGACCTGTACATGCGCGAGCTGGCCGAGACCTGGCAGCGCGAGCACGCCAACTTCCGCTTCATCCCGGTGCTGTCCGACGGCGCGCCGGGCGACGGCTGGGAAGGCCGGCGCGGCCTGGTGCACCATGCGGTGCTGGAGGACTTCCCGGACATGCGCGGGCAGGAGCTTTACGCCTGCGGCTCGACCATGATGGTGCAGACGGCGGTGCCCGAGTTTTTGTCGCACGGGCTGGAAGAAGGCGCCTGCTTCTCGGACGCCTTCGTCCTCAACACGCCCAAGCCGGCCGAGCCGGCCGCGGTGTCGTAGGCCGCAGGCGGGCGACGGCCCGCGCGGCAGCGGACTACTTGCCGGTCTTCATCATGTCCTTGAGGTGGGCCATGTTGTCCTGCATGCGCTGCTGCAGCGCCTTCCAGGCGTCGGAGCGGGCCTTCATCTCGAGAGCGGCCAGTTCCTGGAAGTCCTTCATCGCCTTGTTCATGCTGCGCTGCATGGCGGCGCCCTGTTTGGCCATGACGTCCTTGTCGAGCGCGTCTTTCATCGACGCCTGCCACTCGGCCATGTTCTCGCGCAGGATCTCGTTGCGCCGCTCGGCCAGCGCTTTCATGCCTTCGTAGGCCTGGCGGTTGGCCTCGCCCAGCGCCTCGAACTCCTTGCGCTGCCAGTCGACGAAGGCCTTGACGTCGACCGCCGGCACTTTCATCTGCTTGAGCATCTGCGTGATGTCGCTCAGATCGGGCAGGCCGGTTGCGGCGGCATCGGACGGCTTCGGGGTGGAACGGGTGGCCATGGCAATCCTCCGGTTGGCTGATGGGTGAGGGCCTGTTCACTGTAAAGGACAAGCCCGCGTTTGTCATGGGGGTCGGCAGCGGTTTACCAGCGCCCGGCCTCCATGCGGATGGCCACCGCGCAGTCGTCGAAGATTTCCAGCTTGGTGATCGTCACGCGCACGCCCTGCACGCCGTGCAGGCCCAGCAGGCGCTGGCACAGCTTGCCGATCAGGCTCTCCAGCAGGTTGACGTGCTCGGCGGTGCATTCGTCGATGATGATCTGGCGCACCTTGCGGTAGTCCAGCACGTGGGTGATGTCGTCGTCGCGCGGGCGCAGCGGCTGCGCGCCCAGGTTCAGCTCGGCGTCCACCTGGATCGGCTGCGGCGCACGCTTTTCGTGCTCCAGGATGCCCAGGTTGGCGGCAAAGCGCAGGCCGGTCAGCTGCAGGTGCTGGTCGCCCAGCTCGGGCGCGAAGTCGTGGCTCATCATGGTTTCAGCAAAGCTTCACCAGGGTTTGACGGCGACGCGCTCGACGCCGACCGAGGCGCTGTCGGCGTACACGTCGGGCTTGCGCGTGGCCACGCGCGCGGCCTGCACCTCGGGGCGGCGCAGCACGGCGGCCAGCACGGCGTCGCACAGGGTTTCCTGCAGCTCGTGGTGCCGCCGGCCGACGGCCTGGTCGATCACCTCGCGCACGAAGTCGTAGTCCAGCGTGTGGGCGATGTCGTCGCGCGCGGCAGCGGCGTGCTGCAGCCGCACGCACAGGTCGACGTCGAACCACAGGCGCTGCGGCTTGTGGCGCTCGAACTCGTGCACGCCGATGCGCACCGCGCGCTCGTGCCGGCGCAGGCTGAGCAGGCGGCACTCGGTGGCCAGGCGCGCGTCCAGCGTGGCGAAGGCCAGCAGCATGGAGTTCATGATCTGCCCCGGTCGCCGCCGGGCCGCCCCAAGGCGGCCACAGCCCCCTCGGGGGGCAGCGCACCACGCGCCAGCGGGGGAGCGTGGGGGCCCGTTTCCACGGCGAACATCACGTCCCGGTCGAGCGCCACCAGGTGCTGGCCGTTGTCGGCCTGCAGCGTGGTGCCGTTCAGGCTGGGGTTTTCGGCAATGAACAGCGCGCAGCGCGCCACGTCGACCGCATCGATGGGCTGGCGCAGCAGGTTGACGCGGCTGGCACGCTCGAAGTTGGCCTGCGTCTGCGGCCCGCTCAGGTACATCAGCCCGGGCGACAGGCCGCACACGCGCACCCAGGGCGCCAGCGCCTGCGCCTGCAGGGCTACGCTGTGGGCCAGCGCCAGCTTGCTGACGGTGTAGGAGAAATAGTCCGGATTCAGGTTGTGCACCTTCTGGTCCAGCACGTGCACCACGCTGCAGCGGCCAGCCGTGGGCTGGCCCGCCTGCGCCAGCGCCGCCGCCAGCGCGTTGGCCAGCAGCAGGGGCGTGACGGTGTTGGTCGCCAGGTGCTTCATCAGGCTTTCAGCCCCCGCCGACAAAGCCTCGTCCGCTTCAAAAACAGAAGCATTGTTGACGATGCACTGCGGCAGTCCGCCGCTGGCCGTACGGGCCTGATGCAGCAGCGCGGCGGCCGCGTCGGGCGCGTGCAGGTCGGCGTGCAGCAGCTGGCATTGCCCGCCCAGGGCCTGGATCTCGGCCTGCAGCGCGCGGGCCGCGTCGGTGGAATGGCGGTGGTGCGCCAGCACGCCCCAGCCGGCGCGCGCGAAGGCCAGGCTGATCTCGCGCCCCAGCCGGCGCGCCGCGCCGGTGACCAGCACGGTGCGGGCGTTGGAAGGTGAGCGGGCGGCGTCGGACACGGGTTGCATTGTGGCAAATCGGCGCCGCGGCCGGCCGCGCCCATGGCGGACAATGCGCGCGTGTCCTCCGCCATCGCTGAACCTACCCCCTTGACCGAACTGGCCGCGCGCATCGCCGGCGACATCCAGGCCGCCGGCGGCTGGCTGCCCTTCGACCGCTTCATGCAGCAGGCGCTGTACGCGCCGGGCCTGGGCTACTACGCCCATGGCTCGCGCAAGTTCGGCCAGCTGGCGCGCGACGGCAGCGACTTCGTCACCGCGCCCGAGTTGTCGCCCCTGTTCGGCCAGACGCTGGCGGACGCGGTGGCCGAGGCCCTGCGGCACACCGGCACGGACGAGGTCTGGGAGTTCGGCGCCGGCTCGGGCGTGCTGGCCGAGCAGGTGCTGGGCGAGCTGGCGCGGCGCGGCCAGGCGCCGCGCCGCTACACCATCGTGGACGTGTCCGGCGCCCTGCGCGCGCGCCAGCAGCAGCGCCTGGCCGCGCACGGCGAGCTGGTGCAGTGGGCCAGCCAGCTGCCCGACACCCTGCGCGGCGTGGTGCTGGGCAACGAGGTGCTGGACGCCATGCCGGTGCAGCTGCTGGCGCGCGTGGACGGCGTGTGGCACGAACGCGGCGTGATTTTCAAGCCCAATGAGGCTCCAGCCGGCGCCAGAAAAGCGCAGACAGCTATGATTTCAGGATCATTCGCCTGGAGCGACCGGGCGAGCCCGCTGCGCCCGCCCGTCGAGGTGGCGGGCGCGCACGACTACGTGACCGAGATCCACCCGCAGGCCGAGGCCTTCGTGCGCACCGTGGCCGAGCGCCTGGCGCGCGGCGGGCGCGGCGCGGCGTTTTTCGTCGACTACGGCTTTCCCGAGGCCGAGTACTACCACCCGCAGCGCCATATGGGCACGCTGGCCTGCCACCGCGCGCACCGCATGGACGACGACCCGCTGGCGGACGTGGGCGAGAAGGACATCACCGCGCACGTCAACTTCACCGGCATCGCCCTGGCCGCGCAGGACGCCGGCCTGTCGGTGCTGGGCTACACCAGCCAGGGGCGCTTCCTGCTCAACAGCGGCCTGGCCGAGCGCATGGCCGAGCTGCCGGCCACCGCCCGCGCGCCGGCCATGAAGCTGCTGGCCGAGCACGAGATGGGCGAGCTGTTCAAGGTCATCGGCCTGGCGGTGGGCGAAGGCTGGGCGGCGCGCGGCTTCGCGGCGGGCGACCGCACGCATCGGCTGTAAATGATCCGCTGGCTGATCGTCGTCTTCCTGGCCCTGGTGCTGATCAACGGCCTGGCGCCGTTCCTGCGCAGGTTCGGCCTGGGGCGCCTGCCGGGCGACTTTCACTTTCGCCTGTTCGGGCGCGAGTGGTTCATTCCGCTGGCCAGCACGGTGCTGCTGAGCCTGCTGGCCAGCCTGATCGCGCGCTGGCTCTGAAAAAAAAGCCGCCCGCAGGCGGCTCGGCACGGGACAGGCCACCCGCCGTCAGACTGCGCTCTGGTCGTCCACGCTGGCGCCGGGGGCATTACTGATGCATGACGCGATGCCGTGGTCGCGCGCCGCCTCGCTGGAATACATCTGGCTTTGGCCGATCACTTGGCCGTTGGTGGCCTTGAGCGTGAAGTAGGGTGAGCCGTCCTTGGCGGTCAGCTTGTCGTAGCGCGCCGCGTCGGCGCCGTTCTTCTTGACCGACTCGATGCCGTTGACGGCGCTGGCCTTGGCCTCGTACATCTCGCTCGTCAGGATGATCTGGCCATTGCTGGCCAGCAGGTTGAAGTGGAATTTGCCGTTCTTGGACTTCTTGAGCTCGAACTTGCCGGCCATGTCTTCTCCTGGGTGGGGTTGAAAAACCCCTGCATTGTGACGGCACCCGCCCGGCTGGCAAGCCAGGCTGCCGATGCTCAGCTCTGGATCAGCCGCTTTTCCTTGGCGATCGACATCAGCATGCCCAGCGCCAGGCCCAGCGTGACCATGGCGGTGCCGCCGTAGCTGATGAAGGGCAGGGGCACGCCCACCACCGGCAGGATGCCGCTGACCATGCTCATGTTGACGAAGGCGTAGGTGAAGAAGATGGTGGCCAGGCTGGCCGCCAGCAGGCGCGCGAACAGGGTGGGCCCTTCGGCGGCGATCATCAGGCTGCGCAGGACCAGAAAGACGAAGGCGGCAATCACCATCAGGTTGCCGACCAGGCCGAACTCCTCGGAGAAGGCGGCAAAGATGAAGTCCGTGGTGCGCTCGGGGATGAACTCCAGGTGCGTCTGCGTGCCCTGCATGAAGCCCTTGCCCCACAGCCCGCCCGAGCCGATGGCGATCATGCCCTGCAGGATGTGAAAGCCCTTGCCCAGCGGGTCGCGCGTGGGGTCCAGCAGGGTGCACACGCGCTGGCGCTGGTATTCGTGCAGCACCACCCAGTCCTGGCCGTCGGCGCACAGCCGCGGCTCGAAGGCCAGGATCAGCGCCACGCCGGCGGCGGCGATCAGCACCGGCGGCAGCACCAGCTTCCAGGGCAGGCCGGCAAAGAAGATCACCGCCAGGCCGGCGGCCAGCACCAGCATGGCGGTGCCCAGGTCGGGCTGCCTGACGATCAGCGCCACCGGCACCGCCAGCAGGCCAAAGGCGACGGCGAAGTCCAGCGCGCGGGTCTGCCCCTCGCGGCGGTGGAACCACCAGGCCAGCATCATGGGCGTGGCGATCTTCAGCAGCTCGCTGGGCTGGATGACCACGCCCAGGTTGATCCAGCGCTGCGCGCCCTTCTTGCTGATGCCGAACAGCGCCACCGCCACCAGCAGCGCCACGCCCAGCACGTACACCGGCACCGCCAGCTGCATCAGCCGCCGGGGCGGCACCTGCGCCACCACCACCATGATGCCGGCGGCGATCAGCATGTTGCGCCCATGGTCGACGAAGCGCGTGCCGTGATCGAACCCCGACGAATACATGGCCAGCAGGCCCAGCCCGGCCAGCAGCAGCATGGCCAGCAGCAGCAGCCAGTCGAGCCCGCGCAGGTGGGGCCGCACGCGCTGCCACGGCGAGGGTCGGTCGAATACAACAGCCATGGCGGGATTATCCCGCGCACCCATCCCGTAGCATGGCGCGATGGCCACCACCCACCTGCTCTACCTGCACGGCTTTCGCTCCTCGCCCCAATCCAGCAAGGCGCAGCGGATGGCCGCGCGCGTGCGCGCCGAGCACCCCGCCGTGCGCTGGTGGTGCCCGCAGCTGCCGCCTTCGCCGCGCGCCGCGGCGGCGCTGATCGACGCCGGCACGGCCGACTGGCCCGCCGAGGGCATGGCCGTCGTCGGCTCCTCGCTGGGCGGCTACTACGCCACCTGGCTGGCCCAGCGGCGCGGCTGCCGCGCGGTGGTGCTCAACCCCGCCGTCGATCCCGCCCGCGACCTGGCGGCCCACGTCGGCGAGCAGACGGCCTGGCACGACCCGACCGAAAACTTCTTCTTCCGGGCCGAATACATCGACGAGCTGCGCGCGCTGCAAGCCGGGCCGCTGGCCGCGCCCGGCCGCACCCTGGCCATCGTCGCCAAGGGCGACGAGCTGCTGGACTGGCGCGAGATGAGCGCGCGCTACGCCGGCGCGCGGCTGCGCCTGCTGGAGGGGGGCGACCACGCGCTGTCGGACTTTCCCCGGCTGATCGGCGAGGTGCTGTCGTTTCTGCAACTTGCCCCCGATCAAAAATCCTGATTTGATAGCTGCTTGCGCTTGCTGCATCCGGGCAAACACCCGATTTCGTTCATAAAACGCACTTGGGCGGCCGGACCGGGGCGCCGCGGTTGATGGGACAATCCGTCCCCTCCATGCACATGTTTTTCGACGAAGCCGGCAAGTTCCTGGCCGGCCGCATCCTTTCCGAGGCCGAAGCCTCCGCCCAGGTCGAGCTCGACTCGGGCAAGCGCGTCAAGGTCAAGGCCGCCAACCAGCTGCTGCGCTTCGAGCAGCCCGCGCCCGGCGAGCTGCTGGTCCAGGCCGAAACCCTGGCCGCCGACATCGACCCGGCGCTGGCCTGGGAATTCGCCCCCGAGGGCGAGTTCGGCTTTGCCGAGCTGGCGGCCGACTACTTCGGCGGCTCGCCCACCATCGTGCAGCAGGCCGCCGCGCTGTGGGCGCTGCAGCAGGCGCCGCACTATTTTCGCCGCGCCGGCAAGGGCCGCTTCAAGAAGGCGCCGGCCGACATCGTGGCGCAGGCGCTGGCCGCCATCGAGAAGAAAAGGCAGCTCGCCGCCCAGATCGCCGGCTGGGCCAACGAGCTGGCCGCCGGCCGCTGCCCGGCGCCCATCGGCGAGCAGCTCTACAAGATCCTGTTCAAGCCCGACAAGAACGCGCCCGAGTACAAGGCCGTGGTCGAGGCCGCGCGCACCGCGCAGCTGGCGCCGCTGACGCTGCTGCAGCGCGCCGGCGCCATCACCTCGGCCTACCAGTTTCACTGGCAGCGCTTTCTGTTCGAGAACTTTCCCCGGGGCACCGGCTTTCCCCCTCTCGCGGCACCGGTGCTGCCGCAGGACTTGCCGCTGGCCGCGGTGCAGGCCTATTCCATCGACGACTCGCAAACCACCGAGATCGACGACGCACTGTCGGTGCAAGGCCTGGGCAGCGGCGCCGTGGTGCTGGGCATCCACATCGCCGCGCCGGCGCTGGCCATCCAGCCGGGCGACGCGCTGGACGACGTGGCGCGCGAACGCCTGTCCACCGTCTACATGCCGGGCTACAAGATCACCATGCTGCCCGAGGCCGTGGTGCAGGCCTACACCCTGGCCGAGGGGCAGGCGGTGCCGGCGGTGTCGCTGTACGTCACGCTGGACGAGGCTACGCTCGCCATCCAGGCCAGCGAGACGCGCATCGAGCGCGTGCCCATCGCCGCCAACCTGCGCCATGACCAGCTCGACCACCTGATCACGCCCGACTGGCTGGCGGGCACCGCCGATTCAAGCCCCATCGGCTCGCAGCCGGCACCCATCGAGCGCGAGCAGCTATCGTTTTTGTATCGACTGGCGCAACACCTGAAGGCCCGGCGCGAGCAGGTGCGCGGCAAGCCCGAGACTTTCAACCGGCCCGACTACAGCTTCAAACTGGTCGGTAACGACGGCGAGGTGCCGACCGGCGATGAAGAAGTCCTGATCACCACCCGCCAGCGCGGCGCGCCGCTGGATTTGATGGTGGCCGAGCTGATGATCCTGGCCAACAGCAGCTGGGGCGAATGGCTCAAGAGCCTGGGCGTGCCCGCCATCTACCGCAGCCAGGCCAGCCTGCTGCCCGGCATCAAGGTGCGCATGGGCGCCAAGGCGCTGCCGCACGCCGGCATCGGCGTGCCCAGCTACGCCTGGAGCACCTCGCCGCTGCGCCGCTATGTCGATCTGGTCAACCAGTGGCAGATCATCGCCGCCGCGCGCCACGGCACGGCCGCCGCGCTGGCCGCGCCCTTCAAGCCCAAGGACGCGCAGCTGTTCGCCATCATCAGCGCCTTCGACGCCGCCTACAGCGCCTACAACGGCCACCAGGCCAGCATGGAGCGCTTCTGGACGCTGCAATACCTGCAGCAGCACGGCCTGAGCGAGCTGGACGCCAGCCTGCTGCGCGAGCAGCCCGGCGGCGCCTGGCTGGCGCGCGCCGACGAGCTGCCGCTGGTGTTCACCGTCATGGGCTCGCAGACGCTGGTGCGCGGCGCCCGCGTGCGCGTCAAGCTGGGCGCCATCGACCCCATCGCGCTGGACGTGCACGGCAGCGTGACCGAGGTGCTGGGCGAGCAGGCCGCGCCCAGCGCCGCCGACGGCGCCGAGGACGACGAGGACGCCGCCGGCCCGCTGAGCATCGCGGTCGACGTGGGCGAGCCCGAGCCCGACGGCAAGGGCCCGGCCGCATGATGGCCGCGCGCCTGCCGCAGCTGCCCTCGTGGCGCGCGTTCAGCACCCTGCAGTGGGCGCTGGCGGTGTCGGTGCTGGTGCACGCCGCGCTGCTGACGGTGCGCTTCGTCAACCCCGAGGGCTTTGCGCGGGTGTTCCAGGACAACACGCTGGACGTCATCCTGGTCAACGCCAAGTCGGACGAGAAACCGGCCAAGGCCCAGGCCATCGCCCAGCACAGCCTGGCCGGCGGCGGCGAGGCCAAGGACGCGCGCATCGTCAGCACGCCGCTGCCGCCCAGCCCGCGCGAGGCCGAGGGCAACGACGCCATCGACGAGAACCGCCGCCAGATCGACCACATGCAGCGCCAGCAGGAGCTGCTGCTGGCCCAGGTGCGCGAGCAGCTGGCCGCCATGCCCCAGCCCGCGCCCGAGGCTGCCCGCGACGACCCGCAGGCGCGCGCCGAGCAGGAGCGCCGCGAGCAGCTGCAAAAGCTGCTGGCCGCCATTGAAAAGCGCGTCGAGGAAGAAAACGCGCGCCCGCGCAAGCGCTACCTCAGCCCCGCCACGCTGGGCGCCACCTACGCGACGTACTACGACGACATGCGCCGCAAGATCGAGCAGGTGGGCACCGCCAACTTTCCGCACGTGGCCGGGCGCAAGCTGTACGGCGAGCTGCTGATGGCGCTGCTGATCAACCACGACGGCCGCATCCTGGACGCGCGCGTGGTGCGCGGCTCGGGCAACCGCATGCTCGACCGCCTGGCCGAGGCCATCGCGCAAAAGGCCGCGCCCTTCGGCCCCTTCACGCCCGCCATGCGCAAGGACACCGACCAGTTCGACGTCACGGCGCGCTTTCGCTTCACGCACGAGCAGACGCTGGAGACCACGCTGCAGGCCGACGAGCTGAGCGCCACCGTCCGGAGCGGCCGCTGATGCGCCTGCTGGGGCGTTGGCTGCTGCTGGCCGTGACCGGCGCCGTGCTGCTGCAGCTGTTCTTCATCGGCCGCATCGCCCTGACGGTGCTCGTCGATCCGCAGTCCACCACCTTCGAGCGCTCCGAGGCCTGGCGCCTGGCCAGCCAGGGCGAGCTGCGCTGGAGCCAGCAGTGGCGCGACTACGGCCAGATCTCGGACCAGCTCAAGCGCGCCGTCATCGCGTCCGAAGACGACGGCTTCACCAACCACGAGGGCGTGGACTGGGAAGCCATGGAGCGCGCCTGGGAGCGCAACGCCAAGGCCGAGCAGGCGGCGGCCGAGCGCGCCGCGAAAGAGCTGCCGGCGCGCCCCATCAAGATTCGCGGCGGCTCCACCATCACCCAGCAGCTGGCCAAGAACCTGCTGCTGTCGGGCGAGCGCACGCTGCTGCGCAAGGGCCAGGAGCTGGTGCTGACCTTCGCGCTGGAGCGCCTGCTGACCAAGCGCCGCATCCTGGAGCTGTACCTGAACCACGTCGAATGGGGCACCGGCGTGTTCGGCGCCGAGGCCGCCGCGCGGCACTACTTCAGGAAAAGCGCCGCGCAACTGAGCGCCTGGGAGGCCGCGCGCCTGGCCGTCATGCTGCCGCGCCCGCGCTACTTCGAGCAGCGCCCGCGCTCGGCCTACCTCAGCCAGCGCGCGCGCGTCATCGTCGGCCGCATGCGGGCGGCCGAACTGCCATGAGGATTCTGGGCATCGACCCCGGCCTGCGCAGCACCGGCTTCGGCGTGCTGGACGTCGACGGCCCGCGCCTGGCCTACGTCGCCAGCGGCGTCATCCGCACGCACGACGCCGCGCAGGGCGACCTGCCCGCGCGCCTGAAGCTGCTGTTCGACGGCATCCACGAGGTGCACGCGCGCTACCAGCCGCAGGCGGCGGTGGTGGAGATCGTCTTCGTCAACGTCAACCCGCAGGCCACCCTGCTGCTGGGCCAGGCGCGCGGCGCCTGCATCACGGCGCTGGTGCATTGCGGCCTGCCGGTGGCCGAATACACCGCGCTGCAAATGAAAAAGGCCGTGGCCGGCCACGGCAAGGCCGCCAAGGCGCAGGTGCAGGCCATGGTGCAGCGCCTGCTGAACCTGCCCCAGGCCCCGGGCCCGGACGCCGCCGACGCGCTGGGCCTGGCCATCACGCATGCGCATGCGGGCACCACCCTGGCGCGCCTGCACGCCTCGGGCCTGGCACGCACCACCAGCAGCATGTACCGCCGGGGGCGCTGACGGCAGGCCGGTCAGATCAGCCCAGGAACAGGCGGTTCAGCAGCGCCCCGCCCGCCACCAGCCAGCCGAACAGCAGCAAGGCCAGCAGCAGCGGCCGCAGGCCCGCCTTGCGGATGGCGCTGGCGTGGGTGGTCAGGCCCAGCGCGGCCATGGCCATGGCCAGCAGGTGGTTGTCCAGCGCGGTGGCCGCCGCCGTCACGGGCTGGGGCAGCCACTGCAGCGAGTTGAATGCCACCACCGCCACGAAGCCGACGGCAAACCAGGGCACCGTCAGGCGCGGCGCCTGCAGGTCCGCCGCGCCGCCCGCCCGCCGGTCCGGGTGCCGCGCCAGCCAGGCCGACAGCGCCAGCAGGAAGGGTGCCAGCATCATCACGCGCACCATCTTGACGATCACGGCCGTGTCCGTCGCCTCCGCGCCGATGGCGTTGCCCGCGGCAACCACCTGGGCCACCTCGTGCACGGTGGAGCCGATGTAGATGCCGAAGGCGCGCTCGCCGCCGGCCAGCCAGCCCGCGTGCTGGTTGAGCGCGTACAGCGCCGGATACAGAAAGGTGGCGATGGTGCCGAACACCACCACCGTGGCGACGGCCACGGCCACCTCCTCCGCGCGGCCCTTGACCACGGGCTCGGCCGCCAGCACGGCGGCGGCGCCGCAGATCGAGCTGCCGGCGCCGATCAGCATGGCCGTGGAGCGCTCCAGCCCCAGCCAGCGCGTGCCCAGCCACACCGCCAGCGTGAAGGTGCCGCACACCACCACGGCGTCGATCAGCACCCCGGCCGCGCCCACGTGGACCACGTCCTGCACCGTCAGCCGCAGGCCGTACAGCACGATGCCCAGGCGCAGCAGGTTCTGCTTGGAAAAGCCCACCCCCGGCCCCGCCTGCGCGGCGATGCGCGCGTAGCCCAGGTTGCCCACCAGCATGCCCAGCACGATGGCCAGGCTGAGCCCGCTCAGGCCCGCGGCCTGCACCCAGTCGTACTCGGCCAGCCAGATCGCCAGCCAGCCCAGGCCGGCGCTGAGCGCCAGGCCCGGCAGCAGGCGGCCCGCCGCGCCCCAGGCATCCCCCTCGATCGATCGCGACAAAGCAGACATTCGCACCCCATGGCTGTCACGCACCCGGATGTGCGCATGGCGGGACTCTAGGGACCGCCCATCAATCCGTCCAACGAGTTGTTTTTGTATGATCAAGCTGATTGATCGATTGAATGGAGCACCATGTCTCCCCTGCACCTGACCCTGCGGCAACTGCAGGTCTTCACGGCCGTGGCCCACGGCGGCAGCACGGCCGCGGCCGGCGCCGCCATCGGCCTGTCGCAGTCGGCCACCAGCGCCGCGCTGAAGGAGCTGGAGCGCATGCTGGGCGCGCCCCTGTTCGACCGCGTGGGCAAGCGCCTGCAGCTCAACAGCAGCGGACGCGCGCTGCTGCCGCGCGCCCTGTCGCTGCTGGATGGCGCCGCCAGCCTGCAGCGCGCCGCGCAGGGCGACCAGGACAGCCCGGACGCCCTGCGCATCGGCGCCAGCACCACCATCGGCAACTACGTGCTGCCGCGCTGGCTCAGCCTGCACTGGGCGTCCTGGTACGCCGCGCAGCCGCCCGAATGGCACGCGCAGGTGAAGATCGGCAACACGGCCGAGATCTGCCGCGCGGTGGCCGACTTCAGCCTCGACGTGGGCCTGATCGAAGGCCCCTGCCACGACCCGCTGCTGCAGGCCCGCCCCTGGCTGCGCGACGAGCTGCTGGTCGTCGCCTCACCCCGCCTGGCGCGCCAGCTGCAGCCCCAGGCCGGCGCCTTGTGCGCGGTGCCCGTCGGCGTGCTGCGCCAGCAGGTCTGGCTGCTGCGCGAGGCCGGCTCGGGCACGCGGGTGGCCACCGACCACGAGCTGCTGCCGCACCTGCGCGCCTATCGCCGCAGCATCGAGCTGGGCAACTCCGAGGCCATCAAGCACGCCGCCGCCGAGGGCCTGGGCCTGGCCTGCCTGTCCGAATGGGTGGTGGCCGACCTGATCAAGTCCGGCCGCCTCACGCGCCTGGCCACCACGCTGCCGCGCATGCTGCGCCCCTGCTACCTGGTGCTGCACCGGCACAAGCAGGCCACCGGCGCGCTCGAGCGCCTGACGGCGTCGCTGATGCAAAGCGCGGCGTGACGCCCAGGCCGGGCCGTCAAAGGCCGAAGCCCGCCCCCGCGCCGAGCAGGGTGGCGATGCCCAGCAGCGCGAAGATGGCGGCGGCCATCGCGTGCACCAGCTTCATCGGGATGCGGGCGGCCAGCTTGTCGCCCACGAACACCGCCGGCACGTCGGCGATCAGCATGCCCAGCGTCGTGCCCAGCACCACCAGCAGCGGCGTGGCGTAGTGCGCTGCCATGGCGATGGTGGCGATCTGCGTCTTGTCCCCCATCTCGGCCAGGAAGAAGGTGACCAGCGTGGCGCCGAACACGCCCAGGCGCTGGGCGACCTGCGATTCCTCCTCTTCGATCTTGTCGGGAATCAGCGTCCAGACGGCCATGCCGAGAAACGACAGGCCCAGCACCCAGCGCAGGATGCCCGGACTGACCGAGGCGGTGATCCAGGCCCCGAGCGCGCCCGCCAGGCCGTGATTGACCAGCGTGGCCACCAGGATGCCCAGGATGATCGGCAGCGGCTTCTTGAAGCGCGCGGCCAGGATGAAGGCGAGGAGCTGGGTCTTGTCGCCGATTTCAGCCAGGGCGACGACACCGGTCGATACGAGGAGGGCTTCCATGAACGCTTCCAGGCCGCGGATGAGCGACGATCGACCACCACGCCTCCCCGGCCGAATCGGAGGCGTCGTGGTCAAAGGTCTTGCCAGGCATGGAAACCGCTGACGCCATGACCTGCGGGTCAAGTGTGTTGACGTCAGCCTCTTGAAGGACCAAGAGCGGCTACTCCCCAATGACCCGGCTATTCTATCAAGCCGCCCCGATCCGGGCCGGCCAAGAAAAAACCCCGCTCTCGTTTGAGTAGCGGGGTTTTCAATGCCCATAAGGGCTTGTTTGGTGGCCTGGGGCGGAATCGAACCACCGACACAAGGATTTTCAGTCCTCTGCTCTACCAACTGAGCTACCGGGCCGTGAAGCGCGAGATTATAGCGAAGAATTTCGGGCTCACGTGGCCGCCTGGCTGCTCTTGCGGCCGCGGGCCAGGTCGACCCCCAGTTGCTTGAGCTTGCGGTACAGGTGGGTGCGCTCCAGGCCCGTCTTTTCGGCCACCCGCGTCATCGAGCCGCCTTCCTTGGCCAGGTGAAATTCGAAGTACGCCTTCTCGAACGCGTCGCGCGCCTCGCGCAGCGGCTGATCGAGCTCGAAGCTGCGCTGCGCCTGCGGCGTGAGGTCGAGGGCCGCGGGCAGCATCTGGCCGCCGGTCATGGCGGCTTCGACGGTGAGTTCGATTTCCGCCGCGCCCATTCCACCGGGCGCGCGCTCGCCGTCGCGCGCGGCCGCGGTGGTCGTCGAGCCCGAGGTCGCCGGCTGCGAGCGCGCCAGCGCCTGTTCAACGGCCTTGAGCAGCTTTTGCAGCGTGATGGGCTTTTCGAGGAAGGCGTGCGCGCCGATGCGCGTGGCCTCGACAGCGGTCTCGATGGTGGCGTGGCCGCTCATCATGATGACGGGCATGGTCAGCAGGCCCGCGCCGCGCCACTCCTTGAGCAGGGTGACGCCGTCGGTGTCGGGCATCCAGATGTCGAGCAGCACCAGATCGGGGCAGGCGTTTTGCCGCGCGGCCCGCGCCTGGGCGGCGTTCTCGGCCAGTTCGACGGTGTGACCCTCGTCATTGAGGATCTCCGACAGGAGATCCCGAATGCCCAGTTCGTCGTCAACCACCAGAATGTTGGCCATGAGAAAGCGTGTTTCCTTTGCGTGAGGTCAGCCGGCCGCGTTGCTTGTCCCGGGGGACTCGGTGGCGGGCTCGAACGTCAATGATACTTGCGCCCCGGCAACGTGCCCATCGACGATGCGATTGGACACATCCACGCGCGCGCCATGTTCCTCGGCGATCTTCTTGACCACCGCCAGGCCCAGGCCGGTGCCCTTGGCCTTGGTGGTCACGTAGGGCTCGAAGGCGCGCTTGAGAATGGCGTCGGGAAAGCCATGGCCATGGTCGATGACCGACAGGCGCACGCGTTGCGCGCTGGCCGACCACTGGGTGCGAATGACGACGCCGCCACCTGCCGCCGCCTGGGCCGCGTCGGGCACGGGCGAGGCGTCGAGCGCGTTTTGCACCAGGTTGTGGATGACCTGGCGCAGCTGCTGCGCATCGCCCAGGATGAGCGGGCAGGCGCCGTCGCGCTCGAAGCGCACCGGCACCACGGCGCCATGGCCAGGGCCGTCCAGGTGGGCGCCGTACAGGTGCAGCACCTCGGCCACCAGTTCGTTCAGATCCAGGGGCTTGAGCTGCGCCGCGGGCAGGCGCGCGTAGTCGCGAAACTCGTTGACCAGGCGCTTCATGGCGTCGACCTGCTCGACGATGGTGTGCACCGACTTGATGAGCAGCGCGCGGTCGGTATCGGGCAGCTTGTCGGCCAGCCGCCGCTCCAGCCGCTCGGCCGACAGCTGGATGGGCGTGAGCGGGTTCTTGATCTCGTGCGCCAGGCGGCGCGCCACCTCGGCCCAGGCCTGGGTGCGCTGGGCGGAGACGATCTCGGAGATGTCGTCGAACACCAGCAGGCGCAGCCCGCCCGGCAGGGCCGCGCCGCGCGCCACCAGCGACACGGCCTCGGCGTTGGCCCCGTCGGTGGCGCCGTGCAGCTCGAAGGCGTGCTGCCAGTGATCGGGCCCATGCTCGATGCGAGCGGCCTCGAACTGGTCGAACTGCGCCTGCACGTCGTGGCCGAAGGCCTCCAGCTTGGGCAGTGCGGCCAGCGGGTGGCCGACGCCGGCCGCCAAGGGAGCCCGCAGGATGCGCGTGGCGCCCGGGTTGGCCGACTGGATGACGCCGGCCGGGTCGAGCACGATGACGCCCGCCGTCAGGTTGTCCAGGATGGTCTGCAGGTTGGCGCGCGCGGTTTCCACCTCGCGCATGCTGGCGTCCACCGCCGTGCGGGCGTCGGCCAGCTGGCGCGTCATGTCGGCGAACGAGCGCGTCAGGCCCACCAGCTCGTCGCGCCCGGCCAGGATCACCTTGGGCCGCAAATCGCCCGCGGCCACCTGGCGCACGCCGTCGGCCAGCATCAGCAGGGGCGTGGCCAGCTGCTGGCCCAGCAACACCGCCAGCAGCACCGCGCCGAACACGGCCAGGAACAGCGCCAGCGTCAGGGTGCCGATGTACATGCGGCGCAAGCCCTGGCGGCCCAGCGCGCGCTCCTGGTATTCCCGGTTGGCCTCCTGCACGGCCAGGGCGTTTTCGACCAGCACGCTGGGCAGCGGCTGCACCGCCTCGACCAGGCGTGCCTCGTCGGTCAGGCCCAGCGTGCGCGCGCCCACCACCGCCAGGGCGCGGATGCGCGCCTCGGGCGGGGTGCTGCCGGCCGGGCGCGGCACCGCGGCTTCGTCCAGGCCTTCGATCTGGGTGGCCACGCCCTGGGCACGCACGTTGCGCAGCAGCTGCGCCGAGGGCTTGGTGGGCGAAAGGTCGAAGCGCGACAGCCCGGCGCTGGCGATCAGCCGCCCCGAGCTGCTCCACAGGTTGGCGTCGGTGGCGCCGATCTGCGTGCGCAGCCGCTCCAGCGGCAGGGCCGCCGCCGCGTCGGGCGTGTCGGCCAGCAGGGCCGCGGCGCCGCGCAGCTGGTTGCCGAATTCGCGCGCCTGCGTCTCCAGCGAGCTGCGCGCCAGGGTCAGGCCCGATTCGAGCGCGCCCTCCACCTTGACGTCGAACCAGGTCTCGATCGAGCGCGACACGAACTGGTAGGACACGCCGTAGATGAGCAGGCCCGGCAACACGCCCACCAGGCCGAAGATGGCCGCCAGCTTGATCAGCAGGCGGCTGCCGAACTTGCCGCGCCGCAGGCGCGACAGCAGGCGATAGACGCCCCACAGGATGACCAGCGCCAGCACCACCGCCGCCGCGATGTTGACCCACAGCAGGCGGGTGAAGTAGCGCTCGTAGAGCAGGCGGTTGTTGGTGGCCTGCACCAGCAGGAAGATCAGCACCAGCCCGCCCACCAGCATGGTGACGGCGGCCAGGCGCAGCGTCCAGCGCGTGACGCTGCCCTGCCCCGGCAGCTCCAGGTCGAACTCGCCTCGCGGCGCTGTCACTGGACGACCCTCCGCGCTGCGCGCTGCGGGATTCGCGCTTGGGAGCGGCCCGGCGCGCTCATGGCTTGCGCTCCAATTCCAGCGGCTGGCGCCGCTCGAGCGCGAGGTGCCAGTCCGACTGGCGCAGCCCACCCAGCTGGAAGGTGCGCGGCAACTGGCTGGCGTCCAGCCGAAACTGAAACTGCAGCAGTTGCGCGCCGCCGCCGGCCAGTTGCTCGGTGCTGGCGATCTTCCAGCCGGCGATGCGTTGCACGGCCGCCATCACCTCGGCCAGGGACTCGTACTGCTGCGACAGGCCCAGGCCCAGCTCGGCGTCGTTGATGGGCTCGCTGGAGGTGTTGAGGCGCCAGTGGCGCGTCAGTGGCTGATAGGCCACGCGCGTGTAGCGCGTGGCGGCCGCCAGCTCCTGGTCGAACCAGTACCAGCGCTCGCGCAAGACCCGGGCCTCGGCCACGAAGTGCACCGGAATGCCCTTGAGCAGGGCGTCCTGCACCGAAGGAGCCAGCTCGAAGCTGAGCTCGGCATACAGCAGAACCTCGTCGTCGCTGCGCTCGACGCGCAGCGACGGCACGCCCGGCGCCGCCGCCCAGGCCGCGCCGGACGCGCCTGCCAGCCCGGCGCACAGCAGCGCGGCCAGCGCGCGCCGGCGCGCCCGCGCCTCAGGCGGCAGGCTTGTGCAGCAGGGCATAGAAGAATCCGTCTTCATCGTGCCCGCCATTGTCGCCAAGCTCGGCGCCCGCGCCCGGCTGGATGGGCAACAAATGGCCGGGCGCCGGCAGCGGATGCGCGTCGGTGTTGCGTGCGGCAAACGCCGCGATGCGTTCGGCGCCCTCCGCGCGAAACACCGAGCAGGTGCAGTACAGCAGGCGCCCGCCCGGCGCCAGCAGCGGCCACAAGGCCTGCAGCAGGCGGTCCTGCGCAGCCGCCAGCTGCGCGATGTCGCTGGCGCGGCGCAGCCAGCGCACGTCCGGGTGGCGGCGCACGATGCCCGAGGCGCTGCAGGGCGCATCCAGCAGGATCGCGTCGAAAGGCACCCCGTCCCACCAGGCCGCGGGATCGCCCGCATCGGCCACGCGCACCTGCGCCTGCAGCCCCAGGCGCTGCAGGTTCTGCTCGATGCGCGGGCTGCGCTCGGCGCTCAGCTCCAGCGCCGTGACCTGGGCGTGCGGCGCCAGTTCCAGCAGGTGGGCGGTCTTGCCGCCCGGCGCGGCGCAGGCGTCCAGCACGCGCAGGGGCTGCTGGCCCAGGCCGTCCAGCAGCAGGGGCGCGGCCCGTTGCGCGGTGGCCGACTGCACCGACACCAGGCCTTCGGCAAAGCCGGGCAGCTCATGCACCGGGCGCGGCGACGCCAGCCGCAGGGCCGCGCCGCCCAGCGGCGTGGCGGCCATGCCGCGTCGCGCCAGCTGCTCGCCATAGGCGGCCACGTCGCTGCGCCGCACGTTGACCCGCAGGTCCATCGACGCGGGCACCTGGTTGGCCGCCAGCAGGGCCGCCCAGTGATCGGGGTGATCGGCCTGCAGGCGCTGGATCCACCAGGCGGGGTGGTTCCAGCGCGCGACCGGGTCGGCCGCCAGCGCGGCCAACAGCCCGTCGGCGTCACGCCGGAACTGGCGCAGGCAGGCGTTGATGAAGGCTGCCTGGCGCCGCAGCGCAGGCTCGCGCTTGGCCGCTTCCACGGTCTGATCGACCACGGTGAAGGCCGGGTAGGTCTGCGCGCAGCCCGGCAGCAGCAGGGCGAGCGCGCTGCACAGCAGGGCATCGGCGAGCGGCGCCGGCCGGCGCGGCGCGAGGCGGCCGCGCAGCGCCTGCGCCGTACCCCAATGGCGCAGCACCTCGAAGCTGAGTGCCTGGGCGCCCGCGCGCAGGGCGGGCGGTGCGCCCTCCAGCAGGCGGGTCAGCGACTGGCCCGCGCCCACGCCCTCGATCAGGCGCGCCAGCAACTGCAACTGCCGCCACAGCGGCGGCGCCTGCCGCGCCGCGCCAGCACCGGCCGCAGGAGGCATCACGGCCGGCCTTCCTCGATCAGCGGCAGCGCCTGCGCCGCGCGAAAGCCGCACAGGCGCGCCATCAGTGCCGCCGGAAACTGGTCAATGGCGGCGTTGTAGCGCTGCACCGCGGCGTTGAACGCCGCCATCAGCGGCTGCTCCTGCTGGCGCAGGCGTTCCCACTGCGCCAGCACGGGCGTGGCGTCCATGGCCATATGGCTGGCCCAGTCCTGCACCGGCACGCCGGCCCACGCCGCTTCCAGCGCCGCATGGGCCAGCACCAGCCGGCCCACCGCGTCCGCGTCGGCCGGCCGCGCGCGCACCGGCGCCAGGGCCAGGGCCCACTGCTCGCTGGCGGCGCCCAGGCGCACCCACGATGGCAGCGCGGGCGCGGGCGCAACATTGGCGCCCTCGCTGGCATCGGCACCGGCCGGCCCCTGGCCCTGCTTCAGCGCATCGCCCAACCACGCCAGCCGCTCGATGAAGCGCGTATCCAGCGGAGCCCAGGCGGTGCCGATGGCGGCGCGCAGGCGCATCAGGCGGTTGTACGCGCCCACCGCCCAGAACAGCACCAGGGCAAGGGCGACGACGGCAATCACCAGACCGTCGGACATGGCTTCGATTTCGATTCCATACAAAAAAGCCCTGGCACGCCGATGGAGCGTGCGCAGGGCGCTATGCTTTCAAAAGCAGTCAGGCCGCCGAAGCGCCTTCGTCGGGCAGCGACGCGGCCGCGGCCGCCTCGGTGGCTTCGGCCAGCTCGGCCGCCTCCGCCTCGGCGATGGCGCGGCGCTCGGCCTCGTCCATCTGGTCCTTGGCCTTGCGCGCCTGGTGGTAGGCCAGGCCGGTGCCGGCGGGGATCAGGCGGCCGACGATGACGTTTTCCTTCAGGCCCCGCAGCTCGTCGCGCTTGCCCATGATGGCCGCCTCGGTGAGCACGCGCGTGGTCTCCTGGAACGACGCCGCCGAGATGAAGCTGTCGGTGGACAGCGAGGCCTTGGTGATGCCCAGCAGGATGTTGGAGTAGGTGGCCGCGATCTTGCCCTCGGCCTGCAGCGCCTCGTTGGTGTTGAGGATTTCGCTGCGCTCGACCTGCTCGCCGGCGATGTAGCTGGACTCGCCGGGGTTCTCGACCACGACGCGGCGCAGCATCTGGCGCACGATGACTTCGATGTGCTTGTCGTTGATCTTCACGCCCTGCAGGCGGTACACATCCTGCACCTCATCGACGATGTAGCGCGCCAGCTCTTCCATGCCCAGCAGGCGCAGGATGTCCTGCGGGTCGGCCGGACCGTCGACGATGGACTCGCCCTTGTTGACCACCTGGCCTTCGTGCACCAGCAGGTTCTTCTCCTTCGGGATCAGCTCTTCCCACACCTTGCCGTCCGGGTCGGTGATCTGCAGGCGGATCTTGCCCTTGGTTTCCTTGCCGAAGGAGATGGTGCCGGTCTGCTCGGCCAGCACGCCCTTGTCCTTGGGACTGCGCGCCTCGAACAGCTCGGCCACGCGCGGCAGGCCGCCCGTGATGTCGCGCGTCTTCTGGCCTTCGACCGGAATGCGCGCCAGCACCTCGCCGGGGCCCACGTCCTCGCCGTCGCGCACCTGGATCAGCGCGCCGACCTGGAAGCCGATGGTCACCGAGTGGTCGGTACCGGGAATCTTGACCTCGTTGCCGCTGGCGTCGATCAGCTTGACCTGCGGGCGCACGATCTTGGCCGAGCCACGGCGCTTGGGGTCGATCACCACCAGGGTGGACAGGCCGGTGACCTCGTCCACCTGCTTGGCCACCGTCAGGCCTTCCTCGACGTTCTCGAACTTGATGCGGCCGGCGTACTCGGTGATCACCGGGCGCGTCAGCGGGTCCCAATTGGCCAGGATGGTGCCGGCCTTGATGGTCTGGTCGGCCTTGACGGTCAGCGTGGCGCCGTAGGGCACCTTGTGGCGCTCGCGCTCGCGGCCGTGCTCGTCGTGGATGGTGATCTCGCCCGAGCGCGAGATGACCACCAGCTCGCCGCGCGTGTTGGTCACGTAGCGCATGGTGGCGTTGAAGCCGATCGCACCGCTGGACTTGGCCTCGACGTTGGACGCCACGGCCGCGCGCGACGCGGCGCCGCCGATGTGGAAGGTGCGCATGGTCAGCTGCGTGCCGGGCTCGCCGATGGACTGCGCGGCGATCACGCCCACGGCCTCGCCGGTGTTGACCAGGCCGCCGCGGCCCAGGTCGCGCCCGTAGCACTTGGCGCACAGGCCGAAGCGCGTGGCGCAGGTCAGCGCGGTGCGCACGCGCACCTCGTCGATGCCGGCGGCCTCCAGCTCGTCGATGGCGTCCTCGTCCAGCATCTGGCCGGCCTTGACGACCACCTCGCGCGTCTCGGGGCTGACCAGGTCCTCGGCCGCGGTGCGGCCCAGGATGCGATCGCGCAGCGACTCGATCACCTCGCCACCCTCGACCACAGCGCGCATCAGCGAGCCGTTGCTGGTGCCGCAGTCGACCTCGGTGACCACCAGGTCCTGCGTCACGTCCACCAGGCGGCGCGTGAGGTAGCCCGAGTTGGCGGTCTTCAGCGCCGTGTCGGCTAGGCCCTTGCGGGCGCCGTGCGTCGAGATGAAGTACTGCAGCACGTTCAGGCCTTCACGGAAGTTGGCCGTGATGGGCGTCTCGATGATCGAGCCGTCGGGCTTGGCCATCAGGCCGCGCATGCCGGCCAGCTGGCGGATCTGCGCCGCGCTGCCGCGCGCGCCCGAGTCGGCCATCATGTAGATGGAGTTGAAGGACTCCTGGTCCACTTCCTTGCCGTGGCGGTCCAGGGTCTTTTGCTTGGCCAGCTGGGCCATCATGACCTTGGAGACCTCGTCGCCGGCCTTGCCCCAGATATCCACCACCTTGTTGTAGCGCTCGCCGGCAGTGACCAAGCCCGAGACGTACTGCTGCTCGATCTCCTTAACCTCTTTTTCGGCGCGCTCGATGATGGCCGGCTTTTCACCGGGCACCAGCATGTCCTCGATGGCGATCGAGATGCCCGCACGCGTGGCCAGGCGGAAGCCGTTTTGCAGCAGCTTGTCGGCGAACACCACGGTGTCCTTCAGGCCGCACTTGCGGAAGCTGGCGTTAATCAGGCGCGAGATTTCCTTCTTCTTGAGCGCCTTGTTCATCAGCGAGAACGGCAGGCCCTTGGGCAGGATCTCGGACAGCAGGGCGCGGCCCACGGTGGTGTCCACCAGCGAGGTGGAAGGCACCAGCTCGCCGCTGGCCTTGTCCTTGGTCCACTCGGTCATGCGCACGGTGACCTTGGCCGTCAGCTCGACCACGCCGCCGTCCAGCGCGCGCTGCACCTCGCCCACGTCGGAAAACACCAGGCCCTCGCCCTTGCCGTTGATGCGGTCGCGGGTGGTGTAGTACAGGCCCAGCACCACGTCCTGCGAGGGCACGATGGAAGGCTCGCCCGAGGCCGGGAACAGCACGTTGTTGGAGGCCAGCATCAGCGTGCGGGCTTCCATCTGCGCCTCCACCGACAGCGGTACGTGCACGGCCATCTGGTCGCCGTCGAAGTCCGCGTTGAAGGCGGCGCACACCAGCGGGTGCAGCTGGATGGCCTTGCCCTCGATCAGGATCGGCTCGAAGGCCTGGATGCCCAGGCGGTGCAGCGTGGGGGCGCGGTTGAGCATCACCGGGTGTTCGGTGATGACCTCTTCCAGGATGTCCCACACCACGGGCGTGCCGGACTCGACTTCTTTCTTGGCCGCCTTGATGGTGGTGGCGATGCCCATGGCCTCCAGGCGGGCAAAGATGAAGGGCTTGAACAGCTCGAGCGCCATCAGCTTGGGCAGGCCGCACTGGTGCAGCTTGAGCGTGGGGCCCACGGTGATGACCGAGCGGCCCGAATAATCGACGCGCTTGCCCAGCAGGTTCTGGCGGAAGCGCCCGCTCTTGCCCTTGATCATGTCGGCCAGCGACTTGAGCGCGCGCTTGTTGGCGCCCGTCATGGCCTTGCCGCGGCGGCCGTTGTCCAGCAGGCTGTCCACGGCCTCCTGCAGCATGCGCTTTTCGTTGCGCGCGATGATCTCGGGCGCCTTCAGCTCGAGCAGGCGGCGCAGGCGGCTGTTGCGGTTGATGACGCGGCGGTACAGGTCGTTCAGGTCCGACGTGGCGAAGCGCCCGCCGTCCAGCGGCACCAGCGGACGCAGGTCGGGCGGCAGCACCGGCAGCACCTGCAGCACCATCCACTCGGGCTTGATGCCCGACTTGCGGAAGGCCTCGAGCACCTTCAGGCGCTTGGCGTTTTTCTTGACCTTGACTTCGGAGCCCGTCAGGTCGCCGCGTAGCTTCTCGATCTCGATGTCCAGATCGATGCCCTGCAGCAGCTCCTTGATGCCCTCGGCGCCCATGTGCGCGACGAACTCGTCGCCGTACTCCTTGCGCTTGGCGTCGTAGTCGTCCTCGCTCATGATGCCGAACTTCTTCAGCGGGGTCATGCCGGGGTCGGTCACCACGTAGGCTTCGAAATACAGCACGCGCTCGATGTCGCGCAGCGTCATGTCCAGCACCAGGCCCAGGCGGCTGGGCAGGGACTTGAGGAACCAGATGTGGGCGCAGGGCGCGGCCAGGTCGATGTGGCCCATGCGCTCGCGGCGCACCTTGGTCTGCGTGACCTCGACGCCGCACTTCTCGCAGATGACACCGCGGTGCTTCAGGCGCTTGTACTTGCCGCACAGGCACTCGTAGTCCTTGATCGGGCCAAAGATCTTGGCGCAAAACAGGCCGTCGCGCTCGGGCTTGAAGGTGCGGTAGTTGATGGTCTCGGGCTTCTTCACCTCGCCGAAGGACCACGAGCGGATCTTCTCGGGCGAGGCCAGGCCGATGCGGATGGCATCGAAATGCTCATCCGGCGTGAATTGCTTGAACAGGTCGAGTAGCGATTTCATGTGAACCTATCCTTTTCCGATTAAGAGCGTTCCAGCTCGATGTCCAGACCGAGCGAGCGGATTTCCTTGACCAGCACGTTGAACGACTCGGGCATGCCGGCGTCGATGGAGTGCTCGCCCTTGACGATGGACTCGTACACCTTGGTGCGGCCCTGCACGTCGTCGGACTTGACGGTGAGCATTTCCTGCAGCGTGTAGGCGGCGCCGTAGGCCTCCAGCGCCCAGACCTCCATCTCGCCGAAGCGCTGGCCGCCGAACTGCGCCTTGCCGCCCAGCGGCTGCTGCGTGACCAGCGAGTACGGGCCGGTGGAGCGCGCGTGCATCTTGTCGTCGACCAGGTGGTGCAGCTTGAGGAAGTGCATGTAGCCCACGGTGGTCGGACGCTCGAAGGCATCGCCGGTGCGGCCGTCGTGCAGCCAGGCCTGCGTGCGCGTGGCGGTCAGGCCCTTGAGCTTGGCCACCTCCTCCGGGTACGCCAGCTTGAGCATGGCGTGGATGTCCTCTTCGGTGGCGCCGTCGAACACCGGCGTGGCGAAGGGCACGCCGCCGGTCAGGTTTTCGGCCATCTCCAGCAGCTGCTCGTCGCTGATGGACTTGAAGTCCTCCTTGCGGCCGGTGGCGTTGTAGAGCTGCTCCAGATACTGGCGCAGCTTGGCCACGCGGTTTTCGGCGGCAAGCATCTCGTTGATGCGCGCGCCGATGCCCTTGCCGGCCCAGCCCAGGTGGACTTCCAGCACCTGCCCCACGTTCATGCGCGAAGGCACGCCCAGCGGGTTGAGCACGATGTCGGCGGGCGTGCCATCGGCCATGTAGGGCATGTCCTCGATCGGCACGATCTTGGACACCACGCCCTTGTTGCCGTGGCGGCCGGCCATCTTGTCGCCGGGCTGCAGGCGGCGCTTGACGGCCAGGTAGACCTTGACCATCTTCAGCACGCCGGCGGGCAGCTCGTCGCCTTGCGTCAGCTTCTTGCGCTTTTCCTCGAAGGCGAGGTCGAAGCTGTGGCGCTGCTGCTCGATCGACGCCTTGATGCTCTCGACCTGGGCGGCCACGCCGTCGTCGGCCGGACGGATGTCGAACCAGTGGTATTTGTCGACCGAGGCCAGATAGGCCTTGTCGATCTTGCTGCCCTTGGCGATCTTGTTGGGGCCGCCGTTGGCAATCTTGCCGATCAGCAGCTTCTCGATGCGGTCGAACGCGTCGGCCTCCACGATGCGCAGCTGGTCGTTCAGGTCCAGGCGGTAGCGCTTGAGCTCGTCGTCGATGATCTGTTGGGCACGCTTGTCGCGCTGGATGCCCTCGCGGGTGAACACCTGCACGTCGATCACGGTGCCCTGCGAGCCCTGGTCCACGCGCAGCGAGGTGTCCTTCACGTCACTGGCTTTCTCGCCGAAGATGGCGCGCAGCAGCTTTTCCTCGGGCGTGAGCGTGGTCTCGCCCTTGGGCGTGACCTTGCCGACCAGCGTGTCGCCGGGCATCACCTCGGCGCCGACGTAGATGATGCCGGACTCGTCCAGGCGGTTCAGCTGCTGCTCGGACAGGTTGGGAATGTCGCGCGTGATCTCTTCGGCGCCCAGCTTGGTGTCGCGCGCCATCACCACCAGCTCCTCGATGTGGATGCTGGTGTAGCGGTCCTCAGCCACCACGCGCTCGCTGATCAGGATCGAGTCCTCGAAGTTGTAGCCGTTCCAGGGCATGAAGGCGATCAGCATGTTCTGGCCGATGGCGATCTCGCCCAGGTCGGTCGAGGCGCCGTCGGCCACCACGTCGCCCTTGGCCAGCTTGTCGCCACGCTTGACGATGGGGCGCTGGTGGATGTTGGTGTTCTGGTTGGAGCGCTGATACTTGATCAGGTTGTAGATGTCCACGCCCACTTCACCGGCCACCGCCTCGTCGTCGTTGACGCGGATCACGATGCGCGTGGCGTCCACGTAGTCCACCACGCCGCCGCGGCGCGCCGTGACCACGGTGCCCGAATCGATGGCGGCCACGCGCTCGATGCCGGTGCCGACCAGCGGCTTTTCGGGGCGCAGCACGGGCACCGCCTGGCGCGACATGTTGGCGCCCATCAGCGCGCGGTTGGCGTCGTCGTGCTCCAGGAAGGGCACCAGCGAGGCGGCCACCGACACGATCTGCGCGGGAGACACGTCCATGTACTGGATGCGCTCGGCGCCCACCAGCACCGAGTCGCCCTTCTCGCGCGCCGACACCAGGTCGCCCGTCAGGCGGCCGTCCTTGTCCAGCGTGGCGTTGGCCTGGGCGATGATGTACTTGCCCTCCTCGATGGCCGACAGGTAGTCGATCTCGTTGGTCACCTTGCCGTCCACGACGCGGCGGTACGGCGTCTCGATGAAGCCGTACTCGTTCAGGCGCGCGTACAGCGCCAGCGAGTTGATCAGGCCGATGTTCGGGCCTTCCGGCGTCTCGATCGGGCACACGCGGCCGTAGTGCGTGACGTGCACGTCGCGCACCTCGAAGCCGGCGCGCTCGCGCGTCAGGCCGCCCGGGCCCAGGGCCGAAACGCGGCGCTTGTGCGTGATCTCGGCCAGCGGGTTGGTCTGGTCCATGAACTGCGACAGCTGCGAGGCACCGAAGAACTCCTTCAGGGCCGCGGAGATCGGCTTGGAGTTGATCAAGTCGTGCGGCATGAGCGGTTCCTGCTCGGCCTGGCCCAGGCGCTCCTTCACGGCCTTCTCGATGCGCGCCAGGCCCATGCGGTACTGGTTCTCGGCCAGCTCGCCCACGCAGCGCACGCGGCGGTTGCCCAGGTGGTCGATGTCGTCCACCTCGCCGCGGCCGTTGCGCAGCTCGACCAGGATCTTGACCACGGCCAGGATGTCGTCGTTGGACAGCACCATCGGGCCGGTCGATTCGTCGCGGCCCACCTTGGCGTTGAACTTCATGCGGCCCACGCGCGACAGGTCGTAGGTGTCGGGGTTGTAGAACAGGCGCTGGAACAGGGCCTGCACCGCGTCCTCGGTCGGCGGCTCGCCGGGGCGCATCATGCGGTAGATGGCCACGCGGGCGGCGAACTCGTCGGCCGTCTCGTCGGCGCGCAGGGTTTGCGAGATGTAGGCGCCCTGGTCGAGCTCGTTGGTGAAGATGCAGGGCAGCTCCTGCACGCCAGCCTCGCGCAGCTTCTTCAGCAGGCCTTCGGTCAGCTCCTCGTTGGCCTTGGCGATGATCTCGCCGGTGTCGCCGTCGACGATGTTCCGGGCCACCACGCGGCCCAGCAAAAAGTCCTCGGGCACGCTGATGTGCGTGGTGCCCGACTGCTCCAGCTCGCGCGTGTGGCGCACGGTCACGCGCTTGTCCTTGGCCACCACCACCTTGCCCGACTTGTCGGTGATGTCGAAGCGCGCCACCTCGCCCTTCAGGCGCTCGGGCACGAACTCCATCTGCCCGCCGCTGTCCATCAGGCGGAAGTTGTCGTTGACGAAGAAATTGGCCAGGATCTGCTCGGGCGTCAGGCCGATGGCCTTGAGCAGGATGGTGACCGGCATCTTGCGGCGGCGGTCGACGCGGAAGAACAGGATGTCCTTGGGGTCGAACTCGAAGTCCAGCCACGAGCCGCGGTAGGGAATGATGCGTGCCGAGAACAGCAGCTTGCCCGAGCTGTGCGTCTTGCCCTTGTCGTGCTCGAAGAACACGCCCGGCGAGCGGTGCAGCTGGCTGACGATCACGCGCTCGGTGCCGTTGACAATGAACGAGCCCTTGTCGGTCATCAGGGGCACCTCGCCCATGTAGACCTCCTGCTCCTTCACTTCCTTGACCACCTTGGACTGCGAGGTGGAGGACTCGCGGTCGTAGATGATGAGCTGCACGCGCGCGCGCACGGCCGAGGCGAAGGTCAGCCCGCGCGTCTGGCACTCGCGCACGTCGAAGGCCGGCTTGGCCAGGTTGTATTCGATGAACTTCATCTCGACAAAGCCGTTGTGCGAGACGATGGGGAAGGCGGATTCGAACGCGGCCTGCAAACCCTCGTGGGTGCGCTTCTTGGGCGCCGTGTCGGCTTGCAGGAAGGCGGTGTAGGCGTCGCGCTGCATCTGCAGCAGGTACGGAACCTGGAGCACGCTGTCGCGGCTGCCGAAGCTCTTGCGGATGCGCTTGCGTTCGGTGAAGGTGTAGGCCATGAAATCTCCGGGCGTCGAACCAAAAGGTCCTGGATATCAGGCGACTAGGAAAGTCAGGCCCCAAACAGCCTGACGAAAGCTTGGCGGCTGGCCACTACCAGCCCATGGCGGACAGCCGCGCGTTGCACGCGGCCCGGACCAAGTGGTCTTCTGCAGTCGGGTTCAGAAGACACTTGCAAGCGGCGATCAGCCGCCGCTTGCAGGTGCGCTCTGAAAGCGCAAAAGGCTGGCCTTGCGACCAGCCTGTAAATCGGATGCCTGCCGTAGCGAGCGGCGCGAGGTTTGCGGGAGAAGCGCAGCCGTACCGAAGTACGGCGAGCATCGCAGCGCAAAGATCGCGTCGCGCAGTAGGCAGGGGCCGATTTACTTGAGTTCGACCTTGGCGCCGGCCTCTTCCAGCTTTTTCTTGGCCGCTTCGGCATCCGCCTTGGCAATGCCTTCCTTGACGGGCTTCGGAGCGCCGTCGACCAGGTCCTTGGCTTCCTTCAGGCCCAGGCCGGTGATCTCGCGCACCGCCTTGATGACGGACACCTTGTTGGCGCCGGCTTCCAGCAGTTGCACCGTGAACTCGGTCTTTTCCTCGGCGGCGGCAGCGGCGCCAGCGCCACCACCGGCGGCCGGGGCGGCCATGGCGGCGGCGCTCACGCCGAACTTCTCTTCGATGGCTTTCACCAGGTCGTTGAGTTCCATGACCGTCATGCCGTCCAGCGCGGTCAGAAATGCGTCTTTATCGAATGCCATTTTGATTTCCCAATACAGTTAAACGGATCGTTTGGCGGCGCCCTCAGGCAGCCGCCGCCTCGCCTTCGCCCTTCTTGGCCGCCAGCGCGCCCAGCACCACGGCGGTGCGGGAGATCGGCGACATGAGCAAGCCACACAACTGGGCCAGCAGCACTTCCTTGCTCGGAATGCTGGCCAGCTCCTTCACGCCGTTGGCATCCAGGGCCTTGCCACCGTAAACGCCCGCGCGGATGACCAGCTTGTCGTTGGTCTTCGCGAAATCGGCCACCACTTTGGCGGCGGCCACGGCGTCTTCGGAGAAGCCATAGATCAGCGGGCCGGACATCTGCTCGCTGGCCACTTCGAAGCTGCTGCCGGCCACAGCCCGGCGCGCCAGGGTGTTTTTCAACACACTCAGGGCCACGCCTTGGCTGCGCGCCGAAGAGCGCAGTTTCGTCATGTCAGCGACCGTGACGCCGCGGTATTCCGCCATCACCAGCGTTTGAGCTTTTGCGGCGAGGTCGGTCACTTCTTTGATGACCGCTTCTTTCTCACTGCGATTCAGACTCAAGGTCTACTCCTTAAAAAGCGTTGCTTGCGATTGAAAGCCGAGGCCTGCAACCTGGGCAACGCACCTTCCAAAGCGACCGACCGTTTCAGGAAAATCCTTGTTCCGGCAGGCTCGCCATCTGCGCTGGCCGCTCCCGAAACGGGAGCTGATTAAGTCCGGCTTGCGCCGACCCGCCAGCGGTCTTGGATGGCCTGGGACTGCCCAAAGGTCGCCCCAGCCCACCACACCGGCGCCGCGCCCCCGAGGGAGCGCGGCGCCGAATTTCGTCACCCCGCGTTGATCGTCTGGGTATCGACCCGCACGCCCACGCCCATGGTGCTGGACACCGCCACCTTGCGCAGGTACACGCCCTTGCTGGTGGCGGGCTTGGCCTTGTTCAGCGCCTCGATCAGCGCCGCCAGGTTGCCCTGCAGCTTGTCGGCGTCGAACGAACGGCGGCCGATGGTGCCGTGCACGATGCCGGCCTTGTCGACGCGGAACTGCACCTGGCCGGCCTTGGCGTTCTTGACCGCCGTGGCCACGTCAGGCGTCACCGTGCCCACCTTGGGGTTGGGCATCAGGCCGCGCGGGCCCAGGATCTGGCCCAGCGTGCCGACCACGCGCATGGCGTCCGGCGCGGCAATCACCACGTCGAACGGCATGTCGCCGGCCTTGACCTGGGCGGCCAGGTCGTCCATGCCGACGATGTCGGCGCCGGCGGCCTTGGCCTCCTCGGCCTTGGCGCCTTGGGCGAACACGGCCACGCGCTTGGTCTTGCCGGTGCCGTTGGGCAGCACCACGGCGCCACGCACCACCTGGTCGGACTTCTTGGCGTCGATGCCCAGCTGCACCGCCACGTCGATGGACTCATCGAACTTGGCCGTGGCGTGCTCCTTCACCAGCGCCAGCGCTTCGGTCAGGGCGTACAGCTTGGTCGATTCGACCTTGCCCTCCTGGGCCTTTTGTTTCTTGGTCGGCTTGGCCATTTACACACCCTCCACCGTGACGCCCATGGAGCGGGCGGAACCGGCGATCGTGCGCACGGCGGCGTCCAGATCGGCGGCGGTCATGTCCTTTTGCTTGGTCTTGGCGATCTCTTCGAGCTGGGCGCGCGTGATCTTGCCCACCTTGTCCGAATTCGGCTTGGCCGAGCCCTTGTCCAGCTTGATGGCCTTCTTGATCAGGGTGGCCGCGGGCGGCGTCTTGATGATGAAGGTGAAGCTCTTGTCCGCGAACGCCGTGATGACCACGGGCAGCGGCAGGCCGGGCTCGACACCCTGGGTCTGGGCGTTGAACGCCTTGCAGAACTCCATGATGTTCAGGCCGCGCTGGCCCAGCGCCGGGCCAATGGGTGGAGAGGGGTTGGCCTTACCAGCTGGCACTTGCAGCTTGATGAAGCCGACGATTTTCTTCGCCATGCTTATGCTCCTTGCGGGTGCAAACGCGCAACTTGTGCGCTCCCCGGGGTTGCGACTCGACAAACAGACCGCTGGCGCCGAGTCGGCAAGCGCCAGCAGCTATGAAACCAATAGCGATCAGGCCTTTTCGACCTGCGCGAACTCCAGCTCGACCGGCGTGGCGCGACCGAAAATGGTCACCGACACGCGCAGCTTGCTCTTGTCGTAGTTGACTTCCTCGACCGTGCCGTTGAAGTCGGCAAACGGGCCTTCCTTGACACGGATGTACTCGCCCACCTCGAATTCGACCTTGTGGCGCGGCTTCTCGGTGCCTTCCTGCATCTGGTTGACGATCTTCATCACGTCGTCTTCCGAGATCGGGGCCGGCCGATTCTTGGCGCCGCCCACGAAGCCGGTCACCTTGTTGGTGTGCTTGACCAGGTGCCAGGTGTCGTCGTCCATGATCATCTCGACCAGGACATAGCCGGGGAAGAACTTGCGCTCGGTGGTGCGCTTGACGCCGTTCTTGATCTCGACCACTTCCTCGGTCGGCACCAGGATGCGGCCGAACTTGGCCTGCATGCCCGCGCGGTTGACCCGCTCGCGGATGTTGCGCTCGACCGCCTTTTCCATGCCCGAATAGGCATGCACCACGTACCAGCGCAGATCGGGGTTGGTGGACGCGCCCGCGCTCATGTCCGTCATCACGTCGCTCGTCATTGCTTCCACCCCAGGATCAGGTCGTACAGCGACCACTGCAGGAACCGGTCGACCAGCCACATGAACAGCGCCAGGAACACCGTGAAGGCAAACACGAAGGCCGTGGTCTGCAGGGTTTCCTTGCGCGTGGGCCACACGACCTTTTGCATCTCGCGCCACGAGTCGCGCCCGAACGCGATCAGGCGCCGGCCGGACTCCGAGCTCAGGAACGCCACCGCCGCCAGGACCAGGCCGACGATCAGGCTGCCCCATTGGGCCCAGGCGCCGCGGCCGGACAACAGGTAAAAGGCCGTCACCCCACCGACGACCAGCAAGCCGGCGGCGGCCAGCTTGGCCTTGTCAGCTCCCGTGCTTACGGTTTCGATTTGCGTGCTTGCCATGTGGGCTGCCGGTTTCCAATACACAAGAGGCCTTGGGAGCCTCGAACTTCATTCACGTCTCAACGCGCAAGCCCGCCAAGGTGGCGGGCTTTGCAAAACCACCCGTTTTTCAGGTGGCAGGGGCAGTAGGAATCGAACCTACAACCTTCGGTTTTGGAGACCGACGCTCTGCCAATTGAGCTATACCCCTAGAGCCCTGCAACCATCACTCGATGATCTTGGCCACCACGCCGGCGCCCACGGTGCGGCCACCCTCGCGGATGGCAAAGCGCAGGCCTTCTTCCATGGCGATGGGGGCAATCAGCTTGACCGTGATGCTCACGTTGTCGCCCGGCATCACCATCTCCTTGTCCTGGGGCAGCTCGATGGAGCCCGTGACGTCGGTGGTGCGGAAGTAGAACTGCGGACGGTAGTTGTTGAAGAACGGCGTGTGACGCCCGCCCTCGTCCTTGCTCAGCACGTACACCTCGCCGGTGAAGTGGGTGTGCGGCTTGATGGAGCCGGGCTTGCACAGCACCTGGCCGCGCTCGACGTCCTCGCGCTTGGTGCCGCGCAGCAGGATGCCGACGTTGTCGCCCGCCTGGCCCTGGTCCAGGAGCTTCCTGAACATCTCGACGCCGGTGACGGTGGTCTTTTGCGTGGCCTTGATGCCGACGATCTCGATTTCCTCGCCGACCTTGATGATGCCGCGCTCGACGCGGCCGGTGACGACGGTGCCGCGCCCGGAGATGGAGAAGACGTCTTCGACGGGCATCAGGAAGGTGCCGTCGATGGCGCGCTCGGGGGTGGGGATGTAGCTGTCCAGGGCGTCGGCCAGGTTCATGATGGCCACTTCGCCCAGCTCGCCGGTGTCGCCTTCGAGGGCCAGCTTGGCGCTGCCCTTGATGATGGGGGTGTCGTCACCCGGGAATTCGTACTTGGACAGCAGCTCGCGCACTTCCATCTCGACGAGCTCGAGCAGTTCGGCATCGTCGACCATGTCGCACTTGTTGAGGAAGACGATGATGTAGGGCACGCCGACCTGACGGGCCAGCAGGATGTGCTCGCGGGTCTGGGGCATGGGGCCGTCGGCGGCGCTGACGACCAGGATGGCGCCGTCCATCTGGGCGGCGCCGGTGATCATGTTCTTGACGTAGTCGGCGTGGCCGGGGCAGTCGACGTGGGCGTAGTGGCGGTTGGCGGTCTCGTACTCGACGTGCGAGGTGTTGATGGTGATGCCGCGCGCTTTTTCTTCGGGGGCGTTGTCGATCTGGTCGTAGGCCTTGGCCTGGCCGCCAAATTTCTTGGCCAGCACGGTGGCAATGGCCGCCGTCAAGGTGGTCTTGCCGTGATCGACGTGACCAATGGTGCCCACGTTCACGTGCGGCTTGCTGCGCTCGAATTTCTCTTTTGCCATGTCGAAGACTCCGAAAAAATCAACTCAAACTACACACTGGAAGCGGTGATGCCTGGCTGCATCACCGCTGTTTCTGGTGCCCTTGGTGGGAATCGGACCCACGACCTCTCCCTTACCAAGGGAGTGCTCTACCACTGAGCCACAAGGGCGAATCTCGCTCGGCACGCCGCGCAAGCCACCGGAACTGGAGCGGGAGACGGGAATCGAACCCGCGTCATTAGCTTGGAAGGCTAAGGTTCTACCATTGAACTACTCCCGCGAAGCCAAAGCCTCGGCGAAAGCCGTCTTCCCCGGCCAAAGCCGTTTCCAAGCGCTCGCGTCCACAGGCCATGCGCGCTGCGTATTCCATTCGCTGGTGGAGAGGGCTGGATTCGAACCAGCGTAGGTGTAAACCGGCAGATTTACAGTCTGCTGCCATTAACCACTCGGCCACCTCTCCGGCGAAGAACTCGCAATTATGCCACTGTTTTGAAGCCGTGGACAAGGCGGGCCGCCAAGACCGTCATCACGGACCGCGCCTGCCCGCATTTTCCCGTACGATGCGGCTGTCCGGCCCTGGCTGCACGCGCTGACGGCCGTGCAGCCGCCACGGCGCCGGCAGCCACTTCCCGATCCTCGCCCCCCGCCCATGCCCATGGTGTCCGCTCGCCCGTCCCTGCACGATGGAACGACGCCAAGCCGGCCGGCCGGCGGCGCCCTGCACCACGCCACGCCCGTGGCGCCCCGCTCATGAACACCCTGTTTTCTCCGCGCCGCCGGCCGCTGTGGCTGGCCCTGGCGCTGCTGGTGCTGGCCTGCGCCGCCTGGCTGGGCACCGGCCGGGTGGCCCACTCGGCCAAGCCGGCCGAAACCGCCGCCCCGCCCGTGCAAGCCACCACCACGCAGGTGCGCCAGCAGGACGTTCCGATCGTGCGCAGCGGGGTGGGCACCGTCACGCCGCTGGCCACGGTCACCGTGCGCAGCCGCATCGACGGCCAGCTCGAGCGCGTGGGTTTCGTCGAAGGCCAGGACGTGAAGGCCGGGCAGCTGCTGGCGCAGCTCGATGCCCGGGCGCTGAAGGTGCAGCTGCAGCAGGCCCAGGCCCAGAAGGCCAAGGATGCCGCCCTGCTCGGCAACGCCCGCGTCGACCTGAAGCGCTACGAAACCCTGATCGCGCAGGATGCGGCCACGCGCCAGCAGCTGGACACCCAGCGGGCGCTGGTGGCCCAGCTGGAAGCGGCGCTGAAGATGGACCAGGCGCAGATCGACGCCGCCCAGGTGCAGCTGGGCTACGCCACCATCACCGCACCGATCGGCGGGCGCACCGGCGCGCGCCTGGTGGACCCGGGCAACATCGTGCACGCCGCCGACCCCGGCGGGCTGGTGGTGATCAACCAGATCGACCCGATCGCGGTGGTCTTCAGCCTGCCCGAGGGCGCGTTCCAGGACATCCAGCGCGCGCTCCAGGACAGCCACCGGCCGCTGGAGGTTCAGGTCGGTGCGCCGGGCCAGCCGCAGGCGCTGGCCAGCGGGCGCCTCACGCTGCTGAACAACCAGATCGACAACGCCACCGGCACGATCCGGCTCAAGGCGCAGTTCGGCAACCCGCGGCACGCCCTGTGGCCCGGCCAGTACGTCGATGCCCGGCTGGTGCTGGGCGTGCGCCGGGGCGCGCTCACGGTGCCGGCCGCCGCCGTGCAGCGCGGCCCGGAGGGCACCTACGTCTACACCGTGGGCGACGACAAGAGCGCGCGGATCGCCAAGGTCGGGGTGGCGCAGATCCAGGACGGCCTGGCGGTGATCGATGAGGGCCTGTCGGCCGGCCAGCGCGTGGTGGTCGACGGCCAGTACAAGCTGCGGCCCGGGCTGAAGGTGGCCGAAGCCCCGCGGGCCGCGGCCAGCGAGGCCGGCCGATGAGCCTGTCGGCCACCTTCATCCGCCGCCCCATCGGCACCTCGCTGCTGGCGCTGGCGATCTTTCTGGTGGGCGCGGCGGTGTGGCCGCTGCTGCCCGTGGCCTCGCTGCCGCAGGTGGACTTTCCGACCATCCTGGTGAGCGCCAACCTGCCGGGCGGCAGCCCCGAGACCATGGCCTCGACCGTGGCGCAGCCGCTGGAGCGCCAGTTCTCGCAGATTCCGGGCCTGGCGCAGATGAGCTCGGAAAACACCCAGGGCCAGACGCAGATCACGCTGCAGTTCGAGCTGAGCCGCAACATCGACGGCGCGGCGCTGGACGTGCAGACCGCCATCAACGCGGCCGCCGGGCAGCTGCCGGCCAACCTGCCCAGCCCGCCGCGCTTTCGCAAGATCAACCCGGCGGACTTCTCCATCCTGCAGCTGGCGGTGCAGTCCGACACACTGCCGCTGACCACCGTCAACGAATACGCCGACACCATCCTGGCGCAGCAGATCTCGCAGCTCGACGGGGTCGGCCAGGTCATCGTCTTCGGGCCGCAGAAACCGGCCGTGCGCCTGCAGCTCGACCCGGCCCGGCTGGCCGCGCTGGGCCTGAGCCTGGAGACGGTGCGGGCCGTGGTGACCACGGCCACCGTCAGCCAGGCCAAGGGCTCGATCAACGGCGTCCACCAGAGCTTCACGGTCGACACCAACGACCAGATCCTGAGCGCCGAGCCCTGGAACGACGTGGTGCTGGCCTACAGAAACGGCGCGCCGATCCGCGTGCGCGACGTCGGCCGGGCCGTGACCGGACCCGAGGACGTCACGCAGGTGGCCTGGGCCTTTGCCGGCGCCGCCGCGCCGGCGGCGGACACCAACCCCATCGACGGCCGCGCCATCGTGCTGGGCGTGTTCAAGGTGCCGGGCGCCAACGTGGTCGACACGGTGGAGCGCATCCGCGCCGCGCTGCCCCGCTTCAAGGCGGCGCTGCCGCCGGCGGTGCACGTCAGCGTGCTGGTGGACCGCACGCAGAACATCAGCGCCTCGGTGGAGGACGTGGAGTTCACCCTGCTGCTGACCATCGCGCTGGTGGTGATGGTGATCTTCGTCTTCCTGCGCAACGTGCCGGCCACGCTGATTCCGGGCGTGGCCGTGCCGCTGGCGCTGCTGGGCACGGCGGCGGCGATGTACCTACTGGGCTTCAGCCTGGACAACCTGTCGCTGATGGCGCTGACCATCTCGGTCGGCTTCGTGGTGGACGACGCCATCGTGATGCTGGAGAACATCTACCGCCACATCGAGGACGGCATGCGGCCGATGGAGGCGGCGATGAAGGGCGCGGGCGAGATCGGCTTCACCATCGTCTCCATCTCGGTGTCGCTGGTGGCGGTGTTCATCCCGCTGCTGCTGATGGGCGGCATCGTGGGGCGGCTGTTCCGCGAGTTCGCCATCACCGTCACGCTGGCCATCGGCGTGTCGCTGCTGGTCTCGCTCACGCTCACGCCCATGCTGTGCTCGCGCTTCATCCGGCCGGTGCGGCCCGAGGAGCACGGGCGCGTGTTCCGCTTCTTCGAGCACGGCTTCGACGCGCTGGCGCGCGGCTACCGGCGCGGGCTGCTGCTGGCGCTGCGGCACGAAGGCGCCACGCTGGGCGTGTTCCTGCTGACGATCGCGGCCACCGTGGCGCTGTTCGTCGTCATCCCCAAGGGCTTTTTCCCGCAGCAGGACACGGGCTTCATCTCGGGCTTTGCCGAGTCGGCGCAGGACAGCTCGTCGGCCGCCATGAACCGGCGCCTGCTGCAGTTGGCCGAGATCATCGGGCGCGACCCGGACGTGGCCGCCTACAGCGTGCGCAACGGCTCGACCTTCAACACCGGGCGCGTGGCGATCTCGCTGCGGCCCAAGGCCGAGGGGCGCACCGAAAGCGCCGACCAGGTGATCCGGCGCCTGCGCCAGGCGACGGCCCACGTCGAGGGCGTGCGCCTGTTCATGCAGGCGGGCCAGGACATCAACGTCGGCGGGCGCTCCTCGCGCACCCAGTACCAGTACACGCTGACCGACACCGACCTGCAGGAGCTGGACACCTGGGCGCCGCGCGTGCTGGCGCGCCTGCGCCAGCTGCCCGAGCTGGCCGACGTCGCCACCGACCAGCAGAACGACGCGCCCCTGGCCACGGTGACGATCGACCGCGCGCGCGCCGCCGCCTTCGGCATCTCGCCGGCGCTGATCGACGCCACCCTCAACGACGCCATCGGCCAGCGCCAGGTGGCGCAGTACTTCACGCAGACCAACAGCTACCACGTGATCCTGGAGGTCGCGCCCGCGCTGCAGCAGGACGCCGCGCTGTTCGAGCGGCTGTACCTCACCTCGCCTTTGAGCGGGCAGAACGTGCCGCTGTCGAGCATGGTGCGCGTGGACACCCACAGGACGGGCTTTCTGTCGATCAACCACCAGGGGCAGTTTCCGGCCGTCACGCTCTCGTTCAACCTGGCGCCCGGCGCGGCGCTGGGCGAGGCGGTGCAGGCCATCCAGAAGGCGCAGGCCGAGATGGGCGTGCCCGTCACGCTGCGCGGCACCTTCCAGGGCACGGCACAGGCCTTTCAAAGCTCGCTGGCCAGCCAGCCCTACCTGATCACGGCGGCCATCATCGCGGTCTACATCGTGCTGGGCCTGCTGTACGAGAGCTACATCCACCCGCTGACCATCCTGTCCACCCTGCCCTCGGCGGGGGTCGGCGCGCTGCTGATCCTGATGGCCGGCGGCTACGATTTGTCGGTGATCGCGCTGATCGGCATCATCCTGCTGATCGGCATCGTCAAGAAGAACGGCATCATGATGGTGGACTTCGCCATCCACGCCGAACGCCAGCAGGGCCTGGCGCCGCGCCAGGCCATCTACCAGGCCTGCCTGCTGCGCTTTCGGCCCATCATGATGACCACCATGTGCACGCTGTTCGCCGGCCTGCCGCTGATGCTGGGCACCGGCGCCGGCTCGGAGCTGCGCCGCCCGCTGGGCTACGCCATGGTGGGCGGGCTGATCTTTTCGCAGGCCATGACGCTGTTCACCACCCCGGTGGTCTACATCTACCTGGACCGCGCGCACCAGTGGTACGCGCGCCGGCGCGCCGCCAGGAGCGGCGCCGTCAACCCGCCGCTCGGGCCAGCCAGTCCACCGGCGCCAGTCCCTGGGCCGTGAGCCAGGCGTTGGCCTGCGCAAAGTGCCCGCAGCCGATGAAGGGCACGGGCGGGCGCTGCGCCGACAGCGGCGAGGGGTGGTTGGCGCGCAGCACGCAGCGCGGGCCGGCGGCGGGCGCGGCGGCGGCCACCGCGTCCCAGCGCGCCTGCGCGTGCGCGCCCCACAGCAGCACGCACAGCGGGCGCGCGCTGGCCTGCAGCTCGCCAAGGATCAGCTCGGTCAGGCGCTCCCAACCCTGCCGCGCATGGCTGCCGGCCTGGCCGTCTTCCACCGTCAGGCAGGCGTTGAGCAGCAGCACGCCCTGGCGCGCCCAGTCGGCCAGCAGGCCCGATCGCAGCGTGGGCGCGGGGCCGTATTCGCGCGCCAGCTCCTTGAAGATGTTACGCAGGCTGGGTGGCGCCTTGCAGTCGGGCCGCACGTCGAACGCCAGGCCATGCGCCTGGCCGGGGCCGTGGTAGGGGTCCTGCCCCAGGACGAGCACGTGCACCCGCTCGGGCGGGGTGAGGCGCAGGGCCTTGAACGGCTCGGGCGGGTAGACGACGGCGCCGGCGGCCAGCCGCGCGCGCAGGAAGGTGTTCAGGCGCTCGCCCTCGCCGCTGCGCCAGAAGCGGCCCAGCACCGGCTGCCAGCCGGGCGCCACCGCGTCCGGCGCAGGCGGCCAGGCTTGCAGGCGATCGGGGGGCATCTCAAGCAAACAGTTCGGCCAGGGCCAGCCCCGGCTCGGGCGCGCGCATGAAGGCCTCGCCCACCAGGAAGGCCTGCACGCCGGCATCGCGCAGGCGCTGCACGTCGGCGCGGGTGGCGATGCCGCTTTCGGTCACCAGCAGGCGGTCGTGCGGCACGTCCTTGATGAGGCCCAGCGTGGTGTCCAGCGTGGTCTCGAAGCTGCGCAGGTTGCGGTTGTTGATGCCCACCAGCGGCGTCTTCAGCTTGAGCGCGCGCTGCAGCTCGGGGCCGTCGTGCACCTCCACCAGCACCGCCATGTCCAGGGCGTGCGCCACGGCCTCCAGCTCGGCCATCTGCGCGTCGGACAGGCAGGCGGCGATCAGCAGGATGCAGTCAGCGCCGATGGCGCGCGCCTCGTACACCTGGTAGGGGTCGATCATGAAGTCCTTGCGCAGCACCGGCAGCTCGCAGCTGGCGCGCGCCTGCTTCAGGTAATCGATACGGCCCTGGAAGAACTGCCGGTCGGTCAACACCGACAGGCAGGCCGCCGACACCTGGCCGTCGCCCTCGGCATAGCTTTGCGCGATGTCGGCCGGGATGAAATCCGCGCGGATCACGCCCTTGCTGGGACTGGCCTTCTTGACCTCGGCAATCACCGCGGCCTGGCCTACGGCGATCTTGGCGCGCAGCGCGCCCACGAAATCGCGCGTGAGCACGCGGCTTTCGGCGTCCTCGCGCATGGCGGCCAGCGAGACCTTCTTCAGCCCCGCGGCCACTTCCTCGCGCTTGACCGCGACGATTTTTTCAAGGATGTCGTTCATCTCAATTCTCCATGGCGTCGCGCGCCACCCGCAGCGCATAAAACGCAAAGGGCCGAACGGCCGCGGAGCAGGCCAGGCCAGCGATCGCCGTGGCCGGGGTTTCCCCGGCCACTGGCGATGCCCCCTTGAGGGGGAAGGCGAAACAACGCGAAGCGTGTGGAGACTGGGGGTGTTTCACTTCATGCGCCTGCCGGGTTTTGGCTGAAGGCAGCAACCTGCGCCAGCTTGGCCTTGGCCGCACCGCTGTCGATGGCCGCGCGTGCGCGCTCGATGCCGGCCGCGATGTCCGGCGCCACCCCCGCCGCGTACAGGGCCACGCCGGCATTCAGCAGCACGATGTCGCGCGCCGCGCCCGGCTGGCCGTCCAGCACGCCGCGCAGCAGGGCCACCGACTCGTCGGGGCCCGTCACCTTGATGCTGCGGTTGCTCTGCATGGCCAGGCCGAAGTCCTCGGGGTGGATTTCGTATTCGCGGATCTCGCCGTCCTTCAGCTCGCCCACCAGGGTGGCCGCGCCCAGGCTGACCTCGTCCATGCCGTCGCGGCCGTAGACCACCAGCGCGTGCTCGGCGCCCAGGCGCTGCAGCGCGCGCACCTGGATGCCCACCAGGTCGGGGTGGAATACGCCCATCAGGATGTTGGGCGCGCCGGCCGGGTTGGTGAGTGGGCCCAGGATGTTGAAGAAGGTCTTGACGCCCATCTCCTTGCGCACCGGCGCCACGTTCTTCATGGCGGGGTGGTGGTTGGGCGCGAACATGAAGCCCACGCCCGTCTCGGCCACGCTGCGTGCGATCTGCCCGGGCGTGAGCTGGATGTTGACGCCCAGCGCCTCCATCACGTCGGCGCTGCCCGACTTGCTGGACACGCTGCGGTTGCCGTGCTTGGCCACCTTGGCACCGGCGGCGGCGGCCACGAACATGGCGCAGGTGCTGATGTTGAAGGTGTGCGAGCCGTCGCCGCCGGTGCCCACGATGTCGATCAGGTGCGTGGTGTCGGCCACCTGCACCTTGGTCGACAGCTCGCGCATCACCTGCGCGGCGGCGGTGATCTCGCCGATGGTTTCCTTCTTGACGCGCAGGCCGGTGGTGATGGCCGCCACCATCAGCGGCGTGATCTCGCCCTTCATGATCATGCGCATCAGATCGAGCATCTCGTCGTGAAAGATCTCGCGGTGCTCGATGGTGCGTTGCAGGGCTTCTTGCGGGGTGATGGACATGAGCGTTCCTTGAAAATCGTCGGAAGTTAAGCGGCAGGGGCTTCGGACAGGGCCAGCTTGATGCCGAAGGCGATGAAGACGGCGCCGGCCACGCCGTCCATCCAGCGCGTGACGCGCGCCAGCGCCTGCGTGCGGCCAGCCAGCCAGGCGGCGGCCAGCGCCCAGCCAATGCTGACCAGCAGGCCGTTGGCGGTGAAGATCAGGCCCAGCGCCAGAAACACCCCGCCGGTGCGCGCCGTGCCGGGCGCGATGAACTGCGGCACGAAGGCCAGGAAGAACAGCGCCACCTTGGGGTTGAGCACGTTGGTGAGAAAGCCGCGGCGAAACACCGTGGGCAAGCCCACATTTGAGTCAAATCGGCCGCTGGACGGCATATCGTCTGCGCCAACAGCTATCGTTTTGGTAGTATTCTGAAAAACCGCGGAGCGCAGCATCTGCACCCCCACCCAGCCCAGGTACAGCGCGCCCAGCCCCTTGAGCACGCCGAACGCCGTGCTGCTGGCCGCCAGCAGGGCCGACACGCCCAGCGCCGCCGCGCCCACGTGCACCAGGCAGCCGGCGGCGATGCCCAGGGCGGCCACCACGCCGGCGCGCGCACCGGCGCGCATGGCGTTGGCGCCGACGAACAGCACGTCCGGCCCGGGCGTGAGGTTGAGCAGCAGGCCGGCGGCGACGAACAGCAGCAGGGTATGCAGGTCGGGCACGGCCGCTCAGCCTCGATCGAGAAAGTTCTTCAGCATCGCATGGCCGTGCTCGGTCAGGATGCTCTCGGGGTGAAACTGCACGCCCTCCACGTCCAGCGTGCGGTGGCGCACGCCCTGGATCTCGCCGTCCTCGCTGGTGGCGCTCACCTGCAGGCAGTCGGGCACCGCATGGCGGTCGATCACCAGCGAATGGTAGCGGTTGACCGCGAACTGCCGGGGCAGGCCGGCAAACACGCCCTGCTGGTCGGTGGTGATGGTGCTGGTCTTGCCGTGCATCTGCGTGGGCGCGCGGACGATGGGCCCGCCGAAGGCCGCGCCGATGGCCTGGTGGCCCAGACACACGCCCAGGATGGGCAGCCGGCCGGCAAAGTGGCGGATGGCGGGCACCGACACGCCCGCCTCGCTCGGCGAGCAGGGCCCCGGGCTGATGCACAGGCGCTCGAAGGCGCCGCGCTGGAACAGGGCGTCCAGCTCATCCAGCGTCACCTCGTCGTTGCGCAGCGTGGTCACCTCGGCGCCCAGCTCGCCGAAGTACTGCACGATGTTGAAGGTGAAGCTGTCGTAGTTGTCGATCATCAGGAGTCTCATGATTCTAAGTCCTTGATTTCATTAATGTTTTCCATTACACACAACCTCCATTACCCACTTTATTACACACATCGACAGTTGATTGCGATGGACGAAGCGCGAGCATGTGCTGGCTCAAGGTAGCAAGGGCTCCTGAGAGATGTCTTGGCGTGCGCCAGTGCGGTGTACTGACGCAGCGACGGCGCCCGCATGCCAGGGCCAAGTGCTGAGACTGGGCGGACAGACCTACCCCTCGCGGCGACACAGCGCGCGGGGCATCAGTTCTACGACGGGGCTGGGGTGCCAAGGGCATCGGGCAATCTCCTCAAATCTTGGAGCCGCCGTGCCGGGGAGCCTTCTTGAAACCTTGCCTGCCGGTACGGCGGCAAGGTGCGGTCAAGACCGCAACGACATGCCGCTTCCTATTGGAAGCGCCACCACAGAGCGATGTTGGTCGAAGCGGTACGGGTCATGGACAGACCAAAGTGTTGAATTTAAAAGCCAGAACTCGGCCCGAGTACACCCGAACGGAATTCCAAAGTAAGCCTGGGGAATTTTACCATGAGCATGTTAGGCAAAGCCACTTCCTGGAATGCCAGGGCATTCATCACCCCGCCCATCTACCTCGGACCGGACGACAACACTTCCAGTCTCGAAACCAGAGAGCAAGTAGACCAACTGCTACGGACTTGTGAGCATCGAATCTCAGGTTGGCAGTCATCTGGACCTGCGCGGGTGATGCTATATCGCTATATCAGCATCCGGGGCAGATATGACACCGCCGGATTTTCTCTGCCGACCCTAGGTCCCGGAGAACAGAAGCCGTTGATCGCAGCTTCTGAAACCATCGCCGTATCAGACCATACCAAATCGGTTTTGCGGGGAACAGCGCAGCGCATGACGCTGGTACCGTGAGCGCCAATATCGAGTGTTGATTCATTTCCAAAGCTGGGCCATTTCGGGACGCATTCACGTTGAAATTTGAGCCACGTTGCCGCTCTATCCTGCTGAATTTTTCAGCACGGGGGAGCAGGAGTGATCAACGTGAGCACATTGAGCAAGTTACGCCGCCTCGTGCTGAGGCAGGACGTGTCGGTGCGCGAGGCCAGCCGGCGCCTGGGCATCTCGCGCAACACAGCCACCAAGTGGCTCAAAGACGGGCAGATGGCCGAACCCCGATACCCGCAGCGGGTGTCGGGCCCCAGCATCCTGGATCCGTACAAGGAGCAGTTGAGCCAATGGCTCAAGGCCGATAGCCATCGCAGCAAACGCGATCGACGCGGGATCAAGGCCATGTTTGAGGCGCTGCGCGCGCAGGGCTACAGCGGCAGCCGAGGGCCGGTCTACGCCTTTGCCCAGCGCTGGCAGCAAGAGCAAGGCAACGCTGCGCGTGGTGCGGGGTTCGTGCCGCTGAGCTTCGAGTTGGGCGAGGCGTTCCAGTTCGACTGGAGCTGCGAGTACCTGTTCATCGGCGGGCTGCGCCGCCGCCTGGAAGTGGCACACACCAAGCTGGCGGCCAGTCGCGCCTTCTGCCTGGTGGCGTACTACAGCCAAGCGCACGAGATGCTGTTCGATGCGCACGCACGGGCGTTCGCCCTCTTCGGTGGCGTGCCCCGGCGGGGCATCTACGACAACATGAAGACCGCTGTGGACAAGGTCGGCCATGGCAAACAGCGCAGCGTCAATGCACGCTTCGAGGCGATGACCGGGCACTACCTGTTCGAGCCGGAGTTCTGCAACCGGGCCGCCGGCTGGGAGAAGGGGGTCGTGGAGAAGAACGTTCAGGATCGGCGCAAGGACATCTGGCGTGAGGCCAGCGAGCGGCGCTGGGGGACGCTTGGTGAACTCAACGACTGGTTGCAGCAGGCCTGCGTGAAGGCCTGGGCTGAGATGAGTCACCCGGAATGGACTCAGCTCACGGTGGCCGATGTCTGGCAGGACGAACGTGCTCGTCTCATGCCCAACCCCCGTGCGTTTGATGGCTACGTGGAGCAGCCGGTACGGGTCTCTGCGACCGCACTGATCCACTTCCAGCGCAACCGCTACAGCGTGCCGTGTGAATGGATTCATGCGGTGGTCAGTCTGCGGGCCTACGCGGATGGCCTGCTGGTGGTCGGGCCCGATGGGCGACAGGTGCGCCTGGCGCGCAGCTTCGAACGTGATCAGACGCTCTACGACTGGATGCATTACATCGCGCTCATCGAGCGAAAGCCCGGCGCGCTGCGCAACGGCGCGCCCTTCAAGACCATGCCCGAGCCACTGCAGGAAATGCAGCGCCAGTTGCTGCGCCACAGCGGTGGCGACAGGGTGATGGCGCAGGTGCTCATGGGGGTGAGCCTGCATGGACTGGAGGCCGTGGTGGTGGCGGTAGAGCTGGCGCTGCAGTCCGGGCGGGTGAGTGCCGAGCACGTGCTCAACGTGCTCTCGCGTCTGAAGGAGCAGCGCGTGCCCGAGCCACCGGTGGCCACGATGCTCAAGCTCAACACGCCGCCACTGGCCAACCTGCAGCGCTACGACGCACTGCGCAACGTCCAGCCTCATGAGGCATCACCGGAGTCCGACCATGCATGACGTCATTGATGCCCTCAAAGCGCTGGGCCTGCACGGCATGGCCAGTGCCTGGCCGGAGGTACTGGGCACCGCCCGCATGAAGTCGCTGGATCATGAGGCCGTGCTGCACCAGCTCATCAAGGCCGAGACCGCTCAGCGTGAGGTGCGTTCCATGGCTTACCAGATGCGCGTGGCGCGCTTCCCTTCGCACCGTGACCTCGCCGGCTTTGACTTCGCCCACGCGCAGCTCGACGAAGCACTGGTGCGCCAGTTGCACACCCTTCGCTTCGTGGAGTCGGCGCACAACGTGGTGCTGGTTGGTGGCCCCGGCACGGGTAAAACCCACCTGGCCACGAGCCTGGGGATCGAGGCCATTCGCATGCATGGCAAGCGGGTGCGCTTCTTCTCAACGGTGGAGCTGGTCAACGCCCTGGAGCTGGAGAAGGCGCAGAACAAGGCCGGGCAAATGGCGCACCGCCTGATGTACGTCGATCTGGTGATCCTGGATGAACTGGGCTACCTGCCATTCACGCAGTCGGGCGGCGCGATGCTGTTCCACCTGCTCTCCAAACTCTATGAGCGAACGAGCGTGGTGATCACCACCAACCTCACCTTCTCGGAGTGGAGCAGCGTCTTTGGAGACGCCAAGATGACCACGGCCTTGCTTGACCGGCTCACGCACCATTGCCACATCGTCGAGACGGGCAACGAGAGCTGGCGATTCAAGCACTCCAGTGCCGCTGGCGCGGCTCCCCCAAAGCAACGCCCAAAGAGCCAGAAAGGAGATCGAAAAACAGCAGACCCGATAGACTTATCCACAACCGAATAGTCAAAGAATCCATCAACCCAGTGGCTCAATATTCAACGTGATCACTGGCTCAGTTGTGCTGATGAATCAACATCACTCCGCTCATTGAGGCTGCAAAAGCTCAAGCAACAGTTGCCGGTGCGCATCCCGTAACTGCACCAGCGAGATGGAAGGACTGCCCTTGGACAGCATCGAGGAACTCAGCCACAGCACTGCGGGCGCGAGCGCCAACGGGAAGAAGTGTTCGGTCAAGACGCCTGGGCGAATGACGCCTCGGCGTATGTTGCGGTGGATGATGGTCTGCGCCCGCTCTTTCAGCCCGAGCGCAACTTCGTTGTGCCAACGCTGCACCAGCTCTGGAGTTCGGGCGCTTTCGGCCAGAAGCAGCCGGTAGATCGACATCGTGGCAGGGGAGCTGAAGGTCGCGTACAGGCGATCCAGGTAGACATCTACCAGCTCTGGCAACGTCAGATCCTCATCCGGGAGCCAGCCCTGGAAATCACAAATCTGCTTCGTCGTACGTTCGAGCAAGGCGTGAAAAATTTCTTCCTTGCTTTTGAAGTGGGCATAGATGCCAGCCTTGGACAAGCCCGCGCATTCCGCCAGGCGCTCCATCGACACTGCGTTGTATGTCCGATCCGCGAATTCGACCAGGGCCGCGTCGAGTATTTCCTCTTTCCTGGCGGCAGAGGACAGGTAGGGGCGCTTGTTGTCTGGCGCGTCATCTTTATTGGGTGGCATTCAAAGGCTCTGTTCAAAGATCTGAGGGGTGTTCCCATGGGCCTGTCACCGGCTCTACCAAGAATCAGGGCCTTCCTTGAACCCAAGCCGGCAGCTCGAATTGACCTGCGTCAATGACCGACGAGCCCGCTGATTGCGGTTCTTGGATTGTAACGTATAATTGAAAGCAACCGTCCAGTCGTTTGTTTTCAGATTTCACAATGCAGATCAACACAGGGCGCGAGTGAACCCGGCACATCGGGTTACGACACAGGAAGAGCGCCCTATCAACCAGCCGGGGAACACGGGGATGCACATATCAACAAGGAGATGAAGTGGGCTTGACAGCACTTGCAAGCAAGAAAGTAGGGCCTGCGGACACCAGCCACGAACCCCGCATTGCGGGGGTGGCAGCCATTCCCTCCTCTGCGACCAGACCCTCTTCAGCCCGATACCTGTACGGAACGTGACCATGCTCCCAACTTCCCCGTTGTTTCCCGCGTTCAGATTGCGCGCTGCCTCGTTGGCCCTGAGCGCCGTCGTCTTGACCGGCTGCATGTCGCTCGCTCCGGCGCCAGACACCCCGCCATTGCCCGTGCCCGAAGCCTGGCCCGCGCATCTTGGATCAGGCACCGACGGCGCCCACGCGGGAGAGCTTGCCTGGCAGGCGTACTTCACCGACCCCCTGCTGCAACGCCTCATCGAGACTGCGCTGGAAAACAACCGCGACCTGCGCGTGGCCGCGCTGCGCGTCGAGGAAGCCAGCGCCACATTCCGCATTCAGCGCTCGGATCGTTTTCCTGCCATGGGCGTGGGCGCCCAAGGTGGACGCGCGCGGGTCCCTGGCGACCTGAACATGTCGGGCCGATCGCAGGTGGGCGGCGAGTACCGGGCCGAGGTGGGTTTGACCACCTGGGAACTGGATCTGTGGGGTCGGATCCGCAACCTGGAAGACGCCGCCCTGCAAACTTGGCTGGCTTCCGACGCGGCTCGCCAGGCCGTCCATTTGGCGCTGATCGCCCAGGTGGCAGACGGCTATCTTGGCCTGCGCGAGATCGACGAACGCGTGGCGATCGCACGGCAAACCGTGACCACCCGCGAGGAGTCCTATCGCATTTTCCGGCGCCGCGTCGAAGTCGGCTCGACCTCGAAGCTGGATCTCACACAGGTCCAGACCCTGCTGAACCAAGCTCAGGCGCTGCTGACGCAGCTTGAGCAGGCTCGCACCACGCAACTGCACGCCCTGGCACTGCTGGTAGGCGCTGATCCCGGCCCGCTGCCCGCCAAGGCACCCTTCGATGAAACGACGGTTCTGGCTGAGCTGCGGGCCGGTCTGCCTTCGGAGCTGCTGGTCAGTCGCCCGGACATCATTTCCGCCGAACACCAATTTGTTGATTCATTTCCAAAGCTGGGCCATTTCGGGACGCATTCACGTTGAAATTTGAGCCACGTTGCCGCTCTATCCTGCTGAATTTTTCAGCACGGGGGAGCAGGAGTGATCAACGTGAGCACATTGAGCAAGTTACGCCGCCTCGTGCTGAGGCAGGACGTGTCGGTGCGCGAGGCCAGCCGGCGCCTGGGCATCTCGCGCAACACAGCCACCAAGTGGCTCAAAGACGGGCAGATGGCCGAACCCCGATACCCGCAGCGGGTGTCGGGCCCCAGCATCCTGGATCCGTACAAGGAGCAGTTGAGCCAATGGCTCAAGGCCGATAGCCATCGCAGCAAACGCGATCGACGCGGGATCAAGGCCATGTTTGAGGCGCTGCGCGCGCAGGGCTACAGCGGCAGCCGAGGGCCGGTCTACGCCTTTGCCCAGCGCTGGCAGCAAGAGCAAGGCAACGCTGCGCGTGGTGCGGGGTTCGTGCCGCTGAGCTTCGAGTTGGGCGAGGCGTTCCAGTTCGACTGGAGCTGCGAGTACCTGTTCATCGGCGGGCTGCGCCGCCGCCTGGAAGTGGCACACACCAAGCTGGCGGCCAGTCGCGCCTTCTGCCTGGTGGCGTACTACAGCCAAGCGCACGAGATGCTGTTCGATGCGCACGCACGGGCGTTCGCCCTCTTCGGTGGCGTGCCCCGGCGGGGCATCTACGACAACATGAAGACCGCTGTGGACAAGGTCGGCCATGGCAAACAGCGCAGCGTCAATGCACGCTTCGAGGCGATGACCGGGCACTACCTGTTCGAGCCGGAGTTCTGCAACCGGGCCGCCGGCTGGGAGAAGGGGGTCGTGGAGAAGAACGTTCAGGATCGGCGCAAGGACATCTGGCGTGAGGCCAGCGAGCGGCGCTGGGGGACGCTTGGTGAACTCAACGACTGGTTGCAGCAGGCCTGCGTGAAGGCCTGGGCTGAGATGAGTCACCCGGAATGGACTCAGCTCACGGTGGCCGATGTCTGGCAGGACGAACGTGCTCGTCTCATGCCCAACCCCCGTGCGTTTGATGGCTACGTGGAGCAGCCGGTACGGGTCTCTGCGACCGCACTGATCCACTTCCAGCGCAACCGCTACAGCGTGCCGTGTGAATGGATTCATGCGGTGGTCAGTCTGCGGGCCTACGCGGATGGCCTGCTGGTGGTCGGGCCCGATGGGCGACAGGTGCGCCTGGCGCGCAGCTTCGAACGTGATCAGACGCTCTACGACTGGATGCATTACATCGCGCTCATCGAGCGAAAGCCCGGCGCGCTGCGCAACGGCGCGCCCTTCAAGACCATGCCCGAGCCACTGCAGGAAATGCAGCGCCAGTTGCTGCGCCACAGCGGTGGCGACAGGGTGATGGCGCAGGTGCTCATGGGGGTGAGCCTGCATGGACTGGAGGCCGTGGTGGTGGCGGTAGAGCTGGCGCTGCAGTCCGGGCGGGTGAGTGCCGAGCACGTGCTCAACGTGCTCTCGCGTCTGAAGGAGCAGCGCGTGCCCGAGCCACCGGTGGCCACGATGCTCAAGCTCAACACGCCGCCACTGGCCAACCTGCAGCGCTACGACGCACTGCGCAACGTCCAGCCTCATGAGGCATCACCGGAGTCCGACCATGCATGACGTCATTGATGCCCTCAAAGCGCTGGGCCTGCACGGCATGGCCAGTGCCTGGCCGGAGGTACTGGGCACCGCCCGCATGAAGTCGCTGGATCATGAGGCCGTGCTGCACCAGCTCATCAAGGCCGAGACCGCTCAGCGTGAGGTGCGTTCCATGGCTTACCAGATGCGCGTGGCGCGCTTCCCTTCGCACCGTGACCTCGCCGGCTTTGACTTCGCCCACGCGCAGCTCGACGAAGCACTGGTGCGCCAGTTGCACACCCTTCGCTTCGTGGAGTCGGCGCACAACGTGGTGCTGGTTGGTGGCCCCGGCACGGGTAAAACCCACCTGGCCACGAGCCTGGGGATCGAGGCCATTCGCATGCATGGCAAGCGGGTGCGCTTCTTCTCAACGGTGGAGCTGGTCAACGCCCTGGAGCTGGAGAAGGCGCAGAACAAGGCCGGGCAAATGGCGCACCGCCTGATGTACGTCGATCTGGTGATCCTGGATGAACTGGGCTACCTGCCATTCACGCAGTCGGGCGGCGCGATGCTGTTCCACCTGCTCTCCAAACTCTATGAGCGAACGAGCGTGGTGATCACCACCAACCTCACCTTCTCGGAGTGGAGCAGCGTCTTTGGAGACGCCAAGATGACCACGGCCTTGCTTGACCGGCTCACGCACCATTGCCACATCGTCGAGACGGGCAACGAGAGCTGGCGATTCAAGCACTCCAGTGCCGCTGGCGCGGCTCCCCCAAAGCAACGCCCAAAGAGCCAGAAAGGAGATCGAAAAACAGCAGACCCGATAGACTTATCCACAACCGAATAGTCAAAGAATCCATCAACCCAGTGGCTCAATATTCAACGTGATCACTGGCTCAGTTGTGCTGATGAATCAACACACATGTTCGCGCTGCAATCGGGCGATGTGGATCCAGAACCTGCTGTGTCCTCAAGCGCTCGGGGCACCACGGAGGCCATTTGTGCAAACGCCCTGATCTCGGCTGTGCTGAGCACACGCCTGCCGGGGCCTGGAACCCGCTATGTCAACCAGAATCTGTGCTTCCTCGGGGCCGTTCGACCCGGCGACAGGCTGACCGTGCGGATGCAGGTGACCAGCAAGGACACGGCCAACCACCATGTCACGCTGGCCTGCACCTGCACCAACCAGGAGGGGGTAGCGGTTTTCCAAGGCCAGGTAGAGGTCGTGGCGCCCACCGAACGCTTGGAACGAACGCGCACCGTGTTGCCGGAAATCCACCCGAATGCGCAGGGCCGCACAGGCCTGCAAAGCCTGCTGGCGCACGTCGCGCACTTGCAACCGATTCGGGTGGCCGTCGCCCATCCCTGCGATGCCCCCAGTCTGTCCGCTGCGCTCGAAGCACGCCACGCGGGGTTGATCGAACCGGTGCTGGTCGGATCACGGGCGCGGCTGGAAGCAGTCGCCACAGAGGCCGGGCTGGATCTGGCCGACGTCACCATTGTGGACACACCCCACAGCCACGCCGCCGCGCAGCAAGCCGTAGCCTTGGCGGCCAATGGCGAAGTCGAAGCCCTGATGAAAGGGAGTCTGCACACCGACGAACTGATGTCCGCGCTGGTTTCGGCAGCAGCGGGGTTGCGCACCAAGCGCCGGGTCAGCCATTGCTTTTTGCTACAGACACCGGCCTATCCGCGCCCGTTCATCGTCACCGATGCAGCGATCAATATCGCCCCGACTCTGGAACAGAAGGCAGACATCATCCGCAACGCCATCGAGCTGGCGCAGGTGATCGGCGTGCGCGAACCCAAGGTCGCAATCCTGGCCGCAGTCGAGACGGTCAGCCCGACGATGACGGCCACGCTGGACGCTGCGGCGCTGTGCAAGATGGCCGATCGCGGCCAGATCACTGGCGGCCTGCTCGACGGGCCGCTGGCCTTCGACAACGCCGTCTCCATCGCCGCTGCGCGTATCAAGGGGATCGTTTCCGAGGTCGCCGGGCAAGCTGACATCCTCGTCGTGCCTGACCTGGAGAGCGGCAACATGCTTGCCAAGCAGTTGATCTTCATGGGCGGCGCAGCCAGCGCCGGGATCGTTCTTGGAGCCAAGGTGCCAGTCATTCTGACCAGCCGCGCCGACTCGCGTGATACACGCATCGCCTCATGCGCGATCGCACTGATGCTGGCCCACCACTATCGGCTGTCACCCCCTTGAGCGGACTTGTTAGCAACTTAACCACCCCTTTGGAGGAAACACCATGCAGTACTCATTCTCTGGCCGCGTAGCCCTGGTCACCGGTGCAGGGTCTGGCATTGGCGAGGCCATTGCCCGGCTGCTTGCAAGCAACGGCCTGAATGTCGTCGTCTCCGATGTCAGCGCCGACAATGCGCAGCGCGTCACCAGCCTCATCAACGCCGAGGGCGGCCACGCCGTGGCCAACGTGGCCGACGTGGCATGCATCGATGAGGTCCAGGCTGCCGTGGCCTGCGCGGTCGATACGTTCGGCGACCTTCATTTTGCCGTCAACAACGCCGGTATCGGTGGCGACCAGAGCCCGGCGGGAGAACTGGACCCTGCCGCCTGGCGCCGGGTGATCGATGTCAACCTGAACGGCGTGTTCTATGGCCTGCGCCATCAGATTCCCGCCATCCTGCGCTCGGGAGGCGGCGCCATCGTCAACGTCTCCTCCATCCTGGGGGTGGTGGGCGACGCAGCGAACCCTGCGTACGTCGCAGCCAAACATGGCGTGACCGGGCTGACCCGCTCGGCAGGACTGGCCTATGCGTCCAAGGGAATCCGGATCAATTCGATTCATCCCGGTTACGTGCGTACGCCCATCCTGGATTTCCTGGATGAATCGGCCCTCCAAGAGGCCGTTGGCCTGCATCCGATCGGTCGCCTGGGTACACCGGACGAAATCGCCCATGCCGTGGCGTTTTTGCTGTCGGAAGGAAGCAGCTTCCTTGTGGGCACCCAGCTCATCGCCGATGGCGGCTACACGGCGCGCTGAGTCTGAAGACGATGAGACAGCAGACACCCCCGCACACCTCGGCGAAGTCGCGCGGACGGCGCGCAGAGAGGACGACCTGATGGACGTCACCATGGCCCGCTCCGGGCGCCGCGAACACGGACTGATCCTTGTGCTGAACTGCGGTTCATCCAGCATCAAGTTTGCGGTGTTCGATTCCTCGGCCGCGCCACTGCCGCGTCAGGCATTGTGGAATGGCAAGGTGCAGGGAATCGGCGGCGCCAACCCGGATTTCGGAGAGACCGGAGTTGCGCCGTTCTCGATCGAACTGGACACGGCACATCCGTATCGCGCCGCACTGCGCCTCATCCGCGATCGTGTCAGCCGGCGGCTCGACGGCCGCCGGATCGGTGCGGTCGCCCATCGTATCGTCCACGGCGGCAGTAAATACTTCATGCCCGTGCGCGTGGACGCGAATGTCCTGGCCGACCTCAAGGGCTACATTCCTCTGGCCCCGCTGCACCAGCCATTCGCGCTCGAAGCCGTGGAGATCCTGCTGCGGGAGCAGCCAGATCTGCCACAGATGGCCTGCTTCGACACGGCCTTCCACCACACTTTGCCCCAGGTCGAGAAGGTCCTGCCGTTGCCCTATGCCGCATGGGAGCGCGGTCTGCGTCGGTACGGGTTTCACGGCCTGTCGTATGAGTACATGGCAGTGGCCTTGCCCGAACGCCATGGCGACGCCGCGCGCGGTCGCACCGTCGTTGCCCATCTGGGCAGTGGCGCCAGTCTGTGCGCCATGCGTGGACTCAAAAGCGCGGCCACCACCATGGGCTTCTCCGCGCTTGACGGCCTGATGATGGGCACCCGCACCGGCGCGCTCGATCCGGGTGCGGTGCTCTACCTGATGGAAATCGAGAAGCTCTCACTGGAGCAAGTGGGGCGCGTCCTCTATCACGAGTCCGGCCTGCTCGGCGTTTCGGGAATCTCGGCCGAGCCGCGCGTCATTGTCGGACACGAGAACGATGCAGGCGAAACGGGGGAGCGAGCGCGCTTGGCACTGGCCCTTTACGTGCGCCGCATCGTACGCGAGATCGGGGCCTTGGTCGCCGTGCTGGGTGGCCTGGACATGCTGGTGTTCACGGCGGGTGTCGGTGAACACAATGCGTTCATTCGCGAGCGCATCTGTGCGGCGCTGGGCTTTTTGGGCATTGCCTTGGATACCGATGCCAACGCCAGCCACGCGGCGAAGATTTCCAGCGATCACAGTCAGGTCACCGTGGCGGTCGAGCCCACCAACGAAGAGTGGATAGCCGCCAGCCATGCGCTGTCCTGCCTGGACAGGGAGAAGGCGCGATGACGATCGATGCCTTCCATGGATTCACGCTCGCCATCCTGCTGTTGTTCGTGGGCAAGGGCTTGGTTGCGCGTTGGGGCATCTTGCGTCGATACAGCATCCCGGAATCCCTGGTGGGCGGCTTGGCCTGCGCCCTGGTTGTCTTCGCCCTGTACTACGGTGCGGGGATCGTCATCAGTTTCGATCTCGAAGCGCGTGACGCGCTGCTGCTGTACTTCTTTGCGGCCATTGGCCTGGGTACCGACGCCCGCACGCTGCGCCATGGTGGACGGCCCTTGCTGATCCTGTCGGGGTTGGCCATCGGGTTCATGGTGCTGCAGAACCTGGCCGGGATGGAGATGGCACGCGCCTTCGGCCTGGATCCGCGCACCGGGCTGATGGTGGGATCGATTTCCCTGACAGGAGGCGTGGGCACCACCTTGGCCTGGTCCGATCACTTCGTTCACAACCTCGGCATTGCGCAAGCGCAGGAACTGGGATTGGCAGCGAACATGATCGGCCTGATCGCGGCCTGCACCATCGGGGGCCCAGTCGCAAGCTTGCTCATGCGTAGGCATCGGCTTCAAGCCTCTGGGGACAGCGCCCTGGAAATTGGCACGCTGCACAGGGATGAGCAGCATGCCCGCCTGGACTACTACGGCCTGCTGCTGGCATTGCTCTGGCTCAACTTCGCCTTGATGTTGGGATACGGAATCAATGCCTTGGTCGCGCGTACCGCCGTCACGCTGCCCGCCTTTGTGGGCTGCCTGCTGGCCGGAATTCTCCTGCGCATGGCGGCCGACTGGATGAGGCCAAGTGGGCGCGGACGTTTATGGAACTGGCCGAGCATGCAGCCAGGCATCGCCCTGGTTTCCGACATGTCATTGGGCCTGTTTCTGACCATGGCGCTGATGGGACTCAGGCTCTGGGAACTGCAGCCCGTGCTCGCCTTCATCACGGCGGCGATGCTGGTGCAGATTGCCTTGGTCATCGCATTCGTTTTGCTGATTGTTTTTCGGGCAATGGGCAAGGATTACCAAGCCGCCGTGGTGTGCGCGGGTTTCGGCGGTATTGCGCTGGGATCTACCGCCACTGCCATCGCCAACATGACGGCGGTGACTCGGGAGCATGGTGCGGCACGCGAGGCGTTCATTGTGGTGCCCTTGGTATGTGGGTTCGTCATCGATATTGCGAACGCACTGGTAATCAGCCTGATGGCCGGTTAGGCGAAGCGAAACAGCGGAGCGAGCTGGCAGATGGATACATCGCTGACGCGCTGGCGAGGCGTCGTCGCCCAGGAAATCGCAATCGACTCCCGTTTTCAAGCAAGGGGCTCTTTCTACTTGTGCAGAAATAGAGGTAATACGCTTTGACGAATAAAAAGAACGGCAATATCGACTCAGCCATCAATCCGAAGTTGGATGGGGATGCCCATGTCGCTTGGGCACAGGCTTGGTCGTCTATTTCGCCGGAGACATCGTTGCTCGCGTGGGTGGACTGGGCGAGCCATTTAGCAAACAGTCCTGGCAAGCAAGCCGAGCTTTTGGCGTTTGCAGCCTCCCTGTCCGAGCAATGGATGGCCGTATTGAAGAAGAATCCGGCCAACCCGGACCGGGGAGCCACCGCTCCTGACCGGTCACCTGTCAATGACCGCCGCTTCAACGATCCTGCATGGGATCAATGGCCCTACGACCTTTTCCGCAGTTCATTCGTCAATCAGACCAAATGGTGGGAGCAGGCCACGCAGGGGGTGTGGGGAGTGGATCCGAAACACCAACGCCTGCTGGCGTTTGGCGCCAAACAGTGGCTGGAAATGCTTTCGCCCGCCAACGCTGCGGTTTTCAACCCCGTTGTCCTGAAAAGAACCATCGCAGAGCAAGGCGCCAATCTAGCGCGGGGGACGTCCAACTTTCTCGACGACTTGCGTCGGCAACTATCCGGCCAGCCTCCCGCGGGAACGGAGAACTTCGTCGTTGGGCGCGACGTAGCGGTCACGGAAGGAAAAGTCGTTCTGAGAAATCGACTGATCGAACTGATTCAGTACACGCCCACTACCGAGAAAGTCCATCCCGAACCGATCCTGATCATTCCTGCCTGGATCATGAAGTACTACGTACTGGATCTGTCACCGGGCGATCTCAATTTTGAAGTGCAACACCCTCACATGAGGTAAGTTGCACCGATGGGAACACGATACAAACAACTGCAGGCTGAAGAGCGCATGACGCTGAGCTCGCTGCACCAGCAAGGCTGGAGCCTTCGGGCCATGGGGCGACTGATGGGGCGCAGCCCCAGCACCCTGTGTCGCGAACTGCGGCGCAACAGCAGCGATAGCGGCTACGCCAGCAGCAGCGCCCACCACGCATATCTGAAGCGCCGCATCGATGCCCGACCCTTGCCCAAGCTGCATGCCGATGGCGCTTTGTGGCAGACGGTTTGCACGCTGCTCAGCTGGTGCTGGTCGCCACAGCAAATTGCCAGCACACTCAGGCGCATGCATCCCGATGAGCCCGCCTGGCACGTCTCGCACGAGACGATCTACGACACCATCTACGCCTACCCACGCGGGGAGCTGCGCCGCCAGCTCATCGCCTTGCTGCGCCAAGGCAAGAGCACGCGCAGGCCCCGCTCTGCGGGCCAGGATCGACGAGGGAAGATCCCTGACATGGTGAGCATCCATGTGCGCCCGCCCGAGATCGAAGACCGCCTGATGCCCGGGCACTGGGAGGGCGATCTGATCAAGGGTGCGGGCAACCAGTCTGCGGTCGGTGTGCTGGTGGAGCGTACAACGCGTCTTGTGCTGCTGTGCAAGATGCAGAGCAGCACGGCAGAAAGTGCGCTGGCGGCGTTCTCGGCCAAGCTCAATGCGGTGGCTGCGCCGCTGCGCAAAACGCTCACCTACGACCAGGGTCGGGAGATGGCGCGGCACAAGGCGCTCAGTGAGGCCACGGGCGTGAAGGTGTACTTTTGCGATCCGCACAGTCCTTGGCAAAAGGGCAGTTGCGAGAACACCAACGGATTGCTGCGCCAGTTCCTGCCCAAGGGCACCGATCTGTCGGTGCATGACCAAGATGCGCTGGACTCGATTGCCGACTTGATGAACAACCGACCCAGGCAGACGCTGGGATGGGACAGTCCCTACCAAGCTTTCAAGCGCATCATGACGGCCATCAGCGAGAAAGATTCGGCTACGATTCATTGATTCTCAACCACTGGTGTTGCACTTCAGAGTTGAGATCGCCCCGCATAACTCGCTGATACGGTATCTGGTTGCGCAAGGGCATACGGTTTTTTGCATCTCCTGGAGAAATCCGGATGCTGAGGATCGAGATTTGGGCATGGATGAGTACCTGGAGTTCGGCCTGCATGCAGCGCTGGACGCTGTGACTTCCGTCGTCCCCGGGCATGGAGTCCACGCGGCTGGTTATTGCCTGGGCGGAACGCTACTGGCCATTGGTGCTTCAGCCATGGCGCGTGATGGCGATACGCGGCTGGTGTCGGTAAGCCTGCTTGCCGCACAGACGGACTTCAGCGAACCGGGCGAGCTGAGTCTTTTCATCAACGAGAGTCAAGTGGCGCTGTTGGAAGCCAGCATGGCTCAAACCGGTTATTTGACCTCCGACCAGATGAGCGGAGCTTTTCAGCTACTGCGTTCCTACGATCTCATATGGTCTCGCATGATTGACGAATACCTATTGGGCGATCGCCGGGCAATGACCGACCTGATGGCTTGGAATGCCGATGGGACTCGCCTCCCCGCGAAGATGCATTCGCAGTATCTCCGACGCCTTTACCTGAATAACGATCTCAGCGCGGGGCGTTATCCCGTCACGGGTCGCCCCGTTTCAGTGGGAGACATCGCTGTACCGGTGTTTTGCGTCGGCACTGCCTCGGATCATATTGCGCCTTGGCGCTCGGTTTACAAGCTGCATCTCCTGTCTTCGGCCGAGCTGACTTTCGTGCTGACCACTGGAGGACACAACGGCGGCATCGTGAGCGAGCCCGGCCGAGGTAACCGCCAATATCAAATCCATACCCGCGCGGCCGGTGATGGATACATGGCGCCGGATGAGTGGCAAGCGACGATGCAGACGCATCCGGATTCCTGGTGGCCCGCATGGTCGGCGTGGCTGCGAGAGCGTTCCGGTGATGTTGTTGCGCCTCCGCTCATAGGTGCTGAATCCAGTGGATACCCCACTGTTTGCGACGCCCCAGGGGAATATGTACGCAACTGAATAAGCGTATCCCGCGTCCGCTATTGCGACACGGTATACGCAATATCTGTTCGTCATCCCGTTCTACTCTGATAACTGGAGACATTCATGTACTCAAGAATCCTGGTTCCGCTCGACGGAAGTCCTACTGCCGATTTGGCGCTCCACCACGCTGCGGTGCTGGCACGCCTGAATGGCGCAACCATCGTCTTGCTGCACGTCATCGAGGAGATGAAGCACAGCAACGGCTTCGAGAGGCCGAGGATCTATATTGAAGAAGTGAGGCCGGGCTTCCTGGCGGCCGGGCAGAAGCTGCTGGACGAGGCGGCGCTGCGGCTGAGGCAGGAAGGCCTGGCGGTTGAGACCGTCCTTCTGGAAAGCAAGGGCGAGCGCGTCTCGGTGCTCATCGCTCAGCAGGCACTGACCACTCAATGCGAGTTGGTGGTGTTGGGTACTCACGGACGCCGGGGCGTGGACAGGCTGCTGATGGGAAGCGATGCAGAGCAGCTCGCTCGCATCGCACCAGTTCCGGTGATGCTGGTGCGCCAGCCCCAATCGGTCATTGCGACTGCAACCCCTGGGCAGGGTGGCACGCCAGCGTGACGAAGGTTCAGTCCACCGACCAAACTGAATGGAGGCTGAAAGTCGCAGCCCCCTTGCTGCTGCTATTGCTGAGCGCCTCCGCACAGGCCCAGTCCTGCCACCAGGACAACCCGCTGCGCTCAACGGGAACGCTCAATCTGCGGATCGACAACGACATGTTCGGCGGCATTGGACAAGACCAAGGGTACTCCAACGGGTTTCTCGCCAGTTGGGTTTCCCCCAACCTCGTGGACTATAGCGATGACCCTTGTCTACCGCGTCTCGTCCGTGGGCTGAATCGCTTTCTCACGATGCTCCAACCCCAAGGCTTCGACGAACAGAACATGACCATCGGCTTCGGGCAGATGATGTACACCCCGAACGACAAAACGCGCAGCGATCTCATCAAGGATGATCGTCCTTTCGCGGGCGCCTTGATGTTGAGCCTTGGCTATAACGCGAGGCGGGGCGATACGCTGCGCACTTCGCAACTCCGCGTGGGGGTGGTGGGGCCCTCCTCCCAGGCCAGGCAAGTCCAGAACTGGTGGCATGACACCGTCGGAGTGGACAGATTCAATGGCTGGAGACATCAACTGCGCGACGAACCCGTGCTGCAGTTGCTCCACGAACGCCGAACACGAGTCATCAGGCAAGAAAACGTCAGCGGTTGGGGTTGGGATCTGACCCGCCACTGGGGCGGCAGCTTGGGCAATTTCGCCACCTACGCGAATGTCGGCGGAGAACTGCGCTATGGCCTACGCCTGCCGGACGACTTAGGCACCGCACCGCTGCGCCCGGCTGGAGAAAACACCTCGCCCGTGCGTAAGACCGCTGGCAGCAACTGGAACGGGCACCTGTTCGTGGCACTCGACGGTCGCTGGGTTTTGCACGACATCACGTTGGACGGCAATACGTTCAAGTCCAGTCATAGTGTTGATAAACGGCCATTCGTGGCCGATGTGGGCTATGGCATCGCGATGACTCAGGGCAACTGGCGCATCGCGATAGCCCGCTACCACCGCACCCGCGAATTTCGTGGACAAAAGGAAATCCCGGTCTACGGAACGATCACCGTAGGACGGCGATTCTGATGCAGATCGATTCCTTGAACGCCATGCAAGCCACTCTGTTGCTGTTCATGACAAGAGCCTGGTTGCTTGTGGAGCTACCACGTCGACGCAGTACTGCCAATGCCGTCGTCATTAGCCAGTTGGCAAGGTGAACACAGCGAGCTGAACGATAAGGCACCCGCGCTCGATAAGAGACCAAGGACAACAAATAAGGAGATAAATGGATGCAACGACTCACCCTGGCCCTACCCGGCAATGAAGATCTGGCCCGCGGCATCGCGCAGGCATGCGGCAGCGAAGCCGGCCGCATCGAAACGCGCCGATTCCCCGATGGCGAGAGCTATGTCCGGTTGCATGGCGAACCTGCCGATCGGATCGTGGATGTGATTTGCACGCTGGCCCATCCTGATCCGCAGTTCCTGCTTCTGGCTTTTGCCGCTGACGCGGCGCGCGAACTTGGCGCGCAAGAGGTGAACCTGATCGCACCGTATCTGGCCTACATGCGCCAGGACAAGCGATTCCATGACGGAGAAAGCGTGACGTCGCGGTCCTTCGCACGTCTGGTCTCATCGACCTTCGACAAGCTGCTCACGGTGGATCCGCATCTGCACCGCTATCCGACACTATCAGCGGTCTACACGATCCCCACCATCACCTTGCATGCCGCACCACTGCTGGCCGACTGGATCGCGAATCATGTCGAAGAACCTTTGATCGTGGGCCCCGACGAGGAAAGCGAGCAGTGGGCCGGCGCCATCGCGTCCCGCATCGGCGTACCGCACGCTGTGCTTCGCAAGACACGCCATGGCGATCGCAGCGTGGACATCGATGTTCCCGACCTGTCGATCTGGCGCGGCAGAACGCCGGTGCTTGTGGACGACATCGCATCATCAGGCCGCACGCTCGCCGTCGCGGCGCGCAAGCTCGCCGAGCAAGGAATGCGCAAGCCGGAGTGCGTAGTGGTGCATGCCCTGTTCGCCGAGGATGCCTGGGCCCAATTGACACCGTTGTTTGCCCGAATTACGTCCACCGACGCAGTACCGCATCCGAGCAACCGGATTGGTCTCGCTTCGCTGATTGCCGACGCTCTCTCTAGCGGGAAAACCGATCCGCGAGGCTGATCTTTTTATCGATCCAACTATTTTCAAGGAGACCTGAAATGTCCTCTCAAGCTAACCTCGCAACCGATTGGCGTGCTGGTTACGGGCCCATCGCGCACAGGTCTGAAACCATCGAACGTATGCAGGCCCTAGTGCAACGTCTGGTCGCGCAAAGGCGTATAGCAGACGAAGCCTCGGCCCATGCGCTGCTGGCTGCAGCCGACCGGGTGGCCTGCACGGCCATGAGCGTAGTGGCGCATATGACCTATGCCCGGCGCATCGACCGAAGCGGCTGCCCACTGGGCTCCGATGATTTCAAACAAACGCCCGAAGGCCACACCGGCGGCTCGCTCAACATGGTGCCAGCCTTCGTGGGTTATCTGTTGGCCAACGCGCTGACCGGGACGACACGCGGCTGGCTCATGGGGCAGGGGCACTGCGTGGCCGCGATCGAGGCGGTGAACGCACTGACCGGCGATGTATCCGCCGCCCAGCGTGGACGCTACGACCGCAGCGAGGCGGGCCTGTCGCGTTTGATCGCGGACTTCTACTCCTATGCCATCGATAAGCAGGGTCGGCCCGCGGTACCGCTGGGTAGCCATGCCGGGCCGAACACGGCCGGCGCGATCTCCGAAGGCGGCTATCTGGGGTTCGCCGGGCTGCAGTATGTGCACACGCCGTTGCCGGGAGAAAGCCTGGTGGCATTCCTCAGTGATGGCGCTTTCGAGGAACACCGTGGCTCGGACTGGGCGCCGCGCTGGTGGCGCGCCGAGGACTGCGGCTTCGCCATCCCGGTCATGATTCTCAACGGACGGCGCATCGAGCAGCGCACCCAGATCGTGCAGGAAGGTGGCGCTACCTGGCTGGCCGAAGATCTGCGCCACAACGGCTTCGATCCCGTCATCGTTGATGGACGTGATCCGATGGCGATCGCATGGGCCATTGTTGAAGCCGAAGACACGCTGAGCGCCTTCGCCGCACGCTCGGATCGGCGCTATCCGGTCAAGCTGCCCTACGTGATCGCCGAGACGGAGAAAGGTTTTGGCTTCCCGGGCGCGGCGACCAATGCCGCCCACAACCTGCCGCTGAACGGCAATCCGCGCGAGGATGCGCAGGCACGCGAGGCCTTCAACGCAGGGGCTGCGGCGCTGTTCGTGCCCGAGAGCGAACTGGAAAACGCGCTCACCGTCCTTGCGAATCACGGCCAGAGCCAGCGCTCGCGCGAAAGCGAGCACCCCATGGCCCTACGCCATCCAGCGAGCCCTCATCTGCCGATGCCGGCCTGGGCGCCAACGGAGGTATCGGGCAGCGCCATGTCCGCACTGGACCGTTGGTTCGTGGAGCTGGTGCAGGCAAATCCACAGTTGCGCATCCGGATCGGCAATCCCGACGAACTGGCCAGCAACAAGATGGGGGCCACTCTGGCGCTGCTCAAGCACCGCGTCAACGTGCCCGAACCCGGCGTCCCGGAATCGACGGATGGCTCGGTGGTCACCGCACTCAATGAAGAAGCCGTTGCGGCCGCCGCCCTCGCCAACAAAGGGGGGCTGAACCTGATCGTCAGCTACGAGGCATTCGCGGTCAAGATGCTTGGATTGATGCGCCAGGAGATCATCTTCGCGCGTCGGCAGAAGGAGCTGGGCCAGCCGCCAGGCTGGATCTCCGTCCCGCTGATCGTCACATCCCACACCTGGGAGAACAGCAAGAACGAGCAGTCACACCAGGACCCGACCATTGGCGAAGCATTGCTGGGGGAGATGTCGGACACCGCACGCGTGTTGTTCCCGGTGGATGAAAACACGGCGTGCGCCGCGTTGCGAGCGGTCTACGCCAGCCGCGGCCAAGTGGCTTGTGTGGTGGTCTCCAAGCGCGACACGCCGAATCACTTCAGTGCCGCCGCGGCTCAATCGCTGATCGAGCATGGAGCAGCCCATGTAGCCGGCGATCCGTCCACCGCACAACTGCAATTCGTAGCGATTGGCGCCTACCAGTTGGAGGAAGCGCTCAAAGCCCATGCCCGCCTGGAGCACCATGGGCTTGCGTCGTGCATCACCGTGGTGGTCGAGCCCGGCCGTCTACGCATTCCGCGAGACGAACTTGAGGCCGCCTTCGTGCTCGGTGACGAATCCCTGCAAGCGCTCTTCCCGCCTCACCTGCCGCGCGTGTTGATAAGCCATACCCGCCCTGAGCCGATGCTGGGCGTGCTTCGCCGCATTGACAGCGGCCCTTCGAAGACGCGGGCTTTGGGCTACATCAACCACGGCGGCACCCTCGATGTGGCTGGAATGCTGATCGCCAATCGATGCACCTGGGTGGATGCCATCTATGCCGCTGCGCAAGTGACCGGCTGGAACAGTTCGCAGGCTGCTGCTGCCGCGACCGACGCGTGAATTTCAAGTGGTTCTGACACGGTCCGCAGTGACCGCGCCAGCTCCTGATTTCACAACCCACCAACAAGCGAGGAGACAACTTCATGCTCTCACTGACCAGCCTGGGCGGTGCCGGTACCGTCACCGGCTCCAAACACCTGATCACATATGGCAGTACCCGCATCCTGATCGACTGCGGACTTTTCCAAGGACTGAAGAACCTGCGCGAGCTGAACTGGCAGCATCTTGTCGTTGAGTCCAAGGACATCGATGCGGTTGTACTGACGCACGCGCACCTGGATCATTGTGGATATCTCCCCCGATTGGTGCTGAACGGGTTCCGCGGGAAGATTTTCTCGACGCCAGCCACACGGGACGTCGCCGAACTCATCCTGCTCGACAGTGCTTGGTTGCAGGAGAAGGATGCCGAGTTCGCCAACCGGAAGGGATTTTCCAAGCACAAGCCAGCCCTTGCCCTGTATCGGGTCCGAGATGCCGAACGCACGCTCTTGCAGTTCAAGCCCGTGCCACTGCATCAGGAGACGGTATTGCCGGGCGGTGCACGCCTGGTTCTACGCAGGGCCGGCCACATTCTTGGAGCGGCGACGGCGCAGATCGACATCGGCGGCAAGCGTTTGGTGTTCTCCGGCGACCTGGGCCGCTATGACGATGCGGTCATGCCTGATCCTGAACCCGTCACGGAAGCGGACTACATCATCATCGAGTCCACCTATGGCAATCGTCATCATGACCGTTCCGATGCCGTCGAAGCGCTAGGCGACATCATCGAGCGTACGACTCGCCGCGGAGGCACCGTAGTGATTCCCGCTTTTGCCGTAGGACGCGCGCAGTCGTTGATCTATGACCTATGGCTGTTGCGACAGCGCGGTCGGCTCCGCAACGTGCCCGTCTATCTGGACAGTCCCATGGCCACCAGCGCAACTGCGCTGCTGCACCGCCATGCCGACGACCACAAGCTCGCTCAACACGATTTCGAGACGGCATTCTCAGAAGTCACATACGTGCGCGACGTTGAAGAGTCCAAGGCGCTATCGGCGAATCGATACCCCAAGGTGATTATTTCCGCCAGCGGCATGGCCACCGGCGGCCGCGTGCTGCATCACATAGAAGCGTTTGGCGGTAGCCATCAGAACACGCTGCTGTTCTCTGGATTCCAAGCAGCAGGTACGCGCGGGCGCAAGCTGCTTGAGGGCGCTCGCGAAGTCAAGATCCATGGACGCTGGATGCCGATCAAGGCAGAGGTCGCCGAGCTTGCGATGTTGTCGGCTCATGCCGACAGCGATGAGCTGATGCGATGGCTGCGCGGCTTTACCAAGGCGCCGGAAAGAGTGTTCATTGTTCACGGTGAATCTGATGCCTCTGAGGCGCTGCGCGAACGTATCCAGCGCGAACTCAATTGGCACGCATCGGTGCCCATGCAAAACCAGGAGTTCGCCCTGTGAGTGCCCGCATCACGCCCCAGACACCCGCCTTGCAAGCATTGCGCATGCGACTGCATGCCCAGCATCAACCCGTCGTCTTGATGCGTACCGATTGCCATGTCTGCCGTGCCGAAGGGCTGGCACCGCGGTCACAGGTACTGATCATTGCCGGCGACCGCACTGTGCAAGCGCTACTGTACCAAATCGACAGCGATCTGCTCAAAACCGGACAGATCGCTCTGTCCGAGGCCGCCTGGGATGCCCTGGACATTCATGAGGGCGATCTTGTGCAGGTTCGGCATCCTCCGCTGCTCGAATCGTTGTCGGCCGTGCGTGCGCGAATTCACGGCCACCGACTGCAAACGACGGAGTTGCAGGCGATCGTCCGTGATGTGGTCGATGGTCGCTATACCGATGTCGCACTTTCGGCCTTCCTGACCGCAACGGCGGTACTGCCTCTGGATATGCAAGAGACCATCCATCTCACCCGTGCGATGGTCGATGTCGGGGATCACCTGCAATGGCAGGCTCCGATTGTTGTGGACAAGCATTGCGTGGGCGGATTACCGGGAAATCGCACCACGCCGTTGGTGGTTGCCATCGCCGCAGCCAATGGATTGGTGATGCCCAAGACCTCATCACGCGCCATCACCTCTCCCGCTGGCACCGCGGACACCATGGAAACGCTGGCTCCTGTAGACCTGGACCTGGATACGCTCAGAAAGGTCGTGGAGAAAGAGGGTGGATGCGTGGCGTGGGGCGGCGCGATGCACCTCAGCCCCGCGGACGACATCTTCGTGCGTATTGAGCGTGAACTGGATATCGACACGCAAGGACAACTGATTGCCTCGGTGTTATCCAAGAAGATTGCAGCAGGGGCGACCCACATCGTGATCGATATTCCGGTTGGGCCAACCGCAAAAGTCCGCAGCCGGGAAACTGCCGAGCATCTTGCGCATCACCTTTCGGAAGTCGCCGCGTCATTTGGCCTTGTATTGCGTTGCCTGTTTACAGACGGGAATCAGCCTGTCGGCAGAGGTATCGGCCCGGCGTTGGAGGCGCGCGACGTGTTGGCCGTATTGCGCAACGAGGCGGATGCGCCGCAAGACCTATGTGACCGCGTGGCGTTGGTGGCGGGCGCGGTGCTTGAGCTTGGCGGCGTCGCCAAAGAAGGGGAGGGACTTCGGTTGGCTCATGAGACGATCAGCAGTGGCCGCGCGTGGGAAAAATTTCAGAGAATCTGCGCGGCTCAGGGGGGATTTCGTGAGCCGCCCCAAGCTCTCTATGTCGAACCGCTTTTGGCAACCACTTCAGGCCGAGCAGTACACATCGACAACCGTAAGCTTTCTCGTTTAGCCAAATTGGCCGGTGCGCCTGAGAGTCCAGCCGCAGGGATTCAATTGCAGGTGCGCTTAGGTGACGAGATAACACGCGGACAACCATTGATGTTTTTGCATGCGCAAACCTCTGGAGAGATGGCCTATGCACTCGCATACGTACAAGGCATTGGGGACATTGTAAAGATTGAACCTTAGCGCCGTGGATAAACAGGGCTCTTGAATGCTCGGTCAAACACAGCCCGGCCTCTCGTTTGGAAAAGTTGAACGCCTACATCTCATGCTCAAGAACATATGAAAAAACATCGCTTAAAAGAAGTTTTCAACCTGCATCGCGTGGAGCAAACAGAAGGAGGTCGTCAGCGCCTGAATAGGAACATTGCTCATGGAACTGCGGCACCTGCGTTGCTTTATCGTTTTGGCCGAAGAACTTCATTTCACACGGGCGGCTGAGCGTCTTCACATTGAGCAACCTCCTCTGTCCCGCGCCATCAAGGAGCTTGAGGACGAGTTAGGCGCTGTGCTCTTCGACCGGGACCGCCGGGGCACCCGACTGACCGCTGCGGGTGCCGTGTTCCTGCAGGACACTCGCCGGCTATTCACCGTCCTGGAGCAGGCCCGCGAGAACGTCAAGGCTGTCGCGGCGGGCTTGCGAGGCAGCCTGCGCATCGCCGTATCCGACGGCGCGCTCGATCCCCGGCTGTCGGCGTTTCTAGCCCGTTGCCGTGCCGAAGAACCCGAGATCGAGATACGGATGTCCGAAGTGCCTTTGGCCGAGCAGTTGCGCGGCCTGCGCTCGGGCGACTTCTGCATCGGATTCGCTCATACCGCCGACGTCGGTGATGGCATCGTCGCCGAACCTATCTGGCAGGACCCGCTGGTGGTCGCCTTGCCAGCCCGGCACGCACTGCTCGTCCACAAGGAGGTTCCACTCCATGAACTCCGGGGGCATCCTCTTGTCCTGTGCGATCCCCAGGTGTGCGAAGGCTACTGCCGCGAGTTGGCGCGCCTCCTGCAGACCCAGGAACACAAACTGAATGTCGTTGAGGAGGTTTCCTCGCTGGACATGATGCTCACCTTGGTCGGTGCCGGCTACGGCGTGGGCTTCATGACGGCGACCAAGATTCCGGTCAGCCAGCGACCGGACGTGGTGATCCGTCCATTGGCGCTGGATACAGCCGTGATCACCACCTACCTGCTTCGACTCGAAAGCAGCAACTCATCGGCTTCGCTGGTGCGATTTATCGACCGCCTCCGGGACCCTTCGAGCGACTGACGCAACGGACCGCACCACTTAAGATTGGGCATCGGCACGAAGATTGCGTTCCGTTGCACTCATCAGCTCTGCCGCACTTATGCTGAGGGCAGCGGAGATTTTCAGTATCAATGCGAGCGTGGGCATGTGCTCCCCACGCTCGATCTTGCCCATATGCGAGCGAGCTATACCAGCCATGGACGCGAATTCATCCTGAGCGACTCCCTGCGCCAAGCGGGCAGCACGCACCGCTTGGCCGAAGGCCAGTGCCGGCTCGGCTTCATAGGTGGTTGTGCCAGGGGGGCGGCCCGGTTGAACGCTGCGCTTCTGCATCACCAGAAGCGTCGATCAATCGACCGAATTTAACCACGTTAAAGATATCTCTTTTGGCTATCATGGTGGCTCGCCTTTTTGATCCGATCGCTTTGTGGGGGCTCTCATGCACGACGCCACCAGCCAGTTTTCCTTTTCCAATTTCAGGCTTGCCATAGCGCCTGGCGTACCGTCATCGCATCTTTCGGCATTGCTTGCGTTGCAGCGTGCGGAAGAGCCGGAAGTCACCATTTCGTTTCATGAGGTCACAGCCGATGATTTGATTGCGGGACTTCGGGAAGGCCGCTACGACGCGGGCATGACGCTTGAAGGATCGAGCGATCCGTCGCTGAAAAGCCAACCTCTATGGACCGAGAACATGGCCGTCGCCATGCCGTTGCGCTTTCCCTTACTTGACCAGGCGAAGCTCACGATCGCCGAACTGTTGGACTACTCCGTCTTTCGCTGGCCTGCAGAGAATTGCCCTTTGCTGGATCAGCGGCTGCCTTCTCTTCCCGCGGTGAGTCAACAGAACATTCAGCGTGTCTCTTCCTTCGAGATGATCGCGCTATGGGTCGCTGCCGGCTACGGCGTCGGGGTATCCGCGCAATCGCGCATTGAGCATGCGCAGGGATGGGGCATTCACACACGGCCGCTGTCTGACGGACCCTACGAGATCGTGACCCACCTGCAGCGGCCCTGCGGACAAGCCGACGTTGTTTCAGAGCGGTTCGAGCGCAGAGCACTGCAGGTCGCCAAGAATGCTCCAACCTAGTCGAGTGCCAATGTCCTCGTTCTGCGTCTTCAGTTCAAGGTGCTACACGTGCATTAGGCATTCCACTCGCCAAGCAGCAGACATCACTCGCGCTCTATGACACGGAGCAGCGCCGTTCTACGCTTCGACATGGGGCCAAACGCCTTCGTGACCCCTTCAACGGGTTTCCCTGCCTGCAATGAGTCAAGGATGTCAGCCCAGTCCTGCATGATTACCTTGCGGGACTCCACAAACTTCGTGTGATCGTAGGGCGCGCGCGATGAGTCCTTGCTCTTTTTGGAATGAGTGTTGATTCATCAGCACAACTGAGCCAGTGATCACGTTGAATATTGAGCCACTGGGTTGATGGATTCTTTGACTATTCGGTTGTGGATAAGTCTATCGGGTCTGCTGTTTTTCGATCTCCTTTCTGGCTCTTTGGGCGTTGCTTTGGGGGAGCCGCGCCAGCGGCACTGGAGTGCTTGAATCGCCAGCTCTCGTTGCCCGTCTCGACGATGTGGCAATGGTGCGTGAGCCGGTCAAGCAAGGCCGTGGTCATCTTGGCGTCTCCAAAGACGCTGCTCCACTCCGAGAAGGTGAGGTTGGTGGTGATCACCACGCTCGTTCGCTCATAGAGTTTGGAGAGCAGGTGGAACAGCATCGCGCCGCCCGACTGCGTGAATGGCAGGTAGCCCAGTTCATCCAGGATCACCAGATCGACGTACATCAGGCGGTGCGCCATTTGCCCGGCCTTGTTCTGCGCCTTCTCCAGCTCCAGGGCGTTGACCAGCTCCACCGTTGAGAAGAAGCGCACCCGCTTGCCATGCATGCGAATGGCCTCGATCCCCAGGCTCGTGGCCAGGTGGGTTTTACCCGTGCCGGGGCCACCAACCAGCACCACGTTGTGCGCCGACTCCACGAAGCGAAGGGTGTGCAACTGGCGCACCAGTGCTTCGTCGAGCTGCGCGTGGGCGAAGTCAAAGCCGGCGAGGTCACGGTGCGAAGGGAAGCGCGCCACGCGCATCTGGTAAGCCATGGAACGCACCTCACGCTGAGCGGTCTCGGCCTTGATGAGCTGGTGCAGCACGGCCTCATGATCCAGCGACTTCATGCGGGCGGTGCCCAGTACCTCCGGCCAGGCACTGGCCATGCCGTGCAGGCCCAGCGCTTTGAGGGCATCAATGACGTCATGCATGGTCGGACTCCGGTGATGCCTCATGAGGCTGGACGTTGCGCAGTGCGTCGTAGCGCTGCAGGTTGGCCAGTGGCGGCGTGTTGAGCTTGAGCATCGTGGCCACCGGTGGCTCGGGCACGCGCTGCTCCTTCAGACGCGAGAGCACGTTGAGCACGTGCTCGGCACTCACCCGCCCGGACTGCAGCGCCAGCTCTACCGCCACCACCACGGCCTCCAGTCCATGCAGGCTCACCCCCATGAGCACCTGCGCCATCACCCTGTCGCCACCGCTGTGGCGCAGCAACTGGCGCTGCATTTCCTGCAGTGGCTCGGGCATGGTCTTGAAGGGCGCGCCGTTGCGCAGCGCGCCGGGCTTTCGCTCGATGAGCGCGATGTAATGCATCCAGTCGTAGAGCGTCTGATCACGTTCGAAGCTGCGCGCCAGGCGCACCTGTCGCCCATCGGGCCCGACCACCAGCAGGCCATCCGCGTAGGCCCGCAGACTGACCACCGCATGAATCCATTCACACGGCACGCTGTAGCGGTTGCGCTGGAAGTGGATCAGTGCGGTCGCAGAGACCCGTACCGGCTGCTCCACGTAGCCATCAAACGCACGGGGGTTGGGCATGAGACGAGCACGTTCGTCCTGCCAGACATCGGCCACCGTGAGCTGAGTCCATTCCGGGTGACTCATCTCAGCCCAGGCCTTCACGCAGGCCTGCTGCAACCAGTCGTTGAGTTCACCAAGCGTCCCCCAGCGCCGCTCGCTGGCCTCACGCCAGATGTCCTTGCGCCGATCCTGAACGTTCTTCTCCACGACCCCCTTCTCCCAGCCGGCGGCCCGGTTGCAGAACTCCGGCTCGAACAGGTAGTGCCCGGTCATCGCCTCGAAGCGTGCATTGACGCTGCGCTGTTTGCCATGGCCGACCTTGTCCACAGCGGTCTTCATGTTGTCGTAGATGCCCCGCCGGGGCACGCCACCGAAGAGGGCGAACGCCCGTGCGTGCGCATCGAACAGCATCTCGTGCGCTTGGCTGTAGTACGCCACCAGGCAGAAGGCGCGACTGGCCGCCAGCTTGGTGTGTGCCACTTCCAGGCGGCGGCGCAGCCCGCCGATGAACAGGTACTCGCAGCTCCAGTCGAACTGGAACGCCTCGCCCAACTCGAAGCTCAGCGGCACGAACCCCGCACCACGCGCAGCGTTGCCTTGCTCTTGCTGCCAGCGCTGGGCAAAGGCGTAGACCGGCCCTCGGCTGCCGCTGTAGCCCTGCGCGCGCAGCGCCTCAAACATGGCCTTGATCCCGCGTCGATCGCGTTTGCTGCGATGGCTATCGGCCTTGAGCCATTGGCTCAACTGCTCCTTGTACGGATCCAGGATGCTGGGGCCCGACACCCGCTGCGGGTATCGGGGTTCGGCCATCTGCCCGTCTTTGAGCCACTTGGTGGCTGTGTTGCGCGAGATGCCCAGGCGCCGGCTGGCCTCGCGCACCGACACGTCCTGCCTCAGCACGAGGCGGCGTAACTTGCTCAATGTGCTCACGTTGATCACTCCTGCTCCCCCGTGCTGAAAAATTCAGCAGGATAGAGCGGCAACGTGGCTCAAATTTCAACGTGAATGCGTCCCGAAATGGCCCAGCTTTGGAAATGAATCAACACGAGGCCCTTCTTGACCAACGCCTTTGCCCGGTCCCGTTCCGCACGGGCTGCCTCCAGCGTGACCTTTGGGTACACCCCGATTGAGTACACCTGTTCAGCGCCGCCCAGCCGGTAGCGGTACCACCAGAGCTTGGAGCCGTTGGGCTGAACGCGCAAAAAGAGGCTGCCTCCGTCCCGGAGTTGGTACACCTTGGGCCTGGGCTGCGCCGTTTCCACTTTGCGCGCCGAGAGAAGATTGAGTGCTGTGAGTGCCATGTGTATAACGCCTCCAGTTTGGCCCGTTACACACTCCATTACACACATGAGCACTGGATTTGTCCAGCTTTCAGAATCGCTCGATGGACGATCAACCCTTTAAAAACATAGACTTAGAGTTGTTCCATGGAGGTTGATAGACGCCAGTAGACCTCAATCGTAGTTATCGATCATCAGCAGCTTGATGCCCGGCTTCAGGCCCTGGCGCAGCCGAGTCACGACTTCTGTATGGATAGCTGACTGCACTGATTGAGTGCGGGCCGCAGCCACTTTTGGCTTGGAATCATGGGTCGTCATGGCATTCACTCCAGCCCCTCCTCCACCAGCTCGCTGGCGCGCAGCAGAGCGCGGGCCTTGTGCTCGGTCTCGCGCCATTCCATCTCGGGCACGCTGTCGGCCACCACGCCGGCCGCCGCCTGCACGTGCAGCACCTGGTCCTTGACGATGGCGGTGCGGATGGCGATGGCCAGGTCCATGTCGCCGGCGTAGCTCCAGTAGCCGCAGGCGCCGCCGTAGATGCCGCGCTTGACGGGCTCCAGCTGGTCGATCAGCTCCATCGCGTGCACCTTGGGCGCGCCGCTCAGCGTGCCGGCCGGGAAGGTGGCCTTCAGCACGTCCATCGCGCCCAGGCCGTCCTTGAGGATGCCCTCGACGTTGCTGACGATGTGCATCACGTGGCTGTAGCGCTCGACGGCAAAGGCCTCGGTCACCTTCACGCTGCCGGTCTGGGCGATGCGGCCGATGTCGTTGCGCGCCAGGTCGATCAGCATCACGTGCTCGGCGCGTTCCTTGGGGTCGCTCACCAGCTCCTGCTCGATGGCCTTGTCCTGCTCGGGCGTGGCGCCGCGCGGGCGGGTGCCGGCCAGCGGGCGGATGGTGACCTTGGTGCCCTCGGCCGTGTGCTCCTGTCGCACCAGGATTTCGGGGCTGGCGCTGACCACGTGGAAATCACCGAAGTCGTAATAGATCATGTACGGCGACGGGTTGAGCGAGCGCACCGCGCGGTACAGCGACAGGGGCGACTCGGTGTAGCGCTTGCTGATGCGCTGGCCCACCTGCACCTGCATGAAATCGCCCGCGGCGATCAGGCCCTTGGCGCGCTCGACCGCGGCCAGGTAGTCGGCCTTGGCAAAGGGCCGCTCGGCCGGGTAGTTGGGCGTGGGCTTGAGCTGCGGCGCGCTGACCGAGTAGCGCAGCTGCTCGCGCAGGTGCTTGAGGCGCCGCTTGGCGCGCGAGTAGGCCTCGGGCTGCGCCGGGTCGGCGTAGACGATGAGGTACAGCTTGCCCGACAGGTTGTCGATGACGGCCACCTCCTCGCAGTGCATCAGCAGGATGTCGGGCGTGCCCAGCGTATCGGGCGGGCAGGAGCGCTCCAGCTTCTTCTCGATGTAGCGCACCGCGTCGTAGCCGAAGTAGCCCGCCAGCCCGCCGCAAAAGCGCGGCAGGCCCGGGCGCAGCGCCACCTTGAAGCGCCGGTGGTAGGCGTCGACGAAGTCCAGCGGATTGCCGGCGTGGGTTTCCACCACCTGGCCGTCGGTCACCACCTCGGTGCGCGCGGCGTCGCCAAAGCCGCTGGCCCGCACGATGGTGCGCGCCGGCAGGCCGATGAAGCTGTAGCGCCCGAAGCGCTCGCCGCCGATGACGGATTCGAGCAGGAAGCTGTACTTGCCGCCGCCCGGCCCGCCGGCCAGCTTGAGGTACAGCGACAGCGGGGTTTCGAGGTCGGCCAGGGCCTCGCTCATCAGCGGAATGCGGTTGTAGCCCTGGCCGGCCAGGCTCTTGAATTCGAGTTCGGTGATCACGGGTATGGGGCCTCCAGCGCCCCGGGCAGCGTGTTCTGCCGTTCGTTCTTCCCATTCAGGCGCCCCGCCGGGGCGCCACCCATGCGCCCCTTGCGGGCGCGAATCGAGCAGTGTCAGTGGGCCGGCTTGCGCCAGGGCCACGCCCCCTGGGCGGCCAGGCCCAGCGGCGAGATGACAGTGCAAAGAGCGAACATGGCGTCCAGTGTAGCAAAGGCCAGCGCCTCGGCTCGGGGAGGTGTTCCCCAATCACCTCGTCCGCAGCCGCATCGACAGCCTGCAGGCCGGCGTACACCACCATTGGCCTCCCCCGCTGCAAAACCCATTGCCGCGTGGACACGGGCAGCAAAAACCCGGCCCCGCGCTGGTACCTGGCTGCGATGGTGTTGCGATAAAATTTCCAGATGCAGCGATAACTTACAGATTTGCCACACAACGATACAATTTTTGCCTTCACCCCACCCCCAGCCAACAAACCCACAGGGAGAGAGAAAAATGAGCTTATTGGCCCTCATCAACAATGCCGGGCGTCATCCGCCGCGCGCGCTGCGACGCATGCTTGTCGCCGGCCTGGCCGGTGTTCTGGCGCTGGCTGGCGCGGCACACGCCCAAAGCGTCACCAAAACCGGGCGCGATCTGACCACCCAAAGCACGACGGACACGCAAGCTGGCCGCACCGTGCGTTACGCCATTTCGCTGGGCCTGCCGGCGGGCCAAACGGCCGCCCAGGTCAACGTGCAGGACGCGATTCCACCGGGCCTGCAATACGTCGCCGGCTCGCTGCAATTGCCCGGCAACGCCACGGGCGCCTGGTCCACCAACGGCGGCACCAGCTACGTGGGGGTGGAGCCTGCCTCGGGCGTCACCAACGTGCAGATCACGGGCAGCGCCTACATGGCGGCCACCTCGACCTTGGGTACGGTGCCCACGCCGCCCAGCGCCAGCGCCAGCGGCGGCACGGGCGGCGATGGTTATCGGGCCATCCCCTACAACGGCAAGGTGTACTCCATTTATCACCACAACGGTGGCGATTCGCTGTATTGCGGCAACCAGGCCACGGCTGTCGCGTGCCCAGGCTTCCCAACCAGCGTGCCTGCCGCTGCGGGGGCAGCGTTTTCATCGGGCAGTTGGTACGAAACGTCGTTGGAAATTGCCGAATACCTGGACCGCAACACCGGCCGCATGTATTTCTGGGTCAAGGACCAGGCCACGCAAAAGCCAGCCGTCGTCTGCGCCAACCTGCAAGACAACACCAGCTGTGGCTCGTATGTGTTCAGCAATGCACCCGTGATCCCCAACCCCACCGCATCCGGATGGTGGTATTTCACCCTCACCGGCGGTCACGCCGGTAGCCGCTTTTATGCCAACGGTGCCAATGGCCGCATGCTGTGTTTCGACACCGCAACCTTCACACCCTGCGCAGGCACTGACTCGGCGGGCACATTTGCCGTCGCCGGGGCGCCAGCAACGACCGGCTACGACGCCAACGACGGCGTGGGCCAGATCGGCTCCAAGCTGTACTGGCAGGCGGTCAGCGCAAGTCCCGTTCAAACCACGCTGGTGTGCTTTGACATGGCCACGAACGCCGCATGCGCCGGATTCACGCCCTCGACATTCAGCAAGAGCGGAATGTTCATGCCAACGGCCAGCACATCGGGGGTCACCAATGGGTTTTGCCTTGGAAGGGTGTCCCCAGGCACGCGCTGCTACGACCTGAATGGATCGGACGTGACCACGACCCAAGCCGCATTTGCGAGTTATGCGGACAGCAATCCGTTGGCGTTTTCAGGCACAAACCTGGATTCCTTGGGCGCAGCGGTCCTGGCCGATGGCCCTGCAGTACCCAACAGCCGCACATTTTGGCAAACCAGCAGCGCCAAGATGTGCTGGGACTGGACGACCAATGCCCCCTGCGCAAGCTATGACCCAAGCTTAACAGGCCGTTGAAAAAATGCTCATCGAACGCGCCAGGGTCGTGGATTTCGAAGAAACGGATCGCGCAAACTGGCCTGCGCAGCGATTGGAGCGGCCATTTCGGCCTGTTTGCAGGCCGTTTTGCCCGTTCCGGGCGCACGTATCCCATGGTTCACGCATGATGCGCGTCCCACCAACCGCCCAGACTGCCCATGCGCACCAGGTTGTAGGTGGCAAAGCACAGCAGCGCCTGGCCCGCGAGCTTGGCCTGACCGATCAATTTGGTCTTGGCCAGACCGCCCACTGTCTTGATCCAGCCAAAGGCCTCCTCGATTCGCTTGCGCACTTTGAGGCTGGTTTTGTAGCCCTCGTGGCGCTTGATGCGCCCATCGACTGCAGAGTGCTTGTCCTTGGCCGCCACGTGCGGCGTGACCAAGAGCCGGCGACAGCCCTTGATGAAGGCCTTGCTGTCGTAGCCCTTGTCGGCGCCGACCGTGGCCCGCTTGTTCCTGTTGCCCCGGCGTTTGAGCATCGCCAGCGCCGCCTCGCGCTCGGCGGTGCCACTGGCATGTGTGATCTCCACATCCACGATCAGACCGTTGCGGTTCTCCATGAGGATGTGCCCCATGTGGCACAGGCGGGACTTGTCGCCCGCGCTCTTCTTGAACAGCCGGGCATCGGCATCGGTGGTGCTGGCATGGGTGCCGTTGCAGCGCTCCTGCCCTTTGAAGTTCACCTCGGGGTTGCGTCCGGGTGGCGTGCCGCTGTCGTCGTCTTTGCGTTTGAAACTCTTGTGCGAGGCCCAGGCCTCAATCAGCGTGCCGTCCACGCTGAAGTGTTCGTCGCTGGCAAGCCGGCCCCACTGGGCGCTGAGCTTGACGCGCTCGAAGAAGGCGCGCGCCAGGTCTTCGTTGAAGAGGCGTTCGCGGTTGGCGCTGAAGGTGGAGTGGTCCCAAACTTTGTCCTCGATGTTCAGGCCGACGAACCAGCGGTACAGCAGGTTGTAGTTGACCGCCTCGACCAGCTGGCGTTCGCTGCGGATGGAGAACAGGATTTGCAGCAGCAAGGCCTTGAGCAGCATCTCCGGCGGCACCGACGGTCGGCCACGGCGGGCGTACACCGCTTCGAACTCGCTGTTCATGCTCGCCAGCAGCGCATCCACCACGGCGCGCAACTTGCGCAGCGGGTGTGCCGCTGGCACTCTTTCTTCAAGGCTGATGTAGCTGAACATCGCCCCCTGGAAGTCTTGGTTGCCTCTCATCTTTCTTGTCGCAGTTGTTGCGGGATGGCTTCAGATCGTAGCGGCCGACGCGGACGCTCGCAGGGGATTTTTCAACGGCCTGTTAGGCTTTGGCTACTACTTTTACGAAGCAACCATCGATCCTGCATCCCCGACCTGCGTTTGGTCACTGGGCGATTCAGGCATCCTGGGCGCCACGAGTTCCATCGACGGCGGCGCCTGCAAGGTTCAGACCAAGGTCGCGATCCAGGCCAATCCGTCCGGCAGCTACTGCGACGGCAAAGCCCACAGGCTGACCTGGGCGCGCGTTACGCTCACGGGCCTGCAAGCCAGCGACTACGGCTCGGCCAAGGTCACCATCCGCGGTGTCGACGGCAACCCGCTGCCGGCCTGGAATGGCGTGACCGCCACCTTCCCGATCGACCTGAGCGCCTACCCGATCTCGGGCAACACCGCCAGCCTGACGGTGGAAGTGGAACTGATGAACATCACCAACGTGGCACCCTTCAACACCGACCCCAAGCCTTACGTTTCGGTGGTGTGGGACGGCGAGCCCCAGCAGGCCTGTTTTGACGCCAAGCTGGCTTGCGACGATGGCAACCTGGCCAGCCCGCTGACCAACACCGTCAGCGGCACCATTGCCGGGCAGGCAGTGAGCAACTCGCACAGCTTCACGAACGTGGCCAAGGCCTGCTGGGTGCCCCCGCCGGCCACGCCCCCCGCCCCGGTGCCGACCATGGCCGAGTGGGTCCTGGCGGCGCTGGGCGGCCTGATGCTGCTGCTGGGCTGGGGCGCGCTGCGCCGGCGCGCGCACTGACGCGGCCTGCTGCCAGCCTCCGGTCAACGGCCGCGCATCGCGCGGCCGTTTTTTTGGAGTCTTGCCGCGGGATCAGGGCTGCCCAGCCGCATCCAGCTCGGCCAGGTAAAACCACTCCTGGTCCACCTGCGACTCGGGAAACGGAAACAGCACGCAGCCCGCGCGCTGGGCCCGCACGGCGCGGCCGTCGGCGCGCGTGCCAAGCAGCTCGCCGGCGGCCACGGGGTCGAAGCTGCGCCAGTCGCGCGCCAGCGTGTCGCCCGGCGCCTCGCGCAGCACCACCTCGTGCAGGCGCGCCACGCGGCCGCCGTGCGGCGCGGGCGCAGGCACGGCAGCCAGGCCCAGGTGCGCCAGCGCGCCGCGGATGGCCTGCGCGGCCACCTCGATCGCCCGCGGGTCATCGTGAAAGCCGCACTCCAGGGTGACGGCGTAGCCGCCCTGGCTGCGCATGTATTCGTTGGTGCCGATGCCGTCGTCGCCCGGCTGCTGGCCGCGCGCACGGGCCGCGCGGTCGTACACCTCCAGCCAGCCCTGCACCACCTGCGGCACCCCCAGCGCGCGCGCCAGCGCCAGCTCCTCGGCGGCGCGGGCGAAGGGCTCGCGCGGGCCGGGGTTGTCCAGCGGCCCCACCATGGCAAAGGGCGCGCCGGCGGTGTGAAACGAATGCAGGTCCAGCAGCGCGTCGTGCGCGGCCAGCAGCGGCGCCAGCTGGCGCGTGACGCGGTCTTCGTAGTCGCGCGGGTCGGCGCGCGGCACGAAATGGCGGTTCAGGTTGCGCTCGCCGCCGCGCGTGCCCTGCTGGAAAGCCAGCGGGTTGGCCACCGGCACCAGGGTCAGGCGGCCGCGCGCCAGCCGCAGGCGGCCGGCGTGCAGGTCGGCGATGGTGTGCGCGATGGCGTGCGCGCCGCAGGCCTCGTTGCCATGCACCGCGCCCAGCACGATCAGGGCCGGGCCGGGCGCCAGCGCCGCCCAGCTCTGCCAGTGCAGCTGCTCGGGGTCGGCCGCCGCGCGGCGCAGCAGCTCGGGCAGGGAGGACGTCACTGGACGACCCTCCGCGCTGCGCGCTGCGGGATTCGCGCTTGGGAGCGGCCCGGCGCGCTCATGCCGGCCCCGATTCGATCAGATTTGCCCGCGCCAGCGCCGCCGCCAGCTCGGGCAGGCTGTCGAAGCAGCCGTCGGCGTCCACCTCGTCCACCGGCTGGCCGTGGTTGTAGCCGTAGCTGAGCAGCGCCACCGGGCAGCCGGCCGCGCGGGCGGCGGCGGCGTCGTTGCTGGAGTCGCCGATCATCAGCGTGGCGGCGGGCGGCGTGCCCAGCGCGCGGCAGGTTTGCAGCAGGGGCAGCGGGTCGGGCTTCTTGCGCGCAAAGCTGTCGCCGCCGAAGACCTGGCTGAAATACCCGTCCAGGCGCTTGGCCGCAAGCAGCACCAGCGCGTGGGCGCGCGGCTTGTTGGTCAGCACCGCCAGCGGCAGGCCGCGCGCGCGCAGCGCCCGCAGGCCGTCGACCACGCCCGGATAGACGTGGCTGTGGCGGCCGTTGATGGGCCCGTAGGCGTCCTGGTACAGCTGCCAGGCGCGATCGAACAGGGCCGGGTCGGCGTCGCCCGCCTGCGCCGGCTGCGTGGCCTGCAGCGCCGCCTCGACCAGGTGCTCCGAGCCCTTGCCCACCATGCAGGCGATGGCCGCGCGCGGCAGCGGCGCGCGCCCCAGCTGGCGCAGCATGGCCGCCAGCGCCATCTCGAAGTCGCCCAGCGTGTCGACCAGCGTGCCGTCCAGGTCCAGCACGCAGGCGCGCGGCGAATGTGTTAATTTGAGGTTTTGGATCACAGAGGCACCGGAGAGTCGAACCATGGGCATTCAATTTCGCAAGCTGGCCGCGCGCCGCAACGTTCTGGCCGCCGTGCTGGCGACGGCGGGCGCCACCGCCTGGGCGCAGGACAAGAAGAACGGCGGCGACAGGGTGGTGTACCACATCGACGACGCCGCCCACCAGGCGACCAAGGGCCTGCGCAACATCCGCAACCACCTGGACGTGGCGCCCGCGACCCGGATCGTCGTGGTGACGCACGCCAACGGCGTCGACTTCCTGATGGAAGGCGCCAAGGACGCCAAGAACCCCGACATCGACTACGCCTCGCTGGTCAGCGCCCTGAAGGCGCGCGGCGTGCGCTTCGAGGTGTGCGAGATCACGCTGCGCAACCGCAACCTCAAGAAGGACCAGTTCATCATGGACGCCGACTTCACGCCCTCGGGCGTGGTGCGCATCGGGCAGCTGCAGAACCACGAGCAGTTCGCCTACCTCAAGCCCTGAGCGCTTGGCCTTGCTCCCGCTCCTTCAAGGGGCGGGGCACCCCTTGTCAACCCTGCAGCGCGCGCCGCATCTGGCCGATGGCGGCCGCGTAGTCGGGCTGGCCGAAGATGGCGCTGCCGGCCACGAAGGTGTCGGCGCCGGCGTCGGCCACCTGGCGGATGTTGGCGGGCTTGATGCCGCCGTCCACCTCCAGGCGGATGTCCCGTCCTGATGCCTCGATGCGCTTGCGCGCCGCTTCCACCTTGCGCAAGGCGCTATCGATAAAGGATTGACCACCGAAGCCGGGGTTCACGCTCATGACGAGGATGAGGTCGATCTCGTCGATCAGCCAGTCCAGCACATCCAGCGGCGCGGCCGGGTTGAACACCAGGCCGGCCTGGCAGCCGGTGGCCTTGATGGCCTGCACGCTGCGGTGCGGGTGCGCCGTGGCGTCGGGGTGGAAGCTGATCAGGTCGGCGCCCGCCTGCGCGAAGGCCTGGGCCAGCGCGTCGACCGGCTGCACCATCATGTGCACGTCCAGCGGCACCGGCACGCCGGCGGGCGTGCGGGCGTGGGCCTTGAGCGCCTGCAGCACCATCGGTCCGAAGGTGAGGTTGGGCACGTAGTGGTTGTCCATCACGTCGAAGTGGATCCAGTCGGCGCCGGCGGCGATCACGGCGCCGACCTCCTCGCCCAGGCGGGCGAAGTCGGCCGAGAGAATGGACGGGGCGATGCGGAAGGTGGTGCTCATGGCGAGCGATTGTCGCGCAGGTACCATGGCGCCATCATGGCGAAATACCAATTCAGCGTCGACGCCGCACCCAGCTTCCTGCCCGACCAATCCGACCCCGAGGCCGGCCTGTACGGCTTTGCCTACACCATCACGGTGCGCAACACGGGCGACGTGGCGGCGCAACTCGTCTCGCGCCACTGGATCATCCAGGACGCGCGCGGCCACACCGAGGAGGTCAAGGGCCTGGGCGTGGTCGGCCAGCAGCCGCTGCTGCAGCCGGGCGAGGCCTTCCAGTACACCAGCGGCTGCCGCCTGCGCACGGCCAGCGGCACCATGCACGGCAGCTATTTCTGCGTGGCCGAGGACGGCGCCCGGTTCGAGGCGCCCATTCCGCTGTTCGTGCTCGATGCCAGCCAGGGCGACGCGCCGGCCCCCCGCGTGCTGCACTGACCCGCCATGGCCAAACGACTGCCCGAGCTGAGCGAGCTGCTGCGCGCGCTCGACCCGCACGCGCCGCTGGCCGAGCGCCACCTGTGGCTGATGCAGCTGCTGGACTGGGTGCGCGGCACGCGCACCGATCCCGAGGGCGCCGCGGCGCGCGTGCGCGAGCTGCTGGACGCCGCCGAGGCCGACCCGCAATGGCTGGTGCTGTGGCGCCAGTGGTGGACCGAGTTCCTGACCGAGGTGGACGCCACGTCGCTGCTGGCCGACCTGGGCTTCGCGCCGCGCAACGCCTTCCTGGCCGAGCTGGCCGACCGGCTGCGGCGCAAGCTGATCCTGCCCACGCCCGAGACCACCGACCTGCGCGAGCTGTTCCCGCTGCTGTTTCCCTACGAGTTCGACGCCCGCTGGCTGCGCGCGCTGGATGCGCCCACGCTGCAGCGCCTGCGCCACACGCTGACGGAGCCCCAGGTGCCCGAAAGCGCCCAGGACTACGCGCTGCGCACGCTGCTGAACGCGCTGGCGCACGCGCTCAGCCAGATCAGCGCCAGCGGCCAGTCGGCCGAGATCCGCGCCCGGCTGGACCCGCGGCTGCAGCGCGAGCGGCCCTTCGCCGTGCTGCCCGTCGGCTTCGAGGCGCTGCGCCAGGCGGTGCTGGCGCACGGGCGCACCAGCGCCCCGGCGCTGGTGGCGCTGGGCACGCTGCGCGAGCAGCTGGACAGCTGCCGCGCCGCGACCTCCACCGTGTACGAGCACCTGAAGGAGCACGGCATCTCGGTGCACATCGAGTTCCAGCTGCGCCAGCTGCGCCAGCGCATCATCCGCGTCAAGGCGCTGCTGCTGTGCCTGGAGACCGACTCGCCGGCGCTGGCCACGGCGCAGCTGCTGTCGCACCTGGTGCGCGTCAACCGCGACAGCGGCAGCATCGGCGAGCTGGTGCGCGACAGCACGCAGCTGCTGGCGGCCAAGGTGACCGAGCGCAACGCCGAGACCGGCGAGCACTACATCACCCACGACAAGGACGAATACCTGCACATGATGGGCGCGGCCGCCGGCGGCGGCGCCGTGATGGCGCTGACCACGCTGAGCAAGCTGGTGATCGTGGGGCTGGGCCTGTCGGCCTTCTGGGGCGGCGTGGCCGCGGGGCTGAACTACGCCGTCTCCTTCGTCGTCATCATGCTGCTGCACTGGACGGTGGCCACCAAGCAGCCGGCCATGACCGCGCCCAGCATGGCCGCCAAGCTCAAGGACCTGCAGTCGCCCCAGGCCTACGAGGACTTCGTCACCGAGGTGGTGCACCTGCTGCGCTCGCAGTTCGTCGCCATCGTCGGCAACGTGGTGATGGTGCTGGCGGTGGCCTACGCGCTGGCGGCGGGCATCCAGGCGCTGGGCTGGGGCGCGCTGGTGGACGACGCGCATGCCCGGCACATCCTGGACGAGCACCACATGCTGGGGCGCACCATCCCCTACGCCATCGTCACCGGCGCGCTGCTGTTCGCCTCCAGCATCATCGCCGGCTGGGTGGAGAACTGGTTCGTGCTGCACCGGCTGGACTCGGTCATCGCCTACCACCCGCGCATCACGCGGCGGCTGGGTGCCGAGCGCGCGCGCCGCTGGGGCCGCTACTGGGGCGAGAACATCTCCGGCTGGACGGCCAACGTTTCGCTGGGCCTGCTGCTGGGGCTGGTGCCGCCCATCGTCGGCTTCTTCGGCATTCCGGTGGAGGTGCGCCACGTCACCCTGGTGTCGGGCCAGATCGCCGTCGCCGCGCAGCACCTGGGCCCCGGCGTGTGGCAGCAGCCGGCGCTATGGTGGGCCGCCGGCGGCATCGTCATCACCGGTTTTCTCGACCTCGCCGTCAGTTTTTACCTCGCGTTTCGATTGGCGCTGACGGCGCAGAACGTCACCGGCGTCGACCGCCGCCGCCTGTACGCCGCCATGGGCCGGCGCGCACTGCGTCAGCCGCTGTCGTTCATCCTGCCGGTGAGCGCGCAGGCCGGCGCCAGCCCCGCGCCCCCGGTTCCCGAGACCGGCGAATCGCGTTAGGATCGAGCCGACCCTTGGGTCTTTTCATTTTTTGTTTTATCGTTTTCATCTCGCGCGTGCGCACCACCGGGCTGCCACGCCGAGCCTGCCACCCTTGACCGGCGCGCGCCCCGCGCGTGCGCCGTCCCGACGAGGACACCGGCTTTTGACCGATCAATGGATTGCCCCCTGGAGCGCGGCATCGCCCTTCGCCCCCGCGCTCGACACCCTCGAATGGGCCCTGCTGCTGGCCCTGGCGGCCCTGGCCGGCCACATGGTGCAGCGCCTGGCCGGCCTGCCCAAGGTGCTGGGCTACGCCGTGGTGGGCGCGCTGGCCGGGGCGGCCGGCCTGGCCGGCGCCACCTGGCCGCTGCGCGGCGTGGGCCTGTTCCTGCTGGAGCTGGGCATTGCCGTGGTGCTGTTCGAGGCCGGCGCGCGCCTGCCGCTGCGCTGGTTCCGGCACAACCCCATGGTGCTGCTGCAAAGCGTGGCCGAGTCGCTGCTGACCTTTGCCGCCGCCTACGGCGTGCTGCGCGCGCTGGGGCTGGACGCGCCCGTGGTGCGGGCGCTGGCCATCATTGCGGTGGCGGCCTCGCCGGCGGTGCTGATGCGCGTGGTGGCCGACCTGCGCGCCGGCGGGCCGGTGACCGACCGCGCCATCGCCCTGGCCACGCTCAACACCCTGTACGCGCTCACGCTGGGCACGGCCATGCTGCGCACCATCGACCGCGGCGAGGGCACGCTGGCGGCCTCGCTGGCCTACTCGCTCACGGTGCTGGGCCTGTCGGCCCTGGTGGGCGCCGTTCTGGCCGCAGTGCTGACGATAGCGCTGCGCCTGCTGCGGCCGACCAGCCAGGACACCGCCATCGTCATCCTGGCACTGGTGGCCGCGGCCGTGGCCGGCACCACGCCGCTGGGCGGCTCGGCGCCGCTGGCGGCGCTGCTGGGCGGCCTGGCGCTGCGGCAGGTGCACCCGCGCCCCTGGGTGTGGCCGCGCCAGCTGGGCACCGCCGCCAGCATGCTCAGCATCGTGATGTTCGTGCTGGTGTCGGCCATGGCGGTGCGCGGCGACTGGGGCGCCGCCAGCTTTGGCGCCGCGCTGGCGCTGATCGCCGTGCGCGCCGGCGCCAAGGTGGCCAGCCTGCTGCTGACGGGCTTCGGCACCGGCATGGCGCCGCGCCAGACGCTGTGGGTGGGCGCGGCCCTGGTGCCGATGTCGGCGGTGGCGCTGCTGCTGACCTCGCGCTTCGTCAGCGCCTCGCACGGCGTGGGCCAGCAGGTGGCGGCTATTGCCCTGCCGGTGATTTTGATCACCGAGCTGGTGGGCGCCGTGATGGTCAGCGTGGCGCTGGTGCGCTCGGGCGAGGCGGCGCAGCCGGAGCGCCGGCGCGAGCCGCCCGCAGGCGATGGCGAGGAGGGCAAGTCATGAGTCTTCAGCCCTTTTCCCAATCCGAGGCACTCACGCTCGGCGTCGAGCTGGAGCTGCAGCTGGTCAATACGGTGGACTACGACCTGGCGCACTACGCCAGCGACATGCTGCGCCTGATGGGCAAGCAGCAGCTGCCCGGCTCGGTGGTGCCCGAGATGACCGAGAGCATGATCGAGATCTCCACCGACGTGTGCCACAGCTGGAGCGAGGCGCACGCCCAGCTGGGCCAGATCCGCGACGCGCTGGTCCGGTGCGCCGACAAGCTCAACATCGCCGTGGTGGGCGGCGGCACGCACCCGTTCCAGCAGTGGCACCAGCAGCGCATCTACGACAAGCCGCGCTTCCAGCAGCTGTCGCAGCTGTACGGCTACCTCAGCAAGCAGTTCACCATCTTCGGCCAGCACGTGCACGTGGGCTGCCCCGACGCCGACACCGCGCTCTACACCCTGCACGGGCTGTCGCGCTACATCCCGCACTTCATCGCGCTGGCGGCCTCCAGCCCCTTCGTGCAGGGGCAGGACACGGCCTTCGACTCGGCCCGGCTGAACTCGGTGTTCGCCTTTCCGCTGTCCGGGCGCGCGCCCTGCGTGCTGAGCTGGGGCGAGTTCGAGCAGTACTTCGACAAGATGACGCGCACCGGCGTGGTGCAGAGCATGAAGGACTTCTACTGGGACATCCGCCCCAAGCCCGAGTACGGCACGATCGAGGTGCGCGTGTTCGACACCCCGCTGACGGTGCAGCACGCCGCCGCGCTGGCCGGCTACGTGCAGGCGCTGGCGGCCTGGCTGCAGACGCAGCGCCCCTTCACGCCCTGCGAGGACGACTACCTGGTCTACAGCTACAACCGCTTCCAGGCCTGCCGCTTCGGGCTGGACGCGGTGTACGTCGATCCGGCCACCGGCACGCACCAGCCCCTGCGCGACCACCTGCTGGCCAGCTTCGAGCAGCTGGCGCCCTTGGCCGCGCAGTGCCAGGCCAGCGGCGCGCTGGAGCTGCTGCACGCCCAGGTGCAGGCCAACCGCAACCACGCGCGCTGGCTGCGCGAGTGCCAGCAGCGCGAGGATTTGCTGGCCGAGGTGATCCGGCAGGCCAGCCTGAGGTTTAGGGAAGCATCCCCCTGAGCCGCTGCGCAGCCGCCCGATTCCCGGAACTCATTCACACCTTGGCGGCACCAAACAGTGGAACAATCGCCCCCATCATGACCCTGCGCATCGGCATCTCGGCCCGCCTGCTGCACCAGCCCCCCGCCGGCTCCGGCCTGCCGCGCAAGCGGCTGCAGTTTCTCGAAAGCAACATGGCGCAGTGGATCATGTCGCACGGCGTGGTGGCGCTGATGATCCCCTTCGTCGACCACCGCATGGTCAAGGCGCGCCGGCGCCCGCCCATCGTCGACCTGGTCGAGCAGCTCGACGGCCTGGTGCTGCAGGGCGGCGCCGACGTCAGCCCGCGCTTTTACGGCGCCCAGCCCTGCACCGAATGCGGCGAATGCGATTCGATCCGCGACGAGTACGAGCTGGAGCTGCTGCGCGGCTTCGTCGAGGCCGGCAAGCCGGTGCTGGGCATCTGCCGCGGCGCGCAGCTGCTCAATGTCTACTGCGGCGGCACCCTGGTGCAGGACATTCCCAGCCAGTGGCCGGGCGCCATCGCGCACCTCGACCTGAACTGCTACGAAACCCTCACGCACGAGGTGCACTTCGTGCCCGGCTCGCGCCTGTCGGACATCTACGGCTACGCGCCCCAGCGCGTCAACAGCATCCACCACCAGTGCGTGGGCGAGCTGGGCCGAGGCCTGGTGATCGAGGCGCGCAGCCCCATCGACCGCGTGCCCGAGGCGATTCGCCACACCGGACACTCGTTCGTGATGGGCGTGCAGTGGCACCCCGAGTTCCAGTTTCACGGCAGCGGCGCGCCCAGCGAGGTGCTGGACAGCGGCCCGCTGATGATGGCCTTCTTGAAAGCCGCGGCGCGCCGCGCCGGCCACGTGCGGCGCATGGCCGACCAGGTCAGCCGGGTGGGCAAGCGCGCGCTCGAGCTGGGCGGCCTCTGACGCGCGCACCGCGCGACGTGAGCATGGGCGAGTTCGACCTGATCGAGCGCTTTTTCAAGCAAAAATCGGCTGCAGCCCGCATCCAGCAAGCGCAAGCAGCTACAGATTCGGTAGTCCTCGGCATCGGCGACGACTGCGCGCTGCTGCAGCCCGCGCCCGGCATGCAGCTGGCCGTCAGCTGCGACATGCTGGTCGAGGGCCGCCACTTTTTCGCCGGCGTCGACCCCGCCGCGCTGGGCCACAAGGCGCTGGCCGTCAACCTGAGCGACCTGGCTGCCATGGGCGCCACGCCGCTGGCCTTCACCCTGGCGCTGGCCCTGCCGCCCGAGCGCGCGCAGGACGCGCCCTGGCTGGACGCGCTCAGCAGCGGCCTGATTGATCTGGCCGCCGCCCACGCCTGCCCGCTGGTGGGGGGCGACACCACGGCCGGCCCTCTCAACCTGTGCATCACCGTCTTCGGCCAGGTGCCCGCCGGGCAGGCGCTGCGCCGCGACGGCGCGCAGGCCGGCGACGAGCTGTGGGTCAGCGGCACCCTGGGCGACGCGCGCCTGGCGCTGGGCGCGCTGCGCGGCGAATGGACGCTGCCCGCCCCCGCGCTGGCCCTGGCGCGCCAGCGGCTGGAGCGCCCCACGCCGCGCCTGGCGCTGGGCCGCTGCTTGCGCGGCATCGCCAGCAGCGCCATCGACATCAGCGACGGCCTGGTGGGCGACGTGGGGCACATCCTGAAAGCCTCGCAGGTGGGGGCCGACATCGACGCCTCGATCGCTTCCAAATTAATAGCTGTTGGCGATCTGTTGACGCCGGCCAGCGTCCCGTTGGATTCAAAAACCCTGCAAGCCGCCGCACTGGCCGGGGGCGACGACTACGAGCTGGCCTTCACCGCCCCGCCCGGCGCGCGCGCCGCCGTCGAGCGCGCCGCCGCCCAGACCGCCACCCGCGTCACCCGCATCGGCCGCATCCGCGCCACGCCCGGCCTGCGCGTGCTGGACGCCCAAGGCCAGCCGCTGACCGAGACCCTGCACGCCTTCGACCACTTCGCCTGAGCCGCCATGGCCTCGCGCGCCGCCCGCCTGCTGCAACTGCTGGACACCCTGCGCCGGCGCCGCACCCCCGCGCCCGGCGCCCTGCTGGCGCGCGAGCTGGGCGTGACCCTGCGCACCCTGTACCGCGACGTCGCCACCCTGCGCGAGCAGGGCGCCGCCATCGCCGGCGAGCCGGGCGTGGGCTACGTGCTGCGGCCGGGCTTTCTGCTGCCGCCGCTGATGTTCAGCGCCGACGAGCTGGAAGCCCTGCTGCTGGGCGCGCGCTGGGTCAGCCTGCAGGCCGACCCCGAGCTGGCCCGGGCCGCCGACGGCGCGCTGACCCGCATCGCCAGCACCCTGCCGGCCGATGCGCGCCTGGGCCTGGAAACCAGCGGCCTGATGGTGCCGCAGTCCGGCACGCCGGCGGCGCCCGAGCCCTGGCTGCCCGCGCTGCGCCGCGCCATCCGCGACGAGCGCAAGGTGGTGCTGCAGTACCGCGACGCCGACGGGCAGGCCACGCGCCGCACCGTGTGGCCGTTTGCCATGGGCTTTTTCCAGCAGTCGCGCATGCTGGCCGCCTGGTGCGAGCTGCGCCAGGACTTTCGCCACTTCCGCGCCGACCGCGTGCTGCACCTGCACCCCACCGACGCGCCGCTGCCCGAGCGCCGGCACGCGCTGATCCGGCGCTGGAAGGCCCAGTTGCACACCCATCCCACTGCTGACAGAAACTGACATTGCCCCGGCGCACACTGGGATGCCCTGCCAACCTGAAAGCCCCCAAAATGACCTCTGCCCTCACCCTCTACACCCACCCCTGGTCGCGCGGCCGTGTCACGCGCTGGATGCTGGAAGAAACCGGCCTGCCCTACGCCACCGAGGTGCTGCAGTACGGCAGCACCATGAAGGCGCCGGCCTACCGCGCCATCAACCCCATGGGCAAGGTGCCCGCCATCAAGCACGGCGACACGGTGGTGACGGAGAACGCCGCCATCCTGATGTACCTGGCCGACCTGGTGCCCGGCAAGCACCTGGCCCCCGCCGCCGGCACGCCCGAGCGCGGCCCCTACTACCGCTGGATCGCCTTCATGGGGCCGCTGGAGGCCCTGCTCACCGCCAAGAGCGCCGGCCAACTCGCCAAGCCCGAGCAGGCCGGCTACGGCACCGAGGCCGACGTGCTGGACACGCTGGAGGGCGCGCTGCGCGGGCGCGATCATCTGGCGGGCAATACGTTCACCGCGGCCGATCTGTTCGTGGCCGCCGCGATCGGCTTTTACCTGCAGTTCAAGGCGATCGAGCCGCGCGCCGAGTTCGTGCGCTTTGCGCAGCTGCACGCCCAGCGCCCGGCCGCGCTGCGCGCCAACGCGATCGACGACGAGCTGGCCGCCGCGCTGCAGAAGACGGCCGGCTGAAGGCAGCACGGATTATCCTGTTTTGATAGCTGCTCGCGATTGCCGGATGCGGGCCAGCGGCTGTTTTTGATGTGATTTCATCGGGCATCGCCAGCACGGCGCGGGCTGCTAGCATTGGTGGCACGCTCCCCACCGGACTGCCCATGCCCCCCCATCATCTTTCTCGCCCGCTGGCCGTCGCCGCGCTGGCCCTGGCTGCGCTGGCCCCCGCGCACGCCCAGACCGCCGCGCCGCGCGCCGAGGGCGCCTCGCGCATCAGCGCCGTCAAGCTCTACCCCGGCAGCGCCACCGTCGAGCGCGTGCTGCGCGTGGCGCCGGGCGCGCGCCAGGCCACGTTCGACTGCCTGCCCGCCGCGCTGGACGCCGCCAGCCTGCAGGTCAGCGCCGCCAGCGGGATCCGCGTGGGCGAGCTGGCGGTGCGCCAGCAAGCGCGCGAGCTGCGGGGCGGCGCCTGCGCCAGCCCGCTGGACGAGCGCATCCGCGCCCTGCAGGACCAGATCGCCGGCCTGCAGGCCGAAAGCAGCGGCATCGACCTGGCCACCGGCTACTTCAAGAGCTTTGGCCAGCCCGGCGACGGCCCGCGCGCCGGCGCCGCCACCCCGGCCCAGATCGCCGCCACCGCGCAGGCGCTGCGCCAGGGCGGGCAGGACGCGCTGGCACGCCAGCACCAGCTGGCGCGCCAGCAGGAGCAGCTGGAGCGCGAGCTGAAACCCCTGCTGGCCGAGCGCGAGCGCAGCACCAGCGCGCACGCGCGCGTCAGCACGGTGCAGGTGACGCTGGCCGCGCCGCAGGGCGGCGAGCTGCGCCTGAGCTACGCCGTGCGCGGCCCCGGCTGGCAGCCCGGCTACCGCGCCACGCTGGACAGCGCCGCCAAAAAGCTGCGTCTGGAGCGCCTGGCGCAGGTGGCGCAAAGCACGGGCGAGGACTGGGACGGCGTGGCCATCACCCTGTCCACCGGCCAGCCCGGCGCCGCCACGCAGGGGCCGCTGCCCCGGCCCTGGCGCGTGGGCGTGCAGCCGCCCCAGGCCGAGGCCGTGCCGGCCCCGGTCATGGCCGCGCCGGCCGCCGCGCCATTGCTGCGCGCCGCCCCAGCCGCCAAGTCGGCGGCCGAGGCGGACGCCGACGAGCCGCGCTTCGACGTCAGCGTGTTCCAGGGCAGCTTCGCCACCGAATTTGCCGTGCCCCAGCGCGTGACGGTGCCCTCCAGCGGGCAGCAGGTCACGCTGGCGCTGGGCGAGCAGGCGCTGGACACCGAGCTGCTGGTGCGCGCCACGCCGGCGCTGGACGCCCACGCCTACCTGATCGCCCGCCTGGCCACCCCGCCCGGCGTGTGGCCCGCCGGCGCGCTGCAGCTGTACCGCGACGGCGCCTTCGTCGGCAGCGGGCGCTTCGACGCCGAGCGCAGCACGCGCGAGGGCCTGGCCTTCGGCCGCGACGAGCTGGTGAGCGTGCGCAGCGAGCGCCCCGAGCAGCAGCAGGGCACGGGCGGCTTCATCGGCACGCGCCACCAGCGCACCGACGAGCGCCGCTACACCGTGCACAACCGCCACGCCACCCCCATCCAGCTGCAGGTGCTGGACGCCGCGCCGGTGCCCGAGCATGAGGACGTGAAGGTCGAGTCGCACTACCAGCCCGCGCCGCAGACCGAGCGCTGGCACGACGAGCCCGGCACCGTGGCCTGGGAGCAGCCGCTGGCCGCCGGCGCCACGCAGGGCTTCAGCGCCACGCACCGCATCAGCTGGCCCAAGGACGAGCGGCTGCGGGAGCGGCGATGAGCGCGCGCGTGACCCGGGCTGGCTCCTTCCCCCGCTGGGGGAAGGCGGGGATGGGGGCACGTCCCGCATCTCAAGAAACCGCCGCGCGCCCCCACCCCAGCCCTCCCCCAGCGGGGGAGGGAGCAAAACCATGAGCCTGTCCGACCGTCCGCGCGGCGACGTCAGCGACGTCACCCCGCGCCCGCTGCCGCCACGCCCCGACGCCGCCGACGACGCAGCACCCGCGCCGGCGGCCGCGCCCACGCCGCCCCCGCGCATCGAGGCCCCGCCGCAGCGCCCCGGCGTGCGCTTTCTGCGCGCCCATCCGGCGCACTGGATCGGGCTGGGCTTCGGCTCGGGCCTGTCGCCGGTGGCGCCGGGCACGGTGGGCACGCTGTGGGCCTGGCTGGCCTGGGCGGTGCTGGGCCTGTGGCTGACGCCCGCACAGCTGGGCTGGCTGCTGGCCGTGTCGCTGCCGCTGGCCTGGTGGGCCTGTGCCGTCAGCGCCGACCACCTGAACGTGGCCGACCCCAGCGCCGTGGTGGCCGACGAGGTCGTTGCCTTCTGGCTCGTCCTGTGGCTGGTGCTGCCGGCCAGCTTCTGGGCGCAGCTGGCGGCGTTTGCGCTGTTTCGCTTCTTCGACGCCGTCAAGCCCGGTCCGGTGGGCTGGGCCGACCGCCTGCTGCACGGCGCGCGCGGCTGGCGCGGCGGCTTCGGCATCGTGCTGGACGACCTGGTGGCCGCCGGCTGCACCTTGCTGGTGATCGCCCTGGTGCGTGTGCCATGACCGGATCGCTATCAAATCAAGAGCTGCTTGCGCAGGATGCAGGCCGGTCAACGGCCGAAATCGTTGAAGAACTGGCCGCGGCCCTGCTGGCGCGCGGCTGGCTGCTGGCCACCGCCGAAAGCTGCACCGGCGGCCTGATCGCGGGTGCCTGCACCGACCTGGCGGGCTCCAGCCACTGGTTCGAACGCGGCTTCGTCACCTACAGCAACGCCGCCAAGACCGAGCTGCTGGGCGTGCCGGCCGAGCTGATCGCCCGGCACGGCGCGGTCAGCGAGCCGGTGGCGCGCGCGATGGCGCGCGGCGCCGTGGCGCACGCCCGCGCGCAGGTCGCCGTGGCCGTCACCGGCGTGGCCGGGCCCGGCGGCGGCAGCGCCGACAAGCCGGTGGGCACCGTGTGGTTCGGCTGGCAGCTGCCGGGTCGCACCGAGACCGAATGCCGGCGCTTTGACGGCGACCGCGCCGCCGTGCGCGCGCAAACCGTGGCGCATGCGCTGGCGGGGCTGGTGCGGCGGATCGCGGCGGGCTAAGAAGCTGTCAACCCACGCTGGCAGGCGCGGATGCAGGCCGCCGGGCGGCCAGCACGCTTCGGTAAGATGGCCCGAGCGGCCGCGCGGCGGCCGCCCTTCACCGGAGCAGCCCCATGGCCCAGCGCGCGTTCCTGGCTCAGCACATCCGCTACACCACCTGGGCGCTGTGCGCCCTGTTCACGCTGCTCAGCGCCATCGCGCTGCTGCGCTGGGGCGGCGGCTGGTGGGTGCCGCTGGGCGCGTTCGGCGCGCTCACGCTGCTGGGCTGGCGCGACCACGCGCAGACGCGCCACGCGGTGCTGCGCAACTACCCCGTGCTGGGGCACATGCGCTTCCTGCTGGAGTTCATCCGCCCCGAGATCCGCCAGTACTTCGTCGAGGGCGACCACGACGCCGGCGAGCCCTTCACCCGCGCACAGCGCACCGTGGTGTACCAGCGCGCCAAGGGCGTGCCCGACGTGCGGCCCTTCGGCACCAAGCTGGACGTGGGCGCCAAGGGCTACGAGTGGATCAACCACTCGCTGCAGACCACCAAGATCGAATCGCACGACTTCCGCATCTGGCTGGGCGGCCGCCCCGACGCGCCGGCGGTGGGCGTCTCGCCCTGCACCCAGCCCTACAACGCCAGCGTGTTCAACATCTCGGCCATGAGCTTCGGCGCGCTGTCGGCCAACGCCATCCGGGCGCTCAACCAGGGCGCCAGGATCGGCGGCTTCGCGCACGATACCGGCGAGGGCGGCATCAGCCGCTACCACCGCGAGCACGGGGGCGACCTGGTGTGGGAGATCGGCTCGGGCTACTTCGGCTGCCGCAACACGGACGGCAGCTTCAACGCCGAGCGCTTTGCCCAGCAGGCGCGCGAGCCGCAGGTGAAGATGATCGAGATCAAGCTGAGCCAGGGCGCCAAGCCCGGCCACGGCGGCGTGCTGCCGGGCGCCAAGGTCACGCCCGAGATCGCCGCCGCGCGCGGCGTGCCGGTGGGGGTGGACTGCATCTCGCCCTCGGCGCACAGCGCGTTCTCCACGCCGGTCGAGCTGATGCAGTTCGTCGCCCGCCTGCGCGAGCTGTCGGGCGGCAAGCCGGTGGGCTTCAAGCTGTGCATCGGCCACATCTGGGAGTGGTTCGGCATCGTCAAGGCCATGCTGGAGACCGACATCACGCCCGACTACATCGTGGTCGACGGCGCCGAGGGCGGCACCGGCGCCGCGCCGATCGAGTTTGCCGACCACATGGGCGCGCCGGTGCAGGAGGGCCTGCACCTGGTGCACAACACGCTGATCGGCGCCGGCCTGCGCGAGCGCGTCAAGATCGGCGCCGCCGGCAAGGTGATCAACTCGTTCGACCTGGCGCGCATGTTCGCGCTGGGCGCCGACTGGTGCAACTCGGGGCGCGGCTTCATGATGGCGCTGGGCTGCATCCAGGCGCAGGTGTGCCACAGCGGCTTCTGCCCCACCGGCATCACCACGCAGGACCTGAGACGCGAGCGCGCGCTGGTGGTGGCCGACAAGGCCCCGCGCGTGGCGCAGTACCACGCCAACACGCTGCACGCGCTCAAGGAGCTGCTGCAGGCCGCCGGCCTGATGCACCCCGACCAGCTCAGCACCCACCACATCGTGCGGCGCATCGACAGCGAGCGCATCCGCCTGCTGTCGGCCATCATGCCCACCCTGCGCCCGCGCGCCATCCTGGACGACCTGGAGCACCAGCACAACGTCTACCGCCTGTACTGGCCGCTGGCCGACGCGCACAGCTTCGCGCCGCACATCCCGGCGGCGCACGAGTGGCGGTCCATCGACGCCCTGCGCCCCACGGTGGCCGGCCGCCCGGCCTCGGCGGTGCAGATCGCCGAGGAGCTGACGCACCGGCGCGCGCCGCACCCCGGCGCCATCACCCGGCTGGTGCCCGAGCAGTCCAGCGCGCACCGCGCCGTGCCCACCGCCAGCACGCCCACCCACGTGCCCAGGGAGTGGACGGCGTCGGGCGACGCGCCGGCGCCCGAGCACCTGGACGCCTGAGCGGCCCCTGCTCAAGCCCCCGGGCGCGCGCTCACCACACGCCGCGCGCCAGCACCGGCTCCACGGCCTCCACCCGGCCGTCCAGCAGGCCGCCGCGCACGGCGATCAGCTGGTTGTGCAGGTTGACGGTGGGGTCGCAGTGGCCGGGAATCAGCCACACGGTGTCGCCCAGCGACGGCAAGGCGCGCAGGATGCCGCCGGCAATCTCCACGGGGCGCAGGATGCTGGCCTCGTCGCCGCCGTTGTGCACCACCAGCGAGGGCTGGCCGGGCAGGGCGTGCACGGCCGGCAGGCCGCTGTCGATGGCGTGGCTCTTGTGGCCGGCGTCGCACACGGCGTGGTCCGCGGCCACGCTGATGACCTGCGACTTGACGAACAGCGCGGGCTCGAACACGGGCTGGGCCGGGTCGCGCTCGTTGCGGGCGTAGTCAGCGTCCATGAACAGGAAGCTGCCGGGCTGGATCTCGCCCCACAGGCCGCTGGCGGCCTCGCAGGCGAAGGTGCCGGTGCCCGCGCCGGTGACCAGCGGCGGCGCCAGCCCGGCCGCGGCCAGCAGCGCGCCCGTGGCGCGCAGCCGCTCGGCGCTGGCGCCGATGGCCGCGCGGCGCTCGGCCACCGTGCGCAGGTGCTGGGCGCCGCCGTGGTAGGCCTGCAGGCCGGCGTAGCGCAAAACAGGCGCATGCGCCGCCAGCGTGCGCACCCGCTCGAGCACCGCCGCGCCGGGCGCCACGCCGCAGCGGCCCTGGCCGATATCGACCTCGACGAACACGTCGATGCCGCCGGCGGGGGCCGCGCGCATGGCCTGCGCCAGGCGCGCGATGCCCTCGTCGCTGTCCACGGCAATCGCCAGGCGGCCGCCGCGCTCGTGCAGGCGCTGCGCCAGCGCGGCCACGCGCCGCAGCTTGGCGGGCGCGATCACTTCGTTGCTGATGAACAGGTCGTGGATGCCCGCCGCGGCCAGCGCCTCGGCCTCGGCCACGGTCTGGGTGCACAGGCCGACGGCGCCGGCCTGCAGCTGCAGCCGGGCGAAGGCGGCGCTCTTGTGCAGCTTGGCGTGCGGGCGCAGGCGCAGCCGGTGGCGCGCGGCAAACTCGGCCATGCGCTGCAGGTTGCGGCCGGCGGCGTCCAGGTCCACCACCAGCGCGGGCGTGTCGATGGCGTCCACGCCCTGGCCGATCAGGGCCTCGCAGGCGGCGGGCAGGGTGTCAGGCCAGGCGTTCATCGCGCGTGTCGTCCAGGTGCGAGCGGTCGGCCCAGCCGACCAGGGCCAGGCCGCCGTCGGGCGTCCACAGCAGGCGGTTGACGGCCGCGTTGTCCAGCTGCCAGGTGCGCGCGTCCTGCAGGCTGGCGCCGGTGGCGGCGCGGTACAGCACGTCGAGCACCCCGCCATGGGTGAACATCGCCACGTGCTTGCCCATGTTCTGGGCCGCCAGCCCGCATACCACCTGCGTGATGCGCTCCTTGAATTGAAGCAAGGATTCACCCCCACCCGGTGGCGCCCAGTGCGGGTCGCGCCGGCGCCAGCGCTCGGCATCCTGCGGCAGCTCGGCCTCGACGTCGGCAAAGCGGCGGCCCTGGAAGGCGCCGAAGCACCGCTCGCGCAGGCCGGGCGTGGCCAACAGTGGCACGCCGGTGGCGTCGGCCACGGCCTGGGCGGTCTGCCGCGCGCGCGCCAGGTCGCTGCTGTAGATGAGATCGATGCGCTCGCCCTCGTCCCGGAGCTTGGCGGCCAGCCGCCCGGCCTGCGCGCGGCCGACCTCGTTGAGCGCGATGTCCAGGTGCCCCTGGATGCGGCCGTCGGCGTTCCAGGCGGTTTCGCCGTGGCGCACGAGCAAGAGACGGGTCCATTCCATACGTCGATCATGCCACCGTCCCACAGGCGACCGGGCCGGGCGCGGGCGGGCGGTTACGCTCGCAGGCCGGCCGCCTGCTGCACACGGCCGGCCGACCAGACACCACGCCCGCCTGCCCCATGACCACCGCCCCATCCCCCAACCGACCCGCGCCCACCGGCGGCAGCTGGGCCGCGCTGCTGCTGCTGACCACCGGCTTTGCCATGAGCCAGGCCTTTCGCACCATCGCCGCCATCATGGCCCAGCCGCTGCAGGCCGAGCTGCACCTGTCGCCGCAGCAGCTGGGCGCGTTCGCGGCGGCCTACCACTTCGCCTTTGGCGCGCTGCAGCTTTTCATGGGCATCGGCATCGACATGCACGGGGTGCGGCGCACCATCCTGACGGCCTCGCCGCTGATGGTGGCGGGCGCGGTGATGTCGGCGCTGGCGGGCAGCTTCAGCTGGCTGGTGGCCGGCCAGATCCTGATCGGCATCGGCTGCGCGCCGGCCTTCCTGGTGTGCACGGTGTACATCGCGCGGCACTTTCCGCCGGCGCGCTACACCATGGTCTCCAGCATCATCCTGGCGGTGGGCGGCGTGGGCATGCTGGCCACCGGCACGCCGCTGGCATGGCTGATCGAGGCCAGCTCCTGGCGCATGGGCTTCTGGGTGCTGGCGCTGTGCGCGGCGCTGTCCTGGGGCGCCATCGCGCTGTGGATGCGCGAGCCGCCGCCGCCCGCGGCGGCGCAGCGCGAGTCGCTGCGTGAGTCGCTGCGCACCTTCGGCGCGCTGTTTCGGCTGCCGCACACCCTGGGCATCGTCGCGCTGGCGCTGGTGACCTATGCCTCGTTCGTGGCGCTGCGCGGGCTGTGGCTGGGGCCGGTGATGATGCAGCGCCACGGCTGGAGCCTGGTGGCCACCGGCAACCTGGCGGTGGTGCTGACGGTGGTGGCGCTGGCCAGCCTGCCGGTGTTCGGCCGGCTCGACCCGGGGCCGCGCCGGCGCCGCCCGTGGCTGCTGGCGGGCACCCTCGTGTCGGCGGCGCTGTTCGGCCTGCTGGCGCTGGGCGTGAGCGCGCCGGTGGACGTGGCGGCGATGCTGCTGGTGTGCCTGGCCTCGGGCTATGCCACGCTGCAATACCCGGACGTGAAGGACGCCTACGAGCCGGCGGTGATCGGCCGCGCGATGGCGCTGTTCACCATGGCCCTGTTCATGGGCGTGGCGCTGGTGCAGTGGCTGACCGGCGCCATCGCCTCCATCGCCCAGGCGCACGGCATCGACCCGTTCGGTGCGGTGTTCGGCTGCATCGCCGGACTGCTGGTGCTGGGCGCGCTGGCCTTTTGGCGCCTGCCCCAGCCGGCGGTCGGCAGGCGCCCAGGCCCCGCGTCGTGAACGGGAACCCGGGGCAATCCCTTGTGGATTGAAACCAACAGTTAGCGATGGTTGGTTTGGGTTTGCATGGATGTCGCCCTAAACTTGGCTTGACAACCGAAGCGATTGTTGCCAATGCGGGCGATCGCATTCGCCCCCTACCGGAGACAGACCCCATGCCTTTCAAATCCATTGCCCGCCCGGCCCTGGCTCTCGGCCTGACGACCGTGGCCATGGCCGCGCAGGCCGTGACGATCAACGTCGCCGCGGTGTCGCAACCGCTTTACCTGAACGACACCACGAGCATCACGGTCAATCTGGACAACACGGCAGGCCCCGCCATGGGGGCTGCGGGCGAGTTTGCAGTAGCCTTGCCGGCCGAAATGCACTTCACGGCAGTCCCCGGCACCTGCACGGCAGGTCCGGCACCCGTGCAATCGATGACCTGCAGTTTCGGGCCGCTGGCCGCCGGCGCGCAGTCCTCGCAGGTGCTTTCGGCCCAGGCCGATGTGCTGTACCCCACGGCGGATCACCAGAACAACCCTCCGGGCAACCCCTACCTGTTCGTCACCGCAGACATCACGAATGACGGCACGGGAGCGACTGGTGACAGCTACAACACCGGCCCGTTCTACATCGATCCCCGGCCCACGCCGCCGGCCGCCATCGCGCCGGTCCCGACCCTGGAAGCCTGGGGCCTGGGCGTGCTGAGCCTTCTCATGGGCGCGGCGGCCGTGCGTCGCCGGCGCCGGTCGGCCTGAGCGCGGGCGGCGCCTCGGGCGCCAGCAACATCGGCACGTCCACGCGCTGCGGGCCCTGCGGCGGATTCGGATAGCCCTGCAGCGCGGCGGCAAACAGGGCCGCCAGCACGGCGCCGGTGTTGCTCCAGGTGCCGTCGTGGCGGGCCCGGGTGTCGTAGACGATCTGGCCGCTGTGCACGTCGCGCATCACCAGGCTCACTTCGCTGATATAGATCGGCACCGAATCGTCCCAGCCCAGCGGACCGCCCCAGCCCAAACCCACGCCAGCGCCGCGCCAGCCGCCGCCAAAACCCAGGGCGATGCGCGTGTTGCTGGGCTCGGCCCAGGCGCTGGACCAGCCGGCCTGGACGCTGGCGCTGGCCTGCACGCTCACGCGCGCCTGCGCGTCGTCACGCACCGCGCCCACGCGCGCCAGCGCGGCCTGCGCCAGCGCCTCGACCTGCGCCGGCGCGGGTTGGCCGGCCACCGGGGGCTGCGGATCGAAGCGGTAGTGCACCGCCTGCAGCAGCGCCGCGCCCGGCCCCTGGGCGGCGTTGGCGCGCACCTCGGCCGTCACGACGCGTGGCCCGCTGGCGCAGCCGGCCAGGCCGGCGGCCAGAACCCCGATGGCAAGCCAGCGTGCGATGTCCATGGATGACCTCCTGTCAGACCGGAACCGGCGGCGGCGCGATGGGTTCCTCGTCGAACGCCTTGTCGCCGTCCGCGTCGAACACGCCGCTGGCCTGCAGATGCTTGAAGTCGTGCAGGCGGGCGTCCATCAGGTGCGAGGGCACCACGTTCTGCAGCGCGGTGAACATGCTCTCGATGCGCCCGGGGTGCTGGCGCTGCCACTGGCGCAGCATCTCGCCCACCTGCTTGCGCTGCAGGTTCTCCTGGCTGCCGCACAGGTTGCAGGGGATGATGGGAAAGCGCCGGTGCTCGGCCCAGGCCACCAGGTCGCTTTCCGCCACGTAGGCCAGCGGGCGGATGACGATGAACTCGCCGTTGTCGCTGGTCAGCTTGGGCGGCATGCCCTTGAGCTTGCCGCCGAAGAACATGTTCAGGAAGAAGGTCTGCAGCATGTCGTCGCGGTGGTGGCCCAGCGCGATCTTGTTGCAGCGCAGCTCGCGCGCCACGCGGTACAAAATGCCCCGGCGCAAGCGCGAGCACAGGCTGCAGGTGGTCTTGCCCTCGGGGATCTTGGCTTTGACGATGCTGTAGGTGTCCTGCGTCTCGATGTGGTGCTCGATGCCCAGCGTGGCCAGGTAGTTTGGCAGCACCTCGGCCGGAAAGCCGGGCTGCTTCTGATCCAGGTTGACGGCCACCAGCTCGAAGCGGATCGGCGCGCGCGCCTGCAGCCTCTGCAGCACGTCGAGCAGGCCGTAGCTGTCCTTGCCGCCCGACAGGCACACCATCACGCGGTCGCCCTCCTCGATCATGTTGAAGTCGACGATGGCCTGGCCGACCTGGCGGCACAGGCGTTTTTCGAGCTTGAGCGCCTCGCGCTCGGCGCGCGTGCGGGCGGCGGGACCGGTGGCCGCGCCGTCCTCGACGGCCACGGGGGACGGCCCGCGCGCCGGCAATTCGATGTCCGTGATAGTCATGGCGCGGATTGTCCCGCAATCGCCATGAGCCGGCTTTGCGGCATGATCGCGCCATGCCCCTGCCGCCGCTCAGCCTGTCCCTGCAAATCGCCCGCTTCGACGCCGCCGCCACGCACCGCGCCGCGCTGCCGCGCCACCACGTGGCGCGCTGGCTGCGCCACGCGCTGGGCAGCGACGTGCAGGCCGCCGAGATCACGGTGCGCGTGGTCGATGCCGAGGAAGGCCGCGCGCTCAACCGCGACTATCGGCACAAGGACTACGCCACCAACGTGCTGACCTTCGACTACGCCGGCGCGCCGCACGTGGCGGCCGACCTGGTGCTGTGCGCCCCGGTGGTGGCGCGCGAGGCGGCCGAGCTGCGCAAGCCGCTGGCCGAGCACTACGCCCACCTGCTGGTGCATGGCGCGCTGCACGCGCAGGGCTGGGATCACGAGAGCAGCGAGCAGGACGCCGAGGCCATGGAGGCGCGCGAGAGCGCCATCCTGGCGGCGCTGGGCTTTGCCGACCCCTACGCCAGGGCGGTGCGCGCGCGTTGATTTCAAGCCGAATCGGGGCCTGGCCGGCGTACAACAAGCCCAATCAGCTATCGAAATTGAACCGATGGCAGGCCTGCCGCGTGCCGCTCAAGCCGCCGGCAGCACACGCAGCGGGATGGTGACCGGCCCATCGTTGACCAGCGCCACCTGCATGTCGGCACCGAATTCGCCCGTCGCCACCACCGGGTGGGCCGCCCGCGCCGCCGCGACGAAATACTCGTAAAGACGCCGCCCTTCGTCCGGCGGCGCGGCGCCCGTGAAGCTGGGCCGGTTGCCGCCCGTGGTGTCGGCCGCCAGGGTGAACTGGCTGACGACGAGCAGGCCGCCGGCCACGTCCTGCACGCTGCGGTTCATCTTGCCCGCCGCGTCGCCGAAGATGCGCAGCTTGAGCAGCTTGGCCAGCAGCCTGTCGGCCTCGCGCTCGCCGTCGCCGCGCTCGGCGCACAGCAGCACCAGCAGGCCCTGGTCGATGGCGCCCGTGACGCGCCCGGCCACGGTGACGCGCGCCTGCGCCACGCGCTGGATCAGGGCGTGCATGCGCTCTGGGGGCCGGCTGCGTGCCCTGCGGGTTCGGTGTCCAGCGGCAGCAGCTGGATGCTGACGTGCAGCGGCGGCACGGCGGCCAGCAGGGCGCGCTCGAGCTCGCCGCGCAGGCCGGCGGCACGGCGCAGGCTCCAGTCGGCCGGCAGGTGCAGGTGCACGCTCAGGAACAGGCGCTGGCCGGCGCGCCGGCTCATCGCATGGTCCACGCGCAGGCCGGGCGTGCCGGCCTGCGCCTGCACGAAGCCGTCCACCACCGCATCGACCTGGGCCTGCACCTCGGGCTCGACCGCCGCATCCATCAGGCCCTGGGCCGAGCGCCAGATCAGCTGCCCGCCCTCGCCCAGGATGTTCAGCGCCATCACGATCGCCACCGCCGGGTCCACCCAGTGCCAGCCGGTGAACATGACCAGGGCCAGGCCCAGGACCACGCCGGCCGAGGTCCACACGTCGGTGATCAGGTGGCGCGCATCGCCCTCCAGCGCCATCGAGCGGTGCCGGCGCGAGGCGCGCAGCATGATCCAGCCCAGCGCGCCGTTGAGTCCGGCGCTCAGCACCGACAGCGCCACGCCCAGCCCCAGCTGCTCCAGCGGCTGCGGATGCCAGAAGCGCGGCACGGCGGCCCAGACGATGGCCAGCGCCGCCACGATGATCAGGATGCCCTCGAAGCCGGCCGAAAAGTACTCGGCCTTGTCGTGCCCGAAGGGATGGTCCTCGTCGGCCGGCCGCGCCGCCACCGTCACCATCCACAGGCCGAAGGTGGCGCCGGCCACGTTGACCAGCGACTCCAGCGCGTCCGACAGCAGGCCGACCGAGCCGGTCAGCCACCAGGCCAGGGTCTTGAAGCCCAGCGTCAGCACGGCGACGGCGATCGAGGCCGCCATCAGCCGATGCGGCGTCAGCCAGGCGCTGCCGGGGTTGCTCGCCATCCAGGGACCGGGCCCGGGTCTCTCAGGCCAGGGTCACGCGCGCGAACCTGCGCTTGCCCACCTGCACCACGTAGGTGCCGGCGGCCAGCTTCAGGCCCTTGTCGCTCACCACGCTGGAGTCGACCCGCACGCCGTGGCCGTCGATCAGGCGGTTGGCCTCGCTGGTGGACGGCGCCAGCCCCGCCTGCTTGAGCACCAGGCCGATGCCCAGCGGCGCGCCGGCCAGCTGCACCTGCGGGATCTCGTCGGGCACGCCGCCCTTGCTGCGGTTGGCGAAATCCTGCTCGGCGGCCTCGGCGGCGCGCGCATCGTGAAAGCGCGTGGTGATCTCGCGCGCCAGCAGCACCTTGGCGTCCTTGGGGTTGCGCCCGCCCGCCACCTCGGCCTTCAGCCGCGCGATCGCCTCCAGGCTCTGGAACGACAGCAGCGTGTACCAGTCCCACATCAGCGCGTCGGAGATCGACAGCACCTTGGCGAACATGCTGTTGGCGTCCTCGGTGATGCCGATGTAGTTGTTCTTGCTCTTGGACATCTTCTCGACGCCGTCCAGGCCGACCAGCAGCGGCATGGTCAGGATGCACTGCGGCTCCTGGCCGTACTCCTGCTGCAGGTGGCGGCCGACCAGCAGGTTGAACTTCTGGTCGGTGCCGCCCAGCTCCAGGTCGCTCTGGAGCGCCACCGAGTCGTAGCCCTGCATCAGCGGGTAGAGGAACTCGTGCACGCTGATCGACTGGCCGCTGGTGTAGCGCTTGTGGAAATCGTCGCGCTCCATCATGCGCGCCACGGTGTAGCGGGCCGCCAACTGGATCATGCCACGCGCGCCCAGCGGGTCGCTCCACTCGCTGTTGTAGCGAATCTCGGTCTTCGCCTCGTCCAGCACCAGCTTGGCCTGGGCGAAATAGGTCTCGGCGTTGGCGCGGATCTGCTCGGCCGTGAGCGGCGGGCGCGTGGCGTTGCGCCCGGAGGGGTCGCCGATCAGGCTGGTGAAGTCGCCGATCAGGAAGATCACCTGGTGGCCCAGGTCCTGCAGCTGGCGCATCTTGTTGAGCACCACGGTGTGGCCGACGTGGATGTCGGGCGCGGTCGGATCGAGCCCCAGCTTGATGCGCAGCGGCTGGCCGGTGCGCTCGGCGCGCTGCAGCTTGGCCTGCCAGTCGGCCTGGGGCAGCAGCTCGTCGGCCCCGCGCAGGCTGACGGCCATGGCATGGCGCACCGCGTCCGAAATCGGTGCATTGGTTACTTTTGTATCAGAATTCATCGGAAATGGGTTGTAGGCTCGGGGCGAGGTCGATATACTCGCTCGCCAAGCCTGATTTTAGGGGCCGGCTCAAGTCCTGAGCGTCACGGCCAGAAGGCCTGCCGGATTCTGGCACCCCCCACTCCCGTACCATGTGCTGCGCGTGAAGCAAGAATTGATCTCCTCTGGTCTGGCGATGGCCGACTTCATCCATCGCCATCCCAGGCGCATCGTGGCGGCCCTGGCCGCGCTCTTGCTGTCCACCGGCGGCGGCGCCTTCGCCGTCGCCTCGCTGGGCGCCAACGCCGCCCCCACCGACCCGCTGCGCCTGGTGACCGAGGCCGTCAGCCCCGACGCCGTGGCCGCCCAGCTCGAGCAGCTCGACGGTTTCAGCTTCACCCTGTACCGCAGCGAGACCACGCGCGCGGCCGACACGCCCGAGGCCTTGCTCAAGCGCCTGGGCATCGCCGACCCGGCCGCCGCCTCCTTCCTGCGCCGCAACGAAACCGCCTGGAAGGCCGTGTTCGGCCGCGGCACCACCGGCCGCACCGTCACCGCCGAGGCCGACGACCGCCAGGGCCTGCAGCAGCTGCGCACGCACTGGGTGGAGGGCGACGACGACCGCCAGTTCAAGCGTCTGGTGGTGCAAAAGCAGGGCAGCGACTTCAGCGCCCGCATCGAGACCGCGCCGCTGGTGGCCACGCAGCGCCTGGCCAGCGGCACCATCCGCAGCACCCTGTTTGCCGCCACCGACGAAGCGGGCGTGCCCGACGGCGTGGCGCGGCAGCTGGTCGACGTGTTCGAAAGCAGCGTCGACTTTCGCCGCGGCCTGCGCCGGGGCGACCGCTTTTCCGTCGTCTACGAAGCGCTCGAGGCCGACGGCGAGCCCGTCAAGACCGGCCGCATCCTGAGCGCCGAGTTCGTCAACCGGGGCAAGTCGCAGGACGCGGTGTGGTTCCAGGCCTCCGGCAGCGACGCCGGCGCCTACTACGACTTCGACGGCCAGAGCCTGCGCAAGGCCTACCTGATCGAACCGCTGGCCTTCACCCGCGTGACCAGCAACTTCGGCATGCGCCGCCACCCGGTGTTCGGCGGCCTGCGCGGCCACACCGGCGTCGACTTCGGCGCGCCCACCGGCACCCCGGTGCGCACCGTCGGCGACGGCACGGTCGAGTTCGCCGGCGTGCAGCGCGGCTACGGCAACGTCATCTACATCAAGCACACGGACAACACCGACACCACCGTCTACGGCCACCTCTCGCGCATCGGCGTGCGCGAGGGCGAGAAGGTGACGCAGGGCCAGAAGATCGGCGAAGTGGGCTCCACCGGCGTGGCCACCGGCCCGCACCTGCACTTCGAGTTCCGCGTCAACGGCGAGCCGGTCGACCCGCAGGAGGTCATGGCCCAGCAGCACCAGACCCCGCCGGTGTCCCCCGCGGCCCGCGCGGCCTTCGCCAAGCTGTCGGCCAGCATGCAGCAGCAGCTGGCGGCGGCGGGTCAGATCCAGGGCAGCCCGTTCCAGTAAGCCCCGGTTCTTCACCCAACAAAAATGCGCCGCTGAGGGCGCATTTTTGTTGGGCCGCAGGGGTTCACTCGGTGGTGAACGACGAGCCGCAGCCGCAGGTGGTCGAGGCGTTGGGGTTGCGGATCACGAACTGCGCGCCGTTCAGATCGTCCTTGTAGTCGATCTCGGCACCCACCAGGTACTGGTAGCTCATGGCGTCGATCAGCAGGGACACGCCGTTCTTGCTCATCACCGTGTCGTCGTCGTTGACCTGCTCGTCGAACGTGAAGCCGTACTGGAAGCCCGAGCAGCCGCCGCCCTGCACGAACACGCGCAGCTTCAGCTCGGGGTTGCCTTCCTCGGCCACCAGTTCGGCGACCTTGGTGGCCGCGGCGTCGGTGAACACCAGCGGATCGGGCATGGTGGCAAGGGCGGATTCCTGGATGGCGGCATTCATGGCGGGCTCGGGCATGGATAGAGGGGACAAGTGTAAGACTTACTCGGTTTTGTCGGGGCGCAGCTCGAAAGTCGGCTCGACGGGCGCGGCCTGGGGTGCCACGGGCTCCGGCGGCACGGGCGTCTCGCGCGCCGCCACGGGCGTGACCTGGGGCTGCAGCTGGCCGGCCACCACGGCGCCGGGCTGCATCTCCAGCGTCTTGTAGCGCACGTCGCCTTCGATGCGGCCGCTGGCCAGCAGTTCCAGCCGCTCGCGTGCCAGCACCGGCCCGACGACCCGGCCGGCAACGACGATGTGGTCGGCGCTGATGGCGCCTTCCACCCGGCCGCCCTCGTGGATCAGCAGCATGCTGGAGGCGCCCTCCTCACCCATGACGTCGCCCAGCACCGTGCCTTCGATCTGCAGTCCGTCCTGGAAGGTGCAGCGCCCCGTGACCTGCATGCCGGCGCCGATGGCGCTGCGGACGGGGGTTGGCGCTTGCTTTTTGGTGATGCCCAGCATTGGCTTGCTCCTGTGCCTTGATGTCCGCGCCCTTTTACCACGAGCACCCGAAAAAAAACCACCGCGCCCACCCCAGGGGCGGCGCGGTGGCTGGCTGGCCGCAGGCCTTCGATCAGCGCTTGCTGAACTGCTTGCGGCGGCGGGCGGAGTGCAGGCCGACCTTCTTGCGCTCGACCTCGCGCGCGTCGCGCGTCACGTAGCCGGCAGCCGACAGCTGGGGCTTGAGGTTGGCGTCGTAGTCGATCAGCGCGCGGGTGATGCCGTGGCGCACCGCGCCGGCCTGGCCCGATTCGCCGCCGCCGGCCACGTTGACCTGGATGTCGAAGGTCTCGACGTGGTCGGTCAGCACCAGCGGCTGCTTGCAGATCATGATCGAGGTCTGGCGGCCGAAGAACTGCTCGATGGACTTGCCATTGACCGTGATCTTGCCGCTGCCCTTTTTCAGAAACACGCGGGCGACGCTGGACTTGCGACGGCCGGTGCCATTGTTCCATTCACCAATCATTGCGGCTCCTTAGACTTCCAGCACCTTGGGCTGCTGGGCGCTGTGCGGATGCTCGGCGCCGCCGTACACCTTCAGCTTCTTGATCATGGCGTAGCCCAGCGGGCCCTTGGGCAGCATGCCCTTGACGGCCTTCTCGAGCGCGCGGCCGGGGTGCTTGGCCTGCATGTCGCGGAAGTTGGTCTCGCGGATGCCGCCGGGGTAGCCGGTGTGGCGATAGTATTTCTTGTCGAGTTCCTTGGCGCCCGTGACACGGAGCTGGGAGGCGTTGACGACGACGATGAAGTCGCCGGTATCGACGTGAGGCGTGTAAATGGCCTTGTGCTTGCCGCGCAGACGGAGGGCAACTTCGCTGGCTACCCGTCCGAGGACCTTGTCGGTCGCGTCAATCACAAACCACTCGTGCGTCACGTCAGCGGGTTTCGCGCTGAACGTTTTCATGAGTTTTCCTGCTAAGGAATTGGGTTTGGCCAGCCCTTTTCCACGGTCGGTGCTCCTCTTGCGTCGGGAGCCTCTTAGGTGGGTGTACTGCTTTTGCCGCGGGGCTGATAAATCGCTGCAAAGCCGGCTATTTTAGCGGATTTCGACCATCGGGCAAGCAAGGCAGCTACCATCGCCCCATGTTCAGCTATCGCCATGCCTTCCACGCCGGCAACCACGCCGACGTGCTCAAGCACCTCACCCTGGTCGCCACGCTGCGGCACCTGATGCAGAAAAGCGGCGCGCTGACGCTGGTCGACACGCACGCCGGCGCGGGCATCTACCGACTGGACGAGCAGGCGGCGCAGATCTCGGGCGAGGCGCTGGCCGGCATTGGGCGCCTGCAGGCCGCGCTGGCCCCGGGTTTGGATAAAAATCAGGCTCCAGCCCCGGTCAATCAAGCCCCATCAGCTATCAATAACGAAGCAACCATCCTGCAGGACTACCTGCAGTTGATCGCCAGCTTCAACCGCGCCGCGCCGCCCGGGGGCGCCTGGCGGGTGTATCCCGGCTCGCCGCTGCTGATGCATGCGCTGATGACCGAGCCCGGGCGCGCCGCCGTGCACGACCGGCTGCGCCTGTTCGAGCTGCACCCCACCGACTGGCAGGCGCTGCAGGCGCACGTGGCCCAGCTGGGCGCCGGCCGCCAGGTGAGCATGGCGCGCGAGGACGGCTTTGCCGCGCTGAAGGCGCTGCTGCCGCCGCCGGTGGCGCCCGGCGGCTCGCGCCGCGCGCTGGTGCTGATCGACCCAAGCTACGAAATCAAGAGCGACTACGCCAAGGTGGCCGCCGCCGTGCAGGATGGCCTCAAGCGCTTCGTGACCGGCGTCTACCTGGTCTGGTACCCCATCATCGCGCGGCCCGAGGCGCATGGCCTGCCGCGCCGGCTGAAGACGCTGGCGCAGCAGGCCGGGCGCGGCTGGCTGCACGCCACGCTGAACATCGGCGTGCCGCCCGGCGGCGCGCCGGGCCTGGGCGCCAGCGGCATGTTCGTCATCAACCCGCCGCACACGCTGGCGCCTGCGCTGCGCGACGCCCTGCCCGCGGTGGTGCAGGCGCTGGGCCGGGGGCGCGGGCAGGGCTACACGGTGGATGCCGGCGGCTGAACCGCGCCGCCGAAGCGCAGCCGGCTGGCCGCGTCCGGTGGCGGCAGCGCCTGCCCGTCGGCACGCTGCAGCAGCGCGTCCAGGTGGCGCTCGGAAGGCGCCAGCAGGCGCCGGTACAGATCGCGCGTGAGCTGGCGCGCCGCGCGGCCGGGCCAGCCGGCGGGCAGCAGCACGTCGGGCAGTTCCGGGTCGCGCAGCAGCAGGCGCCGCCAGTCGTGGATCAAGAGGGTGCGCAGCAGGAAGGCGTCTTCCGGCGTGATGGGTTCGTCCGCCTCGTCCGCCTGCAGCGCGCGCGCGATGGGGCCGTAGCCGGCGTCGAAGCGGGTGTAGGCCTGGGCCAGTTCGCCCAGGTTCCAGGCGCGGCGCACCAGCTCGGCATCGCTCTGGCCCAGGCCGTGCCGGGCGTCGCTGGCCAGCAGGGGCATCAGCTGCGCCGGCGCCTCGGCCAGGCCCTCGGTGGCCAGGGCCTGCAGCGCCTCGTCCAGGTCGGCGCCGGGGTGGACGAAGCAGTCCGCGCCCAGCTGGCCGAAGCCCTGCCAGGCGAGGGCGCGGCGCAGCGGCTCGCGGGCCTTGGCGTCCAGCTCGCGCACCAGCAGCAGCAGGCGCCAGCGCCCGTCCCAGGCGCGCGGCTGGGTGGCGTAGATGGTGCGCGAGGCTTCCTCGAAACGGCGCTGGCCGGCCTCGGTCAGCAGGTAGTCGGCGCGCCGGCCGTGCGACTCGATGCGCAGCCAGGCCTGCTTGGCCAGGCGCGAGACGGCGGTGCGCACCAGCCGGTCGTCGATGCCCAGCGGCTGCAGCAGGTGGATCAGGCTGCCCACCCACAGCCGGCCGCCGCGCGGGGCCACCGCGTCGCCGAACAGCGAGATGATGAGCGCGCCGGCGCGCACGCGGCTTTGCTGGCGGTGCGCGTCGATGCGCGCGCGCGCCAGGTCGGCGGCCGACGCGGCGCGCCTCACTGGACTGCCCTCCGCGCTGCGCGCTGCGGGATTCGCGCTCGGGAGCGGCCCGGCGCGCTCATGAGTGAGACAACAGATGCTCGCGGTCGGCGACGGTGGGTTGCTGCATGGCGAAAAATCCTTCGGTGTAGATCATGTCGGCCCCGGCGCCCAGGGCCTTGGCGGTCTCCACGCAGCTGGCCGTGAACTCCGGGCTGCCGGCGGCGAACACGGTGTGCCTGGACAGGTCGGGCAGCAGGCCGGGCAGCACGGCGCCGACGCGGCCGTGCAGGAAGCCCTCGGCCTGCTCGCGCGTGAGCGTGACACGATAGTCGAAGTTGCGGTGCTTGGTGCGCCACCAGGCCAGCAGGCCCTGGGCGTAGGCGTCCTCGCGCGTGCGCGCCGACAGCAGCAGCATGACGGGCTTGCGAAAGCCGCGGCGCAGCGCGGCCTCGGTCAGCGCCAGGATGGGCGCCAGGCCGGTGCCGGCGGCCAGGCACAGCACGGGCGTGTCCACGGCCGGATCGCCGATGAAGGTGCCGTAGGGGCCGCTGATCTTGATGCCCTCGCCCACCGCCAGCCGGTCGTGGATCCAGGCGCTGGTGGTGCCGCCGTCGGCGCGCGCCACCTGCAGCACCAGCTCGCCGTCGGGGCGCGGCGCGTTGCTGATGGAATACGCCCGCGGCGGCGCGCCGGCGCGCGCATCGCCCACGGTGACGTACTGGCCGGGCCAGTAGCGGATCGGCTTGCCCACCGGGCGCAGGTGCAGCTCGATGGCGCGCGCGGCGACGGGGCGCTTGTCGGTGACGACGAACAGCGCGTTCTCGCGCGGCGGAAACAGCTTGGGCCGCGCGTCGGCCGTGCCCCATTCGATCTCCATCTCGTCGGAGATCGGCTTGGCCATGCACATCAGGCCAAAGCCCTGCTTGCGCTCCTCCGGCGACAACGCCATGTCGAGCACGATGCCCTGGTCGTACTGGCCCGACAGCACCTTGACCTTGCACTCGCCGCAGGCGCCGGCGCGGCAGTTGTTGGGCAGCGCGTAGCCGGCTTTCTCCAGCGCCATGAGCACGGTGTCGCCGGCGGCGACCTCGACGGATTTGCCCGAGGGCTGGATGGTGACGCGAGACATGGGGTCAGAACACCGGAATGATGTCTTCCATGTCCGTGTCGGACACCTCCTGGCCGGTGATGCCCACCTCGGGAATGGCCGGGAAGGGGATGTTGTAGCGGTCCAGCACGCCCTTGAGGTTGATGATGGCGTTGCGCCAGTTTTCCTTCTTCATCTCGTAGGTGGGGATGCCAAAGCCCGCGCCGCGCGCCACTTCCTCGGCCTCGCGCTGGTTGTCGATGAAGTCCGCCGGCAGGTCCCAGAACTCCATCGGCGGCTCGAACAGCACGGCCGACAGGAACAGGTAGCCGGCGCGGATCTGCTTGGTGACCACGGCCTTGTCGGCGTCCTTCAGGCCCGGGTAGTCGCGCTCCATCACCGCCATGCAGATCGCCATGTGGCGGCCTTCGTCGCGGCCGATGTTCTTGAACGCTTCCTTGAACACCGGCTCGCGCGCGCTCTCGAACATCTGCTTGAAGATGGTCGCGGCGGCGATCTCGCCCATCAGGAACGAGCTGAACAGCACCGCCAGGTCGTACTTGGGCACGGCCTGCTTGTAGCCCGTCCAGTAGCGCCCGCCGTTGAAGTACAGCCACTTGGCGTTCTTCTGCAGGCGCCGGCCCAACTCGGTCTTGGGCTCGTAGGTCAGCGGGTCGGGGTGGCCCAGCATGCGCGTGATGGCCTGACCGCACATGATCTCGTGGTTCTGCTCGTCGCGCGTGACCGAGAAGAAGCACTTGCGCACCGGGTCTTCCTCGTGCACCTCGTAGGTCTTGATCAGCGCCTCCGCGAACACCGGCGGCGCCGAGGCGTCGAACACCGACAGCAGCGTCCACCAGTAGGCGATGGACTCGCGCTCTTCCCACGAGTAGCTGTCGACGTCGAGCGTGTCCCAGGGCAGCTTCTCGGGGTCCCAGGCCTCGCGCAGCGAGGCTTCCCACACCTCCTGCAGCTTCTGGGTCTTGCGGTTCCACGACAGCGGGTAGATGTTGGGCTGCGGGGTCGCGGGCGGCAGCTCCATCTTGTCGGCAAAGCGTTCCTTGTGGGCGGACATGCGGGTCTCCTGGGGTGTGATGGGTGGGTTCAGGCCTTTGCATGACATTGGTGACCTGAAATTTGACTATATTCGTCATATTACAAATATTCAAGCAATAACATATTTTTTGTGATGTAATTGCCGCTGCCAAGACGACAGCGCGGGCGCCCGAATTCCTCGACCGACGGGTCGGTCAATTCATCTACACTTGACGAGCGCCACGCCCCACCGGAGACCGTCCATGTACACCCAGTCCTTTTCCGTCCCCGACGACAGCGACACCAAGCCCGGCGCGCCCAAGGCCGCCGCCCGGGCCGTGCCGGCCGAGGACGCCGCGCACCAGGCGCGCTTCGACGCCCGCATCGATGCCGACGGTCGCATCGAGCCGCGCGACTGGATGCCCGAGGCCTACCGCAAGACCCTGGTGCGCCAGATCAGCCAGCACGCGCACAGCGAGATCGTGGGCATGCTGCCCGAGGGCAACTGGATCGGCCGCGCGCCCAGCCTCAAGCGCAAGGCCATCCTGCTGGCCAAGGTGCAGGACGAGGGCGGCCACGGCCTGTACCTGTACAGCGCCGCCGAAACCCTGGGCACCAGCCGCGAGGACATGCTCGACGGCCTGCACAGCGGCCGCGCCAAGTACAGCAGCATCTTCAACTACCCCACCCTCAGCTGGGCCGACGTGGGCGTGATCGGCTGGCTGGTGGACGGCGCGGCGATCATGAACCAGATCCCGCTGTGCCGCTGCAGCTACGGCCCCTACGCCCGCGCCATGGTGCGCGTGTGCAAGGAAGAATCCTTCCACCAGCGCCAGGGCTACGAGTCGCTGCTGGTGCAGATGCAGGGCACGCAGGCGCAGCGCGACATGGTGCAGGACGCCGTCAACCGCTACTGGTGGAAGTGCCTGGCCATGTTCGGCCCGCCCGACGCCGACAGCCCCCACAGCGGGCAGGCCATGCGCTGGGGCATCAAGCGCTTTTCCAACGACGACCTGCGCCAGAAGTTCGTCGATGCCACCGTGCCGCAGGCCAAGGTGCTGGGCGTCACCCTGCCCGACCCCGATTTGAAGTGGAACGAGGCGCGCGGCCATTACGACTACGGCGCCATCGACTGGGACGAGTTCTGGCAGGTGGTCAACGGCCACGGCCCCATGAACAAGGAGCGCCTGGCCACGCGCGTGAAGGCGCACGAGGACGGCGCCTGGGTGCGCGAGGCCGCCGCCGCGCACGCCGCCAAGCAAGCACAACGCAACCTGAAGGAAGCCGCATGAGCACCCCACCCGCATTGAAGGACTGGCCCTTGTGGGAAGTCTTTGTCCGCAGCAAGCAAGGCCTGGAGCATAAGCACTGCGGCAGCCTGCACGCCAGCGACAGCGCGCACGCGCTGCAGATGGCGCGCGACGTCTACACCCGCCGCCAGGAAGGCGTGAGCATCTGGGTGGTGCCCTCGCACCTGATCGCGGCCAGCGACCCCGAGGACAAGGAGCTGATGTTCGACCCGGCCAGCGACAAGATCTACCGCCACCCCACCTTCTACGACATCCCCGACGAAGTGGGGCACATGTGATGGACGCGCGCGTCAAACCCGCCGTGGCCCCAGCAGACTACCTGCTGCACCTGGCCGACAACGCCCTGGTGCTGGGCCAGCGCAACGCCGAATGGTGCGGCCACGCGCCCGTGCTGGAAGAAGACCTGGCCATGGCCAACCAGGCACTCGATCTGATCGGCCAGGCGCGCCTGCTGTATCAACTGGCCGCCACGCGCCTGAACGCCGAAGGCGCGCGCATGCGCCCCAGCGCCTGGCCCGCCGGCCCGGTCACCGAGGACACGCTGGCGTACTTTCGCGACGACCGCGACTTTCGCAACTACACCCTGCAGGAGCTGCCGCACAACCCCGGCCTGGTGCCCGCCGCCGGCGGCACGCGCGACTGGGGCGTGAGCATCGTGCGCAACTTTTTCTACGCCACCTTGATGGAGATGGTGTGGGGGCAACTGGCGCAGTCCGCAGACACCGAGCTGGCCGCCATCGCCGCCAAGAGCCTGAAGGAGGTGCGCTACCACGTGCGCCACGCGCGCGACTGGCTGCTGCGCCTGGGCGACGGCACGGCCGAATCGCACCGGCGCGTGCAGGCGGCGGTGGACTATCTGCTGCCCTTCACCGCCGAGTTCTGGTCCGCCAGCGCGGTGGATGCGCAGGCCGCGCTCGCCGGCGTCGACGTGCCCGCCCTGCGCACCGCGTGGGAGCACGCCGTCGACGCGGCGCTGCAGGAGGCCACGCTCAAGCGCCCGCCCGCCGTCGATGGCTACGTGCCGCAGGGCAAGCAGGGCGTGCATTCCGAGCACCTGAGCTACCTGCTGGCCGACATGCAGAGCCTGGCGCGCGCGCATCCGGGAGCGGTGTGGTGAACACCGTTCTTGACTCCCCCGCCCAGAAGGAGAGGGAGCCGGCGTTCGCCCATCTGTGGCAGGTCCTCGACCAACTCACCGACCCCGAAATCCCCGTCGTCACCCTGCGCGAGATGGGCATCCTGCGCGCGCTGCGCCAGGGCGACGATGGCGTGGTCGAAGTCGTCATCACCCCCACCTACAGCGGCTGCCCAGCGATGGAGCAGATCCACGACGACATCCTGGCCGTCCTCCGGCGCCAGGGCGTCGCCGGCCGCGTGGTGACCCAGCTGGCGCCCGCGTGGACCACCGACTGGATGAGCGAGGCGGCGCGCGAGAAGCTGCGCGCCTACGGCATCGCGCCGCCACACGCCGCGCGCGCCGATGGGCTGGCGGTCGTTCATTTTGCTCCCAAAACAAGAGCTTCCGGCGCTTGCAGCACGGGGGCAGCAAGCCCATTGGGTTCAAAACCGGCGGTGCACTGCCCGCAATGCGGCTCCGGCAACACCACCGAAATCTCGCACTTCGGCTCCACCGCCTGCAAGGCCTTGTACCGCTGCCTGGACTGCATGGAACCCTTCGATCACTTCAAAAACATCTGACTGACATGGCCACACCGCGCTTTCACGAGCTCACCGTCGCCCGCGTCACGCCCGAGGCGGCGGGCGCCGTGGCCCTCACCTTCGCCGTGCCACCCGAGCTGCAGGACACCTTCGCCTTCGAGCCCGGCCAGTTCCTCACCCTGCGCACCGAGCTGGATGGCGAAGAGCTGCGGCGCAACTACTCGATCTGCTCCACGCGCAGCCACTACCGGGCGGCGCGCGAGCTGCAGGTGGGCATTCGCCCGATGGAAGGCGGCCTGTTCTCCAACTGGGCGGCCACGCGGCTGAAGGCGGGCGACCGCCTGGCGGTGATGCCGCCCGACGGGCGCTTCACCATCAAGAAGCCCCGCGCCCTGCACCGCGTGGGCTTTGCCGCCGGCTCGGGCATCACGCCCATCCTCAGCCTGGCGGCCAGCACGCTGGAGGACAGCGAGCACGCCAAGTTCACCCTGGTGTACGGCAACCGGCGCATGGGCAGCGTGATGTTCAACGAGGCGCTGCAGGACCTGAAGGACAAATACAAGGACCGCCTGACGCTGATCCACGTGCTGTCGCGCCAGGCGCAGGAGGTGCCGCTGCTGGAGGGCCGCATCGACGCCGCCAAGGTGCGCCAGCTGCTGGCCACGCTGCTGCCGGCGGCCAGCATGGACGAGGTCTTCGTCTGCGGGCCCGAGGCCATGATCGAGGCCGTCGAGGCGACGCTGCTGGAGGCCGGCGTGCCCGGCGAGCGCATCCGCACCGAGCGCTTCACCTCGCCGCGCCTGGACGGCCTGAGCCCGGCCGCGCGCCAGGCCGCCATCCAGCACGCCGACCCCGAGGCGCCGGTGGGCCAGGTGCAGCTGACCCTGGTGATCGACGGCAAGAGCCACCAGCTGGCCATGCGGCGCGACCAGAAGGTGCTGGACGTGGCGCTGGCCGTGGGCCTGGACGCGCCCTTTTCCTGCCGCGACGGCGTGTGCTGCACCTGCCGCGCCAAGGTGCTGGAAGGCAGCGTCACCATGGACAAGAACTTCAGCCTGGAGCCCGACGAGATGGCCCAGGGCTTCGTGCTCTCCTGCCAGGCGCGGCCCACCACGGACCGGCTGACGGTGAGCTACGACGAGCGCTGAGCGCGTGGCCGTCAGCGCAGGCTGATCGAGTCGTCGGCGCTCACCAGCAGGGCGTCGACCTCGTCGCCCACCACCTCGCGCAGCACCACGGTGTCGTGGCCGCGCTGCAGCATGCCCAGCGCCTGGGCGGCGGCGCGGCTCAAGTCGATCACGCGGCCGGCGGCAAACGGCCCGCGGTCGTTGATGCGCACCACCACCTGCTTGCCGGTGCGCGGGTTCTGCACCAGCACGCGCGTGCCGAAGGGCAGGCTCATGTGCGCGGCCGTCAGCCCGTGCATGTCGTAGGGCTCGCCGCTGGCGGTGCGCTGGCCGTGAAAGCCCGGGCCGTACCACGAAGCCACGCCGCGCTGCAGCGTGCGCCCCAGGGCGCGGCCCAGGGCCGCCGGGTCCAGCTCGGGCGCCGGCGCGGCCTCCGGGCCGCCGCCCAGGCGCGGCTTGAAGCCGGTGTAATTGGGGCAGCGCATGTCGTGCACGGCCTTGGCCGAGCTGCACGACTGCGTCAACGATGGGGTGGGAGCGCTCAACGATACCGTCTGGGCCGCCAGCGGCCCGCATGCCAGCAGCAGGGCGCCGACCCACGACATGCGGCGCAAAACGCTTGAAGGCTGACGGCTTGCACTTCCCAAAACCGGCACCGCCCCGAGGGGGGCGCCGGGAGAGGTGTCCCGTAACATGCGGCGGATTCTAGGGGGCCACACCGGCCCGACACGTTGTTTTGTGTATCAAAACGAGGTTTTTAGATCGAAAGCGTTGATCAAACCTGGGGCGTTAGATACAAATGGTTGAATAACAAACACCCCCTGGATCGGCCCGCATCAGCCCCCGAGCCCCAGGCGCTGGCACAGGGCCAGCGTGGGCGCCGCCTGGTTGAGGGTGTAGAAGTGCAGCGCCGGCGCGCCGCCTTCGATCAGGCGCTGGCACAGGCGCGCCATCACCTCGGCGCCAAAGTCCTTGATGGCCGCCACGTCGTCGCCCAGGCTTTGCAGGCGCAGGCGCATCCAGCGCGGCACCTCGGCGCCGCAGTTGTCGGCAAAGCGCAGCAGGCCGGCGCTGTTGGTGATGGGCATGATGCCCGGCACGATGGGCACCTGCAGGCCCAGCGCGCGCGCCTCGTCGACGAAGCGGAAGTAGGCGTCGGCGTTGAAGAACATCTGCGTCACCGCGACGTCGGCGCCGGCGCGCACCTTGGCCGCCAGCGCCTGCAGGTCGGCCCGGGGCGAGCTGGCCTGCGGGTGCATCTCGGGGTAGCAGGCGGCGTAGAGGCGAAAGTGCGCGCCCGTCTCGGCGCGGATGAAGGCGATCAGCTCGCTGGCGTACTGGAACTCGCCGCCCGCGCCGTAGCCGCTGGGCAGGTCGCCCCGCAGCGCCACCAGGCGCGTCACGCCCATGGCCTGCAGCTCGGCCAGCTGCGCGCGCACCGACGCGCGCGTGGCGCCGATGCACGAGAAGTGGCTGGCCGCCTGCGCGCCCTCGGCCAGCATCTCGGCCACCACGGCAAAGGTGCCGGCCTGGGTGGAGCCGCCCGCGCCGTAGGTGACCGAGCAGAACTCGGGCGCCAGCGCATACAGTTGCTGACGCACGCCGCGCAGCTTGGCCACGCCCTCGGGCGTCTTGGGCGGGAAGAATTCGAAACTGATGGGCAGGGTCATGGCGTGAACGAATGGAACGCGGCCGCAGTCAGGCGGCCCGCGCGTGAATGAAGAACTCGCGGTTGCCGTCGCCGCCGGCGATGGGGCTGTCCAGCCAGTGCAGCACGGCCAATCCGGTGTTGGCGCAGGCCGCGCGCAGGCGCTGTTCGACCCGCGCGTACAGAGCGGGGTCGCGCACGATGCCGCCCTTGCCGATGTCGGCCGGCTGCAGCTCGAACTGCGGCTTGACCAGCAGCAGCACCTGCCCACCGGGCGCCAGCAGCGGCGCCAACGCCGGCAGCACCAGCGCGAGCGAGATGAAGGACAGGTCGCCGACGATCAAGTCGAAATTTGAATCGAACAGGGCTCTAGCCCGCACCGGATCAGCGCAACAAGCTATCAATTTCGAATCATCGAGATGCCGAGCGTTGACGCCCTCGAGGCAGCGCACGCGGGCGTCGGCACGCAGGCGCGGGTGCAGCTGGCCGTGGCCGACGTCCACGCCCAGCACGCTGGCGGCGCCGTGCTGCAGCAGGCAGTCGGTGAAGCCGCCGGTGGACTGGCCCACGTCCAGGCAGCGCGCGCCGGTCACGTCAAGCCCCGTGGCGGCCAGCGCACCCTCCAGCTTGAGACCGCCGCGCGAGACGTAGCGCGCCTCGGCCGCGTCCAGCAGCTCGACCTCGGCGTCGGGCGGCAGGTCGTCGCTTTTGCCCAGCGCGCGCCAGCCGCCGGGCGCATGCCAGCGCGCCCCCGCCGCCAGCAGGCGCTGGGCCTGGCTGCGGCTGGCGGCCAGGCCGCGTTCGACAAGCCACTGGTCGGCGCGCATGAAGCGGTTTTTAAACCAAATCGGCCTGAAGCGCCCATGGATCAAGCGCTGGCAGCTACCCGATCAATAGCGATACGTATCCGGCTTGTACGGCCCCTGCACCGGCACGCCGATGTAGGCGGCCTGCGCCTTGGTGAGCTGGGTGAGCGGCGCGCCCAGCTTGGACAGCTGCAGGCGCGCCACCTTCTCGTCCAGGTGCTTGGGCAGCACGTAGACCTGGCCGGCCTTGTACTCCTTGGGCTTGGTGAACAGCTCGATCTGCGCCAGCGTCTGGTTGGCGAAGCTTGAGCTCATCACGTAGCTGGGGTGGCCGGTGGCGCAGCCCAGGTTGACCAGGCGGCCCTTGGCCAGCAGGATGATGCGCTTGGACGGCTTCCTGCCTTCCTTCGGGAAGATCACGTGGTCGACCTGGGGCTTGATCTCTTCCCAGCGGCAGTGCTTTTCCAGCGAGGCGACGTCGATCTCGTTGTCGAAGTGGCCGATGTTGCAGACGATGGCCTGGTCCTTCATGGCCCGCATGTGCTCGAAGGTGATGACGTCGCGGTTGCCGGTGCAGGTGACGAAGATGTCGCCCTGGCTGGCGGCCTCGTCCATGGTCACCACGCGATAGCCTTCCATCGCCGCCTGCAGCGCGTTGATGGGATCGATCTCGGTCACCCAGACCTGCGCCGACAGCGCGCGCAGCGCCTGCGCCGAGCCCTTGCCCACGTCGCCGTAGCCGGCCACCACGGCGATCTTGCCGGCGATCATCACGTCGGTGGCGCGCTTGATGCCGTCCACCAGCGACTCGCGGCAGCCGTACAGGTTATCGAACTTGGATTTCGTCACCGAGTCGTTGACGTTGATGGCGCGCAGGCTGAGCGTGCCCTTGGCCGACATCTCCTGCAGGCGGTGCACGCCGGTGGTGGTTTCTTCCGTCACGCCGATGATGTTTTTCAGCCGGCGGCTGTACCAGGTGGGGTCCTGCTTGAGCCTGGCCTTGATGGCGGCGTGCAGGATTTTTTCTTCCTCGCTGGTGGCCTTGCCCAGCGCCTTGATGTCCTTCTCGGCGCGCGCGCCCAGGTGCATCAGCAGCGTGGCGTCGCCGCCGTCGTCCAGGATCATGTTGGGGCCTTCGGTTTTCGAACCCTTGGAGCCGAACTCGAAGATGCGGTGGGTGTAGTCCCAGTAGTCCTGCAGCGACTCGCCCTTGACGGCGAACACCGGCGTGCCCGCGGCGGCAATGGCGGCGGCGGCGTGGTCCTGCGTGCTGAAGATGTTGCACGAGGCCCAGCGCACCTGCGCGCCCAGCGCCTGCAGCGTCTCGATCAGCACGGCGGTCTGGATCGTCATGTGCAGGCTGCCGGCGATGCGCGCGCCCTTGAGCGGCTGCGCCCTGGCGTACTCGGCACGGATCGCCATCAGGCCGGGCATCTCGGTCTCGGCGATGGCGATTTCCTTGCGGCCCCAGGCGGCCAGGGACAGGTCGGCCACGGCCGAATCGGCGGCGGGTTTGAGAACAGCGCTCATGGTCTTCTCCAATCGAAGGTCTGAAAAAACCACGCCTTGGAGGGAAAGCACTCACCGCACTGCCAGCGTGGGTGAGCGTCGTTGCATGAAATGTCCGAGCCTCGTGCCCCGCGCGCGGGGGGCACTGCAACGCTCCTCGGAAGGGGGCGAATTATATCGGTGCGGCTTCATGGCCGTGCCATCACGGGCCATCGTTCGTTGGCAACCCTTGCCATGCCCACGTAAAATCGCTCCATGAGCACCGTGACCATGAACATCTCGCTGACGGATGACCTCAAGGCCTTTGTCGACGCGCGCATCAAGGCGCGCGGCTACAGTTCGGCCAGCGAGTACGTGCGCGATCTGGTGCGCCGCGACGAGGAGCGGGCCGCCGAGGAGCGCTTCGTGGCGCTGATCCACGAAGGCCTCGACTCCCCCGCCGGTCGCCCTTGGGAGGAGCACCGCGCCGAGCTTCGCGCGCGCATCCAGGCCGCCCGCGCCGCCGAGTCCAAACCCGCGTGAAGCCCATTCAACCGCGTGCGGCGGCCGAGACCGACGTCGACCATGCCTTCGAGCACTACCGGATGCAGGGCGGCCACGCGCTGGCCGAGCGGTTTGTCGACGCCTACGACGCCGCGCTGGCCCACATCGCCCAACACCCTGGCACAGGCTCGCCGCGCCACGCCCGCGCCATCCGCATCAAGAACCTGCGCTTCTGGACCCTGACCCGCTTTCCGTTCTCCGTCTTCTACGTGGAACACGCGGACCGCATCGACGTGCTGCGCGTGCTGCACCAGGCCAGCGACATCCCCCATCACCTGCAGCCGCAGTAAAAAAGCTTCTCTTCCTTTTCATCGTGTCCTACGCCTCCGAAACCCGGCGCCGCCGCACCTTTGCCATCATCTCCCACCCCGACGCCGGTAAAACGACGCTGACCGAAAAGCTGCTGCTGTTCTCGGGCGCCATCCAGATCGCCGGCGCCGTCAAGGGCCGCAAGGCGAGCCGCCACGCCACCAGCGACTGGATGGAGATCGAGAAGCAGCGCGGCATCTCGGTGGCCTCCAGCGTGATGCAGATGAGCTACCGCGATCACGTCATCAACCTGCTGGACACGCCCGGCCACAAGGACTTCAGCGAGGACACCTACCGCGTGCTCACCGCCGTCGATTCGGCGCTGATGGTGATCGACGCGGCCAACGGCGTGGAGGCGCAGACGCGCCGCCTGATCGAGGTCTGCCGCCAGAGGGACACGCCCATCATCACCTTCGTGAACAAGATGGACCGCGAGGTGCGCGACGCGCTGGACATCCTCGACGAGGTGGAGCGCGAGCTGGGCATGCCCTGCTGCCCCATCACCTGGCCCGTGGGCCACGGCAAGAGCTTCGGCGGCATCATCGATTTGCGCACCCGCACCATGACGGTGTTCCAGGCCGGCACCGAAAAGCGCCCGCAGGACTTCGAGGTCATCCCGCTCACCGAGACCGACCGGCTGCGCGCGCGCTTCGGCAGCGCGTTCGACGAGGCGCTGGAGAGCATGGAACTGGCCGTCGGCGCATCGGCCGAATGGAACCACGAGCAGTTCCTGGCGGCCAAGCTCACGCCGGTGTTCTTCGGCTCGGGCGTGAACAACTTCGGCGTGATGGAGGTACTGAACGCCGTGGTGGACATGTCCCCCCCGCCCGGCCCGCGCACCGCCTGGACCGAGGTGAACCGCCAGCGCGAGGAAGTCACCATCCACCCCGAGGACCCGGGCTTTTCCGGCGTGGTCTTCAAGGTGCAGGCCAACATGGACGCCAACCACCGCGACCGCATCGCCTTCGTGCGCGTGGCCTCGGGCAAATACGCCCCGGGCATGAAGATGAAGGTGCAGCGCACCGGCAAGGAGCTGCGCCCGACTTCCGTCGTGACCTTCATGAGCCAGCGCCGCGAAGCGGTGGACGAGGCCTACGCCGGCGACATCATCGGCTTCACCATCCACGGCGGCGTGCAGCTGGGCGACAGCATCACCGACGGCCCCAGCCTGCAGTTCACCGGCCTGCCCTTCTTCGCGCCCGAGCTGTTCATGACCGTGGTGCTGAAGAACCCGCTGCGCACCAAGCAGCTGCAGCAGGGCCTGATGCAGCTGGGCGAGGAAGGCGCCATCCAGGTCTTCAAGCCCGACGCCGGCGGCAACATGCTGCTGGGCGCCGTGGGCCAACTGCAGTTCGAGGTCGTGCAGCACCGCCTGAAGACCGAGTACGACTGCGACGTGCGCCTGGAAGGCTGCCAGTACACCGGCGCGCGCTGGATCACGGCCGACACCCCGGCCGAGCTGCGCGAGTTCGAGAACGCCTACCCGCTGCGCATGGCGCACGACGCGGCCGACGCGCTGGCCTACCTGTGCACCAGCCCGTACGACGTGCGCCTCGCCCAGGAGCGCTTTCCCAAGATCCACTTCCATCCGCTGCGCGAGCATGCGGGGCTGGCGCTGCAAACCAACGCAGGATGAGCCAGAGCGACGCTCCCAACAACTTCGATGCGATCCGCATCGTGGCCGCGTTCACGGTGCTCTACAGCCACCAGTTCGCCCTGACCGGCCGGCCCGAGCCCTCGTTCTTCGGGCTGCACAGCTGGGGCGGCCTGGCGGTCATCGTCTTCTTCGTGGTCAGCGGCTTTCTCGTCACGGGCAGCTGGTACAACGACCCCAGCGTCCTGCGCTTCGGCGCCCGGCGCGTGCTGCGCCTGTGGCCGGCCCTGACCACGGTGACGGTGCTCACCGCCTACGGCCTGGGCGCCTGGGTCACCACGCTGCCGCTGGAGGACTACTGGAAGAACCGGGCCACGCTGGACTATCTGAACATCCTCCGGATGCAGATCTACTACGTCCTGCCCGGCGTGTTCGAGCACAACCCCTACCCGCGAGGCGTCAACGGCTCGCTCTGGACCATTCCGCTGGAGGTGCGCTGCTACGTCGTCCTGGCCCTCGCCGGGCTGCTGCGGCTGATGCGCTGGCGCAGCGTCTGGCTGGCGTGCATCGCGCTGTACATGGCGTGGTTCATCGCCAAAAGCAGCGCCGACATCACCGGCCACGTGCACTACGGCCGCGAGCTGGGCGCCTTCTTCCTGGCCGGCTCGGCCCTGTTCGTGCTGCGCGAACACTGGGAGCACCGGCCGCGGGCCTGGCTGCTCGGCCTGGGCGGCGTGGCGGCGCTGCTGTGGGCGCTCGGCTGGCGCTACACCGCCACGCTGGCCTTCATCCCGCTGCTGGTGCTGTACGCGGGCACGCGCTCGACGCCGGTGCTGCGGCGCTTCGGCCGCTTCGGCGACCCATCGTATGGCGCCTACCTGATCGCGTTTCCGGTGCAGCAGACGGTGATCCATTTCCTGTACCCGTCGTTCGACTTCACGGCGACGCTGATCATGGCGACGGGGCTCACTTTCGCCCTGGCCTATGCCTCATGGCACGTCATCGAAAAGCCCGCGCTGCGCCTGAAGCCCCGCCGCCGCCCGCCCTCGCCGCTGCAGGGTGGCGATCTCCACCCGAGCGGGCACGGCGCGCCGTTCAAGCCCAGCCGCGCCGGGCTGCCGCTGGCCATCCTGTCCTGCATGCTCGCCATCGCGGCGCAGACCTCCTACGCCGTCCAGGCCTACACCGACACCCTCGAACGGTTGGCCCAAATCCTTCCCGCCGTGGGCGCGGCGCTGCTGCTGTGCGCCGCCCTCGCCCTGGCCGGAAGGGTCCGGCACACGCTGCTGCGGCGCGGCCTGCAAACGGCCCTGGTAGCGGCCGCCCTGGCCTTCGCCATCACCACCCTGGTCGCCGCCATCGGATACCTGGAGACCGGCACCATCCCGCGCGTGCAGCAACTGCACGGCCTCACCTGGGACATCGTGGGGCCCAGCATCCTGGAGATCGCGCGCGGCCACGCGATTGCGCTGGCCCTCGGCCTGGCCTTGCTGGTGCCCGCGCTGCTGTTGCTGCGCCTGCTGCTGCGCCGTGCCCGCCGCTTGCCGATCCGGCTGGCGCCCCTCGCGGCCCTGGGCCTGGCCCTGCTCGCCACCGGGCTGTGGGCGGCGCGCCAGGGCGCCAGCCAGGATGCCCCGTTCATCGCCACCCAGCTCTTCCAATCCGACCTGGACGCCGGACAAGTCCTGTCCGAGCAAGCGCTGCAGGCGGAAGCCCGCTTCTTCAACACCTATCGACACGACCTGGCCGAGACCGAGGGGCCGCCGCGCTGGCCCGACATCCTCGCCCGATTGCAGGGCAGCAACGTCATCTGGCTGGTGCTGGAATCGGTGCGCGCCAAGGACATGCCGCTGTATGGCGGCGCCGCCGACATGCCCCACTTCATGCAGGCGCGCGAGCACATGATCCTGCTCGATCACCTGTACGTGCAAGACCCCCGGTCGAGCAAGGCGTACACGCAGATGGAGCTGGGGCGCTTCAGCCTGCTGTCCTGGGACACCTATGCCAACAACCTGCCGTGGATGTTTCCCAAGGACGGGCTGGCCGCGCACCTGGACCGGCTGGGGTATTCGACCACCGCGCTGTCCAACACGGACGCCAACTACGACAACAACGAGTTGTTCCAGAAGCTTCACGGCTACCGGCACACGATGTACCGGCAGGCAATCAACCCCGGATCGCCCAACGCGGACGACCTGAAGCTGCTCGAACACGCGGAGCGCACCATGGGCAAGGCCCGCGCGCCTTTCTACATGATGCTCTGGCCCATCCAAACCCATCACCCCTATGGACGGGAATACTGGTCAAGGGAATGGGGAAAAAACACGAGCCAGGCCAGTGACCCCTCGGTCGGCTCGGCGACCGATCATGACCGCTACCTGAAGGCCCTGCACGAGGCGGACGACTGGTTCGGGCGCTTGCTGGCCATCCTGAAGGCCAAGGGCCTGGACGAGAACACGACGATCATCGTCACCGGCGACCATGGCCAGGCCTTCCGCGAGCACGAGCCCGGCAACGGCTTTCACGGCAACGGCGTCTATGAGGAGTCGGTGCACGTGCCCGGCATCGTCTACAGCCCGCAGATCAACGGCCTGCAGCGCGATGAACGCTACCTCCGGCTGCTGGACATCCCCGCGACCATCCTCGATATCGCCTCCGGCAAGGATTACCTCTTCAACGACGGCCGCTCGATCTTCAGGAACTACCGGCATGACATGCCCATCTTCCTGTTCAATTCGTGGGCCGGCGCCATCGGCATCATCCAGGACGGCCACAAGCTGTGGCGCAGGACCCGGTCGCCCAAGGAGGTGTTCTTCGCCTCCATGCGCGAGATCCAGGACCACCCCGGCAAGGAGCGCCAGCGCCTTCGCCCCGGCGACGGCGCCACCCAGTTGCGCATGCTGGGCGATTGGGAAACCGCCATGACGACCCGCTCCGTACGGCTGCTGAGCCAGACCGCGTCGGAGCAGCCGCCGCTGAACGACGTGGTGCGGGTGTATTGCGACGACGGCCACGGATTCCGTGAGGAACTCAAGGGCTACGCGCCGTTTGCCGGGCTTTCGGGCCAGGTTGTCATCCCCCTCAACCACCCATGCCGCGCGCTGAGGATCGCGCCGATCAAGGCCACGACCCTATCGAAAAATGCCTACCTCAAGCTGGACATCGCCGACCTGCAGGTGCTCGGCGACAAAAAGTCATGGGCGCTCGACGACATGGAGCTCGTCGCGTCCAACGCCATGGAAACCATCAACCCATCCGAATTCCGCATCACCTCGGAATCGCCTTTCGTCGATTACCGCCTGGACGCCCGCAACCACGACATCAAGCAGGTGACGCTGGACGTCACCTACGCCTGGGGACACCGGCAGGCTGGCTCCGATGAAGCCCCAACACCGGCCACGCCATGACGCCCTTGAGTGATTGGCCCGGCGGCATGGCCGCCCTCGTGGGTGTCTTCACCGACATCGACGACACCCTCACCACCGACGGCGCCATCACCGCCGACGCGCTGGCGGCCCTGGCCGCGCTCAAGAGCGCCGGCCTGCACGTGATCCCCATCACCGGCCGGCCCGTGGGCTGGAGCGCGCCCTTTGCCGCCACGTGGCCCGTGGACGCCATCGTGGCCGAGAACGGCGCGGTGGCCCTGGTTCCGCAGGATTTCGATCAAATCGGCCTGCAGCCGGCATCCGACATGCCAAGGCAGCTATCAAAAATATACCAACAGGATGCCGCCACGCGCGCCAGCAACCACGCGCGCATGCAGCAGGTGCTGGCCCAGATCGAGGCCACGGTGCCGGGCGCGCGGCGCGCGCGGGACTCGGGCGGGCGCGAGTGCGACATCGCCATCGACCACAGCGAGTTCACGCACCTGCCCCAGGCCGCCATCGACCGCTGCGTGGCGCTGATGCGCGCCGCGGGCATGAACGCCACCGTCAGCTCCATCCACATCAACGGCTGGTACGGCGCGCACAACAAGTGGCAGGGCGCGTGCTGGATCGTGCGCGAGCTGCTGGGGCGCGCGTTGGCGGCCGAAGTCGACCGCTGGGTCTACGTGGGCGACTCGACCAACGACCAGCTGATGTTCGAGCACTTCACGCACAGCGTGGGCGTGGCCAACATCGCGCGCTTCGTGCCGCAGCTGGCCACGCTGCCGCGCTACGTCACCCGTGGCGAGCGGGGCGCGGGCTTTGCGGAGCTGGCGCGCGCGCTGCTGGAGCGGCGCTGACCGAGGCGGCCCGCACCGCGGCCACCGCGGCCGCGCGTGCCAGGTTCTCGCGGCGCACCTGCTGCCACCCCACCCAGGTCAGCCAGACCGCAGCGATTAACGCGGCTACGCCGATCAGCCACTGGCCCAGGCGCACCTGGTCGTCCAGCAGATAGGCGTTGCACAGGCGCAGCGGCGAGTCGACGTAGAGCGAGCCCACCACCGCCATCATGGGCAGTACGTTGCCCAAAAAGAAAAACTGCAGCACCAGCCCTGCCGGACGCCAGGACAGGCGCAACGCGGCGCCCGCAAGCAGCAGCGCGGCCAGCTTGGCCCCTTCCACTTCGGGGCGCAGCAGAGCCAGGTCCAGCACGCGCGGCACCATCAGCACCGCCAGCGCCAGCGCCACCCCCAGCAGCCCGGCGATACCATGCGCGTTGCAGCGCGCGACAAGCGCGCGCGTGCGCGCCGGTAAGGCCGCCGCCAGCAGCGCGCCGGCCGCCATCCACAGCAGAAACTGCAGCATCATGTGGCGCCACATGCCGGCTTCCATGGCGTGGCGCACGGGCGCAACAGCCAGCACTGCCAGCAGGGCCGCGCCGACGAGGGCCTGGGCGCGTGCGTTCACAGCAAGTCCTTGTGCTCGCCCTGGCGCGCCAGGTGGCGGGCGTAGTCCAGCGCCAGCTGCTGCTCCGCCAGGTCGAACACGCGCACCATCCGTCCGCGCGCGTCGAACACCAGCAGCGCGGCGTTGTGCTCGAAGTCGCCGCGGCCGTCGGGCACCACCACCACGCCCAGGCTGCGCAGCAGGACCTGCTGCTGGGCCGCGTCGGGCACGCGCACGAAGCGCCACAGCCCGGGCTGCGCCTTCAGGCCCTGGGCGTAGGTCTTCAGCGCCGCCGGGTCGTCGTGCGCGCCGTCGAAGCTGATCGACAGCAGGCGCACGCCGCCGGGCTGGCCGGCCCGGGCGTCGGCCAGCAGCGCATCCTGCAGCTGCTGAAAGCTGCCGCCCAGGGTGCGGCACACGGTGAGGCAGCGGGTGTAGAAAAAGTCGACGATGGTGACACCGCCGTGCCGGGCCAGCAGCTGCGGCAGCTCCAGCTCGCCCACGTCCGGGCCTTGCGCCACGACGCGCGGCGCGGCCACGGGCTGGAGGGCCACCTCCAGGCGGCGCGCGCCCTCGTCGGTCCAGACCTGGAAGCCGTGCGTCAGCCAGGCGGCGGCACTCCAGCCGCACAGGACGAGCAAGGCGCTGGCAACGAGGGTGCGCCACATGCTGCGCTCCGGCAGTGTCCGCGGCCTACTTCATCAGCGCCTTGAGCGCCGCCCCGCCTTCGAACGGCGTGGTGCGCGCGGCGCCGGCCTTGCGCTCGGCCTCGAACACGCTGGCCTCGATGGGCTCGGACTTGTTGCTCCAGGCCCCGCGGACGTAGCTGGCCACGCCGGCCAGCTCGGCGTCGCTCAGCTGATGGAACGAGGGCATCTGGCCGGAAAACTTCTGGCCTTCCACCTCGATCTCGCCCGTGATGCCGTGCAGCAGGATGTTGGCCACGATGCGCGGCTCGCCTTGCACCCATTCCGAGCCGTCCAGCGGCGGAAACACGCCCGGCAGGCCCTTGCCCGTGGCCTGGTGGCAGGCGGCGCACTGGGCCGCGAAGATGGCCTTGCCGTCGACCTTGCCGCCGGCGGCGCCCGGCTGCGGCCCCGCCAGGTCGGCCAGCGTGCGCTCGTCGCCGTAGCGGGAGTTGGTCAGCGGCTCGGACAGGAAGATGTAGAGCACGCCGAAGACCACCATGCCCAGCGTGACCAGCACCGCGGCCAGCGGGATGGGGCGGATGCGCTCCTCGGGGTCGACGTTCTCGCGCTCCTGGGCGCGCATGCTGTCGTGATGTTCGGACATGGATGGGACTCCTCTGGCTTGGGGCGGGACCGCCGGGGGCAGCGGCGGCCTGGGCTCACGTCATTGGCCGGCCTTGGGCGCCGCACCGCCCTTGGGCTCGGGCGGCAGGATGGGGTAGGTGTGGTTCATCCCCTGCAGGTATTTCACCAGGTCCACCGCCTCGGGCCTGGCCACCACCACCTTGTTCTGCGGCTGGTAGTCGGGCGGCAGCTTGACCACCACCTCGTCCGGGTCGGCCTTGTCCTTGACCTCGAACAGGAAGGGGTACGAGGGCATGATCGAGCCCGGCACGTAGGCGCGCGGCTGGTAGAGATGGCCCAGGTTCCAGTCCATGCTGGGCTGGCGCACGCCGATGTTGAACAGGTCGGGCCCGGTGCGCATGCTGCCCAGCAGGTGCGGGTTGTCGTAGTAGTAGTCGCCCGGCACCGAGACCCGGCCCCAGCCGCGCTCGGCGTCGGCGGGGGCGAAGCTGCGGTCGCGCGGCTGCTGGCTGTGGCAGTACACGCAGCCGTTGGCGATGTAGACGTTGCGCCCGCGCAGCTGCGCGCTGGTGTAGGGCTTGAGGCCCTCGGGCGGCTTGACGTCGCTCACCTGGATGTAGGGCATCACGATCAGGGCGGACACCGCGATGCCCAGGGTGACCATGGCACCGGCGGTCAGCTTGACTTCATTTTCCATGGGCCATCTCCAGCTTGGCTTGCGCGGGCGCGAACAGCGCGGCCCCGGTGCGCGACGGGCCGAAGCGCAGCACCATGGCCAGGAAGTGGCCAACGAAGATCAGGTGGCTGAGCACCATCAGCGAGCCGCCCACGCTGCGCCACTCCAGGTAGGGAATCGTCACCCGCACCGACTCGATGAAGGGCTTGCTGGCGTCCAGCATGGCCAGGCCCTGCAGCCAGCCGCCGTAGGTCAGGAAGACGAAGTAGATGCCGATGCCGATGGCCGCCAGCCAGAAGTGCAGCGAGATCAGGCGCGGGTACGGCCATTCCCAGTGCAGCACGCGCGGCAGCATGAAGTAGATGGCGCCGAACAGCACCATGGTGACGAAGCCGTAGGCGCCCAGGTGCGCGTGCGCCACCGTGAAGTGGGTGAAGTGCGCCACCTGCTGGACGCTGCGCAGCGCCTCGAACGAGCCCTGCAGCGACGACAGCATGTACATGAAGCCGCCGAACATCATGAAGCGCAGCGTGGGCGAGTAGCGCGCCAGGTGCATGCGCCCCCACATGGTGCCGGCCATGTTGATGGAGAACGCGATGACCGGGATGATCATCATCATGCTCTGCACGATCGACAGCGTGATCAGCCAGCCCGGCACCGGCCCGCCCACCAGGTGGTGGCCGCCCACCTGGGCGTAGAAGAAGGCCAGTGTCCAGAAGCCCAGCAGCGACAGGTTGTACGAGCGCACGCGCCGCCCGATCACCTTGGGCAGGAAGTAGTAGATGGCGCCGATGCTGACCGGCGTGAACCACAGGCCCAGCACGTTGTGGCCGTACCACCAGTTGGTCGTGGCCTGCTCCACCCCGAAGTGCACGCCCGGCAGCTTGGCCACGATGAACAGCAGCGAGATCCACAGCAGCGCCGCCACGTGGTACCAGACGCTCACGTACAGCGACTCGACCTTGCGGTTGACCAGGGTGTAGAGCACCGAGCCGATGATGCAGACGAAGCCCGCCACCAGGAAGATGCCGATCTGCCACGGGATCTCCAGGTACTCCATGCCCGCCGTCCAGCCCGAGCCGATGGCGCCAATGGCGCTGGCGATGCCGACGTTGATCAGCGCGCCGCCCATCATCACCCACATCGGGCCGTGCAGGCGGGTGCGCAGCAGGCGCGGCAGCAGCCAGACGATGATGCCCAGCGCCGCGTTGGTGATCCAGCCGTACAGCACGGCCGTTAGGTGGATGGTGCGGATGCGGCCGAAGGTCATCCACGCGTCGGACACCAGCCAGTCGGGCCAGTGCAGCTTGAGCGACGCCGTCAGGCCGGCGATGGAGCCCAGCAGCAGCCACATGCAGGCGAAGGCGATGAACATGAAGACCGGAAACGCCGTAGAGTTGTCGGCCTCCACGCGCTGCTCGATGTCCTGCGGGTCCTCGGCCTCGCCCTCGCCCTCGCCGTGCGCGGCGGTCACCGCCTGCTGGAAGCGCCCCTGCGCCTGCTCGCCCAGCGCCGGGTCGTCCGCCTTGCCGACCTCGCCGCGGGCGAAGATCGTCGCCGCGGCCTTGGGGTTCTCCATCAACAGCCCCTTGCGCAACGACCAGATGAAGACAAAGAGCCCGATGATCGATAGCAAGAAGGCACCCAGCAAACTCAGAATGGCGCTGTCCATGGCGGCTTCCTATGGTGGTGAGACATGCGCCCTGGGCGGGCCATCGGCAACGCGCTGGCCCGCTCGAGGCCCGGTGTTGACGACAGCCCCGTCGGGCGCGGTGCCCGTTTATGCCCCAGCTGCGCAAGCTTGTCATCTTGACGTGGGACAAGGCATGGCTGGCAGCAGGGTTTCCACGCAATCATCGCTGCGGCAAGCCCTGGCGCGGCCAAAGAAAAAGCCGCCCGAAGGCGGCTTTTTGATCAAAAACCTGGTTGCGCGAGGAGGATTTGAACCTCCGACCTTTGGGTTATGAGCCCAACGAGCTACCAGACTGCTCCATCGCGCGGCAAGCTTGAAATTATAACCTATTTTTATTCGGCCTTGGGCTCGTCACCCGCTTCGGGGCGATCCAGCAGCTCAACGAAGGCCATCGGTGCGTTGTCGCCGACGCGAAAGCCCATCTTCAGGATGCGCGTGTAGCCGCCCGGACGGGCCTTGAAGCGCGGACCCAGGTCGGTGAACAGCTTGGCCACGCTGGCGTCGTCGCGCAGGCGGGCAAAGGCCAGGCGGCGGTTGGCCACGCTGTCGTTCTTGGCCAGGGTGATCATGGGCTCGATCACGCGGCGCAGTTCCTTGGCCTTGGGGACCGTGGTCTTGATCGCCTCGTGGGCAATCAGCGAGTTCATCATGTTGCGCAGCATCGCCAGGCGATGCGAGCTGGTGCGGTTGAGTTTGCGCAGGCCGTGACCGTGTCGCATGGTGCTTTTCCTTTCTTGCCTTGTTGTGCAGGCCGCCGGATCAGGTACGGCCTGGTGCACGAAACGCCGCCCGAGGATGGGCGGCTACTATGAAACCAATAGCTTTCAGCGCTTGTCCAGACCCGACGGGGGCCAGTTTTCGAGCTTCATGCCCAGGGTGAGGCCGCGCGAGGCCAGCACTTCCTTGATCTCGTTGAGCGACTTGCGGCCCAGGTTGGGGGTCTTGAGCAGCTCGTTCTCGGTGCGCTGGATCAGATCGCCGATGTAGTAGATGTTCTCGGCCTTCAGGCAGTTGGCCGAGCGCACCGTCAGCTCCAGCTCATCGACCGGACGCAGCAGGATCGGGTCGAACGTCGTCGGGGCGCGCTGGGCGGTCGGCTCGAACAGGCCGTCGATCGCCGGGCCTTCGAGCTGCGCGAACACCGCCAGCTGCTCGACCAGGATCTTGGCCGACGCGCGCACCGCCTCCTCGGCGGTGATGGCGCCGTTGGTCTCGATCTCCATCACCAGCTTGTCCAGGTCGGTGCGCTGCTCGACGCGCGCGTTCTCGACCGCGTAGCTGACGCGCTTGACCGGCGAATACGAGGCGTCGAGCACGATGCGGCCGATCGACTTGGTGGTCTCGTCGGCGTAGCGGCGCAGCGTGCCGGGCACGTAGCCGCGGCCCTTCTCGACCTTGATCTGCATGTCCAGCTTGCCGCCTTGCGACAGGTTGGCGATGACGTGCTGCGGGTTGACGATCTCGACGTCGTGCGGCGTCTGGATGTCGGCCGCGGTGACCACGCCCTCGCCGTCCTTGCGCAGGCTGAGCGTGACCTCGTCGCGGTTGTGCAGCTTGAACACCACGCCCTTCAAGTTGAGCAGGATGTTGACCACGTCCTCCTGGACGCCGTCGATGCTGGAGTATTCGTGCACCACGCCGGCGATCGTCACCTCGGTGGGCGCGTAGCCCACCATGGACGACAGCAGCACGCGGCGCAGGGCGTTGCCCAGGGTGTGCCCATAGCCGCGCTCGAAGGGCTCGAGCGTGACCTTGGCCTTGTGCTCGCTCAAGGGCTCGACGTGGATGGCTTTGGGTTTCAGCAATTGGCTTTGCATTCTTCAGACTTCCTCTCAATACCCCCGGCTCGTTACACCGGTAAGGCTGGTGAAGCGCCAAACCCGCCAGGGATGGCGGGCTGGAACTGGGTGCGTCGACGGGCGCGCAAGAATCAGCGCGAGTACAGTTCGACGATCAGCGACTCGTTGATGTCCGCGCCGAACTCGTCGCGGTCCGGCACCTTCTTGAACGTGCCTTCGGCCTTGTCGGCATTGACCTCGACCCAGCCCGGGAAACCCACCTGGCCGGCCAGTTGCAGCGCCTCGAGCACGCGCGTCTGCTTCTTGGACTTCTCGCGCACGGCCACCACGTCGCCGGCCTTGACCAAGTACGACGGGATATTGACCGGCTGGCCGTTGACGGTGACCGCCTTGTGCGACACCAGCTGGCGCGCCTCGGCGCGGGTGGAGCCGAAGCCCATGCGGTAGACCACGTTGTCCAGGCGCGACTCCAGCAGCGACAGCAGGTTGGAGCCGGTGTTGCCGCGGCGGCGCTCGGCCTCGGCGAAGTAACGGCGGAACTGCTTCTCCAGCACGCCGTACATGCGCTTGACCTTCTGCTTCTCGCGCAGCTGCAGGCCGTAGTCGGAGGTTCGCTGGCCCGAGGTGCGGCCGTGCTGGCCGGGCTTGGATTCGAACTTGACCTTGTCGGTGATCGAGCGGCGCGCGCTCTTCAGGAACAGGTCGGTGCCTTCACGGCGGGAGAGTTTGGCCTTGGGGCCGAGATAGCGTGCCACGTGAGCTTCCTTTTACATGTCATCTGCCACGGCCGTTTCCGCCGTGGGAGCCGCAGAACCGAATGCCTGCGGCGGTGGGCTTAAAAAACACAAGGACGGCATGCGAAGCCATGCCGTGTCGACCCGTCGTTATCAGATCCGGCGGCGTTTCTGCGGACGGCAGCCGTTGTGCGGCACCGGCGTCACGTCGGAAATGGAGTTGATGCGAATGCCCAGCGCGGCCAGGGCGCGCACCGAGGACTCGCGGCCAGGGCCGGGGCCCTTGATCTCGACGTCCAGGTTCTTGATGCCCTGGTCGATGGCCGCGCGGCCGGCCACTTCGGACGCCACCTGGGCGGCGAACGGCGTGGACTTGCGCGAGCCCTTGAAACCCTGGCCACCCGAGGACGCCCACGACAAGGCGTTGCCCTGGCGGTCGGTGATGGTGATGATGGTGTTGTTGAACGACGCGTGCACGTGCGCAATGCCGTCCGCGATGTTCTTGCGGACTTTCTTGCGAACGCGTTGCGCGGCGTTGCTGGCGGGAGCTTTGGCCATGTTTGAACGGTTCCTTGATTATTTCTTCAGCGACTGCGCGGCCTTGCGCGGACCCTTGCGCGTGCGTGCGTTGGTGCGCGTACGCTGGCCGCGCATCGGCAGGCCGCGGCGGTGGCGGAAACCCCGGTAGCAGCCGATGTCCATCAAGCGCTTGATGTTCATCGTGGTCTCGCGGCGCAGGTCGCCCTCGATCGTGTACTTGGCGATCTGGTCGCGGATCTTTTCCTGGTCGCCGTCCGTCAGGTCCTTGACCTTCTTGGAGTAGGCGATGCCGCAGGCGTCGCAGATGTCGCGCGCGCGCTGACGGCCGATGCCGAAGATCGCCGTCAGGCCGATTTCGGTGTGCTGATGCGGCGGAATGTTGATACCAGCAATACGTGCCATGGTGGGTATGTCCTCTTGAACTATCTGACCGGCAAGCGGGGCTCAGCCCTGGCGCTGCTTGTGACGCGGGTCGGTGCAGATGACGCGAACCACACCCTTGCGACGGATGATCTTGCAGTTACGGCAAATTTTCTTGACCGAAGCTGACACTCTCATTTCATTCTCCTAAAACCCTTGTGCCCGAGGCCTTTGGCCCAGCGGGACGGCATTCATGTTGACGTTGGCAAACCAATAATCTTTTCTCGACACCGGCGCTCAGCCGCCAACGGTGGTCTTGAAATTGGCCTTCTTGAGCAGCGACTCGTACTGCTGGCTCATCATGTAGTTCTGCACCTGGGCCATGAAGTCCATGGTGACCACCACCAGAATCAGCAACGAGGTGCCGCCGAAGTAGAACGGCACGTTGTAGCGCAAGATCAGGAACTCGGGCAGCAGGCAGACCAGCGTCACGTAGATGGCGCCCACCAGCGTCAGCCGCATCAGGATCTTGTCGATGTACTTGGCGGTCTGCTCTCCCGGACGAATGCCCGGAATGAACGCCCCGCTCTTTTTCAGGTTGTCGGCGGTCTCGCGGCTGTTGAACACCAGCGCCGTGTAGAAGAAGCAGAAGAAGATGATCGCCGTGGCGTACAGCAGCACGTAGATCGGCTGGCCCGGCGACAGCGTGGAGGCGATGTCCTTGAGCCACAGCATCGAGTCGCCGGTGCTGAACCAGCCCACCACCGTGGCCGGCAGCAGGATGATCGACGAAGCGAAGATGGGCGGAATCACGCCGGCCATGTTCAGCTTGAGCGGCAGATGCGACGATTGCCCGCCGTACACCTTGTTGCCCACCTGGCGGCGCGCGTAGTTGACCAGGATCTTGCGCTGGCCGCGTTCGACGAACACCACGAAATAGGTCACCAGGCACACCACGGCGACGATGAACAGTGCCACGATGATGCTCATGGCACCCGTACGCACCAGCTCCATCAGGCCGCCCACGGCGCCCGGCAGGCCGGCCGCGATGCCCGCGAAGATCAGGATCGAGATGCCGTTGCCCAGGCCGCGCTCGGTGATCTGCTCGCCCAGCCACATCAGAAACAGGCTGCCCGCCGTCAGGCTGACCACCGCCGTCAGGCGAAAGCCCCAGCCCGGGCTGATGACCAGGCCCTGCGAGGCCTCCAGCGCGACGGCGATGCCGAAGGACTGGAACGTGGACAGGCCCAGCGTGCCGTAGCGGGTGTACTGGGTGATCTTGCGCTGCCCGGACTGGCCCTCTTTCTTGAGGGCCTCGAACGCGGGCATGACGTAGGTCATCAACTGCATGATGATCGACGCCGAAATGTACGGCATGATGCCCAGCGCGAACACGGTGAAGCGCGACAGCGCCCCGCCCGAGAACATGTTGAACAGGTTCAGGATGCCGCCCTGCTGGCTCTGGAACAGTTGACGCAACTGGTCCGGGTTGATGCCAGGCACGGGAATGTGCGCGCCGATCCGGTACACGACCAGCGCGCCCAGCAAAAAGAACAGGCGGCGGCGCAGATCGCCGTACTTGCCTGTCTTTGCGACTTGGTTTGCGCCAGTAGCCACGTCAGTCGATCGCTTTCTGATGGGCCGGCATCAAGCCAGCGCGCCGCCGGCCGCCTCGATGGCCGCCTTGGCACCCGCCGTCGCGCCGATGCCCGTCAGCTTGACGGCACGGGTCAGCTCGCCGCTCTTGATGACCTTGACCACGCGGGCCAGCTCGCGCACCAGCCCCGCCTGCTTGAGCGTGAGCAGGTTCACCTCGGCCTGGCCCAGGCGGTCGAGCTCACCCAGAGTGATCTCGGCGTTGTACTTGAGCGAGGCCGACTTGAAACCGCGCTTGGGCAGGCGACGCTGCATGGGCATCTGGCCGCCTTCGAAGCCGACCTTGTGGTAGCCGCCCGAACGGGACTTCTGGCCCTTGTGGCCGCGGCCGGCCGTCTTGCCCAGGCCGGAGCCGATGCCGCGCCCGACGCGGCGGCGCGGGCGCTTGGCGCCGTCACCGGGTTTGATGCTGTTGAGTTCCATCTCGCAAATTCCTCAGACGATGCGGACCAGGTAGTCGATCTTGTTGATCATGCCGCGCACCGCGGGCGTGTCCTGCAGCTCGCGCACGCTGTTGAGCTTGCGCAGGCCCAGGCCACGCACGGTGGCGCGGTGGTCCATCTTGCAGCCGATGGGGCTGCGCACCAGTTGGACCTTGACGGTCTTGGTTTGCTGTGTCATGCCATCACTCCTCAGGCGGTGAAGATGTCTTCGACCGACTTGCCGCGCTTGGCCGCCACTTCGGAGGCCGTGGTGCAGTTGTTCAGCGCATCCAGCGTGGCACGCACCATGTTGTAGGGGTTGGACGTGCCGTGGCTCTTGGCCACGATATCGGTGATGCCCAGCACCTCGAACACCGCGCGCATCGGGCCGCCGGCGATGATGCCGGTGCCGCGCGGCGCGGGCGCCATCATCACGGTGGCGGCGCCGTGGTGGCCCGTCACGTTGTGGTGGATGGTGCCGTCTTTGAGCGAGACCTTGCGCAGGTTGCGGCGCGCCTCGTCCATGGCCTTCTGCACGGCGGCGGGCACTTCCTTGGACTTGCCCTTGCCCATGCCGACACGGCCATCGCCATCGCCCACCACGGTGAGCGCGGCAAAACCCAGAATCCGGCCGCCCTTGACCACCTTGGTCACGCGGTTGACCGAAATCATCTTCTCGCGCAGGCCGTCCTCCGGACCGTCACCTTGCGTTCTTGCCTGAAACCTTGCCATCTTGTCCGTCCTCGCAATCAGAACTGCAGGCCCGCTTCGCGGGCTGCCTCGGCCAGCGCCTTGACGCGGCCGTGATACGCAAAACCGGCGCGGTCGAACGCCACCTGCTCGACGCCGGCGGCCTTGGCACGCTCGGCGATACGCTTGCCGATCACCTGCGCGGCCGCCACGTTGGCGCCCTTGCCCGCGCCGCCCAGCTGCTTGCGCATCTCGGCTTCGGCCGTGGAAGCGCTGGCCAGCACGCGCGCGCCGTCGCCGGAAATGACGGCGGCGTAGATGTGCAGGTTGGTGCGGTTGACGGTCAGGCGGGCCACGCCTTGCGTCGCGATGCGGATGCGCGTCTGGCGGGCACGGCGAAGACGCTGCTCTTTCTTGGTCATCATGATGCAGGTCCTTATTTCTTCTTGGTTTCCTTGATCACCACCTTCTCGTCCGCATAGCGGATGCCCTTACCCTTGTAGGGCTCGGGCGGACGAGCGGCGCGGATCACGGCAGCCATCTGGCCGACGGCCTGGCGATCGGCGCCCTTGACGACGATCTCGGTCGGCGCCGGGGTCTCGACCTTCAGGCCGGCCGGCATGTCGAAGTTGACGGGGTGCGAAAAACCGATCGACAGGTTGAGCTTGTTGCCCTGGGCCTGGGCGCGGAAACCCACGCCGACCAGGTTCAGCTTCTTCTCGAAGCCCTTGCTCACGCCCACCACCATGTTGTTGACCAGCTGGCGCATGGTGCCGCTCATGGCGTTGGCCTCGCGCGATTCGTCGGCCGGCACGAAGCTCAGGTTGGCGCCGTTGGCGGCGACCTTGACCAGCGGGTTGGTGGCCAGCTTCAGCTCGCCGCCGCTGCCCTTGACGGTGATCTGCTCGTCACCGATCTTGACGTCCACGCCAGCCGGCACGGACACACCCATTTTTGCGATACGCGACATCTGAATTTCTCCTTAGGCCACGTAGCACAGCACTTCGCCGCCGACCCCGGTGGCACGCGCCTTGCGGTCGGTCATCACGCCGCGGGGGGTGGTGACGATGGCCACGCCCAGGCCGTTCATGACCTGGGGAATGGCGTCGCGGCCCTTGTACACGCGCAGGCCGGGACGGCTGACGCGCTCGATGCGCTCGATGACCGGGCGGCCGGCGTAGTACTTGAGGGCGATTTCGAGCTCGGACTTGCCGGCCTCGGACTTGACCTGGAAACCGTCGATGTAGCCCTCGTCCTTCAGAACCTGGGCAATGGCCACCTTGACCTTGGACGACGGCACCGACACGGTCTGCTTGGCCACCATCTGCGCGTTGCGGATGCGGGTCAGCAGGTCGGCAATGGGATCACTCATGCTCATGTTGCTTTACTCCTGCCGATTACCAGCTGGCCTTGGTGACGCCGGGGATCTGGCCCTCGAACGCCAGCTCGCGCACCTTGGCGCGGCCCAGGCCGAACTGGCGGAACGTGCCACGCGGGCGGCCGGTGATTTCGCAGCGGTTGCGCTGGCGCGTCGGGTTGGCGTTGCGCGGCAGCTTCTGCAGCGCCAGGCGGGCCTGCGCGCGCTCGTCATCGCCACGCTTGGCGTCGTTGGCGATGGCCTTCAGCTCGGCATGCTTCTTGGCGTACTTGGCGACCAGTTTCTCGCGCTTGAGTTCGCGCTCGATCAAAGCGGTTTTTGCCACGGGTTCACCCTCAGTTCTTGAACGGGAAACGGAAGCCCGCGAGCAGCGCCTTGCACTCCTCGTCGTTCTTGGCCGTCGTCGTGATGGAGATGTTCAGGCCGCGCAGGGCGTCGACCTTGTCGTACTCGATCTCGGGGAAGATGATCTGCTCTTTGACGCCCACGTTGTAGTTGCCGCGGCCGTCGAAGGAGCGCCCCGAGATGCCGCGGAAGTCGCGCACGCGCGGCAGCGCCACGGTGACGAAGCGGTCGAGAAACTCGTACATGCGCGCGCCGCGCAGGGTCACCATGGTGCCGATGGCCTGCTGCTCGCGGATCTTGAAGCCGGCGATGGCCTTCTTGGCCTTGGTGACGACGGGCTTCTGGCCGGCGATCTTGGTCAGGTCGGCGACGGCGTTGTCCATGATCTTCTTGTCGGCCACGGCCTCGCTCACGCCCATGTTGAGCGTGATCTTGGTGATGCGCGGCACCTCCATGGGCGATTTGTAGCCGAACTTCTTGATCAGCTCGGGCGCCACTTTTTCGCGGTAGTGTTGTTGCAGTCGTGCCATGGTGAACCTCAGGCCTTGATCTCTTCGCCGCTGGACTTGAACACGCGCACGCGGGTGCCGTCCTGCAGGGTCTTGATGCCGACGCGATCGGCCTTGCCGCTCGCCTTGTTGTAGATGGCCACGTTGGACTGCTGGATCGGCATGGCCTTCTCGACGATGCCGCCCTGGATGCCCTTCATGGGGTTGGGCTTGGCGTGCTTCTTGACGAGGTTGATGCCGTCGACCAGCACGCGATCGGCGTCCACGCGCAGCGACACCGTGCCGCGCTTGCCCTTGTCGCGCCCGGCGATCACGATCACCTCATCGCCCTTGCGAATCTTGTTCATGTCTCGCGCCTTTCCTTACAGGACTTCGGGAGCGAGCGACACGATCTTCATGAAGCGCTCGGTGCGCAGCTCGCGCGTGACCGGGCCGAAGATGCGGGTGCCGATGGGCTCCAGCTTGTTGTTGAGCAGCACGGCGGCGTTGCCGTCGAACTTGATGAGCGAGCCGTCGCCGCGGCGGATGCCCTTGGCGGTGCGCACCACGACGGCGCTGTAGATCTCGCCCTTCTTGACGCGGCCGCGCGGGGCGGCCTCTTTCACGCTCACCTTGATGATGTCGCCCACGCTGGCGTAACGCCGCTTGGAACCGCCCAGCACCTTGATGCACATGACGGACTTGGCGCCGGTGTTGTCGGCGACCTCGAGCCTGGATTCAGTCTGGATCATTGTTCAATGTTTCCCAACTTGCACCCGGCTCGAGGATCGAGCCGGATCAGTCTTGGGCCCAGCGCCGTGCGCCCTCAAAAAGAGCGCCCAGTGCTTTCGCGGGGCTGAAATTCTTCCGCCAGTATTGGCGAAGCCGGCGATTATGACCGATTTTCAAAGGCCGGTCAAGCGCTGCCGGTTGCGCCCTGTTGGGCATAGGCCGCAGCCAACCATTCAAACGACGCCTGCGCCGGCTCGCGCCCCAGCTCGTCCTGCAGCACGGCGGCCACGGCGGGGGCGGCGCGGGCGGCCTGCGCGGCGTCCAGAAACAGCAGGCGGCAGCGGCGCGCCAGCACGTCCTCGACCGTGCGCGCGTATTCGTGGCGCGCGGCAAAGCGCACCATGGCCTCGGTCAGGCCGGGGGCCAGTTCGCGCCCGGCGCCGGGTAGGCCGGCCAGCAGGGGCGCCTCGGCGCCGTAGGAGTGCAGGCCCTGCGGCTGGCTGATGGGCACGGGGGCCACGGGCCGGCTGCCCTCGGCCGGGGCGCCCACCAACTTCAGCCCCGCCGTGCGCGAGGGGCCGCGCGCGGCCAGCCGCCCGCTGTCCACGCAGTGGGCCAGCACGTCCTCGGCCATGGCGCGGTAGGTGGTCCACTTGCCGCCCGTCACGGTGACCAGGCCCGAGCGCGCCACACGCACCGTGTGCTCGCGGCTGATGGACTTGGTGCTGCCGGCGTCGCCCCCCGGGCGCACCAGCGGGCGCAGGCCGGCCCAACTGCTGAGGATGTCGGCGCGGGTGGGCGCTCGCTTCAGGTAACGCGCGGCCTCGGTCAGGATGAAGTCCAGCTCGGACGCCTGCGGGCGCGGCTCCAGCGGCACGTCGCCGCGCGGGGTGTCGGTGGTACCCAAAATGAGCTTGCCCAGCCAGGGCACGGCAAACAGCACCCGGCCGTCGCGCGTGCTGGGCACCAGCAGGGCGTGCTCGCCGGGCAGAAAGCTCTGGTCGACCACCACGTGCACGCCCTGGCTGGGCTCGACCATGGGCGCCAGCTTTTGCCCGGCCTGTTGCGCGTCCTGCTGGCGCAGGGTGTCGACCCACACGCCGGTGGCGTTGACGATGCAGCCGGCCTGCACGCGCCATTCGCGCCCGCTCTCGGCATCGCGCAGGCGCAGGCCCACGGCCTGGCCGGCGTCGTGCAGCACCTCCAGCGCCTCGCAGTAATTCAGCACCAGCGCGCCCTGCGCGGCCGCCGTGCGCGCCAGCGCCAGCGCCAGGCGGGCGTCGTCGAACTGGCCGTCCCAGTACTTGACGCCGCCCTTCAGGCCCTGCGGCTGCACGCCGGGCAGCAGGCGCTGCGTTTGCCCCGCGCCCAGCCATTGGGTGGCGCCCAGGCCGGCGCGGCCGGCCAGCAGGTCGTACATCTTCAGGCCCACGCCGTAGAACGGCGTCTCCCACAGCTTGTAGGAGGGCATGACGAAGGCCAGCGGCTGCGCCAGGTGCGGCGCGCTGTCGAGGATGTGCACGCGCTCGTGCAGCGCCTCGCGCACCAGGTGGATGTCGCCCTGCGCCAGGTAGCGCACGCCGCCGTGCACCAGCTTGGTGGCGCGCGAGGAGGTGCCCTTGGCGAAGTCGTGCGCCTCCACCAGCAGCACGCTGTGCCCGCGCAGGGCGGCGTCCAGCGCCACGCCCAGGCCGGTGGCGCCGCCGCCGACCACGGCCAGGTCGTAGCGGCGCGGCGCGTCCAGTTGCGCCAGCAGGGCGGCGCGGTCGGTGGGCAAGGGGGCTGGGTTCATCCGTCGATAACTATGTTTTTAATAGCTGCCAGCGCTTGGTTGGCCGGGGCAAGCCCTGATTTTATGCCGCATGGCCTTCACGCGCCCAGCCGCGCGCACGCGCCACCGCCTCGCGCCAGCGGGCCACGCGCTGGCGCCGCGCCGGCTCGGACAGCTGGGGCTCGAAGCGCCGGTCGACCGCCCACTGCGCCGCGATCTCGCCGCCGCCCGACCACACGCCGGTGGCCAGCCCGGCCAGGTAGGCCGCGCCCAGGGCGGTGGTCTCGGTCACGCGCGGGCGCACCACGGGCACGCCAGCCAAGTCGGCCTGCATCTGCATCAGCAGGTCGTTGCGGCTGGCGCCGCCGTCCACGCGCAGCTCGGTCAGTTGGATGCCGGCGTCGCGCACCATGGCGCCGAACAGGTCGGCCGACTGCAGGGCGATGGCCTCCAGCGCGGCGCGGGCGATGTGCGCGCGCGTGCTGCCGCGCGTCAGGCCCACCAGGGTGCCGCGCGCGCGGCCGTCCCAGTCGGGCGCGCCCAGGCCGGCAAAGGCGGGCACCAAAAAGACGTCGCCGGTGTCGGGCACGCTGGCGGCCAGGGGCTCGATGGCGGCGGCGCTGTCGATGATGCCCAGGCCGTCGCGCAGCCACTGCACCGTGGCGCCGGCCATGAACACCGATCCTTCAAGACAGTAGGCCGTGCGGTGCGCTCCCGCCGCGCCCGGCCCCTGCCAGCCGACGGTGCTGAGCAAGCGGTTGCGGCTGGCCACGGCCTGCGTGCCGGTGTTCATCAGCATGAAGCAGCCGGTGCCGTAGGTGTTCTTGGCCATGCCGGGCGCAAAGCAGGCCTGGCCGAAGGTGGCGGCCTGCTGGTCGCCGGCCACGCCGGCGATCGGGATCGGCGCCGCGCCCAGCAGCCCGGCCGCGCTTTCGCCCAGCACGCCGCTGGAGGGCACGATGCGCGGCAGCAGCGCACGCGGGATGTGGAACAGCCGCAGCAGCTCATCGTCCCAGTCCAGCGTGTGGATGTCCATCAGCAGGGTGCGGGCGGCGTTGCTGGGGTCGGTGGCGTGCACCCGGCCGCCCGTGAGCTTGAAGATCAGCCAGCTGTCGACGGTGCCGAAGGCCAGCTCGCCCGCCTCGGCGCGCGCGCGGGCGCCGGGCACCTCGTCCAGCAGCCATTCGAGCTTGGTGGCCGAGAAGTACGCATCCAGCACCAGCCCGGTCTTGCGCTGGATGAGGCCCGCCTGGCCGGCGCGGCGCAGCTGCTCGCAGCGCGCCGTGGTGCGCCGGTCCTGCCAGACGATGGCGCGCGCCACCGGGCGGCCCGTGGCGCGCTCCCACAGCACCGTGGTCTCGCGCTGGTTGGTGATGCCGATTGCTACTATTTCGGGAGCTGATTGGGCATGACCCGCCCGGGCTGTAGCCAGTTTTTGCATGCATTCGCGCGCCACGGCCAGCTGCGTGGCCCAGATCTCGTCGGCGTCGTGCTCCACCCAGCCGGGCTGCGGAAAGTGCTGCGCGAACTCGCGCTGCGCCAGCGCCGCCACCTGGCCGCGCTCGTCGAAGGCGATGGCGCGGCTGCTGGTGGTGCCCTGGTCGAGTGCAAGGATGTATCGCATGGCGGCAAGCGTAGCGCAAGGGCCTTGCGCCTACACTGCGGGCAAACCTGAACCGCATCGACCCGCCATGTCAGCCAGCCCCCTGCCCCCCTCCACCCGCATCGCCTTCATCGGCGGCGGCAACATGGCCAGCGCCATCCTCGGCGGGCTGATCCAGCGCGGGCTGCCGGCGGCGCAGATCACCGTGGTCGAGCCCTTCGAGGCCGCGCGCGCCGCGCTGCGCGAGCACCATGGCATCGAAGCCCTGCCGGCCGCCAGCGCTGCGCTGGCCGGCAGCGACCTGCTGGTGTGGGCCGTCAAGCCGCAGAGCTTTCAGGCCGCCGCCGCGCCGGTGGCGCCGCACGTGGGCGGCGCGCTGCAGCTGTCGGTGATGGCCGGCATCCGCTCGGACGCCATCGCCCGCGCCACCGGCGCCGCCCGCATCGTGCGCTGCATGCCCAACACGCCGGCGCTGGTGGGGCGCGGCATGACGGGGCTGTTTGCCGGCCCCGCCGCCAGCGACGCCGACCGCGCGCTGGCCGAGACGGTGATCCGCACCACGGGCGACGCGCTGTGGGTGCAGCGCGAGGAACAGCTGGACGCCGTCACCGCCCTGTCGGGCTCGGGCCCGGCCTATGTCTTCTACTTTCTGGAGGCCATGCAGCAGGCCGGCGCCGAGCTGGGCCTGTCGCCCGAGCAGGCCCGCCAGCTGGCCGTGGGCACCTTTGCCGGCGGCGCGCACCTGGCCGGCGCATCGCCCGAGCCGCTGGCCACCCTGCGCGAGCGCGTGACCAGCAAGGGTGGCACCACCTACGCCGCGCTGACGGCCATGGAGCAGGCCGGCGTCAAGGCCGCCTTCGTGCAGGCCATGCACGCGGCCTGCCAGCGCGCCAAGGAGCTGGGCGACGAGTTCGGGGGCTGAGAAGGCGTGAACGAACCCGTCATGCCCGCTCATCCCGCCCAAACGCGCCCGCTCGGCGTTGCAAATGCTCGCCGTAGCCCAAGCTACGTCTGCGCTTTGCGCCTTGATCGGCCACGTTTGGGCAGCCTGCTCGGGCACGCCGGATTCATTCACACCTTCTGAGCGCGCTTCAGCGCACGGCCAATGCCAGCGCGATGCCGGCAAACACCGTGGCGCCCAGCCAGTGGTTCTGGCTGAAGGCGGTAAAGCAGCCCTCGCGCGTGCGGTGGCGAATCAGCGTGTAGTGCCACGCGGCCTGCGCGGCGGCCAGGGCAAAGGCCGCAACCAGGATGGGCGACGGCGCGCGGGCGACGCCGACGGCCAGCCACACGGCCAGATAGACGACGTAAAAGCCCATCACCGCCGCCACGTCGAAGCGGCCCAGGGTGATGGCCGAGGTCTTCATGCCGATCTTCAGGTCGTCGTCGCGGTCGACCATGGCGTATTCGGTGTCGTAGGCCAGCACCCAGAAGGCGTTGCCCAGCAGCAGGATCCAGGCTTCGGGCGGCACCCGGCCCTGCACCGCCGCGTAGGCCATCGGAATGCCGAAGGAAAAGGCCACGCCCAGCACGGCCTGCGGCATGGACACGTGGCGCTTGGCAAAGGGATAGACGAGGGCGATGGCCAGCGCCGGAAACGACCAGGCGATGGCCGCCGGCGTGGTGGTCAGCACCAGGCCGAAGGCAGCCAGCGCCAGCACGGCGCCCACGGCCAGGGCCTCGCGCACGCCGACTTCGCCCGTGGTGACGGGGCGCCTGGCGGTGCGCTTGACGTGGCGGTCGAACTCGCGGTCGGCCACGTCGTTGACGCAGCAGCCGGCCGAGCGCATGAGGATGGTGCCGGCCACGAACACCGCCAGCAGGTGCCAGCCCGGAAAGCCGCCCGCCGCCAGCCACAGCGCGCTGAGTGTGGGCCACAGCAGCACCAGCCAGCCGGCGGGGCGGCTCCAGCGGATCAGGTCGAGGTATTGGGCGAGCTTGCCGCGGGACGGGGCGGAGGCGGTCATGCAATGAAAACGATAGCTGATAGCGCTTGTTGTATACGGTCTAGAGGTTGATTTTGCTTGAAATCCATGGCGCCCTTGTCACGTGCGCCGCCGCCGGCCCTCACGACAGGCGGGTGACGCCCGGCAGCTCGCAGGCATAGACGGCGTTGCGCAGCGCGGCGATGGCCTCGTAGCGCGTGAAGCTGCGCCGCCAGGCCAGCACCACGCGGCGGGTGGGCGGGGCGGCGCCGGCGTGCTCGTCCACCACGGGCAGGTAGCGCAGCAGCGGCTCGGTGCCGTGCACGTCGGGCGCGGGCACGGCCAGCGCGGGCACCAGGGTCACGCCCATGCCGGCGGCCACCATGTGCTTGATGGTCTCCAGCGACGAGCCCTCGAAGCTCTTGCGGATGCCGTCGGCGGCGCTGGCGAAGCGCGCGAACTCGGGGCACACCTGCAGCACGTGGTCGCGAAAGCAGTGGCCGGTGCCCAGCAGCAGCATGGTCTGGCCCTGCAGCTGCTGCGAGGTGACGGACGCCTGCGCCGCCAGCGGGTGGCCCACGGGCACGGCGGCGACGAAGGGCTCGTCGTACAGCGGCGCCACGGCCAGGCCGGTGTCGGGAAAGGGCTCGGCCAGGATGGCGCAGTCGATCTCACCGGTACGCAGCATCTCCAGCAGACGTGCGGTGAAGTTCTCCTGCAGCATCAGCGGCATCTGCGGCGTGCGCTCGATGTTGCGGCGCACCAGCTCGGGCAGCAGGTAGGGGCCGATGGTATAGATCACGCCCAGCTTGAGCGGACCGCCCAGCGGGTCCTTGCCGCGCTTGGCGATCTCCTTGATCTCGGCCGCCTGCTCCAGCACGCTCTGGGCCTGGCGCACGATCGCCTCGCCCAGCGCGGTGACGGTGATCTCGCCGCTGCTGCGCTCGAACAGCTTGAGCTCCAGCTCGTCCTCCAGCTTCTTGACCGCCACCGACAGCGTGGGCTGCGAGACGAAGCAGGCCTCGGCAGCCTTGCCGAAGTGCTTCTCGCGGGCCACGGCCACGATGTATTTCAGTTCTGTAAGGGTCACGGTGTCGGGGTTGGAATGCCGGCGTCAAGGATACGCCAGCATCTGCCCATGTGAAAACGGCCTCGGTGGGACACCGAGGCCGTGGCCCAACCCGGCCCGACGCGTCAGCTGGCCTTGTCCGGAAACTGCCTGGCCAGCCCGTCCGAGAGCACGTCGGCGATCATGTCCATGTGGTGCTGCATGTCGGTCCACAGCTGGGCCTGCTGCGCGGCCGGCGCGCCCGCCATCATGGCGCCGACCTGCTGGCGGTGGTCGCCCGCGTGCATCAGCAGCGCGCCCTGCAGCTGGCCGACGGTCCAGTTCTGCGGGTTGGCGCCGGCAAAGAACTGCGCGATGGCCGTGGCGTTGGCCGCCAGCTCGTCCATGGCCTTTTGCTCGGCCGCCGCGTCGTGGGCCTTGGCCGCCAGCGTCAGCGCCTTCACGCCGGCCCAGTGGCCGCCCAGCGCCTTCAGCGTCGCGTCGTCGGCCGCCGCGCCGTAGAAGCCTCCCACGGCCCCCGCGATCTGCCTGGCGTTGTCGATCACGGCGGCTTCGGCCTTTTGCTGGGCCGCGGCGTTGCCCCCGTGCACGGCCAATGCGTAGTCGCGCGTGGCGGCGATGTGGCCCTGCCACAGCCCGCGCATGGCGGCGTGCAGCTTGGGCGCAGTGGCGGCACTGGCCGCGCTGCTGGCCATGGCCGCGTGCGGGGCGGCGGGTTGCGTGGCCGCGCAGCCGCTCACGGCGGCGCCCAGGGCCATCACGGCGGCCAGGGCGAAAAGACTGAGTTTCATGACGATCTCCTTCGTTGATGGGTGATGAGTGGGTGTAGCGCCGAACGAATGGCTTCATCGGCGTCGCATGGACTCGTCACGACATAGGATGGGAGCACCGCGCGCCGCGTTCCGGCGCGGGCGCTGATGGGCTACGCCTTCAGGTAGTCGGCGCGCGCGCCCAGCCAGCGCTCGACGTGGCGCGCGGCGTCCTCGGGGTAGCGCGCCCACATCGCCGGCGCGGCGGCGCGCGCCCATTGCAGCAGGGCGCCGTCCTCGGCCAGGTCGGCAAAGCGCAGCAGCGCGTCGCCGCTCTGGCGTGCACCCAGAAACTCGCCGGGGCCGCGGATGGCCAGGTCGCGCCGCGCGATCTCGAAGCCGTCGCTGGTCTCCAGCATGGCCTTCAGGCGCGCGCGCGCCGTCTCGCCCAGGCGCCCGCCCTCGGGCACGCTGTACAGCAGTACGCAGGCCGAGGCCGCCGCGCCGCGCCCCACGCGCCCGCGCAGCTGGTGCAGCTGGCTCAGGCCGAAGCGCTCGGCGTGCTCGATCACCATCACGCTGGCGTTGGGCACGTCCACGCCCACCTCGATGACGGTGGTGCTGACCAGCACGTCGATGCGGCCGGCAACGAACTCGGCCATCACCGCCTTCTTGTCGGCCGGCGGCAGGCGCGCGTGCAGCAGGCCCACGCAGGCGCCGGGCAGCGCGGCGGACAACTCCTCGTGCGTCTGGCTGGCATGGCGCAGGTCCAGCGCCTCGCTCTCCTCGATCAGCGGACACACCCAATACACCTGCCGCCCCTCGGCGATCTGCGCGCGCAGGCGTTCGACCAGCTCGTCGCGGCGGTGTTCGGCCAGCAGCTTGGTCAGCACCGGCGTGCGCCCGGGCGGCAGTTCGTCGAGCGTGGACACGTCCAGGTCGGCGTAGTAGCTCATGGCCAGGGTGCGCGGGATGGGGGTGGCGCTCATCATCAGCAGGTGCGGTTCACGCTCTGTTTCCGATAGCTTGTTGCGCAGCGCCAGCCTTTGCTCCACGCCAAAGCGGTGCTGCTCGTCGATGACGGCCAGGCCCAGGTGCGCAAACTTCACCTGCGCCTGGATGACGGCGTGCGTGCCGATCACCAGCGCCGCCGCGCCGCTCTCGATGGCGGCCAGCATGGGCGCGCGCTCCTTCTTTTTCTGGCTGCCGGTGAGCCAGGCCACCGCCTGCCCGCGCGCGGCCAGCAGCGGCGCCAGCCACTGCGCCAGCTTGGCGAAGTGCTGCTCGGCCAGGATTTCGGTGGGCGCCATCAGCGCGCACTGCCAGCCGGCGTCGATGGCCACGCAGGCGGCCAGCGCGGCCACCACGGTCTTGCCGCTGCCCACGTCGCCCTGCAGCAGGCGGTGCATGGGCTGGGTGCGCGCCAGATCGCGCGCGATCTCCTCGCCCACGCGGCGCTGCGCGCCGGTCAGCGCGAACGGCAGCGCCGCCAGCAGCTGCTCGGGCAGGCCGCCGGGCGCCGGGCGCATGGCCGGGGCGCGCAGTTGCTGGCGCGCGATGCGGGCCTTCCACTGCGACAGCTGCTGGGCCAGCAGCTCCTCGGCCTTCAGGCGCTGCCAGGCCGGGTGACTGTGGTCCTGCAGCTCGCTCAGCGTGGCGCCGGCCGCGGGGTGGTGCAAAAAAGTGAGCGCCTGACGCAGATCCCACGGGCGCAAGGCGTCGATCTGGCTTGAAAATTCAGCGGGAAGGGTCGCCCCCAGGTCGGCCTGCGCCAGGCCCGCCTGCACGGCCTTGCGCAGGTACGCCTGGGGCAGCTGCGCCACCGTGGGGTACACGGGCGTGAGCGCCGCCGGCAGCGCGCCGCCGGCGGCGTGCACCGTGGGGTGCATCATGGTCAGGCCGCCGAAGCCGCCGCGCAGCTCGCCCCGCAAGCGCAGGCGCGCGCCCACCGCCAGCTGCCGGAGCTGCGAGGGGTAGAAGTTGAAAAAGCGCAGCACGCAGCGCTCGCCGCCGTCCTCCACCGTCACCAGCAACTGGCGGCGCGGGCGGTAGGCCACCTCCTGGTGCACCACCGTGGCCTCGAACTGCACCGGCTCATGGCTGAGCACGCGCGCCGCCTCGGCCAGCGGCGTGAGCCGCGTCTCGTCCTCCCAGCGCAGCGGCAGGTGCAGCGCCAGGTCGATGGGGCGCACCAGGCCCAGCTTGTGCAGCGCCTTCTGCGGCGCGCTGAGCGGCTGGGCGGGCGGGGCCTGGGCGTCGGGCATGGGACAATTCTGCCTTTCCCTTGGCACGGGCCCGTCCGGCCCTCAAGCATGTCTGAACGCATCTTCACCACGAGCGACTTCGACTTCGCTCTGCCCCCCGAGCTCATTGCCCAGCACCCCGCGCCCGAGCGCAGCGCCTCGCGCCTGCTGGACGGCAGCGGGCCCGCGCCCGTCGACCGCGCTTTCCGCGAGCTGCCCGCGCTGCTGGCGCCCGATGACCTGCTGGTGTTCAACGACACGCAGGTGGTCAAGGCCCGCCTGTACGGCACCAAGCCCAGCGGCGGCCGGCTGGAGCTGCTGATCGAGCGCATGCTGCCCGATGGCACGGTGGCCGCGCACATGAAGGTCAGCAAAAAACCCCCGCCCGGCACGGTGCTGAACATGGACGGCGGCTTTGCGGCCGAGCTGCTGGGGCGCTGGCCCGATGCCGGCGGCCCGCTGTTTCACCTGCGCCTGTCCGGCGACGCCTACGCGCTGATGGCCGCGCACGGCCACGTGCCGCTGCCGCCGTACATCGAGCACGCCGACACCGACGAGGACCTGGCGCGCTACCAGACCGTGTTCGCCAAGAACCCCGGCGCGGTGGCCGCCCCCACGGCAGCGCTGCACTTCGACGACACGGTGCTGGCCGCGCTGGATGCCCGCGGCGTGGCGCGCGCGGCCGTCACGCTGCACGTGGGCGCCGGCACCTTCCAGCCCGTCAAGACCGAAACCCTGGCCGAGCACGTGATGCACCGCGAGCGCTACCACGTGCCCCAGGCCACGCAGGCCGCCATCGCCGCCTGCCGCGCGCGCGGCGGGCGCGTGGTGGCCGTGGGCACGACCACGGTGCGCACGCTGGAGAGCTGGGCGCACAGCGGCCAGGCCGACGGCGACACCGGCATCTTCATCACGCCGGGCTTTCGCTTTCGGGTGGTCGATGCCCTGGTCACCAACTTCCACCTGCCGCGCAGCACGCTGATGATGATGATCAGCGCCTTCGCCGGCCACGCGCACGTGATGGCGCTGTACCGCCACGCCGTGGCCGCGCGCTACCGCTTCTTCAGCTACGGCGACGCCATGTGGCTGGTGCGTCCCGGATAATCACGGGTTCACGCGCGTGCCCTGCCCGCCCCTCTTTTGCCTCCGGCCTCCCGACGATGTCCAGCCCCTTTTCCTCCGTTGATCCCTTCACCGACCCGTTCACGCTCGAGCTGCAGCGCATTCGCGGCCTGATCGAGGTGGGGCAGCTGCAGCCCGCCGCGCAGGCGCTGAACGCGGCGCAGAAACAGGCGCCCACCGACGCCCGCGTGCCCCTGGTGGGCATGCGGCTGGCGCAGCAGGCCGGCAACGTGCCCGCCGCCATCCAGGCCGCGCGCAAGGCGCTGGCGCTGGCGCCCGACTGGCACGTGGCGCAGATCGAGCTGGCCCTGATGCTGGCCAAGGACAAGCAGGGCGACGAGGCGCTGTCGCTGGCCATGCAGGCGCTGGCCAACGAGCCCCTCGACAAGCAGGTGATGATCGGCGCCATCAACGTCGCGCTGTACGCCGAGCGCATCGAGCAGACCCGCCGCTGGGCCGAGGACGGCGTGCGCCGCTTTCCGGACGAGCTGGGCATCCGCCTGTTCCTAGCGCGCTTTCTGGCCAGCCAGGACGAGTACGCCCTGGCGCGCGAGCACTACGCCCACGTGCAGGCGCGGCTGCCGCAGCACGACGAGACGCTGCGCGGCCTGCTGGACTGCGCGCTGCACGAGAAGGACGACGAGCAGGCCCGCCAGTGGGCCGACCATCTGCTGGCCCTGCACCCGCAGGACGAGAACGTGCGCTCCTGGCACGCCATCGCGCACGGCCAGACGCCGCGCACGCAGCCCACCGAGGTGATCACCGGCATCTTCGACGGCTACGCCGAGCGCTTCGACCAGCACCTGGTCGGCACCCTGCAGTACCGCGTGCCCCGGCGCGTGGCCGAGATCCTGAAGGCCAAGCACCCCGACGGGCGCTTCAACCTGCTGGACCTGGGCTGCGGCACCGGCCAGGTGGCGGCCTACCTGGGCCGCATCCAGGGCCACATCATCGGCGTCGACCTGTCCGACAAGATGATCGAGCAGGCCGCCAAACTGGGCCTGTATTCGCGCTTCCACCAGGTCAACGTGCTGGACGCGCTGCGCGAGACCCCGGCCGACCTCTACGAGGCCATCACCTGCACCGACGTGCTGATCTACGTGGGCGAGCTGGAGCCGGTGATTCCCAACGCGCTGCGCATCCTCAAGCCCGGCGGGCACTTCGTCTTCTCGTGCGAGAGCGCCGGCGAGGACGAGGCCGACCTGGTGCTGCGCGAGAAAAGCAACCGCTACGCCCACAAGGCCTCGGCGGTGGAACGCCTGTGCCGGGCGGCCGGCTTCGACGAGGTCGTGATCGAAGAGCTGCCCGCGCTGCGCCTGGAAGGCGGCCAGCCCCTGCCGGGCTTCCTGGTCACCGCGCGCAAGCCATTGGCTGCCTGACGAACGATGTTGCAGTTCGAGCTGCTGGGCAACGACCCGCACAGCCACGCCCGGCGCGGGCGGCTCACGCTCAACCACGGCGTCGTGCAGACGCCCATCTTCATGCCCGTGGGCACCTACGGCACCGTCAAGGGCGTGCTGCCGCGCAGCCTGCGCGAGATGGGCGCGCAGATCATCCTGGGCAACACCTTCCACCTGTGGATGCGCCCCGGCCTGGACGTGCTGCGCAGCTTTGGCGGGCTGCACGGCTTCGAGCGGTGGGACCAGCCCATCCTCACCGACTCGGGCGGCTTTCAGGTCTGGTCGCTGGGCGAGATGCGCAAGATCACCGAGCAGGGCGTGCACTTTGCCAGCCCCGTCAACAGCGACAAGCTGTTCATGTCGCCCGAGGTCAGCATGCAGATTCAAACCGTGCTGAACAGCGACATCGCGATGCAGCTGGACGAATGCACGCCCTACGAGACCCAGGGCCACGTCACCACCGAGGCCGAAGCCCGCGCCAGCATGGAAATGAGCCTGCGCTGGGCCAAGCGCTCGCAGGACGAATTCCAGCGCCTGCAAAACCCCAACGCCCTGTTCGGCATCGTGCAGGGCGGCATGTTCGAGCACCTGCGGCAGGAGTCGCTGGAGCAGCTGGTGGCCATGGACTTTCCCGGTTACGCCATCGGCGGCGTCAGCGTGGGCGAGCCCAAGGAGGACATGCGGCGCATCATGGCGCACACCCCGCACCGCCTGCCCGCCCACAAGCCGCGCTACCTGATGGGCGTGGGCACGCCCGAGGACCTGGTCGAGGGCGTGGCCTGCGGCGTGGACCTGTTCGACTGCGTGATGCCCACGCGCAACGCGCGCAACGGCCACCTGTTCACCCGCTGGGGCGACCTGAAGATCCGCAACGCCCGCCACAAGGCCGACCCCCGCCCCATCGACGAGACCTGCACCTGCCACGCCTGCGCGGGCGAGGCCGGGGTGCCCTGGGCCGAGGGCGGACGCGGCGGCTTCTCGCGCGCCTACCTGCATCACCTGGAGCGCTGCGGCGAGATGCTGGCCCCCATGCTGGCCAGCATCCACAACCTGCACTACTACCTGAACCTGATGCGCGAGGTGCGCGCCGCGCTGGACGCGGGCGAGTTTGCGGCCTTTCGCGCGCGCTTTGCCGCCGACCGGGCGCGCGGGGTTTAAGAGCCTGCCGCGCAGGCGACTGGAATGGCGCCGCGCAGAAGCTATGCTTTGAGATTTGCGACCCCCATTCGACGGAGCCTGGCCCATGAAAACCCGCATCACCGAACTGTTCGGCATCCAGCACCCCATCATCCAGGGCGGCATGCACTTCGTCGGCCTGGCCGAGCTGGCCGCTGCCGTGTCCAACGCGGGCGCCTTGGGCATCATCACCGGCCTGACGCAAAAGACGCCCGAGCTGCTGGCGCGCGAGATTGCCCGCTGCCGCGAGATGACGGACAAGCCCTTCGGCGTCAACCTGACCTTTCTGCCCACCGTCACCTCGCCCGACTATCCGGGCTACATCAAGGCCATCGTCGAGGGCGGCGTGAAGATCGTCGAGACCGCCGGCAACAACCCGCAAAAGTGGATGCCGCTGCTGCACGAGCACGGCATCAAGGTGATCCACAAGTGCACCTCGGTGCGCCACGCGCTCAAGGCCGAGGCCATCGGCTGCGACGCGGTGAGCGTGGACGGCTTCGAGTGCGGCGGCCACCCGGGCGAGGACGACGTGCCCAACTTCATCCTGCTGCCGCGCGCGGCCGAAGAACTCAAGATCCCCTTCGTCGCCTCAGGCGGCATGGCCGACGGGCGCTCGCTGGTGGCGGCGCTGGCGCTGGGCGCCGAGGGCATGAACATGGGCACGCGCTTCATGGCCACGCAGGAGGCGCCGATCCACGAAAACGTCAAGAAGGCCATCGTGGCGGCGAGCGAGCTGGACACCCGTCTGGTGATGCGCCCGCTGCGCAACACCGAGCGCGTGCTGAACAACGCCGCCGTCGAGCGCCTGATCGCCAAGGAAAAGGCGCTGGGCGACAAGCTCACCTTCCAGGACATCATCGAGGAAGTGGCCGGCGTGTACCCGCGCATCATGCAGAACGGCGAGATGGATGCCGGCGCCTTCAGTTGCGGCATGGTGGCCGGCCTGATCCACGACGTGCCCACCGTCAAGGTGCTGGTCGACCGCATGATGGCCGAGGCCGAGGGCCTGATCCGCCAGCGGCTGGCGGGCATGCTGAGCTGAGATTCTTGATCGAATCGGCCTTCAGCCGGCGACAAACAAGCGCAGATAGCTATTGTTTAAATAGCATTCAGCCATCCTGCAGACCGGCCGCTGCCGCCGTGCCGCAGGCATGGCAGTAGTGCGCGAAGCTGCTCTTGCGCGCGTCGCACCGGCCACAGCGGTTGAACAGGCCGATGCCGCAGTGCGGGCAGAAGTCGATGTGCCCGTCCTTCAGGTCGACGGCGCGCTCGCAGCCGGGGCACACGCCCTTGGCCAGCCGCGCCAGCGCGGTGTCGTAGGACAGCTCGCGCCGGCGCTCCTGCTCGGGCTGCGCCTCGGCCGCCTGCTGCCGCGCCAGGTAGCGGTTGAGCGCGGCGATAGCCCAGCGCCCGACAAGCACCGTCAGCACGATGCCCACGGCGTAGCGCACGTAGCCGCCGTAGCTGGGCAGGTAGGGCACCAGCTCGACGAAAAAGGCAAACAGCGCGAACAGGATGAAGCCCCAGACAAAGGGCCACGCGCTGCTCTTGCGCTTTTTGGCGAACAGCCAGCCGGCCAGCAGCAGCAGGGGAAGCGTCAGCGCCAGGCGGTAGCCGAACACGCGCAGCTCCCGCGCGCGCAGCGCGCGCTCGTAGCGGCCCTGGGCCTCGTCCTGCATCTGCTGCAGCTGGCGCTGCGCGCCGTCGCGGGCCTGGCTGGCGTCCAGCAGCGCCTGCTGCTGGCGCTCGACCTCGGCGCGCGCGGCGCGCTCGCGCGCCTGCAACCCGTCCAGCGCGCGGGTGCGCGTGACGACCTCGGGGTCCTGCTCGGCACGCTCGGTGGCCTTGCGCGTGGCGATCCAGTTCTCGAAGCCCTGGCGCGCGTTGCCCACGTCGGACGCGGCCACGCGCTGCTGCAGCCGCGCCTGCGCCAGGGCGTCCTGTGCGGTCTGCGCGCGCTGGCGCGCGGCGTCGATGGTGCGGCGCGCGTCGGCGGCCTTGGCGGCGTCCATGAAGTCGTCGATCGAGGTCGCGGACTCGACCCGCGGCAGGTCGTCGACGATTCTGCCGCCCAGGCCGATCAGGAAGCCGGCGAACACCAGGGCCACCAGCCACAGGCCGCGGCGAAACCATTTTTCGGACAGACGAAGCGATCGGCTCATGAGGGACTCCCGGGTTGGCGCGCAGCTTACCGGGTTCGCCGACGCGGCGGCAAGGCGCCGCCCTCAATCGAAGCGGAAGGCCGAAAGGGTGGTGCGCAGCACCTGGTCCGAGAACACCTTGCGCCCCACGCCGTTGCCGGCGGCGCCGGCAACCACGTGCAGCGGCAGCAGGTGCTCCTCGGCGCGCGGCGGGTGGCACAGGCGCCCGGCCGGGCCGGCGGCGGTGTCCCAGGCGGCCAGGCGGGCGTTGCGCTCGGCCGCGGGCAGGGCCACGGTGTCGGTCAGCCAGCGGTCGAACTCGGCGCTGACCGGCGTCGAGCGCGGATCGCCGTAGCCGCGCATGTTGTGGTAGCTCATGCCGCTGCCGATGACCAGCACGCCTTCGTCGCGCAGCGGCGCCAGCGCCTGGCCGTAGCCGATGTGCGCCTGCGCGTCCAGGCTGCCCAGCAGGGACACCTGCAGCACCGGCACGTCGGCGTCGGGAAAGGCCACCATCAGCGGGATGAAGGTGCCGTGGTCGTAGCCGCGCTGGGTGTCGACGGCGGCGGCGATGCCGGCGTCCGCCAGCAGGCCGCGCGCGCGCTCGGCCAGCGCCGGCGCGCCGGGCGCGGGGTAACGCAACTCGTAGGTGTGCGGCGGAAAGCCGTGGTAGTCGAACAGCATGCCGGGCTGGGCCGAGCCGGTCAGCATGACCTGCGGCGCCAGCCAGTGCGCCGTGACCAGCACGATGGCCGCGGGCCTGGCCGGCAGGCTGGCCGGCATGCCGCGCAGGAAAGCGGCGGTCTTGTCCCAGGCGTCGGGCGGGTTCCAGTCCATGAAGAAGCAGGGGCCGGCGCCGTGCGGGATGTAGAACGCGGGCATGCGGGAGGCGGCAGCGGTCATGGTGATTCCAATCGGCAGGGTGACGGGGTTTTTCCAGGGTTCCTATCATCCGACTTATGGCGCTGGCGTGATCCGGGCCACGCCCATACCGCCGCCCCACCGACCGCCATGACCCCAGACCCCAACCCCTCCATCCCCTGGGCACGCATCGTCGCCGACGTGGCCGACGCGCTGATCTTCATCGACACCCAGGGCGTCATCCGCGTCTGGAACGCCCGGTGCGAAGCCTTGTTCGGCTTCAGCGCGGCCGAGGCGCTGGGGCAGAGCGTCGACCTGATCATCCCCGAGCACCTGCGCGCGGGGCACCGGCGCGGCTTCGAGCAGGCGATGGCGCGCGGCGCCACCCGCCACGGCGCCGAAGTGCGCACCACGCGCGCCACGCACAAGGACGGGCGCCGGCTGTACGTGGACATGACCTTCAGCGTGGTGCTGGGCGATGACGGCCGCGCGCTCGGCTCGGCCGCGATGGCGCGCGACGCCACCGAGCGCTACCTGGCCGAGCGCGCGCGGCGCAGCGCCGAAACCACCGCGCCGCCCCACTGAAAACACGCGCTACAGTGGCGGCACAAAGGGGGGCCGCCACATGGGTCTGAGTTGGGTGCAAAGCCGCGCATTGCTGGGCCTGGCCGCGCCCGCCGTCACGGTGGAGGTGCACCTGGCCAACGGCCTGCCCAGCTTCACCCTGGTCGGGCTGGCCGAGGTGGAGGTCAAGGAGGCGCGCGAGCGCGTGCGCAGCGCCCTGCTCAACAGCGGCCTCACGTTTCCGCACAACCAGCGCATCACCGTCAACCTGGCGCCGGCCGACCTGCCCAAGGACTCGGGGCGGTTCGACCTGCCGATCGCGCTGGGCATCCTGGCCGCCAGCGGGCAGATCGACGGCGCGCGCATGGCGGGCTGGGCCTTCGCCGGCGAGCTGTCGCTGTCGGGCGAGCTGCGCCCGGTGCGCGGCGCGCTGGCCATGGCGGCCGCCTTGCGCGGCCTGCAGCCGGCGCCGCGGCTGGTGCTGCCGCCCGGCAGCGCCGACGAAGCCGCCCTGGTGCCCGGCCTGGCCGTGTACCGCGCCCGGCACCTGCTGGACGTGGTGGCGCAGTTCGTGCCGGGCGCCGACAGCGCCGCGCCCGCCGACGGCTGGGCGCGCATGCCCGCCGCCACCCGCGCGCCCGAGCCCGCCTACCCCGACCTGGCCGACGTCAAGGGCCAGGCCGCCGCGCGCCGCGCGCTGGAGATCGCCGCCGCCGGCGGCCATTCGCTGCTGATGGTGGGCCCGCCGGGCAGCGGCAAGTCGATGCTGGCGCAGCGCTTTGCCGGCCTGCTGCCGCCGATGGACGAGGACGCCGCCCTGCAAAGCGCGGCCATCGCCAGCCTGGACGGCAGCTTCGAGCTGGCGCACTGGGGCCAGCGCCCCACGCGCGCACCGCACCACACGGCCAGCGCCGTGGCGCTGGTGGGCGGGGGCTCGCCGCCGCGGCCGGGCGAGATCTCGCTGGCCGACGGCGGCGTGCTGTTTCTGGACGAGCTGCCCGAGTTTCCGCGCGCCGCCCTGGAGGCGCTGCGCGAGCCGCTGGAAAGCGGCCGCATCCACATCAGCCGGGCCGCGCGGCGGGCCGAGTTTCCGGCGCGCTTTCAGCTCGTCGCCGCCATGAACCCCTGCCCCTGCGGCCACCTGGGCGCGCGCGCCGGCAGCGGCCAGCCCGCCTGCCGCTGCACGCCCGACCAGGTGGCGCGCTACCAGGGCCGGCTGTCGGGCCCGCTGCTCGACCGGATCGATCTGCACGTCGAGGTGCCGCAACTGGCGCCCGACGAACTGCTGGCCGCCCCCGCCGGCGAAGCCAGCGCCGCCGTGCGCACACGCTGCGTGGCGGCGCGCGAGCGGGCGCTGGCGCGCCAGGGCACGCCCAACCAGGCGCTGCAGGGCCAGGTGCTGGACACACACCTGCGGCTCGACCCGGCCGCCGCCGCCTTTGCCGGCACCGCCGCCGCGCGCCTGGGCTGGAGCGCGCGCGCCACGCACCGCGCGCTGAAGGTGGCGCGCACCATCGCCGACCTGGCCGGCAGCCAAGCCACCACCGTGGCCCACGTGGCCGAGGCCATCCAGTACCGGCGTGCGCTGCGGGCGGCGCCCGGCTGAGCTCCCCCATGGCCAGCACCCCACCAGGGTTGAAATTTGACTGGCGTCAACTGCACCGATAAAAGAGGAGGATGAACGTCCGCGAGACCGACGCGCGCCGATCCCGCCCTGCGATCGCGGCCCGCCGTGGGCCCCTGCTGCGCAACCCGGAGCCTGACTCATGAGCACATCCCCCACCCACGACACCCGGCACGCCTCCACCTGGCCCGGCATCGCCACCACCGCCCTGCGCGTGGCCTTCGGCATCATCTGGATGGTGGCCGCGGCCCTCACCTGGCTGCCCGACTTCGCCTCGCACTACGTGGGCTACCTGCTCAACGCCGCGCAGGGCCAGCCGGGCTGGAACGCCTGGTGGTTCTCTGCCTGGATCGCGTTGGTGACGCCGCACGCCGCGCTGTTCACCTGGCTCACGCGCCTGGCGGTGTCGGCCATCGCCATTTGCCTGGTGATCGGCTTCGGCGGGCGCACGCTGTACGCCCTGGGCGCCCTGTTCAGCCTGCTGGTGTGGAGCACCGCCGAAGGCTTCGGCGGCCCGTACGCGGTGGGCGTGTCCAACATCGGCACGGCCATCACCTACGTGCTGATCTTCCTCGCCCTGATCGGCCTGCACTACCGCGCCGGCCTGGTGCCCTACAGCCTGGACTACCTGATCGAGCGGCGCTGGCCGCGCTGGCAAAAGATCGCCGAATGGAGCAGCGCCACCGAGCCGCCGCCCGCGCCCGAGGCCCTGCCGCCCGGCGTGCAGATCGTCGCGGTGCTGGGCATCGTGGTGGTGCTGGCCCTCTTGATCGCCGGCCTGCCCAGCACGCTCAACGTCAAGTCGGCCTCGCCCAGCACGGCGGCGGCGGCGGTGTCGCCGCTGATGCTGGCCTCCAAGGAGCCGATCCAGAAGGCGCGTGACGCGCGCCTGCCCCCGGTGGCCGGCGACGGCAGGACGGCCACCATCGAGGTGATCGCCGAGGACCAGAAGGTCGCCATCGCCAACGGCGTCGAATACCAGGCCTGGACCTTCGGCGGCCAGGTGCCGGCGCCCATGATCCACCTGCGCCAGGGCCAGGTCGTGACGGTGAAGTTCACCAACCGCGGCACCATGCACCACGCGCTGGACTTCCACTCGGCCATCACGCCGCCGAACCTGAACTACGTGGACATCAACCCCGGCGAGACGCTGGAGTACACCTTCGTGGCCAGCACGCCGGGCGCCTTCGTCTACCACTGCGGCACGCCGCCGGTGCTGCTGCACATGGCCAACGGCATGTTCGGCGCCATCATCGTCGACCCGGCCACGCCGCTGCCCGAGGCCAGCGAGAGCTACGTCATCGTGCAAAGCGAGTGGTACACGCAGCAGATGGCCGGCAACCTGATGGGCCCCAGCTTCGAGAAGATGCTGCAGATGCGTCCGGACGAGATCGTGTTCAACGGCATCGCCAACCAGTACCACGACCAGCCGCTGCCGATCACGGCCGGCAAGCGCGCCCGCATCTACTTCGTCAACGCCGGGCCGAACCTGTGGAGCGCCTTCCACGTCATCGGCGGCATGTTCGACAAGATCTATCCGGACGCCGACGCCTCGCACGCGCTCAGCGGCGTGTCCACGCACAGCGTGGGGCCCGGCGAGGGCGCGGTGTTCGACGTGATCCTGCCCAAGGCGGGCAAGTACCCCTTCGTCGACCACAGCATGGCCCACATGGCGATCGGGGCCGTGGGCATCCTGGAGGCCAGGGGCGACAGCGCGGCCGCCACGCCCGCCCAGCCCACGCTGACCCAGGCCGGCGGCGCGGCCACGGCCGCCCCGGCGCACGCCGCCGCGCCCGAGCCGGCCGGGCCCTACCAGTTCGACACCGCGCGTGGCGACGCGCTGTACACCCAGCACTGCGCCGCCTGCCACCAGGCCACCGGCATGGGCCTGCCCGGCGCCTTCCCGCCGCTCAAGGGCGACCCGGTGGTGCTGGACGCCAACCCGGCCAAGCACATCCAGGCCATCCTGCACGGCGTGCAGGGCCAGACCATCAACGGCACGGCCTACCCCAGCCCCATGCCGCCGTTCGGCGCCACCCTGTCGGACAGCGAAGTGGCCGACATCGTCAACCACGAGCGCACGTCCTGGGGCAACCAGGCCAGGAACGCGACGGCCGACGAGGTGAAGGCGGCGCGCTGACCCCAGGGACCGCCCGTCACTTGACCGGCAGAAAGGCCAGGAAAGGCGCCGCCACCAGACCCTGCACGTAGTCGATCACCGCGCGCCGATGGCGCTCGGTGGCGACGGTGGCCAGCAGGTCGAGCCGGCCGATGATCTGGCCGAACTCGCGCTCGAAGCTGAGGTTGCGCACCTCGCCCGCGATCTCGTTGGCGTGCAGCAGCGGCTGGCCCGCGGCGTCGCGCCGCGTGTTCAGGATCCACAGCGCGGCCTCCATGTTGCGCGCCGCGTTGTAGACGTGCTGCGGATCGATGCCGTCCAGGTAATAGAACTCGCGCCGGCCGCCGTGCGCGGCGACGAGGGTGTCGGCGCAGGCGGCCACGAAGGCCGCCACGCGGTCGCCCGCGAAGCCGGGCGAAAGCGCCAGCGACAGCGCCGCCACGTCGCGCTGGCCCTGCAGCGGGCCCCAGGGCTGGCCGCCCAGCACGCTGGCGTCCAGCTGGCGCAGGGCCGCCTCGCGCGTGGCCGCCGTCTTGCGCCACTCGGCCGGGTTGCGCCGGTACAGTTTGTCGGCCAGCCGGCGCAGGCTGGCCAGGTTGGCGCGCATGGCCGCCTGCGTCAGGCGGTTGCCGTCGCTTTGCAGCAGCTCGCCCGACTGGAAGCTGGCGCCCTGCACCTCGCCCCGCGTCGTGGGGGCGCTGCTGGCGCAGCCCGCCAGCGCGCCGGCAAGCAAAAGGGCCGCCAAGGCGGCCCCGTGGACAGCGCGCGCCGCGGCGCGGAGCTCAGGCGCTCTTGCCGCTGCTCTTGTCCATGCCGAACGTGATCTCACCGGAAAGCTGGCCTCCTTCTTCGATCACGATCTTGCCATAGCGGATCTTGCCCGTGACCTTGCCGGTGGCGAAGATCACCAATTTTTGCCGCACGGTGAGCGTGCCGTCGAAGCTGCCGCGCACCTCGGCGATGTCGATCTCGGCCGAGCCCTTGAAGGCGCCCTGCTCGGCGATCTGGATCACGCGCGAGTTCATGGTCGCCTCGACCGTGCCCTCGACCACCAGCGTGTCGCAATCGGTGATTTCGACGCCCTTGAGCTTGATGTTGGGGCCCACCGTCAGCTTGGCGCCGCCGTCGGACACCGGGTTGGCCGCCGGCGCGGCCGCCAGCGGGCTGGTGGATGCGCCGGCCGGCACCGGGGCCGCGAAGGGCTGCGCGCTGCCGCCGGCGGACCCGAGCGAGCTGGTGCCGCCCAGCGGGCTGCCAGCCGGGCGGGTGGGGGTGGGGTCGGTGTCGCGCTTGCCGAAGAACGGTCCTTGCAGTGCCATGCTTTCTCCTAAGTAACAATCGGTCTAAAGGTCGGTCGATCCTAAGGGCGCATCTCGGGATAATGCGTCCAACAGCGCGCAAGAGTCGTAACGATTACGCGACCCACGCTGGCGCGCCCTCCCTGCCGGCAGGGACGTTACCATGCCAGCGTCCCCATCCCGTTTGCGTCCCGCATGCCCCAACCACCCGCCTGGATCGAACCCGCCACCGACGCGCGCGCGGTGCTGCAGGGCCGGTGGACGGCCGGCGCGCTGGGCAGCAAGCGGGCCTGGCGCGCCGCCCAGGCGGCGCTGGCTCAGGTGGCGCCGGGCGCCGCCTGGGACCTGCGCGCGCTGCAGGCCTTCGACCACCTGGGCGCGCTGACCCTGTGGCAGCACTGGGGCCGGCAGTGGCCGGCGCAGCTGCAGGCGCACGACGCGCAGCGCGCCCTGCTGGAGCGCGTGGCCACGCTGAGCGCTGCCGAGCCGCAGCGGCCGCGCGCCGGCCTGGGCGCGCGCGTGGACACCTTCGGCATCGCCCTGCTGGGCGCGCTGGCGCAGCTGCGCGACTTCGTGGCGCTGTCGGGCCAGCTGCTGCTGTCGGCCCTGCGCCTGCTGGCGGCGCCGCAGTGGGGGCCGTGGCGTGATTTTTCGGGCCTGCTGTACCGCATCGGCGCGCAGGCGCTGCCCATCACGGCGCTGGTGGGCTTTCTGATCGGCGTGGTGCTGGCCTACCTGATGAGCCAGGTGCTGCGCCAGTTCGGCGCCGAGACCTTCATCGTCAACATCCTGGGCCTGGCGCTGATCCGCGAGCTGGGGCCGCTGCTGGCGGCGGTGCTGATCGCCGGGCGCTCGGGCTCGGCCATCACGGCGCAGATCGGCGTGATGCGCGTGACCGAGGAGCTGGACGCCATGCGCGTGCTGGGCATCCCCAAGGGCTTTCGCCTGGTGCTGCCGCGCGCCATGGCGCTGGCCATCGCCATGCCGCTGATCGCGGTGTGGACCACGGCGGCGGCGCTGGTGGGCGGCGTGCTGGCCTCGGACGTCACCCTGGGCATCAGCGCCAGCTACTTCCTGGAGGCGCTGCCCAAGGCGGTGCCCGGCGCCAACCTGGGGCTGGCGGTGGGCAAGTCGGTGGTGTTCGGCCTGTTCATCGCGCTGATCGGCTGCCACTACGGCCTGCGCGTCAAGCCCAACACCGAGAGCCTGGGCCAGGGCACCACCTCGTCGGTGGTGACCTCGATCACGGCGGTGATCCTGATCGACGCGCTGTTTGCCGTCCTATTTAAAAGCGTGGGCATCTGATGAACCCACCAACCCCCGCCGCGCCGCCCGCTGCCGTCGATCCGGTGATCGAGGTGCGCGGCCTGTGGAGCGTGTTTCCGGTGCCGGGCGGCGGCGAGGTGGTGGTGCACCGCGAGCTGGACCTGACCGTGCGCCGCGGCGAGGTGCTGACCCTGGTGGGCGGATCGGGCACGGGCAAGACGGTGCTGCTGCGCCAGATGCTGGGGCTGAACCAGCCCGCGCGCGGGCGCGTGACGGTGCTGGGCCGGCCGGTGGCCGAGCTGACCAGCACCGGCGCGGCCGCGCGCGTGGGCATGCTGTTTCAGCAGGGGGCGCTGTTTTCGGCCTTCAGCGTGCTGGACAACATCGCCCTGCCGCTGCGCGAGACGCGCGCCCTGCCCGACGCGCTGGCGCGCGAGGCGGCGCTGCTCAAGCTGCACATGGTGGGCCTGAAGCCCGGCGACGCGCACAAGATGCCGGCCGAGCTGTCGGGCGGCATGATCAAGCGCGTGGCGCTGGCGCGCGCGCTGGTGATGGACCCGCCGCTCTTGATGCTGGACGAGCCCACCGCCGGGCTGGACCCGGACAGCTCGGACGCCTTCGTCGCCCTGCTGCGCTCGCTGCACCGCGAGCTGGGCCTGACGGTGGTGATGGTCACGCACGACCTGGACACGCTGTTCGAGCTGTCCGACCGCGTGGCCGTGCTGGCCGAGCAGCGCGTGATCGTCTGCGCGCCGGTGCCCGAGGTGCTGGCGTTCGAGCACCCCTTCATCCGCCACTTCTTCCTGGGCGAGCGCGGCCAGCGCGCCATGGAACTGCTGCGCACGCGCCACCACGACGGCGAGAAAGGACAATAAGCCATGGAAAACAAAGCCCACGCCCTGGCCGCCGGCGTGTTCGTGCTGCTGGTGTCGGCCCTGCTGGTGGCCATGGCCATGTGGCTGACGCGCGACGTGACCAACACCACCGCCTACGAGCTGACCACCGCCGACGGCGTGAACGGCCTGCAGGTGCAGGCCGCCGTGCGCTACAAGGGCGTGGCCATCGGCAAGGTCACCGACATCCGCTTCGACCCCCAGCAGCGCAGCAACGTGCTGGTGCGCATCGCCGTCAGCCCGCAGGCGCCCATCACCGCCTCCACCTTCGCCACCCTGGCCTTCCAGGGCGTGACCGGCCTGTCCTTCATCCAGCTCGACGACACCGGCGGCTCCACCGAGCCGCCCCCGCCCGGCCCCGACGGCGTGCCGCGCATCGCCCTGCGCCCCAACCCGCTGGGCCAGATCTCGGACCAGGCCAGCGTGCTGATCGGCAAGGTGGACCAGGCGGTGGAGCGGATCAACCAGGTACTGGCGCCCGAGAACCAGGCCAAGCTGACCCAGGCCCTGGCCGAGGTGGGCGCCGCCGCGGCCAGCGCCGACCGGCTGGCGCGCACCGCCGACCAGACCCTGCGCACCCAGCTCGACCCCGCGCGCGCCGATCTGCCCGGCCTGATCCGGCAGGCCAGCAGCACGCTCAAGGCCACCGAGGGCGTGGCCACCGACGCGCGCCGCACGCTGGCCACGCTGGACGCGGTGGCCGGCGACGCGCGCCAGGGCCTGGCCCGCCTGAGCGGCCCCGGCGGCGTGCTGGAGCGCGTGGACGAAGGCGCCAGCACCGTCACCCGCACCACCTTGCCGCAGCTGCAGAACCTGACCGAGGACGCCAGCCGCACCATCCGCCGCCTGGACCGCATCGCCAACACCCTGGGCGAGAACCCGCAGGCCCTGCTGTACGGCAGCGGTGCCATCGCGCCCGGCCCGGGCGAGCCCGGCTTCGTGGCGCCGGCCGCCACGGGCATGGCTTCACACTGAACGGAACTATGAAATTAATAGCTACTGTGGCATCATCCATGCGGGCCAGCTCTGTTTTTTTCTCAATAACCTTGCTGCTCGCCGGCTGCGCCCTGCCGCTGCCCGACAAGCCGGTGCGCCCCGCCGCCTATGACCTGGGCCCGCCGCTGGCCATGCCCGCGGCCAGCGGCAGCGGCGCGCCCCTGGCCTTCGAGCGGGTGCAGGCACCGGCGGCCATCGACACCAACGCCGTCATCTACCGGCTGCTGTACGCGGGCGGCGCGCAGCAGCCGCGCCCCTACGCCCAGGCGCGCTGGAGCATGCCGCCGGCCCAGCTGCTGGAGCAGCGCCTGCGCCAGGCGCTGACCGCCACCCACCCGGTGCTGGAGCCCGGCAGCGGCCTGGCCACCGTCGAGCTGCGCGCCGAACTGGACGAGTTCGACCAGGTGTTCAGCGCGCCCACGGCCAGCGAGGGCGTGGTGCGCCTGCGCGTGACCGCCACGGCGCCGCTGGCGCGCCAGGGCCGCCTGCTGGGCCAGCGCAGCTTTGTGCAGCGCGTGCCCGCGCCCACGCCCGACGCGGAGGGCGGCGCGCAGGCGCTGCGCGAGGCCAGCGACGCGCTGGTGCGCGAGGTGGCGGCCTGGGTGGGCGCGCTGCCCGCGCCGCAATAACCCGGAGCCCAGCGCCATGTTCCAGCTCAGCGTCCCCTGGTGGGAGTTCATCGTCCGCGGCGTGGTGGTCTATCTGTTCCTGCTGGTGTTCCTGCGCCTGACGGGGCGCCGGCAGATCGGCCAGTACGACCCGTTCGACCTGGTGCTGCTGCTGATCCTGTCCAACGCGGTGCAGAACTCGATGAACGCGGGCGACAACTCGCTCATCGGCGGGCTGATCTCGGCGCTGACGCTGATCGGCTGCCACGTGCTGATCTCGCGCCTGGCCTGGTCCAGCCCGCGCCTGGCGCGCTGGCTGGACGGCAAGCCCCGCGTGCTGATCCGCGCCGGCCAGCTCGACCAGGCCGCCATGGGCGACGAGCGCCTAACGCCCGACGACGTGCACGCCGCGCTGCGCGCCGCCGGCTGCCTGCACACGCACGAGGTGGAGCGCGCCACCATCGAAACCAACGGCCAGATCACCGTGGTGCTGCGCAACCGCGCGTCGGCGCAGATGCCGCCGGGCGAGTCCTGAGCCCAGGTTCTTTCACGCCGCAAAACACAGCCGCACGCGGCAGCCCCGGCCCGGCGCGCTGTCCAGCGTCAGCGCGGCGCCCAGTTGCTCGGCCTGCTCGCGCAGGCCCTGCAGGCCGAAGTGGCCGGCGCGCGGCGTCGCGGTATCGAAGCCCACGCCGTCGTCGGCCAGCTCCAGCCGCCAGCGCGCGGGCTCGTCGCTGTCGGGCGCGGGCACGTTCTCGGGCTGCAGCGTCAGCGTGAGCTGGCGCGCCTGGGCATGGCGCTCGGCGTTGCGCAGCGCCTCGCGCGCGATGGCCAGCACGGTGGCCGCGCGCTCGTCCACCAGTTCGGCGGCGGCCGGGTCGATGTCGGCCGTCACCGCCACGCCGCTGCGCTCGGCCAAGTGCTGCAGCAGTTGCTGCAGCTCGGGGCCCAGGCCGTTGTCGTGCACGCCGGCCGCGCGCATCTGGCCGATGGCCGCACGCGCCTCGGCCAGGCCGCTGGCGGCGGCCTGCTCGGCCGCGGCCAGCTCGGCGCTCCACTCGCCCTGGCTCCAGCGCGCGCCCAGCTTGCGCATCAGCCGGATCTGCGTCAGCAGCGCCATCAGCGAATGCGCCAGCGTGTCGTGCAGGCCGCGCGCCAGGCGCAGGCGCTCGCGCGTGACGGCGGCGTGGCGCGCGTCGCGCGCCAGCCGCTCGATGCGCGCGGTGCGCGCCGCCACGCGGGCGTCCAGCTCGCCGTTGAGCCGCGCCAGCGCGGCCTTCTCGGCCTGCAGGTGCTCGATCAGCTCGGCCAGCGCCTGGCCGATGGCATGCACCTCGTCGCGCCCGGCCGGCACCGCCACGCCGGCGCGCTGCCCGCCCTGCACCGCCCGCGCCTGCCGCGCCAGCGCGCGCAGCCGGCGCAGCGGCCGGTGCGCCACGCCCACCGCCACCAGCGCCGCCAGCAGGCCCATGCCCAGCACGCCCAGCAGCACGGCACGGCGCGTCTGGCGCGCGCGCGCCAGGGCGCTGGCGGCGTCCTCGCGCACCAGCAGCCGCCAGCCGGCGCCGGCGTGATCGACCGGCTGGCCCACCAGGTAGCGCCCGTGCTCGCCCGGGTCGGCCAGCGCCGCGCCCTCGCGCAACGCGGGCGGCCCGGCCAGCAGCCGCCCCTGCGCGTCCAGCAGCAGCAGCTCCAGAGGCGCGCCGCCGGCCAGGGCGCGCAGCCGCGCGTCCAGCTCGGCCTGCAGCCACAGCCAGGGCAGCTGCGCCACCAGCACGCCGGCCGGTGGCGCGCCGGCGCCGGCCAGCGGCACCGTCAGCACCAGGGCGTCGTCCCCGCCGGCGGCGCGCGCGCGCTGCACGATGAGCTGCGGCGCGCGCAGCGCCTGCGCCATGCGGCCCTGCAGGGCCGCGGGCGGCGCGCCGTCCAGGCCGTCGGTGGCGGCCAGCAGCTGGCCCTGGGCGTCGCGCAGGCCGATCCAGCCCAGCACGGGCTGCGCGCGCTGCAGCGCCTGCAGGCGCTCGGCCAGGTCGGGCGCGGCGGCGCCGTCGTCCAGCCGCCATTGGGCGGCGCTGGCCTGCATGGCGGCCAGCAGCACCTGCACGCGCGCGGTCAGCGCGTCGGCGGCCTGGCCGGCGGTCTGGCCCAGGCGCGCCTGGGTGTCGGCGCGCATCTGGCGCGCCACGGCGGCGGCGGCCAGCTCGGCGGCCACCAGCGCGGCGACGAGGACCAGCACGAACACCGCCCAGCCGACGGCGGCGGCGATGTGGCGGCGCGGGTCGAGCCGCCGCGCCAGCGGCTCGCGGGGCGCGCCTTCGGGCGGCGCGTGGGCTTGCGATAAGCTTGCTGTCATGCCATGCCAGGACCGAACCAGGGTGGATGCATTGTCGGCCAGCGGGCCGCGCCGGAGCTCCCCGTGAACGCGGCGCCGCTGCGCCTGCTGGTGGCCGACGACCAGCCCATCATCCGCCGCGGCCTGGCGCTGATGCTGGACGCCGAGGACGACATCGCGGTGGTGGGCCAGGCGGCCGACGGCCAGCAGGCACTGGAGCTGGCGCGCGCGCTGCGGCCCGACGTGGTGGTGATGGACCTGCAGATGCCGCGCCTGGGCGGCGTGGCGGCCACGCGCCAGCTGGCGGCCGAGCTGCCGCGCGTGCGCGTGGTGGTGCTGACCACCTTCGACGACGACGAGCTGGTGTACGAGGCGGTGCGCGCCGGCGCCCACGCCTACCTGCTGAAGGACGCCGCCGAGGCCGAGGTGCTGGAGACCGTGCGCGCCGTGCACCGCGGCGAGTCGCGCCTGTCGCCGGCGGTGGCGCGCAAGGTGCTGGAGCAGTTTCGCACCCTGGCGGCCAGCGCCCGCCACGCCGGCAGCCCGCCGCCCTACCCCGGCGCCGCCCACGTGCCCACGCCGCCCGCGCTGGACGAGCCGCTGTCGGACAAGGAGGAGCGCGTGCTGGCCCTGCTGGCCGACGGCCTGTCCAACCGGCAGATCGCCGAGCGGGTGTTCCTGGCCGAGGGCACGGTGAAGAACTACGTCAGCCGCATCATGGACAAGCTGCACGCGCGCAACCGCATCGAGCTGGCGGTGCTGGCCCAGACCCGGCGCGGCTGAGGCCCCTACTGCATGAACCAGCCGTGGCTGACCACCAGCGACTGGCCGGTGAGCGCGTTGCTGGGCCAGGCGGCGAAGGTGAGCGCGGCCTGCGCCACGTCGTCGGTGGTGGTGAACTCGCCGTCGACGGTGTCCTTGAGCATCACGGTCTTGATGACCTCGTCCTCGCTGATGTGCAGCTCGGCCGCCTGCTCGGGGATCTGCTTTTCGACCAGCGGCGTGCGCACGAAGCCCGGGCAGATGACGTTGGCGCGGATGTTGTGCGCCGCGCCTTCCTTGGCGATGACCTTGGCCAGGCCTTCCAGGCCGTGCTTGGCCGTGACGTAGGGGCTCTTGAGCTTGGAGGCCTCCTTGGAGTGCACCGAGCCCATGAAGATGATGCAGCCGCCGCGGCCCGAGGCGATCATCTGCCGCACCGCCGCGCGCGAGGTGAGGAAGCCGCCGTCCAGGTGCACGGCCAGCAGCTTCTTCCAGTCGGCGAACTTGAAGTCCTCGATCGGCGCGACGATCTGGATGCCGGCGTTGCTGACCACGATGTCAACCGCGCCCAGTGTCTTTTGCACCTGCGCGAAGCCGGCGTCCACCGCGGCCTCGTCGGTCACGTCCATCACGATGGCCAGGGTCTTGACGCCCTTGGCGGCGATGGCGTCGGCGGCGGCCTGCGCGTCGGCCAGTTTCAGGTCGGCGATGACGACGTTGGCGCCGGCGTCGGCGTAGACCTCGGCGATGCGCTTGCCCAGGCCGCTGGCGGCGCCGGTGACGAGGGCTGTCTTGCCCTTGAGGCTGAGGGTGGTGCTGGCCTGGACTTGGGGGTTGCTCATGATGATGCTCCGGTAGGTTTTTAAATGAAAGGGGTCGTTGGCGGGCGCCAATCAAGCGCCACAAGCTATTAAATTGATACTACTTCGCATGCTTGCGCGCCGCGGTGCCGTCGGCCAGGTAGTCGTGCACCACCTCGCCCAGGCCCAGCGTCAGGTCGGTCAGGATGTGCACCGCGCCCACCACCTCCAGCACCGGCAGGCGCGCCACGGGGGCCAGCGCGTGCTCGAACAATTGCAGCGCGGCCGGGCCTTCCCAGGCGCCCTTCACGGTCACGTCCTGGCAGTGGTAGCGCACCAGCTCGCACACGCGCGGCGTGCAGTCCACGTGCGGCATGATCTTGAGCAGGTAGTTGGCGCCGGTCACCGCGGCCAGCGCCTGGTCGTGGTCGAACGGGCGGTGCTTGTAGCCCATGGTGCCGGTGGCCACGCGGATGTCGCCGTAGTCCAGCGTGCCCACCAGCACGTCCTTGTCCACGCGCAGGCTGGGGCCGGCCAGCTTCTTGGGAAAGCCCCAGATCTCGCGCCCGCCGGCAATCGGCGCGTCGTCGTTGAGGAACATGTTGTGCGAGTAGGTGCCGGGCGCGCCGTTGAAGCTGACCGGGATCACCTGGCCCGACTCGGTGTAGTCGCCAAAGCCGGTGGAGTCGGGCATGCGGATGAACTCCATCTTGACGATGGCGCCGGGCGCGGGCTTGAGCGGCGCGGGCACCACGGCATCGAGCAGCGCGGGGTCGGTGCGGTAGCTGATGACCATGAACTCGCGGTTGACGAAGCGGTAGGGCCCGCGCGGGTAGATCGGGCTGGTCAGCGGCATGGCCCAGGCCTGGGCGCGAACGTCGTGCTGATTCATGACGGGTTTTCCTTGGAAGTGACGGCAGGAGGGTGGCGCGGCATGGGCGCGTCGGGGTGCGCATCGAGCACGCGAAACTCGCCCGGCCGCGGCGCGCCCTGGCGGCCCAGCAGCTGCAGCGCGGCGCCCATGTCGGCGCCGCCGGCCTGCCAGTGCTCGGTCATGGACAGGTGGGAGAACTCGTAGTCCTTGGTCTGGGTCTCGCTGTCCTTGCGCCGATGGATCACGTGCACCAGGGTGACGGGCGCGTCCAGCGTGCCCGCCAGCAAGGCCTGCACCTCGGCGCTGGCGCGCCGGGCCTTGGGCAGCAACGCCGCCAGGCGGCGCAGCCGCGCGTGCAGCTGATGGCGCGCGCGCACCTCGTCGCTGACCAGCCGGGTGCGGCTGGAAAAGCGGATGTCCTTCTCGCGCTCGGCCGCGTCGGCCAGGGTCTGCGGCACGCGGCCGCGGGCGCGAAACAGGTCGATCTGGAACACCGTGACCGGCCGCGCGGCGCCGGCCGGCAGCTGGTCCATCACATAAGCCAGCGGGGTGTTGGACACCAGGCCGCCGTCCCAGTAGAAATGCTCGCCGATGGGCACGGCGCCAAAGCCCGGCGGCAGCGCGCCGCTGGCCATCACGTGCTCGGGGCCGATGCGCTCGCGCCGGTTGTCGAAGTAGGTGAAGTTGCCGCTTTGCACGTCCACCGCGCCGACCGAAAAGCGCATGGGGCCCTGGTTGAGCAGCTCGAAGTCCACCAGCTCCAGCAGCGTATCGCGCAGCGGCGCGGTGTCGTACCAGCTGGCGGGCGGCTGCGGCCACCAGGCCAGCGGCGGGCGCGGCGCAAAAAAGCCCGGCACGCCCACCATCGCGCCCCACAGGGCCATGGCGTTGTCCCACCAGCCGCGCACCGGCGCCACCCACTCGGCCTGCGGGCGCAGCGGCAGCGCCAGGCTGACGCGCTCCCAGAAGGCACGCAGGCGCTCCACGCGCCGCCCCGGCGGGTTGCCGGCGATCAGCGCCGCGTTGATCGCGCCGATGGAAATGCCCGCCACCCAGTCCAGCGCCTGCGCGCGCAGCGCCAGCGCCTCGTAGGCGCCAGCCTGGTACGCGCCCAGCGCGCCGCCACCCTGCAGCACCAGGGCGGCGAGGGGGGCGTTCGATGAGCGGGGGCTTGCGGCATGCGGCATGAAGGGCTCAGCTCATCCAGTGGAAGTTGGCGTCCATGCCCTTGGGGCCGATGTGGATCTCCCGCGTCAGGGTGTCGCCCTTGTACGCGGCGGTGACGCGGTAGTCGCCCTGGGGCAGCTGCACGTAGGTCATCGGGCCGGCGTCCTTCAGGCGCAGCACGGCGCGGCCGCCGTGGTCGAAGATCTTCAGCTTCACGTCGGCGACGAACTCGTTGCTGGACTTGTCGGAAAACGTCAGGCGCAGCGGCCAGTGGCGCGCGTCCTTGTGCATGCGCTCCTCGCTCAGCTGGCCGACGCCGCCGTTGAGGTAGGTGGTGCCGGGCACGACGTCGAACATCGTCACGTCCTCGTCGACCACCACGGGCTTGCTGGCCTGCGTGGCCTTGGCTGGCGCGGTGGCGGCGGGCGCGGCGGCCCAGGCGGGGGCGGCCAGCGTGCCGCCCAGCGCCAGGGCGGCCAGCGCCACGGCCGTGCGCAGGCCGGTGCGTTGGAGGGTGGGTGTGTTCATGATGGGCTCCATGTTCATCGGCGCTCTTCGGGGATGCCTGCGAAGAACCGTTGAGATGACAAGCTGTCATCAGGCATGGGGCCCACTCTAGGCGCCTGGGCGGCGCGTGCACAGTGCCGGTCGTCACGACTTGCCCGTGACCGGCGTCACACCCTCGGCGCTGGGTCAGAAGGTGTGAATGAATCCGGCGTGCCCGAGCAGACCGCCCCAACGTGGCCGATCAAGGCGCAAAGCGCAGACGTAGCTCGGGCTACGGCGAGCATTTGCAACACCGAGCGGGCGCGTTTGGGCGGGATGAGCGGGCATGGCGGGTTCGTTCGCACCTTCTCAGCCGGCGGCCGGCGTGCGGCGGCGGAACATGCCGTAGCCGTCCATCATCAGCACCTGCTCGCCGCGCTGGTTGAACATCTCCCACTGCGTGCGCACCAGGCCGACGTCGGGGCGCGACTTCATCGGCCGCGTCTCGGTCACGCGCTGACGCAGCGTGAGCGTGTCGCCGGGGAACACGGGCTTGAGCCACTGCAGCTTTTCCAGGCCGGGCGAGCCCAGGCTGGACGACTCGAGCAGGAAGTTGCGCACCATCAGGCCCATGGCCATGCTGCAGGTGTGCCAGCCGCTGGTGGCCAGCCGGCCGAAGATCGACTGCGCGGCGGCCTCGTCGTCCAGGTGGAAGGGCTGCGGGTCGTAGCGGCCGGCAAAGGCCAGCGCCTCCTCGCGCTCGACGGTGACGCTGCCCAGCTCGATGGTCTGGCCGGCGTGCAGGTCTTCCCAGTAGTACTTGATGGTCTTGTTGGCCTTGGCTTGCGACATGTTGGTTTCCATGAAAAATCGGCAGCGGCCCCGCCGCTCGCGCGCGCGGCCGCTCTCTGCTACAACAGGCCCATTATTCGCAAGGTACGCCATGTCCCGCCCCGTCGACTACTTTTTCACCCCGCAAAGCCCTTGGGCATACCTGGGCCATGCCCGCTTCGTCGAGCTGCTGCGCGCCAGCCGGCGCGCCGTGCGCGTGCTGCCGGTGGACTATGGCCGCATCTTCCCGCTCTCGGGCGGCCTGCCGCTGGGCCAGCGCGCGCCGCAGCGCCAGGCCTACCGGCTGGTGGAGCTGCGCCGCTTTGCCGAGCACCTGGGCGTGGCCCTGCACCCCGAGCCGCGCCATTTTCCGGTCGATGGCGCCCCCGCCGCGCGCCTGATCACCGCCGTGGCGCAGGCCGACGGCGCCGACGCGGCGCTGCGTCTGACCGGCGCCGTCATGGCCGCCTGCTGGGCCGAGCAGCGCGACATCGCCAGCGCCGGCACGCTGGCCGAGCTGCTGGACGAAAGCGACCTGCCGGCCGAGCGCCTGGGCGCGGCGCAGGCACCCGAGGTGCAGGCACGCTACGAGGCGCAGACCCAGTCCGCCATCGACGCCGGGGTGTTCGGCGCGCCCACCTACGTCATCGAGGGCGAGCTGTTCTGGGGCCAGGACCGGCTGGACTTCGTGCGCCGGGCGCTGGGCTTGTGAATCGACCAAGGAGCAACGCATGGGACACTGGCTTGAACTGAAGGCCGCCGACGGCCAGGCCGTCACCACCTGGCTGGCCGAGCCGGCCGGCGCGCCGAGCGGCGCGGTGGTGGTGCTGCAGGAAATCTTCGGCGTCAACACGCACATCCGCGCGGTGGCCGAAGGCTACGCGGCCGCAGGCTATCTGGCGCTGGCGCCCGCCACCTTCGGGCGGGTGCGGGCGGGGGTCGAGCTGGGCTACGACGAGGCCGCCATGCAGGCCGGCATGGGCCTGAAGCGCGCCGCCGAGGCCCTGCCCGCGCCCGGCGTGCTGCCCGACATCCAGGCCGCCATCGACCACGCGCGGCAAGCCGGCGCCGGCAAGGTGGGCGTGGTGGGCTTTTGCTGGGGCGGCCTGCTGGCCTGGCGCGCGGCCAGCGGCTGCACGCACCTGAGCGCGGCCGTGTGCTACTACGGCGGCGGCATGGCGGCGCCGGCCGAGCTGGCGCTGCAGCCCAAGGTGCCGGTGCAGGCCCATCTGTCCGACCACGACAAGTCGGTGCCCATGGACGGCGTGGCGGCGCTGCGCCAGGCCCACCCGGCGGTGGACGTGCACCTGTACGCGGCGCCGCACGGCTTCAACTGCGACCAGCGCGCGGCATGGAACGAAGCCGCGGCCACGCTGGCGCGCGAGCGCACGCTGGCGTTCTTTGCCCGGCATCTGGGCTGAGTGCCCTCAGCGCTCCAGCCCGGCGCGGTACTTCTGGTAATGAATGGCCGACACCACGGCGATGCGGCGAATGGGCTCGGGCGGCAACCAGGTCGGACGCTGAAAGCCCAGCGCGTCGGCCAGCTCGGGCGATTGCGCGCCGCAGGCCATCTCGCCCAGCAGCTTGCCGAACATGCTGCCCTTGAGCAGGCCGGCGCCGTTGCAGCCGACGGACACGTACAGCCCCTCCTCGACCCGGCCGAAGTACAGCGCGCCGTTGCGAGTCAGGGCCGTTACGCCGCCCCAGACCTGCTCGAACGCGAAGGAGCGCATGGACGAGTAGCGGCGGCGGTAGCAGTCCTGCAGCATGGCGCGCACCGACCCCATATCCAGCTCCGACTCGTAGGAGTAAGCGCTGCGTACCATGAATCGACCCGAGGCCGTGCGGCGCAGGGTCGTGCCCAGGCGATTGGCCGGGATGACGCCCCACTCGGGCGCATCGCCCAACTGGGACAGATCGTCCACGGGCAGCTTGGGGGTCAGGGCCGCGTAGGTGTAGATCGTGAACACCCGGTCGCGCGCCAGGCCCAGCCGGGTGGCGAAGCCGTTGTTGGCAATCACGACCCGGTCGGCCATGAGGGTGGCCGAGCGCGTGCGCACCTCGAACGGGCGGCGGCCGCGCGACAGCGCCAGCACCGGCTCGCCTTCCCACAACTGCACGTTGGCCGGCAGGTGATCGGCCAGGCCCCGCACCAGCGCGGCCGGCTGCACGAAGATGTTGTTGTGGGAGTGGTAGCCGTAGTGGTAGTAGCGCGTGCCGAGGGCGGCCTGCAGTTGATCGGCGCCAAGCTCGCGGTACGCCACGCCCCACTGCTCGTATTGCCGCAGCGTCTCGCGCAGCCGCATTTCGCCATCGGGCGTGGCGGCGGCGTGGTACTTGCCCACCGGGTTCCAGCCGCAGTCGATGCCGTGCTGGTCGACGAGTGACTTGAGCCAATCGATGCCGGTGTTGTAGAGCTTGATCTGCTTGCGCGCCACCTCCACCGGGCTGCCGTGGCCGGACATGCCGGTGTTGTGCGGCAGGTTGATGAGAAACCCGGAGTTGCGCCCCGACGAGCCCTCGCCGATGGTGCTGGCGTCGATCAGCAGCACGCGGGCCTGCGGCTGCAGCTCGGCGATGCGCCGCGCGGCGGCCAGCCCGGTGACGCCGGCGCCGATGACCACGGCCTCGAAGTGCCGCTCCTCGGGCGCCGCGGTGCGCGCCTGCCGGGCGGGCAGCAAGGCGTTCCAGCCGGACGCCGCCTGGTAGCGCGGGTAGGTGATGGGGTCGGTCATCAAAAAACTTTCAGCCTAGAAACGGCAGTTGGATGCGCTTGCCGGTGCCGCTATCGGCGTGCCAGGCAAGGCGCGACAACGCAGCGGGCTGATGCCCGCAAGGCGGAGCAACGCCGCATGGCGCGTCGAGAGCGGTGCCGGCAAGTGCATAGCGTGCTCACCCGATAGGTGAGCGTGATCGGAGTTAGTGAAGTCAAGCATGGCGCTGCTTTCGAGAGGATGGCAAGCGGTCAACTGCCGTTTCTAGGTTCAGTGAGACGTGGCTTCGAGGCTGCGCATCACCTCGGCCTGGACGGTTTTCCAGATCTGAGACTTGAGCTCGTTGTAGCGCGGCGAGAGCTGGACTTCGGCGTTGCGCGGCATCGGCAGGTCGTTGCGGATGTCGGTCACCACCCGCCCGGGCCGGGCACTCATGATGAGCATGCGGGTGGACAGCAGCAGCGCTTCATCGATGGAGTGCGTGATGAAGACGATGGTCTTCCTGCTCTTCTCGTAGATGCGCAGCAGCTCGTCCTGCAGCACCTGGCGCGTCATCGCGTCGAGCGCCGCGAAGGGCTCGTCCAGCAGGATGACGTCGGGGTCGTTGGCCAGCACCCGGGCGATCGACACACGCTGGCGCATGCCGCCGGACAGGGCGCTCGGGAAACGGTCCTCGAAGCCCTTGAGGCCCACCATCTCGACGAAGCGCTGCGCCACCTCGTTGCGCCTGGCCTTGGGCACGCCCTTCATCTTCAGGCCGAAGCCGACGTTCTCGAGCACCGTCAGCCAGGGAAACAGGGCGTACTGCTGAAACACCATGCCGCAGTTGGGATCGACCTTGTTGACCGGCCTGCCGTTGACCACGATGCGGCCGGACGTGGGGTGGTCGAACCCGGTGATCAGGTTCAGCAGCGTGGATTTGCCGCACCCCGAAGCGCCCAGCAGCACCACGAACTCGCCCTGGGCCACGTCCAGATCGACCTGCTCGAGCGCCTGGAAGCTGCCGTAGTGTTTGGAGACGCCTTGAATGGAAATCATGGACGCGTTGCTCATTTCTGCCACCTCAGCACGCGGTGCTCGATCTGCCGGAACACGAAGTCGGTGATGAGCACCGTGACGCTGATCAGCACCATGCCCAGCACCACCACCTCGGTCTGGAAGAATTCCTTGCCGTTCATGATCAGAAAGCCCAGGCCCTCGCGTGCGGCGACCAGCTCGGCCGAGATCACGCAGGTCCAGGCCAGCCCCAGGATCACCTTCATGCCGCTGAGAATCTGCGGCAGGCTGCCCGGGAGAATCACTTCCTTCATCACCTGCCATCGGCTGGCGCCCAGGTTCTGGGCGGCGCGGATGAGCAGGGGGTCGATGTTGCGCGTGGCCTCGATCACGTACACCAGCGCGGGCGCGAAGGTGCCCATGAACACGATGCTGTACTTCTGCGTCTCGGTGATGCCGAACCACAGCAGCGACAGGGGAATCCAGCTCATGGAGGGCAGCGGCCGCAGGAACGACAGCAGCGGGTCGAACGCGGCGCGGGCGTAGGTGGAGGTGCCCAGCACGATGCCCAGCGGGATGGCCACCAGGGCGGCGGCGAGAAAGCCCGTCATCACGCGCCGCGCCGACGCCAGCACCTGGCCCAGCAGGGTGCCCTGCTCGGCCATGGCCCACCCCTTGGCCAGCACGGCGCTGGGCGGAGGCAGAAAGATCGGATCGACCAGCCCGGTGCGGCACACCAGCTCCCAGATGGCCAGGAAGACAAGCACGGACAGCGCGCTGGTGGCCAGCAGGGACGCCCGGGGCGGGTTCTTGGGGTTCACCTTGTGCTTCCCGCCGCGTCAGATGAAGGACGCATCCACCCAGTCCTTGACCTGGGGCGCCTTGTCGATCTGCTTGTGCTGCACCAGCATCTCGGCCAGCTGCTGCAGGCCATCGACGAACGGACCCTTGAGCAGCTCCTGCTGGCGGGCGGCACCATACCAGTCGGCGCCCCTGACGGCGGCCAGCTGGTCTTCGGCCGACAGGTTGGTCAGTTTCATCAGCGGCTGCACGGCCGCGTCCGGCTTGTCGCGCAGCAGGTCGCAGGCCTGGAAATAGGCCTTCAGATAGGTCTTGACGAGCTCCTTGTTGCCGTCGGCAAAGGCGCGGCGCACCACCAGCACGTCCGGCCCCGGCGTCACGTGGCTGGACTTGTAGAGCGAGAAGGCCGTGTCGTCGGCCAGCAGGCTCACCCCGGGCTGCTTGCGGATGGCGTCGAACTGCGGCGTCCAGGCCGCGGCGGCGTCGATCTGGCCGGCCTGCATGGCCGCGGGCAGCTCGGGGGCCGGCACGTTCAGCACCGTCACGTCGGCGTCCTTGAACCCGGCCTTGCTCAGCACGTCCAGCACCAGCAGGTGCGCGCTGGAGGCAAAGGTGACGCCGACCTTCTTGCCCTTCAGGTCGGCCACCGACTTGATGCCGCCGCGCCCCAGCAGCCCTTCGACACGGCCGAAGGACTCGGGAATGCCGATGATGGAGAACTGCCTGGCGCCGCGCGCCATCAGGGCCATGGCCGAGACGATGCCGGTGCAGGCGATGTCGATGCCCCCCGACATGAGCGCGGTCAGCCGCGCCGACGAGGTGCCGAACGACTCCCAGCTCTGCTCGATGCCGGCGCTCTTGAAAGTGCCATCGCTCATGGCCAGGTACGCCGGGTAGTGCCCCAGCCAGGCCGAGCCGCCGTACCTGACGGCCTGCGGGGCCGCCCATGCGGGCAAGGGGGCGGCGCAGGCCAGGCTGCCGGCGGCGCAGGCGCCGATGAAATGGCGGCGGTTCAGGGTCATGGTTGTCTCCTTGGGTGGTTAAAACTCAGCACAGGGCGATGCTGTTGCGCAGCCAGGGGATGTGCCCCCGGATGGCGGGAAAGATTTCGTCGTCCAGCACCTTGCGGCTGGCCTGAAAGAAGGTGCCCGCCATGTCCTCGTACTCGCCTTCGCGCGAGAGCTGGTGGATGGTGCGGCTCAGCGGCGGGCCGGGCAGGGGCAGGGCGGCCACCTGGCCCAACCAGGCGCGGCCCTGCAGCACGCACAGCGGCGTGGTGATGCTCCAGCCCAGGCCCGCGGCCACCATGGCCATGACAATGTCGGCCGAATCGATCTCCAGCGACGGCAGCGGCGTGTGGCCCACGCGCCGCAGGTGCCGCTCGATCATGGCGCCGAAGTGCGAGCGCGCGCTGAAGCGGATGAACGGCGCGCGCTGGGCCATCTGGATCAGATCGATTTTTTCGAATTCCTTTTTGCGCGCGGCCGGCACCACCACGATGAAGGGCTCGGTGAAGATGGTGCGGCGGATGATGCGATCCACGTCCTCGAGCGTGTCGGAGGTGACGATCAGATCGAGCTGGCGGCTCAGCAAGGCCTGCGCATGACTGTTCGCCAGACCGGACCACAGCAGCAGTTGGCTGGCCGCCGAGTTGACGCACTTGATGATGCCCGGGCCCGCGGTGGCGGCCACCGAATCGATCATGCCCACGCGGATGGCGGGCCGGCTGGCCAGGTCGGCCTCGCGCACATGGGCCACCAGGCGGTCCATGTCGCTGACGATCAGGCGCGCGCGCCGGCTCAGGGCAATGCCGGCCGCAGTCAGCTTGAAAGGACGCTGGGAGCGGTCGAAGACCTGCGTTTCCAGGATCTGCTCGATCTGGCCAATGGCTTGCGAGACGGCCGACTGCGTGATGCCGAGCTGGCTGGCCGCGCGCGACAGCGTCCCGCTCTGGGCGGCTGCCTCAAAGATGCGCAGGACACGGACGTCGAGCCCGCTGGCAGTTTTCACCTCGTTTCCAATCGATTATCAGAATTTATTCTGATGCTATCGAAACGAGGTTGAATTGGATATTCAATTAATTAAAACTAATATTTAATATCAAAAATGGGAACAAACCGCGCCATCAACGGCAATCGGCATGACGCGCCGGCTTGGCGGCCTCGGCCTGCCTGAAGGCCTGGGCGAATTCCTCCAGGTGCGCCAGCAGCGCGCGCAGCGCCGCGCTGTTGTGGCGCCGCTGCATGTAGACCACGTGCAGCCAGACATCGGCGGGTGAGAACGCCTCCAGCGCGCTCTCCAGCTCGCCGCGCTCGAGGTGCGGCGCCAGCGCGCGGCGCGCACCCCAGATCACGCCCAGGCCCTGCATCGCCAGGGCGATCAGGGGGGTTTGGCTGGTGGCGGCAAAGCGCGGCTGCAGCGCCAGCTCCAGCGGCTTGCCCTGCACGCTGAACTGCCAGCGCGGCGCCTCGCCGTACAGGTTGTGGGCCAGCTGCGCGTGCGTGAGCAGATCGCGCGGATGGCTGGGCTTGCCGTGCTCGCGCCAGTACGCCGGCGCGGCGGCGGCCACGAAGTCGATCGGCACCAGGCGCCGCACGATCTGGTTGGCGTCGTCGATCGGACCGATGCGAAACGCCAGGTCGACTCCCTCCTCGACCAGATTGAGCACGCGGTCGGTCACGTGCAGGTCCAGGGTCACCTCGGGGTACTGCAGCATGAACTGGCCCAGCAGGGCCGGCAGGTCGGTCTGCATCAGCGCGTGCGGGGCCGTCAGCTGCAGCCGCCCGCTGGGGCGCGTGGCGCGCTGGTGCAGCTCGCCCTGGGTCAGATCGATCAGCTCCAGCAGCGCGCCGCTGCGCTCGAACAGCAGCTGCCCAGCGTCGGTCAGCGACACCTTGCGCGTGGTGCGGTTGAACAGGCGCAGGCCGAAGCGCGCCTCCAGCTGCGCGATCGACTTGCTGACGCTGGCCGGCGACACGCCCTGCGCGCGCGCCGTGGCCGAGAAGCTGCCGCGCCGGGCGACTTCGCGGAAGGTCTGGATGAGGTCGAGGGAGTCCATGGCCACATTATTTCCGATATGGAACAAGTGAAATCGTTCTGAAGGGCTTTTTTAAACACCGCGATCGGCACAAACTACGTTCCATCGAAGGCCGCAACACACACACCTTCGAGCCCCGCACGGCCGGTCGGCCGCGGGGATCAACGTACCGATATGAAGGAATGCATCATGAAAAAACTCAACGCCTCCATCGCCGCCGCCGTCCTGCTGCTGTCGGGCAGCGCCTTTGCCGGCTCGCTGCAGCCGGCCGCCGGTGAAGCGCCGTTTGCCGGCCAGGCCGTGGTGTTGAACAGCTCGCTGCAACGCCAGGACGTGCGCGCCGACGCCGCGCGCCAGCTGCCGGCCGCCGGCGAGATGAGCGCCCAGGCCACACCCGAGCCCACCAGCACCGTGACGCGCGCCGAAGTGCGCGAGGCCACGCGCCAGGCGCTGGCCAACGGCTTTCACCTGGCCGTCGGCGAAGCCGCCTGATGCCGCGCTCCGGCCCGCGGGCCGGAGATACCGCCCCAACCCCGCTGGCGCGCCCGTGCCGGCGGGGTTTTTGGCTTTCGGGCGCTCAGTTCGTCAACGCGCCAACGCTCTCAGGACGAGCCTTCGTCGTCGCGCTCGTGGCTGAGGTAGTGCCGGCGCCAGAACAGCACCACGATGGCCAGGGCCAGCGCCAGCAGCAGGGCCAGCGCCACCCACATGCCCGGGCCGCTGTGGATCAGCGGCAGGTGGTCGAAGTTCATGCCGAAGAAGCCGGTGAACAGGTTCAGCGGCAAAAACACCGCCGTGATGGCCGTCAGCGTGCGCATGATGTCGTTGGTGCGCTGGCCCTGGGCGTTGAAGTGGATCTGCACCGCGGTCTCGGCCGACTGCTCCAGGCGCCGCGCGTGGTGCAGCACGCGGTCGATGTGCTCCATCACGTCGCGGGCGCGCGCCACCAGGCCATCGCGCCGGTGCAGCGCCAGCGCGGTGTCGGCGCCCCAGTCCGCCAGCGGCTGCTCGCGCAGCGCGTCCAGCCATTCCTGCATCGCGTCCTGCTGCTCCTCGCACAGCTCCTGCAGCCAGCCGAGCTGCTGGCGCGCCTGCATCAGCGCCGGCCAGGCCTGGGCGGCGGGGCGCTGGCGCAGCAGCAGGTGCTGCGCGGCCTCCAGCCGGCGCGTCAGCGCCTTGCGCAGTTCCAGGTAGCTGTCGACCATGACGTTGATCAGCCGCAGCGCCAGGTCGACCGGGCTTTGCGGCAGGCGCGAGCGCGCGCTGGCGGCGTCCACGCTCAGGCGCGCGTCGGTGGCCAGGCGCTCGATGAAGCCGACGGCCACGGGGCAGCCGGCGGGGTGCACGCTGACCAGCAGGCCGTCGAACACGGCAAAGCCGACCGCGCGCGAGTCGATGCGGGCGGCCGCGTCGGGGGCGTCGCCCGCGGCGGCCGTCGCGCGCGCTTCCTCGGCCGTGGCCAGGCGCCGGAAGATCACGCGGTCGTAGACCGAGGTGGCGTCGAAGTGCGAGGGATGGGCCTCGTTGGCCAGGTCGCGCGCGTGCACGTCCAGCAGGGCCGAGCCGCCCAGCCGCTGCGCCAGCGCCTGCTGCTCGGGCAGGGTGGCGGCGTACTCGGCGCGCTCCAGGTACACCCACACGAAGCCGTCGGCCGGCGGCTGCGCCGGCACGGTGTCGACGAAGCGCAGGCTGCCGGCGGTGAACTCGACGATGTGCACGGATTTGAATCGAATGGGCCTTTGGCCGGCGCAGGACAAGCGCAAGTCGCTATTTGTTTTGTAGTAATCGGGCGGCGTCGCGGGCAAAATACGTCAGCACCCCGTCGGCACCGGCGCGCTTGAAGGCCAGCAGCGCCTCCATCATCACGCGGTCATGGTCCAGCCAGCCGTTTTGCGCCGCGGCCTTGAGCATGGCGTACTCGCCGCTGACCTGGTAGGCGAAGGTCGGCACGTGGAACGTGTCCTTCACGCGGCGCAGCACGTCCAGGTAGGGCATGCCGGGCTTGACCATCACCATGTCGGCGCCTTCCTGCAGGTCGATGGCGACCTCGCGCAGCGCCTCGTCGCCGTTACCCGGGTCCATCTGGTAGACCTTCTTGTCGCCCTTGCCCAGGTTGGCGGCCGAACCCACGGCGTCGCGGAACGGCCCGTAGAAGGCGCTGGCGTACTTGGCGCTGTAGGCCATGATGCGGGTGTGGATGTGGCCCTTGGCCTCCAGCGCCTGGCGGATGGCGCCGATGCGCCCGTCCATCATGTCGCTGGGCGCCACGATGTCCACGCCGGCCGCGGCCTGCGTGAGCGCCTGCTTGACCAGCTGTCCCACGGTCTCGTCGTTCAGGATGTAGCCGCTCTTGTCCAGCCAGCCGTCCTGGCCGTGGCTGGTGTAGGGGTCCAGCGCCACGTCGGTCATGATGCCCAGCTCGGGAAAGCGCTTCTTCAGCTCGCGCACCACGCGCGGGACCAGGCCGCGCGCGTTGGTCGACTCGCTGCCCTTGTCGTCCTTGAGCCTGGCGTCGATCACCGGAAACAGCGCCATGACGGGGATGCCCAGCGCCACGCATTCCTCGGCCACCGGCAGCAGCAGGTCCAGCGACAGGCGCTCCACGCCCGGCATGGAGGGCACGGCCTGGCGCTTGCCCTTGCCGTCGAGCACGAACACGGGGTAGATCAGGTCGTCGGCCGACAGGCGGTGCTCGCGCACCAGGCGGCGGGTGAAATCGTCGCGGCGCAGGCGGCGCGGGCGCAGGGCGGGAAACGGGGCGGGAGCGAAAGGGGTCATGGGGGAAAATTGTGCCCCAAACGGCGGCCGGCCCGACGGGGCGCCGGACGATCCCCACGCCCCCGAAAAGTTCATGGGTTTTGTGGAAAGCGATGCACACTTTTGGTATATTTCATTCGGGCGATTCGTCGCCCCCCGCTTTTCCTCCCTGAGCGGGAGCCTTGATGTGTGACAGCAGACAGGCTTTTGACCCCAGCCGTTCGCGGCTGGGGTTTTTTGCTCTGGCGCCACCACGCGAGCCCGCGCACCGGGCCGCCGCCTACACTCGCCCCATGTTGTGGATCAAAGCCCTGCACATCGTGTTCGTGGTCAGCTGGTTCGCGGGCCTGTTCTACCTGCCGCGCATCTTCGTCAACCTGGCCATGGTGCTCCCCCAGTCCAGCGCCGAGCGCACGCGGCTGCTGCTGATGGCGCGCAAGCTGTACCGCTTCATGACCCTGCTGGCGGTGCCCGCGCTGGCCCTGGGCCTGTGGCTGTGGCTGGGCTACGGCATCGGCCAGGGGCCGGGCAACGGCTGGCTGCACGCCAAGCTGGCGGTGGTGCTGCTGCTGATCGCCTACCACGCGGTCTGCGCGCGGCTGCTGGCGCGCTTCGAGCGCGGCCAGGCCACGCCCGGCCACGTGTGGTTCCGCTGGTTCAACGAACTGCCCGTGCTGGGCCTGCTGGCGGCCGTCATCCTGGTGGTCGTCAAGCCGTTTTGAGGCGCCGCGCGGCCCCATGGGACGCTCCCCCCCTTCCACCGCCTGGCCGCTGACGCTGCTGTACGCGGCGCTGATCGTCTACGCCAGCCTGTTTCCGTTCACCGGCTGGCGCGACCAGGGCATCGTGCCCTGGGCCTACCTGCACGCGCCCTGGCCCCGGTACTGGACGGGGTTCGACCTGGCGATCAACCTGGTGGGCTACCTGCCCATGGGCTTTCTGCTGGCGCTGGCGCTGCTGCGCACCGGGCCGCGCTGGACGGCGGCGCTGCTGGCCGGCCTGGCCACGGCGGCGCTGTCCTTCGCCATGGAATGCCTGCAGTCGTACCTGCCGCTGCGCGTGGCCTCCAACGTGGACCTGGGCTTCAACGCCCTGGGCGGCGCGCTGGGCGCGCTCGGCGCCGCGGTGCTCGATCGCCTGGGCGCCATCGAGCAGGGGCGGCGCGTGCGCAGCCGCTGGTTCGCGCGCGACGCCCGCGGCGCGCTGGTGCTGCTGGCGCTGTGGCCCATCGGCCTGTTGTTTCCGCTGCCGGTGGCCTTCGGCATGGGCCAGGTCTACGAGCGCAGCGAGGACGCGCTGGGCGCATGGCTGCAGGGCACGCCCTTCCTGGACTGGCTGCCGGTGCGCGACATCGAGCTGCAGCCCATGCTGCCCTGGGCCGAGGCCGCCAGCGTGGCGCTGGGCGCGCTGGCGCCCTGCCTGCTGGGCTATTGCGTGATTGCCCCGCGCGGGCGGCGCGCCGTGTTTGCCGCCGCCGCGCTGGCCGCGGGCATCGCCGTGTCGACCCTGTCGACCGCGCTGTCCTTCGGGCCGGCCAACGCCTGGACCTGGGTGACGCCCTCGGTGCAGCACGGCCTGCCGCTGGCGGCGCTGGCGGCGGCGCTGCTGCTGGCGCTGCCCCCGCGTGCCTGCGCCGCCGCCCTTGGCCTGGTCGTTCTGGCCCAGCTGGCGCTGCTCAACAGTTCCACGCCCAATGTGTACTTTGCGGCTACGCTCCAAAATTGGGAGCAGGGGCGCTTCATCCACTTCTACGGCCTGGCCCAGTGGCTGGGCTGGCTGTGGCCCTTTGCGGTGCTGGGTTGGCTGCTGGCGCGCCTGCTGGCGCGGGCGCCGGTGCCTAGAATCAGGCCATGAGCCCGCCCTACTACCAGCGCCACATCTTCTTTTGCCTGAACCAGCGCACCCACGGTGAAAACTGCTGCGCCGACCACGGCGCCCAGGCCGCGTTCGATCACTGCAAGGCGCGCGTCAAGGCCGAGGGCCTGGCCGGCGTGGGCCAGGTGCGCGTCAACAAGGCCGGCTGCCTGGACCGCTGCGCCGGCGCGCCGGTGGCCGTGGTGTACCCCGAGGGCACCTGGTACTCCTACGTGGACATCGGCGACATCGACGAGATCGTCGACTCGCACCTCAAGCACGGCCAGGTCGTCGAGCGCCTGCTGCTGCCACCGGACGTGGGCCGCTGAGGCTGGCGCGCGCCCCGCCGTTTACAAGCTTTTTCACGTTCTCGCGCGGATGCGGCAAGCGCCGGTAGCTATAATTTAAATAGCTGATGAACGCCTTGACCCAATCGCTGACGCTGCCGGGCCCCGCCGGCGCGATCGAGGCCCTGCTCGACACGCCCCTGCTGGCCGAAGGCGCCGCCCCGCGCGGCACCGCCGTCATCGCCCACCCCCACCCGCAGTTCGGCGGCACCATGACCAACAAGGTGGTGCAGACCGTGGCGCGCGCCTGCGTGCTGTGCGGCTGGCGCGCGCTGCGCTTCAATTTTCGCGGCGTGGGCGCCAGCCAGGGCGCCTACGACGAAGGCCGCGGCGAGCTGCAGGACATGCTGGCCGCCATCGAGCAGCAGGCGCCGGCCGATGCGCCGCTGGCGATCGCCGGCTTCTCGTTCGGCGCCTTCGTGGCCAGCCAGGCCGTCGCCGCGCTGCAGGGCCGGCGCCCGATCGAGCGCGTGGTGCTGGTGGGCACGGCCGCCCAGCACTTCGCGGTGGCGCCAGTGCCGGCGGAACTCCACGCCGCCACCCTGGTCATCCATGGCGAGCACGACGACACCGTGCCGCTGGCCGCCGTGCTCGACTGGGCGCGCCCGCAGAGCCTGCCGGTCACCGTGGTGCCCGGCGGCGGCCATTTCTTTCACGGGCAGCTGCCGCTGCTCAAGTCGCTGGTGGCGCGCCACGTGCGCGCCTGAACCACCCCATCCACTTTTTCCCGTTGCCCAAGCCGATGATGAACCGCCTGCTCAAGACCCTTGCCGCCTTCACCCTGTCCAGCGCCGCGCTGCTGGCCCACGCGCAGGCGCCGCAGCCGCCCGAGGTCGCCGCCAAGGCCTACCTGCTGATGGACGTCAGCTCGGGCCAGATCCTGGCGGGCAAGGACATGGACGCGCCGGTCGAGCCGGCCTCGCTGACCAAGCTGATGACCGCCTACGTGGTGTTCGACGCCCTGCGCGCCAAGAAGGTCAGCCTGGCGCAGACCCTGCCGGTGAGCGAGCGTGCCTGGAAGACGCCGGGCTCGCGCATGTTCATCGACCCCAAGATGCAGGTGCCGGTGGAAGACCTCGTCAAGGGCATGCTGGTGCAGTCGGGCAACGACGCCACCGTGGCCCTGGCCGAGGGCGTGGGCGGCACGGTGGAGCGCTTCGTCGAGATGATGAACGACCAGGCCAAGGCGCTGGGCCTGAAGAACACGCACTACGCCAACGTCGACGGCCTGCCGGACCCGGCCCACGTCACCACCGCGCGCGACCTGGCCACGCTGTCGGCACGGCTGATGCAGGACTTTCCGGAGGACGTGAAGTACTTCGCCATCAAGAAGTACCGCTACCCCGGCACCCCGGCCAGCAACGACACCAACCGCAACACCCTGCTGTTTCGCGACCCCACGGTCGACGGCCTGAAGACCGGCCACACCAAGGCCGCCGGCTACTGCCTGGTGGCCACTGCGGCGCGCGACTTTCCCAACCTCAAGGGCCGGCGCCTGGTGTCGGTGCTGCTGGGCGCCACCAGCGACAGCGCGCGCGCCAACGAGTCGCAGAAGCTGCTCAACTGGGGCTACACCGCCTGGGAGGACGTCAAGCTGTTCGACGCCGGCCAGGCCGTGGCCACGCCGCGCGTGTGGAAGGGCAAGGCCAGCGAGCTCAAGCTGGGCAGCGTCACGCCCATCGTGGTGTCGGTGCCGGCCGGCAGCGCCGCCCAGGTCAAGACCGAGGTGGCGCGCCCCGAGCCGCTGATCGCCCCCTTCAAGAAGGACCAGGTGGTGGCCACGCTCAAGATCACGCAAAACGGCCAGCCCCTGGGCGAGGTGCCGCTGGTCGCGCTCGAGGGCGTCGAGGAATCGGGCTTCCTGGGCCGCGCCTGGGACGCCATGCGCCTGTGGATCAAGTGATCGGTGCCTGAGCCGGCCGCGCCCGCCGGGCCGGCGGCGGCCGCCCCGTTGCTGGCCCAGGGCCAGGTCGAGGCCGCGCGGGCCCTGCTGCTGCCGTGGCTGCGGCAGCAGCCGGACGATGCCGCGGCCTGGCAGCTGCTGGGCCTGGTGCACCTGCAACAGGGCGAGGCCGAGCCGGCGCGCACCGCGCTCGGCCGCGCGCTGGCGCTGGATGGGCAGAACGCGCGCACCCTGTCCCTGCTGGCCGTGGCCTGCGTGCAGGCCGGCGTGCCGGCGCAGGCCGTCGCCCATTTCGACCGCGCGCTGGCCCTGGCTCCCGCCGAACCCGGCCTGTGGCACGACCGCGGCCGGGCGCTGTTCGAGGCCGGGCGCCCGGGCGAGGCGCTGGCCAGCTTCGAGCGCACGCTGGCGCTGGCGCCGCGGCATGCCCAGGCCTGGCTCAACCGCGGCAACATGCTGCGCGAGCTGGGCCGCGTCGACGAGGCCCTGGCCAGCCTGGCCACCGCCGCCCGCCTGGCGCCGCAGGACGCCCTGGTGCTGCGCGCGCTGGGCCAGACCCTGGAGCGCGCCGGCCGCGCGGGCGATGCGCTGGCGGCCTACCACGGCGCCTGGCAGCGCGACCCGGGCGATGCCGGCTTGGCCTGCGCGCTCATGAATCTGAAGCAGCATGAGGCCGATTGGCGCGGGCTGGAAGCCCTTTTTTCCCAGACGCTGGCGCAAATCGACCACGCGCGCGCGGGCGTGGCCAGTTGGGCCATGCTGTCGCACCCCGGCGCCTCGGGCGCCGAGTTGCTGCGCGGCGCCCAGGCGCAGGCCCGCACGCTGCGCCAGGGCCTGGCCGCGGCGCCGCCGCTGGCGCCGCGCCCGGCCAGCCGCCGGCGCCTGCGCGTCGGCTACCTGTCGGCCGACTTCCGCGAGCACGCCATGGCCTACCTGATGGCCGGCGTGTTCGAGCACCATGACCGCGCCGGCTTCGAGATCGTCGGCATCGACCTGCACCGCCCGCCCGTGCCCGACTCGCCCATGCGCGCCCGGCTGCGCCAGGCGCTGGGCCCCTTCGTCGACGCCAGCGACCCGCGGCCCGAGCGCGCCCTGGCCGCCGTGCGCGCGCTCGGGCTGGACATCGCCGTCGACCTGATGGGCCTGACGCGCCACGGCCGCCCCGAACTGCTGGCTCAGCGCGTGGCGCCCGTCCAGGTGGGCTACCTGGGCTTTCCGGGCACCTGCGGCATGGCCGAGCTGGACTACATCCTGGGCGACCGCTGGGTCACGCCCGCGGGTGCCGAGGCCGACTTCGCCGAGCACGTCGTGCGGCTGCCGGACAGCTTCCAGGCCAACGACGCGCGCCGCGTGCGGCCCGCCGCCGCGCCGCCGCGCGCCGAGCTGGGCCTGCCCGAGGACGGCTTCGTCTTCTGCGGCCTCAACAGCACCCACAAGATCGGTCCGCAGGTGTTCGAACTGTGGTTGCGCCTGCTGCGCGCGGTGCCCGCCAGCGTGCTGTGGCTGCTGGGCGAATCGGACGGCGTGCGCCAGCGCCTGCGCGCCGCGGCGCAGGCGGGCGGCGTCGCGCCGGCGCGGCTGGTGTTCGCCAGCCGCCGGCCCTACGCCGAGTACCTGGGGCAACTGCAGCGCGCCGACCTGTTTCTGGACACCTGGCCCTTCAACGCCGGCACCACCGCCAGCGACGCGCTGTGGGCCGGCCTGCCGGTGCTGACCCTGGCCGGCCGCAGCTTCGCCGGCCGCATGGCCGCCAGCCTGCTCGACGCCGTGGGCCTGCCCGAGCTCATCACGCACGGCGCGGCTCAGTATGAGGCGCTGGCCCTGCGCCTGGCGCGCGAGCCGGCGCGGCTGCACGGCCTGCGCACGCGCCTGGCCGCCGCGCGCGCCACCGCGCCGTTGTTCGACAGCGCGCGCTTCACGCGGCACCTGGAGGCGGCGTACCGCCAGATGGGGCAGCGCCACCAGCAGGGCCTGCCGCCGGCGGGCTTCGACGTCGCGCCGATTGGCTGAAGGGCTGAAGCGCTTACGCCCGCACGAAGAACAGCGCGCTCATCACCAGGCCGGTGGCGATCACGATCGCACGCACCCAGGCCGTCGGCAGGCGCCGGGCCAGGCGGGCGCCGGCCACGCCGCCCACGGTGGCGAACACGGCCATCAGCAGCGCCGGCCCCCACACGATGGCGCCGCCCAGGGCGAAGGCGGCCACCGACAGCACCGACAGCACGGACGAGTTGAGGTTCTTGAATGCGTTGGCGGTGTTCAGCCGCGTCTCGCCCACCAGCAGGTACAGCGCCAGCAGCAGGATGCCGACGCCGCCGTTGAAGTAACCCCCGTAGGCCGTGGCCAGCAGCAGGCCGGGCGCGCGCCAGGCGGCCAGGCGGCTGCCGCCTTCGCCCGCGCTCCAGCGCGCCAGGCGCGGGCCGGCGGCAAACAGCACGGTGGCCAGCAGCAGCAGCCAGGGCACCACGCCGGCAAACACCTTGGGCGGCGTCACCAGCAGCAGCAGGGCGCCGGCCACGCCGCCGGCGGCGCTGATCGCCATCTCGCGCGCCAGCAGCGCGCGCGGCAGGGCCGCCAGCTCGCGCCGAAAGCCCGCCACGCTGCCGAAGTAGCCCGGGCACACCGCCAGCGCGCTGGTGGCGTTGGCCGCGATCGGCGGCACGCCCGCCCACACCAGGGCCGGAAAGGTCAGGAAGGTGCCGCCGCCGGCCATGGCGTTGAGCACGCCGGCGCCCAGCGCGGCGGCGGCCAGCACCGCCCAGGTCAGCAGATCGCCCGTCATTGCTTCAATTTTGATAGCTTATGACGCACATTCCATGCGGGCCATAGGCCTGTTTCACTTGAAATTCAATGCGGAGGCATGCGCCTGCACCGCATCCAGCCCGAAGCGCTGGCCGCGCAGGTGGTCTTCCATGCAGCACAGCACCAGCGGGCTGCGGTGGCGTGCCGCGCTGGCGCGCACCTCCTCGGGCGTCAGCCACAGGGTGCGCACGATGCCGGCGTCCAGCGCGCGGCCGGGCAGCGGCTCGCCCGCGGTGCCGCAGTAGGTGATGCGCAGCCAGGTGGTGGGCTGGCCCTCGGCGTCGCGCGAGGCGGCCAGGTACACGCCCAGCAGCGCGCTGGGCTGGAAGTGGCGCGCGGTTTCCTCCAGCGCCTCGCGCACCGCGCCCTGCTCGGGCGTCTCGCCCGGCTCCAGGTGGCCGGCGGGGGTGTTCAGGCGCAGGCCTTCGGACGTGTTCTCCTCGACCAGCAGGTAGCGGCCGTCCTGCTCGATCACGGCCGCGACGGTGACGCGCGGCCTCCAACGGGGCTTGCTCATGGCGCCGATTATGCAGAGCGTTTATGGGTGGCCAGGCGTGGCAGGAAAAATCAAGCACAATCGGCCCCAATCGCGGGGCTGCAGCCCCCGCCCATCGGATCGCGCCGCCCGCTGGCGCGGCGGATTCACGCATGCGCTTGAGCAAAGAGGAGACTTCATGCTGATTGGCATCCCCGCCGAAACGGCCGCCGGCGAAAGCCGCGTGGCCGCGACCCCGGAAACGGTCAAGAAACTGGTGGCGCAGGGCCACGCGGTGAGCGTGCAGGCCGGCGCCGGCCTGCGCGCCAGCGTGACCGACGAGGCCTACGCCGCGGTCGGCGCGCAACTGGTGGATGCCGCCGCCGCGCTGGGTGCCGAGATGGTGCTGAAGGTGCGCAGCCCGGCGCCCGCCGAGCTGGCGCAGATGAAGCCGGGCGCGGTGCTGGTGGGCATGCTGGAGCCCTTCAACGCCGAGGGCCTGCAGCGCCTGGCCACCGCGGGCGTGACCGGCTTCGCGCTGGAGGCCGCGCCGCGCACCACGCGCGCGCAGAGCATGGACGTGCTGTCCAGCCAGGCCAACATCGCCGGCTACAAGGCGGTCGTCATGGCGGCCGACCGCTACCAGAAGTTCTTTCCCATGCTGATGACGGCCGCCGGCACCGTGAAGGCGGCGCGCGTGGTCATCCTGGGCGTGGGCGTGGCCGGCCTGCAGGCCATTGCCACCGCCAAGCGCCTGGGCGCCGTCATCGAGGCCAGCGACGTGCGCCCCAGCGTGAAGGAGCAGGTCGAGTCGCTGGGCGGCAAGTTCATCGACGTGGCCTACGAGACCGCCGAGGAAAAAGAAGCCGCCGAGGGCGTGGGCGGCTACGCCCGGCCCATGCCGCAAAGCTGGCTCGACCGGCAAAAGGCCGAGGTGGCCAAGCGCGTGGCGCAGGCCGACGTGGTGATCTCCACCGCGCTGATCCCCGGCCGCGCCGCGCCGGTGCTGATCACCGAGGATATGGTCAAGAGCATGAAGCCCGGCTCGGTCATCATCGACATGGCGGCCGGCAAGGGCGCGCCCAACCCGGACGGCAGCGTGGGCGGCAACTGCCCGCTGACGGTGGCCGACCAGACGGTGACCCGGCACGGCGTGGTGATCGTGGGCGAGACCAACCTGGCCGCGCTGGTGGCGGCCGACGCCAGCAGCCTGTACGCGCGCAACGTGCTGGACTTCCTCAAGCTGGTGCTGCCGCCCGCCGCCAAGGGCGAGCCCGCGTCGGCGTTCCGCATCGACCTGGAAGACGACATCGTCGCCGCCTGCCTGATGGCGCACCAGGGCGCCGTCACCCGCAAGTCCTGACGCGCGCCGCCCGCGCCATGTCCATGACCGCTTCACCCTCCTTTTTGCGCTCCGGCGCCACCGGCCTAGCGCTGGCCGCCGCGCTGGCCCTGGGCGCCTGCGCCAACGCCCCGCTGGCATCGGCGCCGACGGCCAACCCGGCCGTGGCCGCCGCACCCCAGGAGCCGGTGTCTGCCCCGCCCATCGAGGTGCCGCCCAGCGCCATCGGCCGCTGGTACGACCTGGGCGCCTACGACGCTCCCTGGCTGGCCGGCGAAGGCCCGGCGCCCGCCAGCGGCGCCAGCGTGCCCACCCGCGTGGCCGGCCTGCAGCGTGCCGACGGCCAATGGCTGGCGCTGGTGCTGGTGCAGCGCGTGGCCGGTGGCGGCAGCACCTGCCCCGCGGCCGGCCGGCAGGACGTGGCCGACGCCGCCGGCTGCCTGCGCATGCGCCGCGACGCCGACTTCGACCACTGGCTGCAGCAGCAAAACCCGGTGCTGGCGCGCTGGATCGACGCCCACGGCTGGGCCGCGCGCCCGCGCGCCTGGATCAGCGACCGCGCCACGGGCAGCGGCGACGCCGTCGAGGCCGTGGCGCTGGTCAACCCGGCGCTGCTGGAGCCCGTGACGCGCAACAACTACGACTTTCTCGTCAGCGGCGGCACCGGCCAGGCCTGGGCGCGCCAGTTCGCCCGCGCCACGCAGGCGGCCGCCGCCGGTGGCACGCTGCGCGTGCCGCCCTTCCCGTATTCGGCCCCGCTGGCCGCGCCGGCGCCGCTCGCCACCACCCCGGCGGTGGTGACGGCGCCGCCCGCCGCCACGGCGGTGCAGGTGAACCCGCCCGAGCGCGCCCCGCGCGCCGACCGCCAATAAGAACCGGCCCGCGCGCCGCCCACCCAGCATTTCGAGGAGACCCCCATGGATGTCGTATCCCACACCATCATCAACCTGACCATCTTCGTGCTGGCCATTTACGTGGGCTACCACGTGGTGTGGACCGTCACGCCGGCGCTGCACACGCCGCTGATGGCCGTCACCAACGCCATCTCGGCCATCGTGGTGGTCGGCGCCATGCTGGCCGCCGCGCTGACCGGCGGCGCCTTCACCAAGCTGCTGGGGGTGGCCGCGGTGGCGCTGGCCTCGGTCAACATCTTCGGCGGCTTCCTGGTCACGCGCCGCATGCTCGAGATGTTCAAGAAAAAAGAGCGTCCGGCCAAGGCCGACGCCGCCAAATAAGAAGGAGCACCCGGCATGAGCATGAACCTCGTCGCGCTGCTGTACCTGATCGCCAGCGTCTGCTTCATCCAGGCCCTGAAGGGCCTGTCGCACCCCACCACCTCGATCCGCGGCAACGTCTTCGGCATGGCCGGCATGGCCATCGCCATGCTGACCACGGCCGCGCTGATCGTCAAGCTCTCGGGCTCCATGGCCGGCCTGGCCTGGGTGCTGCTGGGCCTGGTCGTCGGCGGCGGCTACGGCGCCTGGCGCGCCAAGACGGTCGAGATGACCCAGATGCCCGAGCTGATCGCGTTCTTCCACAGCATGATCGGCCTGGCCGCGGTGTGCATCGCCGCCGCCACCGCGATCGAGCCGCACGCCCTGGGCATCGTGGCGCAGGCGGGCGAGCCCATCCCGGGCGGCAACCGCATCGAGCTGTCGCTGGGCGCCTTCATCGGCGCGGTCACCTTCAGCGGCTCGGTCATCGCCTGGGGCAAGCTGTCGGGCAAGAGCAAGTTCCGCCTGTTCCAGGGCGCGCCGGTGCAGTTTGCCGGCCAGCACTGGCTGAACCTGCTGCTGGGCCTGGCCTCCATCTTCTTCATCTACGGCTTCTGGCACTCGCAAAGCCACCTCGACTTCGCGCTGGTGTGCCTGCTGGGCTTCATCATCGGCGTGACGCTGATCATCCCCATCGGCGGCGCCGACATGCCGGTGGTCATCTCCATGCTCAACAGCTACTCGGGCTGGGCGGCGGCGGGCATCGGCTTCTCGCTCAACAACAGCATGCTGATCATCGCCGGCTCGCTGGTGGGCAGCTCGGGCGCCATCCTGTCCTTCATCATGTGCAAGGCCATGAACCGGGCCTTCCTCAGCGTCATCCTGGGCGGCTTTGGCGGCGAGACCGCCGCCGCCGGCGGCATGCAGGAGCAGCGCCCGGTCAAGAGCGGCAGCCCCGACGACGTGGCCTTCATGCTGGGCAACGCCGACAGCGTGATCATCGTGCCCGGCTACGGCCTGGCCGTGGCGCGCGCGCAGCACGCCGTCAAGGAGATGGTGGAAAAGCTGACCGAGAAGGGCGTGGACGTCAAGTACGCCATCCACCCCGTGGCCGGCCGCATGCCCGGCCACATGAACGTGCTGCTGGCCGAGGCCGAGGTGCCCTACGACCAGGTGTTCGAAATGGAGGACATCAACGGCGAGTTCGGCCAGGCCGACGTGGCCATCATCCTGGGCGCCAACGACGTGGTCAACCCCGTCGCGCTGCAAAAGGGCAGCCCGATCTACGGCATGCCGATCCTGGAGGCCTACAAGGCCAAGACCGTGATCGTCAACAAGCGCTCCATGGCGGCGGGCTACGCGGGCCTGGACAACGAGCTGTTCTACATGGACAAGACCATGATGGTGTTCGGCGATGCCAAGAAGGTGGTCGAGGAGATTGCCAAGGCGATCGAATGAGCGGCTGACGCCCCCGTCCCCCAAAAGCGAGGCCTTCGAAGCCTCGCTTTTTTCATGCCCATTCGAGGCCACAATCGCCGGGTGCACCCATCGCGGTGACAATAGGTTGCAAACATCCGTTGGTTGACTGTGTTGCTGGAGGATTCCTGACATGACCGAACGCATCTGGCTGCGCGAGTACCCCGAGGGCGTGCCGGCCGACATCGAACCGTCGGCCTATGGCTCGCTGGTGGAGCTGATCGAGGAGAGCTTCGACAAGTACGCCGAGCGCACGGCCTACCGCTTCATGGGCCACGGCGTCAGCTACGCCGAGACCGACCAGCAAAGCCGCGCGCTGGCCGCCTACCTGCAGGGCCTGGGCCTGGCCAAGGGTGACCGCGTGGCGCTGATGATGCCCAACGTGCCGCAGTACCCGGCCGCGGTGGCGGCGGTGCTGCGCGCGGGGCTGGTGGTGGTCAACGTCAACCCGCTGTACACCGCGCGCGAGCTGGAGCACCAGCTCGTCGACTCGGGCGCCAAGGCCATCATCATCATCGAGAACTTCGCCGCCACGCTGGCGCAGTGCATCGCCAAGACGCCCGTGCAACACGTGGTGCTGGCCGCCATGGGCGACCGGCTGGGCCTGCTCAAGGGCACCATCGTCAACTACGTGGTGCGCAAGGTCAAGAAGCTGGTGCCCGCCTTCAGCCTGCCCGGCGCCGTACGCTACAACGACGCCGTGGCCCGGGGCCGCGCCAGTGCCTTCAGCAAGCCCGCCATCGGGCCCGACGACATCGCCGTGCTGCAGTACACCGGCGGGACGACGGGCGTGAGCAAGGGCGCGGTGCTGCTGCATCGCAACCTGATCGCCAACGTGCTGCAGTCCGAGGCCTGGAACGACCCGGTGATGAAGAGCATCCCGGCGGGCGAGCAGTCCACCTCGGTGTGCGCGCTGCCGCTCTATCACATCTTCGCCTTCACGGTGGGCATGATGCTGTCGATGCGCACCGGCGGCATGCTGATCCTGATCCCCAATCCGCGCGACCTGCCCTCGGTGCTGAAGGATTTGTCCAAGGAAACCTTTCACAGCTTTCCGGCCGTCAACACGCTGTTCAACGGTCTGGCGCACCACCCCGACTTCGGCACCGTCAACTGGAGGAACCTGAAGGTGTCGGTGGGCGGCGGCATGGCCGTGCAGGGCGCCGTGGCCAAGCTGTGGCTCGAGAAAACCGGCTGCCCGATCTGCGAGGGCTACGGCCTGTCGGAGACCAGCCCCTCGGCCACCTGCAACCTGGTGACGTCCAAGACCTTCACCGGCACCATCGGCCTGCCCATTCCCGGCACCTGGATCAAGATCCTGGACGACAACGGCGTCGAGGTGCCGCTGGGCCAGCCCGGCGAGATCGCCATCAAGGGCCCGCAGGTGATGGCCGGCTACTGGCAGCGCCCGGATGAGACCGCCAAGGTCATGACGGCCGACGGCTACTTCAAGAGCGGCGACATCGGCATCATGGACGAGCGCGGCTACACCAAGATCGTCGACCGCAAGAAGGACATGATCCTGGTGAGCGGCTTCAACGTCTACCCCAACGAGATCGAGGACGTGGTGGCCGCCATGCCGGGCGTGATGGAGGCCGCCGCCGTGGGCGTGCCCGACGACAAGACCGGCGAGGCCATCAAGCTGGTGGTGGTCAAGAAGGACCCGGCCCTGACCGAGGAGGCCGTGCGCGCGTACTGCCGCGAAAACCTCACCGGCTACAAGCGCCCGCACGTGATCGAGTTCCGCGCCGACCTGCCGAAAACCCCCGTCGGCAAAGTTTTGCGCCGCGAGCTGCGCGACCACTGATGCCCCGCATCGGTATCGTCAGCGCGCTGCACGACGAGCTGGCGGCGGTGCTGCAGCGCCTGCCCGACGAGCAGCGCGAGTCGGTGGCCGGGCGCGACTTCTGGCGCGGCCACTGGCACGGGCACGAGCTGGTGGCGGTGCTGGCGCGCGTGGGCAAGGTGGCGGCGGCCACCACGGCCACCCTCCTGGTCGAGCGCTTCGGCGTCGACCGCATCGTGTTCACCGGCGTCGCCGGCGGCCTGGCCACGGGCGTGAAGGTGGGCGACATCGTGGTGGCGCGCGAGCTGCTGCAGCACGACATGGACGCTTCGCCGCTGTTTGCACGCCACGAGGTGCCGCTGTACGGGCGCGCGCGCTTTGCCACCGACGCGGCGCTGTCCGACGCGCTGGCCGCCGCGACGCAGGCGGTGCTGGCCCGGCCCGAGGACGCGCTGGGCGCCGCGGCGGCGCGCGAGTTCGCGCTGCATGGCGCCACGCTGCGCCAGGGCCTGATCGTCACCGGCGACCGCTTCGTCGCCACCGCCGCCGAAAGCGCCGCCTTGCGCCACGCGCTGCCCGACGCCCTGGCGGTGGAGATGGAAGGCGCCGCCGTGGCCCAGGTGTGCCACGACTACGGCCTGCCCTTTGCCGCCCTGCGCACCATCTCCGACCGCGCCGACGACAGCGCCCACGTCGATTTCACCCGCTTCGTCGAGCGCGTGGCCAGCCCGCTGGGGGCGGCGGTGCTGGAGGGGTATTTCTCGAAACTATCAAATAGATAGCTGATTGCGCTCTGTGCATGCGGGCCAGCGGCCGATTTTGTTCAAATCGCGCTGGCTGAACAACGGCCGCCGGCCCCCACCCCAACCCTCCCCCAGCGGGGGAGGGAGAAACAAGTCGAAAGGCCGCGGAGCAGGCCAGGCCAGTGCACTCGTGGCCGGGGTCCCCCCGGCCACAGGGTGCGTCCCCCCTCTGGGGGGATGCCGCGTGAGCGGCTCAGGGGGGAGCTATTTCAACCAGCCGCGGCGCCGGAAGTACCACATCGGCACCAGCGCGCTGGCGACCATCAGCGCCAGCGCGAACGGATAGCCCAGCGGGTGCTCCAGCTCGGGCATGTTGCGGAAGTTCATGCCGTAGATGCTGGCGATCAGCGTGGGCGGCAGCAGCGCCACGCTGGCCACCGAGAAGATCTTGATGATCTTGTTCTGGTTGATGTTGATGAAGCCCACCGTGGCGTCCATCAAGAAGTTGATCTTGTCGAACAGGAAGGTGGTGTGGCTGTCCAGCGAGTCCAGGTCGCGCTGGATCTGGCGCGCCTCCTCGAACTGCTCGGCGTCCAGCATCTTGCTGCGCATCAGAAAGCTGACGGCGCGGCGCGTGTCCATCACGTTGCGGCGGATGCGCCCGTTCATGTCCTCCTGGCGCGCGATGGTGGCCAGCACCTCGCTGGCCATCTCGTCGCTGATGTTGTCGTCCAGCACCTTCTTGCCGGCGGCCTCCAGGTCGTCGTAGATGCCCTCCAGCGTGTCGGCGCAGTACTCGGCGTCGGCGTCCAGCAGCTTGAGCAGCACCTCCTTGGCGTCGGTCAGCAGGCCGGGCATGCGGCGCGCGCGCATGCGCAGCAGGCGAAACGCGGGCACGGTCTCGTCGTGGATGGAAAACAGCACGCCCTGGCTGCGCAGCTGCTGGTTGACGGTGTTGAGGATGAAGGCCACGCGCACCTGGTGCGGCGCGTCCGGGTCGGCCACCAGGAAGTCGCTGCGGATGTGCAGCTCGCCGTTGTCCTCGGCGTAAAAGCGCGCCGACTCCTCGATGTCTTCGTCCATCGCGTCCTCGGGGATCGACAGGCCGAAATACTGCTTGACCCAGCGCTTTTCCTCGGGCGAGGGCTCCTCCAGGTCGACCCAGATGGGCTGGAAGCGCGACAGCTCCTCCAGCGACTCGATTTCTTCCTGGAACAGGCGGCCGTTCGACAGCGTGAAGACGTTCAACATGAGGCTCTCCCTGCAGCGGAGTGCAAGCGTCTGGCGGATGGGTGGAGGCGGGGGCTTTCGGCCCCCCGCGCCAGCGTTCCAGGGAGGCGAAAGCTACCGACTGGGAATGGATTCCACGGTGTGCTTTCGACGTTCGGACAAGCCGGCGATTATGTCACCACCCCGGGGCCGCGGCGGGATTGCACTGGCTGCGGATCGGGGGCATCATGGCATGGCACGGCCCGCTTGGCGCGCTGCCAGGCACCGTGCATGGGCCCGGTGGCTGCCACCCGCACGTGCCCGTGGCGGCCACCCATCGCAAGCAAGGAGATTGGTATGAACTTGACGATCAGCGGACACCACCTGGAAGTGACCCCGGCGCTGCGCGGCTACGTGTCCGGCAAGCTGGACCGGATCACGCGGCATTTCGATCAGGTGATGGACGTACGGGTGCTGTTGTCGGTGGACAACCTGAAGGAAAAGGACCGACGCCAGCGCGCGGAATGCAACATCAAGGTCAAGGGTGGCGAGCTGTATGCCGAGAGTGCGCACGAAGACCTGTACGCCGCGGTCGACGAGCTGATGGACAAGCTGGACCGCCAGCTGGTGCGCGACAAGGACCGGCGCCAGACGGTGGACCGGGTGGCCGGCAAACATCTGATGTAAGATTAGCAAATAAAAACACCTGCAACCGACTCCACTTACACAGCCGCCTTTCTTCGGGCGGCTTTCTTTTCGACGACTCGATGACATTCGGGAGCCCGCACGGACCAGCCCCAGGAAGGCGCGGCGCGGTTTCGCACCCGGCCGGCCGGCTGGCGTAACATGGGCTTTCCACGCTGTCGCATCCATCCATGAATCGACTTGCATCCATCCTTCCCGCATCGCAGGTGCTGGTGGGCATCGAGGTCACCAGCAAGAAGCGCGCGTTCGAGGAAGCCGGCCTGCTGTTCGAGAACCTGCACGGCCTGTCGCGCGCGCTGATCGCCGACAGCCTGTTCGCGCGCGAGCGCCTGGGCTCCACCGGCCTGGGCCACGGCGTGGCCATTCCGCACGGGCGCATCAAGGGCCTGAAGGCGCCCATGGCGGCGGTGCTGCAGCTGCAGCAGCCGATCGGCTTCGACGCGCCCGACGAGCAGCCGGTGGGCCTGCTGATCTTCCTGCTGGTGCCCGAGGCGGCGACACAAAAGCACCTGGAGATCCTGTCCGAGATCGCCGAGCTGCTGTCCGACGCCAGCCTGCGCGAGCGCATCAAGACCGCGCCCACGGCCGATCAGCTGCACGCGCTGATCGCCGACTGGCATTCGGCCCAGGGCGGCTGAGCGCCGCGCCGCCCCACGCCACGCCGGCATGAAACCCACCGCCATCAGCGCCGACGTTCTGTTCGAGGACCACCGCGCCTCGCTGCGCTGGCAGTGGGTGGCCGGCCAGGGCGCGTCCGAGCGGCATTTCGACGAGGTGGTGGTGCGCCAGGCGCGCTCGGGCGCCGACCTGGTGGGCTACCTGAACTACATCCACCCCTACCGCCTGCAGATCCTGGGCGAGCGCGAGGTGCGCTACATCGGTGCGTGCTCGCCCGAGGACAGCGCGCGGCGCATCGCGCGCATCGTCACGCTGGAGCCGCCGGTGCTGGTGCTGTGCGAGGACCAGGCGGCGCCCGACGCGCTGGTCAGCATGTGCGAGCGCGCGCAGATCCCGCTGTTCGCCACCCACGAGTCGGCGGCCTTCGTCATCGACGTGCTGCGCACCTACCTGGCCAAGCACTTCGCCGACCGCACCACCATGCACGGCGTGTTTATGGACATCCTGGGCCTGGGCGTGCTGATCACCGGCGAGTCGGGCCTGGGCAAGAGCGAGCTGGGGCTGGAGCTGATCTCGCGCGGCAACGGCCTGGTGGCCGACGACGCGGTGGACCTGTACCGCATCAACCAGACCACCATCGAGGGCCGCTGTCCCGAGCTGCTGCAGAACCTGCTGGAGGTGCGCGGCATCGGCCTGCTGGACATCCGCGCCATCTTCGGCGAGGCGGCCGTGCGCCGGCGCATGCGCCTGCGCCTGATCGTGCACCTGGTGCGCCGCGAGACCATGGAGCGCGACTACGAGCGCCTGCCCTACGAGCCGCTGTCGCAGGACGTGCTGGGCGTGCCGATCCACAAGGTGGTCATCCCGGTGGTGGCCGGCCGCAACATCGCCGTGCTGGTGGAGGCGGCGGTGCGCAACCACATCCTGCAGCTGCGCGGCATCGACACCTACGAGGAATTCGTCACGCGCCACCGCGTGGCGATGGAAAAGGGCAGCGCCTCGTCGGCTTGAGCGGCGTCGGCGCGCCCGCCGGCGTTCACGCGCCGCGACGCGGCGGCGCGCTGCCGCGGTAGGCGCACACCGCCTTGTCGCAGTGCGCGTACAGGCTCAGCGCGTGGTCGGCCAGCGTGAAGCCGCGCTCGCGCGCGATGGCGCTCTGGCGCTGCTCGATCTGGGCGTCGTAGAACTCCTCGACGTGCCCGCAGTCCAGGCACACCAGGTGGTCGTGGTGCTGCTCGTCGTTGAGCTCGTACACCGCCTTGCCGGCCTCGAAATGGTTGCGGCTGAGCAGTCCCGCCTGCTCGAACTGCGTCAGCACGCGGTACACCGTGGCCAGGCCGATGTCGGAGTGCTCGGCCACCAGCAGGCGGTACACGTCCTCGGCCGACAGGTGGCGCAGCTGGGAGTTCTGGAAGATCTCCAGAATCTTCAGCCGTGGCTGGGTGGCCTTCAGGCCCGTGTTCTTCAGCTCGTTGAGGGTGTCGTCCATGGCGTGCAGCATACCCGCCGGCACGGCCCGGTGCCGCGCGCTGGCTACAATGCCCGGTCGTATTGTGCCCAAGCCCTCCGCGATGCCCCAGATGCCCCGCCCCCCCGTCCGCCATGCTGGCCGGGTGACGCTCGCCCTGTGCGTGGCCGCGCTCGTCGGCGCCTGCAGCTCGTTCAACGAAGCCACGCGCGACATGGCCAACGCCCTCACGCTGTACAAGCCCGAGGTGGTGCAGGGCAATTTCGTGTCCAAGGAGCAGGTGGCCCAATTGCAGCCGGGCATGACGCGCCTGCAGGTGCGCGACCTGCTGGGCACGCCGCTGATGACCAGCCTGTTCCACGAAGGCCGCTGGGACTACGTGTTCACCATCGAGCGCCAGGGCGTCAAGCCGCAGCAGTACCGCCTGACGCTGTTCTTCAACGGCGACGCGCTTGACCGCTTCGAGGGCGACGAGATGCCCAGCGAGAACGAGTTCGTGCAGCGCATCGGCCGCGACAAGACCTACAAGGTGCCGCCGCTGGAAGCCACCGAGGAGCAGCTCGCCAAGTTCCCGGCGCCCGGCGCCTCGGCGGCTGCGGCCGCCGCCGCGCCCACCCCCGAGCCGCCGGCCGGCGGCTACCCCCCGCTCGACAGCTCACGCTGAGAAGCCTTCGGCGGCGCATCTTCAAGCGCGCCGCGCCTTCCCCCGCCTTTGCCATGACCGCTGCCCCCGCCTCCCACCGCGTTGCCATTGCCGGCGCCACCGGCCGCATGGGCCAGATGCTGATCGAGGCCGTGCACGCCGCGCACGATTGCACGCTGGCCGGCGCGCTGGACCGCGCAGGCAGCCCGGCGCTGGGCCAGGACGCGGGGGCCTTCGCCGGCTGGGCCAGCGGCGTGAAGGTGACGGCCGACCTGGACGCCGGCCTGCGGGACGCCGCCTGCCTGATCGACTTCACCCGCCCCGAGGCCACGCTGGCGCACCTGGCGGCCTGCCGCCAGCACGGCGTGGCCATGGTGATCGGCACCACCGGCTTTTCCGACGCGCAAAAGGCTGAGATCCAGGCCGCCGCGCAGCACATCCCCATCGTGCTGGCGCCCAACATGAGCGTGGGCGTCAACGTCACGCTCAAGCTGCTGGAGCTGGCCGCCAAGGCCCTGGCCACCGGCTACGACATCGAGATCGTCGAGGCGCACCACCGCCACAAGGTGGACGCCCCTTCGGGCACGGCACTGCAGATGGGCGAGGTGATCGCCCAGGCCCAGGGCACGCGCCTGGCGGACCGCGCCGTGTACGAGCGCTACGGCCACACCGGCGAGCGCGACCCCTCCGCCATCGGCTTCGCCACCGTGCGCGGCGGCGACATCGTGGGCGACCACACCGTGCTGTTCGCCGGCACCGGCGAGCGCATCGAGATCGCCCACAAGTCCTCCAGCCGCGCCGGCTACGCGCAGGGCAGCCTGCGCGCGGTGCGCTTCCTGGCCGGCCAGGCCCGGGGCCTGTTCGACATGGCCGACGTGCTGAACCTGCGCTGAATTTTTATGAACCTGCAACAAGTCTTCTCGCAGAGCGACGCCATCGGCAAGGCCGTGGCGCTGCTGCTGCTGCTCATGTCGATCGCCAGCTGGGTGATCATCGTCTGGAAAGCCTGGATGCTGCGCCGCGCCAGCGGCAACGTGGCGCGCGCGGTGGCGGCCTTCTGGCAGGCGCCCTCGCTGCAGGACGCCGCCACGCAGCTGCAAACCATCGACCGCGCCACGCTGGTGCTGCCGCTGGTGCAGGCCACCCAGCCGCCGGCCGGCGACACCCTGGCCAGCGCGGGCGAGCGCGAGCAGCAGCTCACGCGCACGCTGCGCGGCGCGCTGCACGCCGTCATGCGGCGCCTGCAGTTCGGCCAGGTGCTGCTGGCCACCACCGGCTCCATCGCGCCCTTCATCGGCCTGCTGGGCACGGTGTGGGGCATCTATCACGCGCTCACCAGCATCGCCGGCTCGGGCCAGATCTCGATCGAGCGCGTGGCCGGCCCGGTGGGCGAGTCGCTCATCATGACCGCCGCCGGCCTGGCCGTGGCCATCCCGGCGGTGCTGGCCTACAACGGCTTCGGGCGCGTCATCGGCGCCATCGAGGCCGAGCTGGAAGGCTTTGCGCGCGACTTGCGCGAGCTGCTGGCCCATCGCGCATAAGAGGCCACCATGGCGTTTGGAAGGCTGGAACGCACCAAGGGCAGCGAGCCCATGTACGACATCAACGTCACGCCCATGGTGGACGTGATGCTGGTGCTGGTGGTCATCTTCATCCTCACCGCGCCGCTGCTGGCCAGCTCGATCCGGCTGGACCTGCCCAAGACCGACGGCGCCAAGCCGGGCGATCCGCCGCAGTTCGTCACCGTCGCGGTCGACAAGGCGGGCCAGGCCTTCTTCAACGACAAGCCGGTCAACGCGGCCGAGCTGTCGGTGGCGCTGCAGCAGGCCAAACTGGACAACCCCGACACCGAGGTGCAGCTGCGCGCCGACCAGGGCGTGCCCTACGGCCGCGTGGTCGAGGTGATGGGCGAGGCGCAGAAGGCGGGCCTGAACCGCATCGGCTTCGTGGCCGAGGCGCCCGCGCAAGCGCCCGGCACCGCGCCCCAGCCCGCCGCACCGGCGCCTGCCCAGGCGCGCTGACCCGCGCCGCCACGGGTTCTAAGAGTTTCAAGGCTCCAGCCCGCATCCAAAAAGCGCTGGCAGCTATGTTTTCGATAGTTATCAGGCAGTCCTGAGCCGCCTACAATTTGCCCCATGCAAGACCATTACACGCATTCGGAGGTCGAGGCTGCCGCGCAGGCCCAGTGGCGCGCGGCCGACGCCTACCGCGTCGGCGAGGACGCGGCCAAGCCCAAGTACTACGCCTGCTCCATGCTGCCCTACCCCAGCGGCAAGCTGCACATGGGCCACGTGCGCAACTACACCATCAACGACATGCTCACGCGCCAGCTGCGCATGAAGGGCTACAACGTGCTCATGCCCATGGGCTGGGACGCCTTCGGCCTGCCGGCCGAGAACGCCGCGCTGAAGAACAAGGTGCCGCCGGCCAAGTGGACCTACGACAACATCGCCTACATGAAGGGCCAGATGCAGGCCATGGGCCTGGCCATCGACTGGAGCCGCGAGGTGGCCACCTGCGACGCCAGCTACTACAAATGGAACCAGTGGCTGTTTTTGAAGATGCTGGAAAAGGGCATCGCCTACCGCAAGACCCAGGTCGTCAACTGGGACCCGGTGGACCAGACCGTACTGGCCAACGAGCAGGTCATCGACGGCAAGGGCTGGCGCACCGGCGCGGTGGTTGAAAAGCGCGAGATCCCGGGCTACTACCTCAAGATCACCGACTACGCGCAGGAGCTGCTCGACCACGTGCAGATCGGCAACCCCAAGGCCACGCTCACCGGCTGGCCCGACCGCGTGCGCCTGATGCAGGAAAACTGGATCGGCAAGAGCGAGGGCGTGCGCTTTGCCTTCACGCACGGCATCCGCGGCGCGGACGGCCAGCCCATCGGCGGCGGGCGCATGTACGTGTTCACCACGCGCGCCGACACCATCATGGGCGTGACCTTCTGCGCCGTGGCGCCCGAACACCCGCTGGCCGCGCACGCCGCCCAGGGCAACCCGCGGCTGGCCGCCTTCATCGAGCAGTGCAAGCAGGGCGGCACCACCGAGGCCGAGCTGGCCGCCAAGGACAAGGAAGGCCTGCCCACGGGCCTCACGGTGACCCACCCGCTGACGGGCGAGGAGGTGCCGCTGTGGGTGGGCAACTACGTGCTGATGAGCTACGGCGACGGCGCCGTGATGGGCGTGCCCGCGCACGACGAGCGCGACTTCGCCTTCGCGCTCAAGTACGGCCTGCCCATCCAGCAGGTGGTGGACGTGGACGAGCAGGAGTTTGACGACACGCGCTGGCAGGACTGGTACGCCGACAAGCAGCGCGGCGTCGCCATCAACTCCGACGTCTTCAGCGGCCTTGAATACCAGGACGCGGTCGACGCCGTGGCCGAGGCGCTGGAGCAAAAGGGCCTGGGCGAGAAGAAGGTGACCTGGCGCCTGCGCGACTGGGGCATCTCGCGCCAGCGCTACTGGGGCACGCCCATTCCCATCATCCACTGCGCCGATTGCGGGGCGGTGCCCGTGCCCGAGCAGGACCTGCCCGTGGTGCTGCCGCAGGACCTGGTGCCCGACGGCAGCGGCAACCCCCTGAACAAGTGCGAAGCCTTCCTGAAGGTCAACTGCCCCTGCTGCGGCAAGCCGGCACGGCGCGAGACCGACACCATGGACACCTTCGTGGACAGTTCGTGGTACTTCATGCGCTACTGCGACCCGGCCAACAGCCAGGCCATGGTGGCCGGCGGCACGCGCCACTGGATGCCGATGGACCAGTACATCGGCGGCATCGAGCACGCCATCCTGCACCTGCTGTACGCGCGCTTCTGGACCAAGGTGATGCGCGACCTGGGCTTGGTGCAGGTCGACGAGCCCTTCACGCGCTTGCTCACGCAGGGCATGGTGCTCAACCACATCTACAGCCGCCGCACCGCCAAGGGCGGCAAGGACTACTTCTGGCCGCAGGACGTGGAAAACGTGCTGGACGAGGGCGGCAAGATCGTCGGCGCGCAGCTGAAGAACCCGGCCGACAGCGGCGACGGCCTGTTGCCCGTGGGCACGTCCATCGACTACGAGGGCGTGGGCACCATGTCCAAGTCCAAGAACAACGGGGTCGACCCGCAGGCGCTGATCGAGAAGTACGGCGCCGACACCGCGCGCCTGTACACCATGTTCACCTCGCCACCCGAGCTGACGCTGGAGTGGAACGACGCCGCCGTCGAGGGCAGCTACCGCTTCCTGCGCCGGGTGTGGAACTTCGGCGTCAAGCTGAATGCTATTCAAAACATAGCTGCCAGCGCGCAATCCATGGCGGCCAATGGCCAAAAAGGCCTTGAACTGGGCAAGGCCGCCAAGGCGCTGCGCCACGAGATCCACACCGTGCTCGGCCAGGTCGAGCACGACTACCAGCGCCTGCAATACAACACCGTGGTGTCGGGCGCGATGAAGATGCTCAATGCCTTGGAGGGCTTCAAGGGCGACGGCTCGCCCGGCGACACTGCCGCGCTGGCCGAGGGCTTTTCCATCCTGCTGCGCGTGCTCTACCCCGTCACCCCGCACATCGCGCACCAGCTGTGGCAGCAGCTGGGCTTTGCCGCGCTGCAGGGCGAGGTGCTGGACGCGCCCTGGCCCCGGGTCGATGCCCAGGCGCTGGAGCAGGACGAGATCGAGCTGGTGCTGCAGGTCGGCGGCAAGCTGCGCGGCGCCATCCGCGTGCCCGCCGGCGCCTCGCGCGAGACCATCGAGCAGGCCGCGCTGGCCAGCGAGGCCTTCGCCAAGTTCGGCGCCGGCGCCGCGGTGCGCAAGGTGGTCATCGTGCCCGGGCGGCTGGTCAACATCGTCGTCGGCTAGGGTCTGTTAACGCCATGCCTCAACGCCGCGCCCTGCTGCTGGCCGCCCCGCTGGCCCTGGCCAGCTGCGGCTTTGCGCTGCGCCAGGCGCCCACGTTCGGCTTTCACAGCATCTACCTGGCGCTGCCGGCCGGCGCCGGCCTGGGGCTGGAGCTGCGCCGCCAGCTCGAGGGCACGGGGCAGATCCAGGTCATCACCGACGCGGCGCAGAAAGCCCGCGCCGACGTGGTGCTGGAGAGCAAGGGCGAGCAGCGCGAGCGCGCCGTGGTCAGCCTGACGGCCACCGGCGCGGTGCGCGAATTCCAGCTGCGCATCCGCTTCGCCTTCAAGGTGCTCACCCCCGCCGGGCGCGAGCTGCTGCCGCAAGCCGAAATCCTGCGCGAGATCGACCAGAGCTACAGCGAATCGGCCGCGCTGTCGAAGGAGCAGGAGGCGCTGATGCTCTACCAGAACATGCAAAGCGATATCGTGCAACAGGTGATGCGGCGGCTGGCGACGGTCAAGCTCTGACATGCAGCTAACCCTCGCTCAACTGCCGGCGCAGCTGCAAAAAGGCCTGCGCCCGCTGTACGTGCTGCACGGCGACGAGGCGCTGTTGCAGCAGGAGGCGGCCGACGCCATCCGCGCGGCGGCGCGCGCCCAGGGCTACACCGAGCGCAGCAGCTTCACCGTGGCAGGCGCCAATTACGACTGGAGCGCCGTGCTGGCGGCCGGCGGCTCCTTGAGCCTGTTTGCCGACCGGCAGATCGTCGAGATCCGCGTGCCCTCGGGCAAGCCGGGCAAGGACGGCAGCACCGCGCTGCAGCAGATCGCCCAGCAGGCGGCGGGCAACGACGCGGTGCTGACGCTCGTCATGCTGCCGCGGCTGGACAAGGCCACGCGCACGTCGGCCTGGTTCACCGCGCTGGAGGGCGCTGGCGTGGCGATCCAGATCGACACCGTCGAGCGCGCGCAGCTGCCCGCCTGGATCGCCCAGCGCCTGGCCGCGCAGGGCCAGCGCGTGCAGGCGGGCGAGGCGGGCCAGCGCACGCTGCAGTTCTTTGCCGACCAGGTGGAGGGCAACCTGCTGGCCGCGCACCAGGAGATCAGCAAGCTGGGCCTGCTGCACCCCGCCGGCGAGCTGACGCTGGAGCAGGTGGAGGCCGCCGTCGCCAACGTGGCGCGCTACGACGTGTTCAAGCTGTCCGAGGCCGTGCTGGCCGGCCGGCGCGAGCGCGTGCAGCGCATGATCGACGGCCTGCAGGCCGAGGGCGAGGCGCCCGTGCTGGTGCACTACGCGCTGGCCGAGGACATCCGCGCGCTCAAGCGCATCCAGGACGCCATGGCCGCCGGCAAGCCGCTGCCGCTGGCGCTGCGCAGCGAGCGCGTGTGGGGCCTGCGCGAGCGCCTGTTCGAGCGCGTGCTGCCGCGCCTGGCCGAGCGTCAGCTGGACGCCCTGCTGGAAGCCGCCTGGCGCGTGGACGGCATCGTCAAGGGCCTGCAGCACCCCGGCTGGCCCACCGACCCCTGGCAGGCGCTGCACCGGCTGGCGCAAAGTCTGACCGGCGCCTGCGCGCTGAGATCGTGAACAGGCTCTGAGCGCCCGAAAGTCAAAAACCCCGCCGGCACGGGCGTGCCAGCGGGGTTGGGGCAACAGCATCTCCGGCCCGCAGGCCGGAGTGCGGCATCAGGCGGCTTCGCCGACGGCCAGGTGAAAGCCGTTGGCCAGCGCCTGGCGCGTGGCCTCGCGCACTTCGGCGCGCGTCACGGTGCTGGTGGGCTCGGGCGTGGCCTGGGCGCTCATCTCGCCAGCGGCCGGCAGCTGGCGCGCGGCGTCGGCGCGCACGTCCTGGCGTTGCAGCGAGCTGTTCAGCACCACGGCCTGGCCGGCAAACGGCGCTTCACCGGCGGCCGGCTGCAGCGAGCCGGCAAAGGCGCTGCCCGACAGCAGCAGGACGGCGGCGGCGATGGAGGCGTTGAGTTTTTTCACGATGCATTCCTTCATATCGGTACGTTGATCCCGCGGCCGACCGGCCGTGCGGGGCTCGAAGGTGTGTGTTGCGGCCTTCGATGGAACGTAGTTTGTGCCGATCGCGGTGTTTAAAAAAGCCCTTCGGAACGATTTCACTTGTTCCATATCGGAAATAATGTCGCCATGGACTCCCTCGACCTCATCCAGACCTTCCGCGAAGTCGCCCGGCGCGGCAGCTTCTCGGCCACGGCGCGCGCGCAGGGCGTGTCGCCGGCCAGCGTCAGCAAGTCGATCGCGCAGCTGGAGGCGCGCTTCGGCCTGCGCCTGTTCAACCGCACCACGCGCAAGGTGTCGCTGACCGACGCCGGGCAGCTGCTGTTCGAGCGCAGCGGCGCGCTGCTGGAGCTGATCGACCTGACCCAGGGCGAGCTGCACCAGCGCGCCACGCGCCCCAGCGGGCGGCTGCAGCTGACGGCCCCGCACGCGCTGATGCAGACCGACCTGCCGGCCCTGCTGGGCCAGTTCATGCTGCAGTACCCCGAGGTGACCCTGGACCTGCACGTGACCGACCGCGTGCTCAATCTGGTCGAGGAGGGAATCGACCTGGCGTTTCGCATCGGTCCGATCGACGACGCCAACCAGATCGTGCGGCGCCTGGTGCCGATCGACTTCGTGGCCGCCGCCGCGCCGGCGTACTGGCGCGCGCACGGCAAGCCCAGCCATCCGCGCGATCTGCTCACGCACGCGCAGCTGGCCCACAACCTGTACGGCGAGGCGCCGCGCTGGCAGTTCAGCGTGCAGGGCAAGCCGCTGGAGCTGGCGCTGCAGCCGCGCTTTGCCGCCACCAGCCAGACCCCCCTGATCGCCCTGGCGATGCAGGGCCTGGGCGTGATCTGGGGTGCGCGCCGCGCGCTGGCGCCGCACCTCGAGCGCGGCGAGCTGGAGAGCGCGCTGGAGGCGTTCTCACCCACCGACGTCTGGCTGCACGTGGTCTACATGCAGCGGCGCCACAACAGCGCGGCGCTGCGCGCGCTGCTGGCGCACCTGGAGGAATTCGCCCAGGCCTTCAGGCAGGCCGAGGCCGCCAAGCCGGCGCGTCATGCGATGGCCCCATCCAAGCGCCGACCGATAGCGTCGGCATGAATCCCGACGTCATCGATCGGAGTCATGCCCCAGCGCTGGGTTGTGGGCGCGCAGCCTTGCCTGGCTGGGCTAGGACCGGCGGCGGTGGAGCGCCGCGAGCGGCGGCTCAAGCCGGCGTTCGGGACGATCTTTTGGGACAATGGGCGCATGAACGCGCCCGATGTCTCCCTCACCATGCAAGCCCTGGGCCGCCAGGCCCGCGACGCCTCGCGCGCCATGGCGCGCGCGCCGGTGGCGGCGCGCAACCAGGCGCTGCGCGAGCTGGCGCGCCTGCTGCGCGCCAACGTCGAGCCCCTGCAGGCTGCCAACGCACGCGACCTGGCGCGCGCCGGCGAGCTGAGCGCGCCGATGCGCGACCGCCTCAAGCTCACGCCGCCCATCGTCGAGACCTGCGCCCAGAGCTGCGAGCAGCTGGCCGCCATGCCCGACCTCATCGGCGACATCGTGGGCCTCAGGCAGCAGCCCAGCGGCATCCGCGTGGGGCAGATGCGCGTGCCCATCGGCGTATTCGGCATGATCTACGAGAGCCGCCCCAACGTCACCATCGAGGCCGCCAGCCTGTCGATCAAGAGCGCCAACGCGGCCATCCTGCGCGGCGGCAGCGAGGCCATCGAGTCCAACACCGCGCTGGCCGCCCTGGTGCAGCAGGCGCTGGCGGCCGCCGGCCTGCCGCCCGCGGCGGTGCAGCTGGTGCCGACCACCGATCGCGCCGCCGTCGGCCTGCTGATCGCCATGCCCGAGTTCGTCGACGTGATCATCCCGCGCGGCGGCAAGGGCCTGATCGAGCGCATCAGCCGCGAGGCCAAGGTGCCCGTCATCAAGCACCTGGACGGCAACTGCCACACCTATGTGGACGAGCCGTGCGAGCTGGAGCTGGCCGTGAAGGTGGTGGACAACGCCAAGACGCAGAAGTACAGCCCCTGCAACGCCACCGAAAGCCTGCTGGTGGCGCGCGGCGTGGCACCGGCCTTCCTGCCGCGCATCGGCACCGCGTTCGCGGCCAAGGGCGTGGAGATGCGCTGCGACGCCGAGGCGCTGGCCATTCTCAAGCAAATGAGGCCGCTGGCCGGCGCCGACAAAGCCCAAGCAGCTATCGATATCGAAGCACTTTTGAAGCCGGCGCAGGAGTCCGACTGGTTCGAGGAATACCTGGCGCCCATCATCAGCATCAAGGTGGTGGCCGGCCTGGACGAGGCCATCGCCCACATCAACCGCTACGGCAGCCACCACACCGACGCCATCCTGACCACCGACCACCGCCACGCCCAGCGCTTTCTGCGCGAGGTGGATTCGGCCAGCGTCATGGTCAACGCCAGCACGCGCTTTGCCGACGGCTTCGAGTACGGCCTGGGCGCCGAGATCGGCATCAGCACCGACAAGTTCCACGCCCGCGGGCCGGTGGGCCTCGAGGGGCTGACCTCGCTGAAATGGGTGGTGCTGGGCGAGGGTGAAATCCGAAATTGAAAGCTCGGCCCCTTTACACTGCGGGAATTCCTGTGACGATGCGCCCATGGTTCCCCACCTCATCACCGCCCTGAATGGCCCCATCAACGAGCTGGAGCAGCGCCTGCTCGATGCCACGCCGGTGATCGAGCGCTGGTTTCGCCTGGAATGGATGGAGCACACGCCGCCGCTGTACTGCTCGGTGGACATCCGCAACGCCGGCTTCAAGCTGGCGCCGGTGGACACCAACCTGTACCCCGACGGCTGGCACAACCTGTCGCCCGACACGCTGCCGCTGGCGGTGCAGGCGGCGCAGGCGGCGATCGAGAAGATCTGCCCCGAGGCGCACAACCTGCTGATCGTGCCCGAGAGCGGCAAGCCGTCGAGCTTTTACCTGGCCAGCCTGGCGCGCCTGGCCGAGATCTTCGGCATGGCGGGGCTGAACGTGCGCCTGGGCTCGGTCGATCCGCTGCTCAAGCGCAGCACCACCATGACGCTGGCCGACGGCCAGAAGCTGACGCTGGAGCCGGCGCAGCGCCAGCGCTTTCGGCTGGGCCTGAAGCACTTCGACCCCTGCACCATCCTGCTCAACAACGACCTGCCCGACGGCGCGCCGGGCATCCTGGAAGACCTGCACGAGCAGTACCTGCTGCCGCCGCTGCAGGCCGGCTGGACGGTGCGGCGCAAGAGCCGGCACTTCCAGTGCTACGAGGACGTGAGCAAGCGCTTCGGCAAGCTGGTGGGCATCGACCCCTGGCTGATCAACCCGCTGTTCGCCACCTGCGGCGAGATCGACATCCACGAGGCCTACGGCGGCGAATGCCTGCGCACCCACGTGGACGCGCTGCTGACCAAGATCCGGCGCAAGTACAAGGAGTACGGCATCCCCGAGAAGCCCTTCGTCGTCGTCAAGGCCGACCACGGCCCGCGCGGCATGGGCATCATGACGGTGCGCGACGTGAAGGACCTGGCCGACATCGGCGCCAAGGCCGCGCTCCCGGCCGACGGCGGGCCCATGCCCACGGGCGAGGTCATCATCCAGGAGGGCGTGCTGACCGGCGAGCGCATTCACGACGCAGTGGCCGAGCCGGTGGTCTACATGATCGACCGCTACGTGGTGGGGGGCTTCTACCGCATCCACGCCGAGCGCGGCGGCGACGACAACCTGAACGCGCCGGGCGCGCGCTTCGTGCCCCTGCCCTTTGCCGGCAACGCCCACCTGCCGCGCCCCGGCGCCAAGGGCGAGGCGCGCGCGCCCAACCGCTTCTACATGTACGGCGTGATCGCCCGCCTGGCCATGGTGGCGGCCAGCTACGAGCTGGAAGCCACCGACCCCGAGTTGCTGGACGCGGCCTGACACCCCCGGCGCGCCGCCGCGATCGGCGCACCCCGAATCGCCCCCCTCTGTCCTTCCATCCATGGCCGAATCCAAGACCTCGCTGCCCACCTTGATGGTCGGCGCCATCGGCGTGGTGTTCGGCGACATCGGCACCAGCGTGCTGTACACCGTCAAGGAGGTCTTCGGCGCCGGCCACGTGCAGTTCACGTCCAACAACGTCTACGGCGTGCTGTCGCTGATCTTCTGGACGCTCACCATCATCGTCTCCATCAAGTACGTGGTGCTGGTGCTGCGCGCCGACAACAACGGCGAGGGCGGCCTGGTGGCCATGCTCACGCTGGCCTCCACCGCCGTGGCCGACCGGCCGGTGCTGCGGCGCGGCATGCTGGTGGTGGGCATCTTCGGCACCTGCCTGTTCTATGGCGACGGCGTGATCACGCCGGCCATCACCACGCTGGGCGCGATGGAGGGCCTGGAGGTGGTCTCGCCCAACTTCGCCGATTACGTGATCCCGCTCACGCTGGTCGTGCTGTTCGCGCTGTTCCTGGTGCAAAAGCATGGCACCGCCGGCATCGGCCGCTTCTTCGGGCCGGTGATGCTGCTGTGGTTTGCCGTCATCGCCGCGCTGGGCGTGCTGCAGATCGCCCGCAACCCCCGCATCCTGTGGGCCCTGTCGCCGCACTACGCGCTGGCCTTCGCGGCCCAGCACCCGGGCGTCACCTTCATCACCCTGGGCGCGGTGGTGCTGTGCGTCACCGGCTGCGAGGCGCTGTACGCGGACATGGGCCACTTCGGCAAGCGCCCCATCCGCCTGGCCTGGTTCACCATCGCCATGCCGGCGCTGGTGCTCAACTACTTCGGCCAGGGCGCGCTGCTGCTGGCCGAGGGCAGCGCGGCGGTCAAGAACCCGTTCTTCCACATGGCGCCCGACTGGGCCACGCTGCCGCTGGTGGGGCTGGCCACGGCCGCCGCCGTGATCGCCTCGCAGGCGCTGATCTCGGGCGCCTACAGCGTCACCAAGCAGGTCATCCAGCTGGGCTTTCTGCCGCACCTGACGATCCAGCACACCAGCGTGCGCGACACCGGGCAGATCTACATGCCGCTGGTCAACTGGGGCCTGTTCGTGATGATCGTGCTGGCCATCGGCATGTTCCGCTCGTCCAACAACCTGGCGGCCGCCTACGGCATCGCCGTGACCACCGACATGCTGATCACCACGGTGCTGACCTTCTTCGTGGTGCGCTACGCCTGGAAGTTCTCGCTGGCCCTGACGCTGGCGGCCACCGGCGTGTTTCTCACCGTCGACCTGCTGTTCTGGAGCTCCAACCTGCTCAAGCTGGTGCATGGCGGCTGGTTTCCGCTGGCCATCGCCGGCGCCATCTTTTTGCTGATGGTGACCTGGCGCGACGGGCGCGCGCTGCTGCACAGCGCGCTGCAGAACACGGCGCTGAACCTCACCGACTTCCTGGAGGCGCTGTTTGCCTCGCCGCCCTCGCGGGTGGCCGGCACGGCGGTGTTCCTGACCCCCGACCCCAGCGTCGTGCCCAACGCGCTGCTGCACAACCTCAAGCACAACAAGGTGCTGCACGAGCAGAACCTGTTCGTCACCGTGCGCCCGCACGAGATCCCGTGGATCGGCCTGGACAAGCGCCTGGAGGTGCAGTCGCTGGGCCACGACTGCTGGCAGATCGTGCTGCACTACGGCTTCAAGAACGACCCCGACCTGCCCAAGGCGCTGGGCCTGCTGGCCGGGCGCGGCGTCAAGCTGGACCCCATGAGCACCAGCTACTTCCTGTCGCGCCACATCGTCACGCCCACCCCCGGCGCCGGCCTGATGCCCTGGCGCGAGAAGCTGTTCGCCTACATGCACCACATCGCCACGGACGCATCCGAATACCTGAACCTGCCCAGCAACGCAGTCGTGGAATTGGGCGGCAAAGTCGAGATCTGACATGAGCGCCGCCTCCGCCCCAATCAGCCGCTCCAGCCTGGGCGCGCTGATGCTGGGGGCCGTGGGGGTGGTGTTCGGCGACATCGGCACCAGCCCGCTGTACGCCTTTCGCGAGGTGTTTGCCGACGGGCGTGTGCCGCTGTCGCCGCAGCACGTGATGAGCGCCACCTCGATGTTCATCTGGGCGCTGATCGTGGTGGTCGCCTTCAAGTACGTGGCCCTGGTCATGCGCGCCGACAACGACGGCGAGGGCGGCATGATGGCGCTGCTGGCGCTGGCCTCGCGCTCGGTGGGCGAGCGCCCCCGCCTGCGCGCCGGCATGCTGGCGGTGGGCGCGTTCGGCGTGGCGCTGTTCTTCGGCGACGGCGTGATCACGCCCGCCATCTCGGTGCTGTCGGCCGTCGAGGGCATGGAGGTGGCCGCCCCCGCGGCCAAGGCCGTCGTGCTGCCGATCACGCTGGTGGTGCTGGCCCTGCTGTTCGTGGTGCAGCGCCACGGCACCGAGCACATCGGGCGCTTCTTCGGCCCGGTGATGGTGCTGTGGTTCCTGGTGCTGGGCGCCGTGGGCGCGGCGCAGGTGCTGCGCCATCCGCAGGTGCTGGCGGCCGTCTCGCCGCACCACGCGCTGCGCTTCGTGTGGGAGCAGCCGCACCTGGCCTTCATCACGCTGGGCGCGGTGTTCCTGTGCCTGACCGGCGCCGAGGCGCTGTACGCCGACATGGGCCACTTCGGCAAGCGGCCCATCCGGCTGGCCTGGTTCATCCTGGTGATGCCGGCACTGATGCTCAACTACCTGGGCCAGGGCGCGCTGGTGCTCGCGCAGCCCAAGGCGGTCGAAAACCCGTTCTACCTGCTGGCGCCGCCCTGGGCGCTGGTGGGGCTGGTGGTGCTGGCCACCGCCGCCACGGTGATCGCCTCGCAGGCGCTGATCTCGGGCGCGTTCTCGGCCGCCAAGCAGTCGATGCAGCTGGACTTTCTGCCGCGCATGCGCATCGACCACACCTCCAGCGAGGAGATCGGGCAGATCTACATCCGCGCCGTCAACTGGCTGCTGCTGGGCGGCGTGGTGCTGACCGTGGGCGTGTTTCGCAGCTCGTCGGCCATGGCCGCGGCCTATGGCGTGTCGGTCAGCCTGCTGATGGTCATCACCACGGGCCTGACCTTCTTCGTGGTGCGCCACGGCTGGCACTACCCCCTGCCGCTGGCGCTGGCGGCCACCGGGGTGTTCCTGGCGGTCGACCTGGTGTTCTTCGGCTCCAACGCGCTCAAAATCGCCGACGGCGGCTGGTACCCACTGCTGATCGCGGGGCTGGTCTACACCGTGATGACCACCTGGCGGCGCGGGCGCGAGCTGATCCGCGCCAACAACCGCGACCACGCGGTGGAGCTGCCGCTGTTCCTGGACGCGGTCTTCGTGCACCCGCCGGCGCGGGTGGCCGGCACCGGGGTTTTTTTGTGCTCGGTGGCCGACATCACGCCCAACGCGCTGCTGCACAGCCTCAAGCACTACAAGGTGCTGCACCAGCGCAACCTGTTCGTCAACGTGCGCAACCACGAGGTGCCCTGGGTGCCGCCCGGGCAGCGCCTGGAGATCGCCGCGCTGGGCCACGACTGCTGGCGCATCACGCTGCACTACGGCTTCAAGGACTCGATCGACCTGCCCGCCGCGCTGCGCGGCGCCACCGCCCAGGTGGGGCCGATCGACCCCATGCTGACCAGCTACTTCCTGTCGGCCACCACCATCGTGCCGCAGCCGGGCGGCGGCATGGCGGTGTGGCGCGAAAAGCTCTACACCCGCCTGCAGCTCAACGCCAGCTCGATGGCCGAGTTTCTGCATCTGCCGATCAACTCGGTGGTGGAGCTCGGAACACAAATCGAGATTTGATGCCGAATCGGCCTGTCGCCCGCATCGGCATTGCGCAAACAGCTATTTAATTCATAGCAATAAGCTGGCCAGGCAGTCACTGGACGATGCCGCGCTGGCGCAACTGCGCGATCTGCGGCGCCGTCAGGCCCATCTCGCGCAGCACCGCATCGCTGTCCTCGCCCAGGTGCGGCGCGCTGCTGCGCACGCCGCCCGGCGTGGCCGACAGCTTGGGCACGATGCCGGGCACCGTCACGGTGTCGCCGTCGCGCGTGCGCTGCGCCAGCAGCATGCCGCGCGCCTGGTAGTGCGGGTCTTGGGCGATGTCGCGCGCGGTGTAGACCTTGCCGGCGGGCACGCGCGCGGCGGCCAGCGCGTCCAGCACCGCCTGCACCGTGCGCGGCTGCGTCCAGGCGCCGATGGCGGCGTCGATCTCGGCCACGCGCGCCACGCGGCCGGCGTTGCCGGCCAGGTCGGGCGCGTCGGCCAAATCGGGCCGGCCAATGGCGGCCATCAGCCGCTTGAAGATGCTGTCGCCGTTGCCCGCCACCAGCACCCAGCCGTCCTGGCACGGGTAGGCGTTGCTGGGCGCGATGCCGGGCAGCGCGCTGCCGCCGGGCTCGCGCACCACGCCGAAGGCGCTGTACTCGGGGATCAGGCTTTCCATGCAGTTGAACACCGCCTCGTGCAGCGCCACGTCGATCACCTGCCCCGCGCCGCCGTGCGCCGTGCGGTGGTGCAGCGCCAGCAGCACGCCGATGACGCCGTGCAGCGCCGCCAGCGTGTCGCCGATGGACACGCCCACGCGCACCGGCACGCGGCCCGGCTCGGCCGTCAGGTGCCGCAGGCCGCCCATGGCCTCGCCCACCACGCCAAAGCCCGGCAGGTCGCGGTACGGCCCGCTCTGGCCGTAGCCGGAGATGCGCAGGATGATGAGCCCGGGGTTGAGCGCGTGCAGCTGCTCGGGCGCCATGCCCCAGCCCTCCAGCGTGCCGGGGCGGAAGTTCTCGATCAGCACGTCGGCCTCGGCGATCAGCCGGCGCGCGATGTCCTGGCCCTCGGCCGCGCGCAGGTCCAGCGCCAGCGAGCGCTTGTTGCGCGACTGCACCTGCCACCACACCGAGGTGCCGTGCTGCAGCAGCCGCCAGCTGCGCAGCGGGTCGCCCGCGCCCGGCGGTTCGATCTTGATGACGTCAGCACCAAAGTCGCCCAGTGTCTTGCCGGCAAAGGGGCCAGCGATCAGCTGGCCCATCTCGATCACGCGCAGGCCGGCAAGGGGGGTGGCTGGACGGGTGCTCATGCGGGCATTGTGCATCCGGCCCCACTGAACAGCAGCGCGAAGACGCCGTCTGACAGAGCAGGCCCCGATGCTGATATGTACGTTGGCACGACGACACGACGTTGATGCATTCGTGTCAACGAATTGGAGATGGCACGTGAGCACTTCCGCAGCACAGATCAGCGCGTGGGGCAACGGCCTTACGCTGCGGCTCACCAAGCCGATGGCCAAGACCGCAGGCGTGGCCGATGGATCGCCCGTGCGTGTCACGGTCAAGCCTGGCCGCATCATCGTCGAGACCGAGACCGAGCCGACGCTGGAGCAGATGCTGGCGGCCTTCGATCCGAAGAAGCACGGCGGCGAAGCCATGGCCGGTGGCGCGGTGGGCGTGGAGGCGTTTGCCCATGGCGACGCGCAAGTCCGCGCTCTGGGTGCCCGAGCGGGCCGAGATCATCTTCATCCGGTACAACCCGGCGGTCGGTGAAGAAATGCTCGACGACCATCCGATGCCCATTGCAATCGCTGGGGGCACATTCGAGTCAAGCGTCGCCGGCCCCTTGCATCGGGCCTCCGGCCTCAAAACCCATCCACCGGCGCCCAGCCCACCATGTCCAGCTTGTCGTCCAGCAGCGCCACCCAGTCCAGCGTCTTGCTGCTGACCAGGGGCAGATAGCGCAGATCGGCCACCGCGTGGCCGGCGGCGCGGGCGGCATCCTGCAACGCCGCCGCAGCCTGGGGCTTGCGTGCGATCAGATCGGGCAATGGCTTGGCACGCGCGCGCATGGCCGGCAGCGAATCGGCCCAGGGCTGCCACCAGTCGGGCTGTGCCGCCAACGGCACGCCAGCCAGGCCCTGCTGCACGCTGCGAAACATCTCGTCGCTGTTGGCCGGCTTGCGCGTGCCGGCCTTCAAGACGCCAGCGAAGGGCAACTGGTTAAAGCCGGGCAATGCCTTGGGCAACCGGTCTTGCAAGACCTCGTTGGCCGTTACCACCGACAGCCGGTCCACCTCGAACACCAGCGCCACCGGCCGCGCCACCCACACGCTGTGCATGCCATAGGCCAGCGCCGCCAGCTGGATCAGGCCGATGAGCGAAAAGTCCAGCCAGCGCTCGCGCCGCGACTTGCCGGGGCTGGCCACGATCAAGGTCAGCAGCGGGCCGCACACCACATCGACAGCCAGCACCAGCAGGTAGATGTGGCCCACGTTCAGCAACTGCCGGTAGGGCGCGGCATACCACAGGCCGAACACCACGCCGGCCGAGGCCAGCGCGACCAGCAGGGAAAGAACCACGTGCCGCAGCGCATAGCGCGCGGCAAAACGCAAACGATGGGTCATGGGCACGGAGGATTTCGCTCTAATCACCTTCACCTCGCGCTTGCCTGTCCAATCGCACCAGCAATTCCTGCGCGTCCGCCGGCGCCAGTTTTTCCGTCACGATGTTCCATACGATGCCGTCATCCACCGTGGCATAGGCGTGAATCAACAGGTTGCGAAACCCGATGATCTTGCGATGCTCCCGGATACTCTCCGCCAATGCCACATCCTGGCGGCAATTGACTCAGGGCCTCGCCCATGATCTCGAACTGGCGCTCCACACCGGCACGCAGCAGTTCATCCGCCAGGTAGTCCGCGTAGGTTCGTCCGTCGACAAAGCGCTGCACCCGCTGCGCGGCCTCGACCACGTCAAATAGCCAGGCACGGGCATCAAGCCGCATAAACGTTGCGCTGCTCGCGGGCGATGGCCTGCAGAAAGTACGGATTGCGCACCGCGCCGCGCATCACCAGATCGACTGGATGGCCCACCACCGCTTGCAGACTGTCGCGCAGGCCAAAGTACCGGTCGGCAGCCCCCTCCGGTGAGGCATCGGAAAACTCGACGAGAAAATCCACGTCGCTGCGCCGGTGGTCGAAATCCGCGCGCACCGAGGAGCCGAACACGTCAAGTCGGCGCACCCGATAGCGTCGGCACGATTCGGCGATGCGCCCACGCAAGGCATCGAACTCGAAGGACATGCTGCTCATTGTAGGGACGGTCGCTTCCGGTGCACACCCAGCGCATGGCGCATGCATCCGGCACCTCGGGGCCATCCGTGATCAAACGGCCCCGGTCCGTTCAGCCTTGAATCAAAACCCGTCCACCGGAGCGCAGCTCAATGTGATCTGACCCCAATTTTCCCTTGGGCCTTGGTGAGCTTTTCAGTTTTCATGGCTTGCTGACCCCCCAGTAAAACGCGATCCACATCCGCGAAAAAATCTTCCAGCAATTGCTGGGCGCCCTTGAACTCACAGGGCGCGCTCTTGTCCGACGCGTGCCGATGCTTGTGGCATACGCCGAAAACCGATTCGTTCAGATCGAGCAACGCATCCATGGCGACATCGCGCTTCATACTTGCTTTTATCGGTGCTTAAGGCAGAGGCAATGCATGCAATTCGGGATAGCGATCGGCGACAAATCGAATTTGCTGCTTCAATTCACCGTACGCCTTTTCTCCCCATTGGCGTCGCATCACCTGAATTTGTCGTGCTGCTTCTTGCTGCTCGCCGTTTAAGGCCAGCGCCAACGCATAGCGGTACTGGGTAGCCGACCATGGGTAGTGCAGTGCCGCCGCTTTGACGACCCGCATATCCGCAGGCGACATATGTGGCGTCGGCACAATCCGGGCGTCGTCGAGCAGCAGACCGAGTTGATCGAACAGGACAACCGGTGGCCGCTGATGGTTCGGCGGTGTTGTGCCAATCCGCAAGGATTCGAAGCGCGCGATGCGGAAGTCTTCCTCGATCTGCAGATACTCGACCGCTGACCAACTCAATACCACGGTCAGCAGCGCCAGCGCCGCCACAACCGCCCCAGCCGGGAACCGCCACAGCGGCCGCAGCCCAAGCGCGGCTTCCGTCGCCCCGATGGCGAACATGGCTGGTGCCAGGAAATAGGCATAGGCAAAGGGATACTCCAGCATCGAATGTACCGCCAAGGGCAGAGCCACCGCCAAACCGTACCACGGCACCAGATCGTTGGTCGCACGCACTCGGCGCCACAGCCAGACGCCGACCAGCGCCACCAGCAGCGCGGTCAGTGGCAGGCCCCACCAAAGGGCCGCATCCAGCAACAGGTTGTGGCTGTATGTAAGTGGCGCGCTGACTGCATAGCGATCGGCCACTGCGTTGTGCGCCTGCGCCGTTGCATGGATGCCCCAGCCGAGCCAAGGCTTGATCGCGATCGCATCCAGCAACTGCGACCAAAGTTCCAAGCGCAGGCTGGAGGTGGTGTTGAGCGTGGCCTCATCATCCAGCAACAGCGTGTTCAGCAACGGTGGCCAAGCCAGAAACAGCGCCAGCGCGACAGCGGCACAACCAATGCCCACCCAAACCGGCGGCGCGCAGCCGATGCGGCGCCGCTTCAACAGCCACCAGCCGAGCAGCAGCAGCAGGGACAGCATCCCGGTGCGTGACTCGGCTACAGCAAGCCCGGCGTAGAGAACCAGCAGCAGCAGGCTGCAGGCAAGGCCTCCGAGCCGCTGCGACTGATACAGAAACACCACGCTGGCCACGCCCATGACCAGGAGGGTGGCCAGATGATTGGGCTGCGCGAGGTTGGCACCGGGCCGACGCCACCCCCAGGTGCGCAGGATCCATTCGGATGATTCCCACAACCCGAAGAGCTGTGCATAGGCAATCACGGTGGAAATCACCCCAGCGGCCAGCAGGATGAATGCCAGCCCGCGCAAGGAAAAGGCGGCGCCGGAAGGTGCACTGCCCAATCGTTCGCGCGCCGTCGCCGAATAGCCAAGGACAAGGGCAACGATGCACAGGGCCAGGTACAACCAAAACACCAGCACGTCACCCAAAAAATGCAGTTCACCGCCCGCCTTCTGCGCTGCAGCGATCAGGGCAAGCGCGACAAACGGCAGTGTGGCCGGCGGAAACGCGATATCGCTAACGTCGGCGACACGGCGCGACCGCGCCAGCCCGAGCCAGGCAAAAACGAGCACGGCCAGAAACGCCATCGCCTCCGAATGCCAGCTGGCCCAAGGCAGGGTGTGGTTGGGCATCAGCCAGCTCAGGAGCGAGGTCCCGGCGGCCAGCAAGAAGAGGAAGCCATGCATCAATAAAAAACGCTCCTTGCGGAGCGTTTTCAGGCCATTGAATCTCGCTTAGCCGCGGCAGGAACCAGGCAGAAACTTCCCGGCAATGCCGCCCGAACTAGCAGGGCCACATACCCATTTGAAAACGGACTTCCCGAAATCGGTGGAACCACCCATTTTGTTTGTATCATCTTTGTACGGCGTCAGCGTGATTGCCTTGCTGTCGATTTGCGTATCGCCGACATTCTGAGCCGTTACCGTCACGACACCCTTGTCATCGGTCTCAATGGATTTGACGTATTTGGACGAGCCATTGGCTCCGCTGGCCTCGCAGCCCCAGTTGTTTGCACCGACAGTGGCACCGCTGGTTGCACTTTGATAGACCTCGGTGATGGTCGTGCGGCAAGCCGAGGCTGCCAGCACCACTTCCGACACCTTAGCGCGCTTGGTGTAGTCCTGATACGCCGGCAGCGCCACGGCCGCCAGGATACCAATGATGGCCACCACGATCATCAATTCGATCAGGGTGAAGCCTTGCTGGAGTTTTTTCATTTCGATTTCCTCTTTCGGTTGAAAAATGGAGGGGACCTTGGGAGACACTCGTTGACGTGCGTCGCCGCACGCCTTGTGTGATGCAGGGGGCGTGCCAAGCCGCAGCCAGGCGTGCATTCGTGGCAAACCGCACAGATTGGCGAGGTCACCGGGACGGTGAACGCCATCTCACGCCCCGGCGGGACGGCAACGGGCGTCCCGCTCAGGCGCTTGGGATGGAGGCGAATGTCCGGCCGGACGGCCTGGCCTTCTAGAATCGGGCCGGCAATGAAAGGACCAAGCGCGTGAACTCGATCAGCCTGGACGCCGTGGCGGCCCTGACCGGCATCGGCCGCAGCACCCTGTGGCGCAAGGTGGCCGACGGCGCCCTGGCCAAGGGCGAGAAGGACGCGCGCGGGCGTGCCACGCTGGCGCTGGCGGACGTGCTGGGGCTGATTCGCGACGGCACGGGCGTGCCCTTCGACGCCGAGGACGTGGCCATACTGCTGCAGGCCGATGCCGGCGACGCGCAGGCGCAGGCCGACATCGGCGCGCTGCTGCAAGTGCGCGGCGGCGGCGCGGCCGCGCGGTACTGGCTGCAGGCCGCCGCCGAGCAGGGCAGCGCCGAGGCCATGCACTGGCTGGGCACGGCCCAGGCGGCGGGCGGCAGCGAGCAGGACCGGCAGATGGCGGTGATGTGGATCGCCAAGGCGGCGGCGCTGGGCCACCCGATCGCCCGGCAGCAGCTGCAGGGCCTGCTGCAGGGCGTGGCGGCCGGGGCTGCCGATGCGGGCGCGCGGCCGGCGCCCTGAAATCGACTGCACAATCAAGGCATGTCCACACACACCCAGCTTGACGAACGCACCCGCGCCCTGCACCGACTGGCAGCCGCGCGCGTGCGAGCCAATCCGGCCTTGTTCGAGCACGTGCGGGCCAATCTGACGCGCTGGCAGCACAACGCCTGCCCGCAGGTGCAGCCCTATGTGCACGAATGGCAAGCCTTGGCCGAACAGGGCATGTCTGCCTGCCTGGCGGTGGCCGAGGAAGATTCACCACGTGCCGCCGCGTTGCGCCAGGCATCGCCCTTTGCGGGCGTTTTGAGCAACGCCGAGCGCCTGGCGTTTTTGAAGGCCTGGCGCGCGAGGCAGGGCGATGCGGCGCGCTGAGTTGGAGCATCTGATTCGCGCGGCAGCGGCTGTCACCAACGAATACGAGATCGTGGTGATTGGCAGCCAGTCCATTTTGGCCAGCGTGCCAGCACCGCCACCTGAGCTGATGCAGTCGATGGAGGCTGACTGCTACCCGATGCGGCACCCCGAGTTGGCGGATTTGATCGATGGCGCCATTGGCGAGTTGTCGCCGTTTCATGAGCGCTTCGGGTATTACGCCCAAGGCGTGGGGCCCGAGACGGCGGTGCTGCCGGACGGCTGGCAAGAGCGCTTGGTGAAGTTGCAGAACGAGCAAACCGATTTGAAGCTGGGATGGTGCCTGGAACCGCATGACTTGGCTGCTGCCAAGCTGGTGGCCGGTCGCGACAAGGACGGGCCTTTCGTGGCGACGATGCTGCGCCACGGCATCATCTCGGCGGACACCCTGGCCGCCCGCATCGATGCGCTGCCCGTTGACGAGGCGCGCAAGGCGCGGCTGCAACAGCAAGCGCGGCGATTGGCGCAAGCCTGATCGACGCGCGCGGTCGGTGCAAGCAGCACGCGCGCACAATCCTCCGATGCGATTTTTCAAGGACCTGAGCCTGTCGGCCGCCATCGCGGGCTTCGTGGCGGTGCTGGTGGGCTTTACCAGCTCGGTGGCGCTGGTGTTTCAGGCGGCGCAGGCGTTTGGCGCGTCGCAGCAGGTCGTCACGTCGTGGATGTGGGCGCTGGGGCTGGGCATGGGGCTGACCACGGCCATTCCGTCGCTCATCCTGCGCCAGCCGGTGATGATTGCCTGGAGCACCCCCGGCGCGGCGGTGCTGGCCAGCGCGGGGCTGGGCTTCGACCTGGGGCAGGCGACGGGCGCCTTCATCGTCTGCGCGCTGTTGATCCTGCTGTGCGGCGTGACGGGCTGGTTCGAACGCGTGATGAACCGCATCCCCATGGCCCTGGCCTCGGCGCTGCTGGCGGGCGTGCTGGCGCACTTCGGCATGGCGGCCTTCGGCGCGGCGCGCACCGCCCTGCCGCTGGTGCTGGTGATGCTGGCGGCCTACCTGCTGGCGCGCCGCTGGTGGCCGCGCTACACGGTGCCGCTGACGCTGGCCGTGGCCATCGCGTTCGCGGCCTGGCAGGGCTCGATCGCCTGGACGGCGGTGCGCTGGGACTGGGCGCGGCCGGTGTGGACCACGCCGGTGTTCACCTGGCAGGCGGCCGTCAGCCTGGCGCTGCCGCTGTTCGTGGTGACCATGGCCTCGCAGAACCTGCCGGGCGTGGCGGTGATGCGCGCCACCGGCTACCGGATGCCCGTGAGCCGGCTGATCAGCCTGACCGGGCTGGCCACCCTGGTGCTGGCGCCCTTTGGCGCCTACGCGCTCAACTTCAGCGCCATCACCGCCGCCATCTGCATGGGCCCCGAGGCGCACCCCGACCCGGCGCGGCGCTACACCGCGGCCGTCAGCTGCGGCGTGCTGTACGTGCTGATCGGCCTGTTCGGCGCGGCGGTGGCGGGGCTGCTGACGGCCTTTCCCAAGGAGCTGGTGGCGGCCATTGCCGGGCTGGCGCTGCTGGGCACCATCGGCTCGGGCCTGAAGACGGCGCTGGAGCACGACGCCCACCGCGAGGCCGCGGTCATCACCTTCCTGGTCACGCTGTCGGGCGTGACGATTGCCGGCATCGGCTCGGCCTTCTGGGGCGTGGTGGCCGGCGCGGTAACCCTGCTCGTCACCCAGGCGCGGCGAAAACCCGACGCCCGGCAAGGCGCGCGCCCTTGAGGCAAGATGCGCGCAACGAAAGAGCCCCCCATGGACCTGCTGTTCATCGCCGACCCGCTCGAGCACTTCAAGACCTACAAGGACACCACCTTCTCGATGATGCGCGAGGCGCAGCGGCGCGGCCACCGCATCGCCGCCTGCGGGCCGCAGGACCTGCACTGGCGCTCGGGCGGCGTGGTGCAGGCCCGGGTGCGCCCCATCCAGCTTACGGGCCACACGCCCGACTGGTTTGCCGAGGAGCCGGCGCAGGAGCGCGCGCTGAAGGACTTTGGCGCCGTGCTGATGCGCAAGGACCCGCCCTTCGACGCCGAATACATCTACGCCACCCACCTGCTGGAGCAGGCCGAGCGCGAGGGCGCGTGCGTGGTCAACCAGCCGGCGGCGCTACGCAACCACCCCGAAAAACTCGCCATCATGGAGTGGCCGCAGTTCATCGGCCCCACGCTGGTCACGCGCTCGGAGGACGAAATCCGCCGCTTTCACGCCGAGCACCAGGACATCATCCTCAAGCCCCTGGACGGCATGGGCGGCATGGGCATCTTCCGCGTCAAGGCCGATGCACTGAATCTTGGCTCCATCATCGAGACGCTGAACGCGGGCGGCGCGCAAACCGTGATGGTGCAGCGCTTTCTGCCCGAGATCGCCGCCGGCGACAAGCGCGTGCTGATCATCGACGGCGAGCCCGTGCCCTTCGTGCTGGCGCGCATCCCGCAGGGCAGCGAGGTGCGCGGCAACCTGGCGGCCGGTGGCAAGGGCGTGGCCCAGCCCATCACCGACAGCGACCGCGCCACCGCGCGCGCCATCGGCCAGGTGCTGGCGCCGCGCGGGCTGCTGCTGATCGGACTGGACATCATCGGCACCCGCGTCACCGAGATCAACGTGACCAGCCCGACCTGCTTTCAGGAGATCCACGAGCAGACCGGCTGCGACGTGCCGGCGCTGTTCGTCGACGCGCTGGAGCGGCGCGTGACCACCGCCTGATTCTTCCCCGAGCTGTTTAAATTTGTAGCGCCCCACGCAGGCTGGGCGCCGGGCCACACCCTCTACGCCTTGTAACGTCGCGTCTGCGGGTTATCCCTCATACTGCGCCCTTCCGGCCCGCGCCTGTCGCGGCGGGCCGGGCAAGCAGGGGTAATTCAAGATGAAGGCTGGCAGTATCGGCTTGCGCTACAACCCGGCGCTGGATGGGTTGCGGGGCGTGGCCATCGCGCTGGTGATCCTGTCGCACGCGCACGTGCCGCTGTTCGACGGCGCGTTCTTCGGCGTCGACGTGTTCTTCGTGCTCAGCGGCTTTCTGATCACCTCGCTGCTGCTGATCGAGCTGCAGACCGAGGGCCGGCTGGACTACTGGCGCTTTTACCGCCGCCGGCTGCTGCGCCTGATGCCGGCGCTGCTGCTGTTTCTGGCCGTCTACGTGCTGGTGACACCGCTGCTGTGGCCGGGGCAGACCGACGCGCCGACCGACGCGCTGGTGTCGGTGCTGTACCTGGCCGACTACGGCATCGCCTTCTTCGACCAGCCCGCATCGCTGCTGCACATGTGGTCGCTGTCGGTGGAAGAGCACTTCTACCTCATCTGGCCGCCGCTGCTGGCCCTGCTGGTGGCGCGCTGCCGGCGCGGCCACGTGTGGCGCGCCATCGCGGTGCTGTGGCTGCTGGCCGCGCTGTGGCGCCTGCTGTGCGTGGCGTGGGATCAGCCCTTCTACCAGGTGTTCTTCCGCTTCGACACGCGCGCCACGGGCCTGCTGGCCGGCGCGCTGCTGGCGGCGCTGCTGCACGAGCAGCCCGACTTCATCACCCGCGCGCGCCGCCACCTGCCCGGCGCGCTGTGGCTGCCGCTGGCGGTGCCGCTGCTGATGGGCCTGGGCTGGGACAGCCGCGACGCGCTGTCCTGGGGCATGCCCGCCGTCGAGGGCGCGGCGGTGGTGGCGCTGGTGGCCGTGCAGCGCCAGCGCGGCATGGTCTACCGCATGCTGAGCCTGCCGGCGCTGGTCAAGCTGGGGCAGCTGTCCTACGGCGTGTACCTGTGGCACTACCCGGTGGTGCGCTATCTGCGCGCCGACCTGCCCTGGCCGTGGGTGGTGCTGCTGGGCGGCGCCATCTCGCTGGCGCTGGCGGCGCTGTCGTACCACGGCATCGAGCGCTGGGCGCTGCGCTGGCGCGACCGCGCCCCGGCGCCCGCGCGCCGGCACCCGCCGATGTCGGCGCCGGCGCATTGAAGCCTTGCGCTGGATTTCAAGCCGAATCGGGCCGTGGCCGGCACGGACAAAGCCCCATAAGCTATCGATTTTGCAGTTGTCGCAGCACCCCCTCGCGGCGCGCGCGGGCCGCCCCCACTATGATCGGCGGGCCATGCCCGACTCCCAGCCGCACCCGCCCGCCGCTCCCATCGCCGACGAGGACCTGAGCGCGCTGGCGCCGTTTCGCCACCGCGTGTTCAGCCTGCTGTGGAGCACCTGGCTGATCGCCAACCTGTGCATGTGGATGAACGACGTGGCGGCCGCCTGGCTGATGACCACGCTGACCGAGCGGCCCAACTGGGTGGCGCTGGTGCAGACGGCGGCCACGCTGCCGGTCTTTCTGCTGGGCCTGCCCTCGGGCGCGCTGGCCGACATCCTGAACCGCAAGCACTTCCTGCTGTTCACGCAGCTGTGGGTGGCGGTGGTGGGCGCGCTGCTGGCGCTGGCGGCGTTCGCCCACGCCATCACGCCGCCGCTGCTGTTGCTGCTGCTGTTTTGCAACGGCGTGGGGCTGGCGCTGCGCTGGCCGGTGTTCTCGGCCATCGTGCCCGAGCTGGTGCCGCGCCCGCAGCTGCCGGCGGCGCTGGCGCTCAACGGCGCGTCGATGAACGCGGCGCGCATCGTCGGCCCGCTGATCGCCGGCGCGCTGATCGCCAGCCTGGGCAGCGCCTGGGTGTTCGGGCTCAACGCCGTGCTGTCGGTGGGCGCGGCCGTGGTCATCTCGCGCTGGCGGCGCCCGCACACGCCGCACCCGCTGGGGCGCGAAAGCCTGCGCGGCGCCATGCGGGTGGGCCTGCAGTACGTGATGCAGTCGTACCACCTGAAGGGGGTGCTGCTGCGCATCGCGCTGTTCTTCTTCCACTCCACCGCGCTGATCGCGCTGCTGCCGCTGGTGGCGCGCGAGATCGAGGGCGGCAACGCCGCCACCTTCACCCTGCTGCTGGCGGCCATGGGCGCGGGCGCCATCGCCTCCACCTTCGTGCTGCCGCAGCTGCGGCGGGCCTTTCCGCGCGACCGGCTGGTGCTGGCCGGCGCCATCACGCAGGCGCTGACGATGGCGCTGATGGCCGTCACGCGCAGCCTGTGGCTGGCGGTGCCCGCCATGCTGCTGTGCGGCGCGGCCTGGCTGACCACGGCCAACTCGCTCAGCGTGTCGGCGCAGATCAGCCTGCCCGACTGGGTGCGCGCGCGCGGCATGTCGATGTACCAGATGGCCATCATGGGCGCCACCGCCTCGGGCGCGGCGGTGTGGGGCCAGGTGGCCACCTGGACCAGCGTGCCCCTGACGCTGGGCATCGGCGCGGTCAGCGGCATCCTGACGATGGCCCTCGCCACCTGGCGCATGCCCGACCGCGGCATGATCGACGACCCCACGCCGGCCGGCCCCTGGCCCCTGCCCCAGGTGGACGCGCCGCCGCCCGAGGGCCGCGTCATCGTCACGGTCGAGTACCAGATCGACCCGGGGCGGGCCCCCGCCTTTCGCGCCCTGATGGAGGAAAGCCGCCGCTCGCGCCTGCGCGTGGGCGCCGTGGGTTGGGACCTGCTGTCGGACATCAACGAGCCGGGACGCTTCATCGAGGTGATCGAGGACACGTCCTGGACCGAGCACCTGCGCCGCTTCGAGCGCACCACCGCCGCCGACGTGGCGCTGCGCGAGCGCAAGCTGGCGTTTCACATCGGCACCGAGCCGCCGCGCGTGCGGCGGGCGCTGCGCGAGAGCACGGTGCGCGGGGGAGCGGGCGAAGGACCGGGCTTGTTCAAGACCTGAGCCGCGATCCGCGAGAGCACGGGCCCACAAGCCCGGAAATCAAGTCGAATCAGGATGTAGCCCGCGTACAGAAAGCGCAGGTAGCTCTTGATTCGATAGTGATTTGGCCGGTCACCGAAACAGCCGACCGGCGTCTCTCAGCCGCCCTGCGACTTGCGCCGCTGCCGCAGCGCCACCGCCGCGAGGCCCAGCGCCATCAGGACGTAGCCGTAGGTCGTCAGCGTCGGCACGGCCGTGACCGCGGCGGCCTGGATGGTGATCGGGTGGTCCATCGAGGCCGTGCCCCAGAACTGGGATCCAGTCTTGTCGGCCCCCAGCACGTAATCCAGTGTGGTGGCGCCCGGTGTGCTGGGACGAATCCGCAGCGTGACCGTGGCGGTGGTGCCCGCCGGCAGGTCCGCGGCGGGCGTGATGGTCGCGCCCGCGAACGTCTGCCACGCGTTGGCGGGCGCCGTCGGCCCCACGCTGGGCGTGTAGGCGGCGCTGGCGGAACAGGTGCCGGACACGCCCCCCGCATACGCGCAGGACTCCACGACCCAGCCGGCGGGCAAGCTGACCGACACGTAGGGGGTGCAGGTGCTGCCCGCCTCGCACGCCCACGTGGAACTGACGTCGACCTGCACGTCGAACGGCACGTTGGCCTGGCCGCTGGCTGGCTGCTGGACGTTGGTGACGTCGATGCAGGCGCTCAGCCACAGCGGCGCCAGCACGACGAGGCCGCGGGCGAAGGATTGGATGGCGGTCTTCATGTTGCTCCTCCAAGTTGTTTCGATGGGTGCGCCATCGTAACAATCCTGGCGTTCCGCTCAACCCCGCGCGGGCGCCCCGTCCACGAACACGATCAGCTCGCCCGGCGCAAACGGCGTCCAGGCCTCGTCGCAGGTCAGCGGCGTGGTGGCCACCACGGCCACGCGGTCCTGCGGCGTGGTGTGCTCGGCGAAGTTGACGGCCAGGTCCTCGTCCTGCAGGCGCGCGCGGGCGAAGGGGTGCTGGCGCACGACGTAGCACAGCCTGGTGGAGGCATGCGCCCACAGCGCCTGGCCGTTGGACAGCAGCATGTTGAAGGTGCCGTGGCGGGCAATGCGCGGCACCAGTTCGCGCAACGTGCGCGTCAGCTCGGCCACCGGCGGCACGCTGGCGTGGGCCTTGGCCAGCTCCTGCATCAGCCAGCAGAAGGCGCGCTCGCTGTCGGTGTCGCCCACGGGGCGGAAGTGCCCGTGCAGGCGCGGGTGGTAGTCCTTCAGGTCGCCGTTGTGGGCAAACACCCAGGTGCGGCCCCACAGCTCGCGCTGGAAGGGGTGGCAGTTCTCCAGCAGCACCGGCCCGACCGTGGCCTTGCGGATGTGGGCAATGACATTTTTGCTCTTGATGGGATAGCGCCGGATCAGCTCGGCGATGGGCGAGTCGGCCGCCGCGCCGGGGTCCAGGAACACACGCGCGCCGCGGCCCTCGAAGAACGCGATGCCCCAGCCGTCGGCGTGGTGGTCGGTGCGCCCGCCGCGCTGGGCAAAGCCGGCAAAGCTGAAGGTCACGTCGGTCGGCGTGTTGCAGTTCATCCCGAGCAGCTGGCACATGGCTTCAGTTTATCGGGCCGTCAGGCGCGTGTGCGAGCCCAGCTGGCGCGCCGCCAGCATGGCCAGCACGCACAGGCCGGCCAGCATCAGGAAGACCTCGTCAAAGGCCGCCAGCCGGGCCGGGCTGGGCGGGCCCGCGCCCAGCACCGCCCCGTGCGCGGCCAGGCGCCACTCCAGCGCGATGCCGCACAGGCCGATGCCGGCCGCGCCGCCCAGCGTGCGCACGAAATTGATGGTGCTGGAACCCTGGGCGATCAAGTCCTTGTCGAGCCCGCGCAGGGCGCCGAGGTTGAGCGAGGGCAGAATGAAACCCAGGCCGATGCGCCCGACGATGCTCCACGCCATCAGCAGCCACAGGCCGCTGTGCAGCCCGATGGTCACCATCGCCGCGAACGACAGGGCCAGCAGGGCCAGACCCATCTGGACCAGGCCGCGGGCCGGCATGCGGTCGGCCCAGCGCGCCACCACGGCAATGGCACCCGCCAGCACCAGCCCCGAGGGCAGCAGCACGCTGCCCACGCTGGAGGCGGACATGCCCAGCCCCATCTGCATGTACACCGGCAGCAGGTAGGTGGAGCCGAACAGCGCCGTGCCGTAGATCAGCGCCACCAGCGTGCCCATGGCGAACGGGCGCCAGGCGAACACGCGCAGGTTCATCAGCGGCACCTGGCCGCGGCGCGCGCGCCGGCGCTGCCAGCCGATGAACAGCCCGCCACACGCCAGCGCCAGCCCCAGCAGCGCGCCGGCCTCGGCCGCGGTGCCGCCGCGCAGCGCCACCAGCCCATTGAGCAGGGCCAGCGTGCCGGCGCTGCCCAGCAGCAGGCCCCCCATGTCCAGCGCCTCGCCGCGGCGCGCCGCCGCGCCGCCCGGCGCCGTCGCCGGCACGTAGCGCCGGGCCAGCCACAGGGCGGCCAGGCAAAACGGCGCCACCATGAAGAAGATCGAGCGCCAGCCGAACCAGTCCACCAGCACGCCACCGATCGAGGGGCCCAGCGCCGGCGCCAGCACCACGCCCATGCCGAACATGCCGCTGGCGCGGCCCTGCTCGTGCGGCTCGAAGGCGCGCATGACGATGATGGCCGGAATCGGCTGCACCGCGCCCGCGGCTAGGCCCTCCAGCACGCGCGCCGACAGCACCACGGCGTAGTTCTGCGCGAACCCGCCCAGCGCGCCGCCGGCCAGCAGCACAAGCATGCAGCCGTTGTAGGTGGCGCGATAGCCGAAGCGCGCCAGCAGCCAGGGCGTGGTCAGCATCGACACCGTCATCGCCACCATGAAGCCGCTGCTGACCCACTGCGCGCGCGCCTGGCCCAGCGCGAACTGGTGCGACAGGCCCGGAATGGCCACGTTGACCACGGTGGAGGACATGATCGACGCCATGGTGCCCACCATCACGGCCAGCAGCAGCCACCAGCGGTAGCGGGGGCCGTGCCGGGCGCGCAAGGCCTCGCCGGAGCCGGGATCGTGCGGAGGCGGGTTGGCCGTGCTCACGGTGGGCCCGCCAGGCTGAAAGCCACGCCGGCGGGCACGTTGCAGCGGATCGGGGCCGGCGGGTTCATGCATCCGAGTATGCCCTGCCCGCCCCGGCCGAGCCCTTCAGACCCAGTCGAATTCGGCCGTGAAGTGGCGCAGGAACTTGGGCTGCCGGGTGATCTTCACGCCGCGGATGCTGGCGGCCTTTTGCTTGACCTCGGCGATCACCTCGGCCGCGTAGTCGAAGTGGCTTTGCGTGTACATGCGGCGCGGAAAGGCCAGGCGCACCAGCTCCATGCCGTGGTAGGTCTCGGTGCCGTCCTCCAGGCGCTTGCCGAACATGACCGAGCCGATCTCGACGCCGCGGATGCCGCCCTCCAGGTACAGCGCGTTGCACAGCGCCCAGGCGGGGTAGTGCGCGATGGGCATGTCGGGCAGCACGGTGCGCGCGTCGATGTAGACGGCATGGCCGCCCGTGGGCTTGACGAAGCCGACGCCCGCGGCCTCCAGGCGCTCGCCCAGGTATTCGGCGGTGCGCAGGCGGTAGCGCAGGTAGTCCTCCTGCAGGCCCTCCTCCAGGCCCACGGCCAGCGCCTCCAGGTCGCGCCCGGCCATGCCGCCGTAGGTGGGAAAGCCCTCCATCATGATCAGGTCGCTGCGCACCTCGTCCAGCCATTCGTCCGAGCGCAGCACGATGAAGCCGCCGATGTTGACCATGCCGTCCTTCTTGGCGCTCATGGTGGCGCCGTCGGCGTAGCCGAACATCTCCTGCGCGATGGCGCGCACGGAGGTGTGCTCGTAGCCCGGCTCGCGCATCTTGATGAACATGGCGTTCTCGGCAAAGCGGCACACGTCCATGATGAAGGGCTTGCCGTATTTCTTCAGCAGGGCGCTGTAGGCGCGGATGTTGGCCATGGACACGGGCTGGCCGCCGCCGGTGTTGTTGGTGACGGTGAGCATGCCGAACGGGATGCGGTGGCCCTCCTTCTTCAGCACGTCCTCGGCGCGCGCCAGGTCGATGTTGCCCTTGAAGGGCGCGATCGTCGCCGGCTGCAGGCCTTCCGGCACCACGAGGTCCAGCGCCTCCACGCCCATGTATTCGAGGTTGCCGCGCGTGGTGTCGAAGTGGCAGTTGTTGGGCACCAGGTCGCCCTTCTTGCACACCGCCGTGAACAGCACCTTCTCGGCCGCGCGGCCCTGGTGCGTGGGCACGAAGTGCGGCATGCCGGTGAGGTCCTGGATCACCTTCTCCAGGCGGAAGAAGCTGCGCGCGCCGGCGTAGCTCTCGTCGCCTTCCATGATGGCGCCCCACTGGCGCGCGGACATGGCGCCCGTGCCCGAGTCGGTGAGCCAGTCGATCAGCACGTCCTCGGCACGCAGCAGGAAGACGTTCAGGCGCGCGGCCTGCAGCAGCTTCTCGCGCTCGGCGCGCGTGGTCACGCGGATGGGCTCCACGCTCTTGATGCGGAAGGGCTCGATCAGGGTCTTGGGCATGGGGTGGTCCTTCATTCGTTCATTGAAAGCGAGCGAGGGTGCCACCGGTGTCCAGCCCGTGGTGTCGGTTCATTCCAACAACAGGGTCATTCGGCGGCCGAACGGGCGCAGGCAGCGCAGATGCAGGCGCGGCGGCGGGCGTCCTCGGGCACCCGCGCCAGCAGGGCGGGTGCGAACGTGGCCTGCGTGCACCAGCACGGCGGCTGGGGCTGGCCGCCGGCGCGCGCCGCTTCCATCGCGCAGCCGTTGGGGCCGCCGCACAGGGGGCAGCGGGCGGGGTCGGGCGGCGGCGGCTCGGGGGGCATGGGGATGCTATTCTGCAGTGCAGGACATCGCCCGCAGCTTTTTGGAGAATCCGAGCATGAACGCCGCCCTGACCGCCGCCCAGCGGCAAGAACTGAAAGCCCTGCTGCTGGCGCGCCGCCACGACCTGCAGGCGCAGATGCGGCAAAACCGCAGCAACCTGACGCCGGCCGAGAACACGGCCGGCAGCGTGTCGCAGGACGAGAACGGCCGCCTGACCAACCAGACGCGCGAGGTGGACGCCGCGCTCACCTCGCTGGACGCCGACGAGCTGGCGCGCATCGACCGCGCGCTGGAGCGCATGGCCGAGGACAGCTACGGCCTGTGCGCGGAATGCGGCCAGCCGATCGCCTTCGAGCGTCTGAAGGTGGAGCCCATGACCCTGCACTGCGTGGCCTGCAAGTCGCGCTGGGAGCAGAAGCAAGGCGCGCGCGGCTGAACCGGGCGCCCGGCCAAGCGGCTGTCATTGATGGGCAAAACAGGCTGTAGCGCGCACCAATCAAGCCCCAGCAGCTATTCTTTGTATAGTTTTCTGCAGGATGTTCCCGCTCCCAGGGGGAGAGGGAACAAGGGCCTTCAAGCCCCTGCCTTCACCTTTTGCCGCCAGGCGTGCAGCAGCGGCTCGGTGTAGCCGCTGGGCTGGGTCAGGCCCTTGAAGATCAGGTCGCTGGCGGCCTGGAAGGCGGCGGACTGGTCGAAGTTGCCGTGCATGTTGCGGTACAGCGGGTCGCCCGCGTTCTGCTGGTCCACCAGCGCGGCCATACGCTGCAGCGTGGCGCGCACCTGGCCTTCGCTGACCACGCCGTGCAGCAGCCAGTTGGCGATGTGCTGGCTGCTGATGCGCAGCGTGGCGCGGTCTTCCATCAGGCCCACGCCGTGGATGTCGGGCACCTTGGAGCAGCCCACGCCCTGGTCCACCCAGCGCACCACGTAGCCCAGGATGCCTTGGCAGTTGTTGTCCAGCTCCTGCTGGCGCTCGGCGGCGCTCCATTTGGCCTCGGGCACCACCGGGATGCTCAGCAGGCCGACCAGCAGTTCGTCGCGCAGCGCGGTGATGTCGGCCTGCGCCAGCTCGGCTTCCATCTGTTTTTGCACCTCGCTCACCAGCACCTGGTGGTAGTGCATGGCATGCAGCGTGGCGCCGGTGGGGCTGGGCACCCAGGCGGTGCTGGCGCCGGCCTTGGGGTGGCCGATCTTCTGCTGCAGCATGGCGGCCATCAGGTCGGGCATGGCCCACATGCCCTTGCCGATCTGCGCCTTGCCGCGCAGGCCGCAGGCCAGGCCCACCAGCACGTTGCTGCGCTCATAGGCCTGGATCCAGGCGCTGGTCTTCATGTCGCCCTTGCGGTACACCGGGCCGGCGCGCATGCAGCTGTGCATCTCGTCGCCGGTGCGGTCCAGAAAGCCGGTGTTGATGAAGGCCACGCGCGACTTGGCGGCGGCGATGCAGGCCTTGAGGTTGACGCTGGTGCGGCGCTCCTCGTCCATGATGCCCAGCTTGACGGTGCTGTCGGGCAAGCCCAGCAGCTCCTCCACACGGCCGAACAGCTCGCTGGCAAAGCCCACCTCGGCCGGGCCGTGCATCTTGGGCTTGACGATGTAGACGCTGCCGGTGCGCGAGTTGCGGATGCCGCCGGCGCCCTTGCCCTGCAGATCGTGCAGGGCGATGGCGGTGGTGACCACCGCGTCCAGGATGCCTTCGGGGATTTCCTTTTCGCTGCCGTCGGCGGCCTTGTACAGGACGGCTGGGTTGGTCATCAGGTGGCCGACGTTGCGCACGAACATCAGCGAGCGCCCGTGCAGCCGCACCGTGCCCTTGCCGGCGGGCTTGACGTAGATGCGGTCGGCATTGAGGCCGCGCGTGACGGTGTGGCCGCCCTTGTCGAAGCTCTCGGTCAACGTGCCGCGCAGGATGCCCAGCCAGTTGCGGTAGCCCAGCACCTTGTCCTCGGCGTCCACCGCGGCGATCGAGTCCTCCAGGTCGAGGATGGTGGACACCGCGGCCTCCACCACCACGTCGGCCACGCCTGCCGGGTCGGTCTTGCCGATGGGCGAGGCGCGGTCGATGCGGATGTCCAGGTGCAGGCCGTTGTGCACCAGCAGCACCGACGACGGCGCCTTGGCGTCGCCCTGGTAGCCCACCAGCTGCGCCGGCTCCAGCAGCGTGCTGCGCTTGCCGCCGGCCAGCTTGACGACGAGCTTGCCGTCCTTGATCTGGTAGCCCACCGAATCGACGTGCGAGCCCTTTTTGAGCGGGGCCGTGCGGTCCAGCATGTGGCGCGCCCACTCGATCACCTTGGCGCCGCGCCGCGCGTTGTAGCCCTTGCCCTTTTCCAGGCCGCGGGTTTCGGCGATCACGTCGGTGCCGTACAGCGCGTCGTACAGGCTGCCCCAGCGCGCGTTGGCGGCGTTCAGCGCGTAGCGCGCGTTCAAAATCGGCACCACCAGCTGCGGGCCAGCCTGCACGGCCAGCTCGGCGTCCACCTTCCTGGTCGTGACCTTGACCTTGGCCGGCACCGGCACCAGGTAGCCGATGCCTTCCAGGAAGGCGCGGTAGGCGCGCATGTCCTTGATCGGGCCGGGGTTGGCCTGGTGCCAGGTGTCCAGCTCGGCCTGCAGGCGCTCGCGCTCGGCCAGCAGGGCGGCGTTCTTGGGCGCCAGCTCGGTGACGATGGACGAAAAGCCCTTCCAGAAACGGCCCTGGTCCACGCCCACGTCGGGCAGCACCTCGCGGTTGATGAAGTCGTAGAGCTCGGAGGCCACCCGCAGGGCGCCGACCTGGATGCGTTCAGTCATGGCAGTGAAGCTTCAGAAGAAAAAACTGGCCCCCGGTGCGGGTGACCATCGAAGCCTCACTATATTTCAACCGTTATAGGCAAAAAAGAAACTCTGGATTGCAAAACCATTGACTTTTTTGCACAAATGAACCGGCCGCGCCGGTGCGCTCAGTGCAAGGGCTCGCGCACCGCCGGCACCGCCGCCCACAGCGCCGCCAGCCACACCGGCGCCGCCTGCAGCACGGCCAGCACCATGCCGGCGCCGCGCCAGGCCCAGGCCAGCGCCAGCAGCACGGCCAGCGCCTGCAGCGCCATCGCCCAGCGGCTGCAGCGCATCAGCAAGGCGCCCACTCCAGCGCAGGCCAGGCCGCACAGCAGGTAATAGGCGCCGCCGCCGCGCGCCAGCAGCGCCAGCCCACCCAGGCCCAGCAGCGCGCCCCAGGCGAGCAGCACCAGGCCCACCAGGCGCGGCGGGCCGTCCTGGCGCGCGCGCTCGAGCTGCTGGCGCTCGATCAGCACCCAGGAGTCGATGCGCGCGTCGCCGCCATCGGGTGCGGCGGCGGCCCTGGGCGCCGACGCGGGGCGGGCGCTGCCGGGCGTGGCTGCGGCCACCGAAGGCGCGTGCGGCGCCGGCCCGGCGGCCGCGGGGCCGGGCTCGCGCATGCGCCGCTCCAGCTCGGCGCGGGCGCGGCGGCTGCCGCCCTCGGCCAGCCGGTGCAGCTGGGCCAGGCTGAGGGTGCGCACGTCGGGCGCGGTGGGCGGCGCGGAGCGCTCGGGCGGGGCGGTCGAAGTCACGGCGGTGGGCGGCAACGGGTTGCCGGGATCATGGCACACCCGCAGCGGCCTGCCAGCGCGCTGCCGATAATCCACGCCCATGGACAAGCTCAAGGCCTTCGAGACCTTTGCCTCGGTGGCCGCCCGCGGCAGCCTGAGCGCGGCCGCGCGGGCCGAGGGCGTGGCGCCGGCCGTCATCGGGCGGCGGCTGGACGCGCTGGAAGCGCAGCTGGGCGTCAAGCTGCTGGTGCGCAGCACGCGGCGCATCGCGCTCACGCACGAGGGCGCGGCCTTTCTGGACGACTGCCAGCGCATCCTGGCCGAGGTGGCCGGCGCCGAGGCCAGCGTGTCGGCCGGCGGCGTGCAGGCCAGCGGCCAGCTGCGCATCACCGCGCCGGCGGGCTTCGGCCGCCGACACGTGGCGCCGCTGGTGCCGCCCTTTCACGAGGCGCACCCGCGGCTGCGCATCTCGCTCAACCTGGCCGACCGCATCGTCGACCTGGCGGCCGAGGGCTACGACTGCGCGGTGCGCGTGGGCGACTTGCCCGACTCCTCGCTGGTCAGCATCCGGCTGGCCGACAACCACCGCCTGGCGGTGGCCACGCCGGCCTACCTGCGCCGCCGCGGCGTGCCGCGCCACCCGCACGACCTGGCGCGCCACGACTGCCTGGTTCTGTCCAGCGACGCCTCGCAGTCGCGCGGCTGGGCTTTCACCATCGACGGCCAGCCCATGCACCTGCGCCCCAACGGCCCGCTGGACTGCAGCGACGGCCAGGTGCTGCACGCCTGGTGCCTGGCCGGCCACGGCATCGCCTGGCGCTCGACCTGGGAGGTCGAGGCCGAGATCGCCGCCGGCGCGCTGGTGCCCCTGCTGCAGGCCTACGCCGCACCGCCCAACGGCATCTACGCCCTGCTGCCGCACGCCACGCGCCACCTGCCGCTGCGCGTGCGCCTGTGGGTGGACTGGCTCAAGCACCACTACGGCGATCCGGGTTTCTGGACGCGCGCCCCCAGCCCGTAACATCGCGCCATGCTGGAGCCCATCCTCGCCTTTCTGCACATCAGCGCCTTCATCGGCTGGATCGTGTTTGCCACCGCGCAATCGGCCATCTGCCGCGCCGCCTGGTTCAACGCCGCCAGCGTGCCGCGCCTGGTACGGCTGGACAAGATTCTGTGGATCGCCACCGCCTTCGTGCTGCTGACCGGCCTGGCGCGGACCTGGCTGGGCGCCAAAGGCTTTGCCTGGTACTGGAGCAACCCGCTGCTGTGGGCCAAGTTCATCCTGTTCATGGCCGCCGCGTGGCTGCAGATCGGCCCCACGCGGGCCTATCGCCGCTGGCAAAGCGCGCTGGATGCCGGCGGCGCGCTGCCGGACGAGGCCGAAATCAACCGCGCGCGCAAGCCCATCATGCTGGGCACCCACCTGGTGGCCCTGATTCCGCTGCCCGCCGTGTTCCTGGCGCGGGGTTGGAGTGGATGGTGGTGAGCGGTGGGCGATGAGCGCAAGCCCCTGGTGCTGTGCGCCGACGACTACGCGCAGCACGCGGGCGTGACGCAGGCCGTGCTGGCGCTGGCGCGGCAGGGGCGATTGAGCGCAACCAGCGCCATGGTGCTGTCGCCGCGCTGGCGGGCGGACGCGGCGCCGCTGCGCGAGCTGCGCGCGCGGCTGGACGTGGGCCTGCACCTGGACTTCACCAGCGACTTCGCCATCGCCGCCGGCCATGGGCTGAGCCTGGGCACGGCCATGCGCCGGGCGCTGCTGGGCGGCTTCGACGCCGAGGCCGCGCGCGGCGTGATCGAGCGCCAGCTGGACGCCTTCGAGGCCGCCTGGGGCGCCCCGCCCGACCACGTGGACGGCCACCAGCACGTGCAGCAGTTCGCCGGCATCCGCCAGCCGCTGGTGCAGGTGCTGGCGCGGCGCTACGGCCCGCGCCCGCCCTGGCTGCGCGTGTCGCGCGCGCCGGCCGGCCAGCGCACGCTCAAGAGCCGGGTGATCGCTGCGTTGGGCGCCAATACTATCGAATCAATAGCTGCTCGCGCGCATGTCCCCTGCGCCAGCGCCCTGTCAGGCATTTATGACTTCACCGACGGCGAGTCGGGCTACGCCAGCCGCATGGCCGACTGGCTGGCCGGCTCGCCCGCCGGCACGGTGCTGATGTGCCACCCGGGCACCGCGCCCGATGCGGCCGACACGCCCGACCCCATCGCCCCGGCGCGCGTCTGGGAATGGGCCCACCTGGCCAGCCCGGCCTTTGCCGCGCAGTGCGCCGCGGCCGGCGTGGAACTGGTGCGCGGCAGCGCGCTCTACCCGCACCGCGCCTGATTTTTTTCCTCCCACGCTTTTCCCATGACCTCAACGCCCCCGAGGCCGCGCTCCGGCTGGCTCACCGTCCTTGCCCCCGGCGTGTTGCTGGCGCTACTGGCCGCGCTGCGCCCGCTGGCCGTGCCCGACGAGGGGCGCTATGCCGACATCAGCCGCTGGATGCTGGTGTCGGGCGACTGGCTGGTGCCGCGCCTGGACGGCCTGCCGTTCTTTCACAAGCCGCCGCTCACGCACTGGCTGCAGGCCGCCAGCCTGGCGGTGTTCGGCGTCACGCCCTGGGCCGCGCGCCTGCCGGGCGTGCTGCTGGCCTGCCTGATGCTGGCCGGCGTGTACGCCGCCGGCCGCCGCCTGGCAGGCGAGCCGCTGGCCCGGCGCGCCGCGCTGATGCTGGGCGCCAGCGGGGGCTTTCTGATCGGCGGGCAGTACGTCAACCACGACATCGGCGTGGCGGCCTGGATCGCCAGCGCCATCTGGTGCTTCGTGCTGGCGCTGTGGGACGGCGAGCGCCCGCACGCCGGCTGGGCGCGCGCCGGCTTTGCGGCCTGCGCCCTGGGCCTGCTGACCAAGGGCCTGATCGGCGTGGCGCTGCCCGGCTTGGTCATCGGCAGCTGGCTGCTGGCCACGCGCCAGTGGCGCAAGATCATCCACCTGCCCTGGGTCAGCGGCCTGGCGCTGTTCGTCGCCATCGCCCTGCCCTGGTTCTGGCGGGCCGGCGAGCGCTACCCGGGCCTGTGGAGCTACCTGTTTGGCGTGCAGCAGTTCAGCCGCTACACCAGCAGCGGCTTCAACAACGTCCAGCCCTGGTGGTTCTACCTGGCGGGCTGCCTGCTGCTGCTGTTTCCGTGGGCGTTTTTGGCCGTCTACGAGGGCGTGGCCCGCTGGCGCGGCAAGGCCCCGGCGGCGCCGGATGACCCGACCCGCCGGCTGGCCGTGCTGTGCTGGATCTGGCTGGGCGCCATCGTGCTGTTCTTCTCCATCCCGCGCTCCAAGCTGATCGGCTACATCCTGCCTGTGCTGCCGCCGCTCGCGCTGCTGGCCGCGCTGGGCTGGCAGCGGGCGCTGGCGGCGCGCCCGCGCGCCGGGCGCTGGTTTGCCGCCGCCTGGCTGCTGGCCGCCGCGCTGCCGGTGGCCATCACGCTGGCCGCGCCGCGCATCGAGGGCGGCAAGCTCAGCCGCGACGTGGCCGCCGAGCTGGCCTGCCGCGCCGCGCCCGGCGACCCCATCTATGCGCTGGGCGGCTACCCGATGGACCTGCCCTTCACCGCCCAGACCCAGCAGCCCCTGCGCCTGGTGCAGGACTGGGCGCGCACGCGCGCCGAGGCCGGCGACACCTGGGCGCGCGAGCTGTTCGAGGCGGGCGACTTCGAGCCGGCCACCGCCCGGCGGATCCTGCTGCAGCCCGAGGTGCTGGCGCAGGCCGCGCGGCAGCCCCATGCCTGGCTGCTGGCCCCGCGCGACCTGCCGCCCGACCAGCGCCCGCTGCTGGCCGGCTGGCAGCCGGTGTCCGAAGGCCAGGCCTGGGCGCTGTACCGCTCCGCCGCTTCAGCGGCGGAAGGCCCAGAAACGTCCCAGCACGAAGGTCTGCCCGGCTGCCACGCCCATGGCGGCAAACAGCGCCAGCCATGAGGGCCAGCCGGCGCCGCGCAGCAGCAGGCTGAACACCGCCTCGTTCACCGCAAAGCCGGCCACGGCGGTGACGGCAAAGCGCCGCAGGCTCTGGCCCACGCCGGTGCCGGCGCCGCGAAAGCTGAGCCAGCGGTGGCCCACGAAGCTGACGCCGAAGGCGACGACAAAACCCAGGGCATTGGCCAGCTCGGGCCACAACCAGGATTTGGCCAGGCCGAACACCGCCGCGTGCGTGGCCGCCGCGGCCGCGCCCACGGCGGCAAACCAGAACCCCGTGCGCGCCAGGCTCACGGCTGCGCGCGCCCCGGCAGACCCTCGCCCACCTCGTCGGCCACCAGGTACAGCGGGCGCTGCTTGACCTCGTCGTAGATGCGCGCCACGTACTCGGCCAGCAGACCCACCGACATCAGCTGCACCCCGCTCAGGAACATCATGCCCGCCGCCAGCGTGGGATAGCCGCGCACCGGGTTGCCCAGCCAGAAGTACTCGATCACCACCCAGACGCCGTAGCCCAGCGCCGCCAGCGACAGGGTCAGGCCCAGCAGGGCCAGCACGCGCAGCGGCGCGGCGGTGAAGGCCAGGAGGCCCGTGGTGCCCAGGCCCAGCGCGCCGCTCAGGCCGAAGTGGCTTGCGCCCGCGCGCCGCGGCAGCGGCTCGTAGTCCAGCGCCACGCTGGGAAAGCCCACCCAGGCGTACAGGCCCTTCATGAAGCGGTGGCGCTCGGGCAGGGCCAGCAGCGCGTCCACCACGCGCCGGTCCAGCAGCCGGAAGTCGCCCGCGTCGCGCGGGATGCGCACCCGGCTGCGCCAGTTGACGATGCCGTAGAAGGCCCCCACCATGCGCCGGTGCAGGGCCGACTGGTCGGCGCGCGTGCTGCGCATGGCATACACCACATCGGCGCCCGCCTGCCAGTGGCGCAGCATGTCGGCCAGCAGGGCCGTGGGGTGCTGGCCGTCGGCGTCCATCAACACCACCACCTCGCCGCGCGCGGCGGCCAGGCCGGCGGTGAGCGCCGCCTCCTTGCCGAAGTTGCGCGACAGCTGCAGCAGGCGCAGGGCCGGCTCGCGCTGGCACAGGCCGCGCACGACGGCCACCGTGTCGTCGCGGCTGCCGTCGTCGACCACCACCACCTCGACCCGGGGCGACAGCGCGCGCAGCGCGGCCAGCACCTGCCCCAGCACCTCCGGCAGCGCGGCGGCCTCGTTGTAGGCCGGCATGACGCAGGAGATGGACGGGATTCGGGCGGCGCGCTCGCTCATGAACGAATCATGCCAAAAGAAAACCCTGCCTCCATCGGGAGGCAGGGTCTGGGGCGAACTTGCGGCGTGTTTATTTTTTCAGGCAGTCGCTCATGAAGGCCTTGCGCTCGTCGCCCTTCTTGCCGGCAGCCTCCTTGTTGCAGACCTTCATTTTTTCCTGCTGGGTGGCCGGGGCGGCGGCGGGCTTGGCGCTCAGGCAACCCTTCATGAAGGCCTTGCGCTCGTCGCCCTTCTTGCCGGCGGCCTGGGCGTTGCAGGTGCTCATTTTTTCCTGTTGCGCCGTCTTGGCGCTGGCCAGGGTGGGCGCCGCGCCCAGGGACAGGGCCAGGCCGGCGGCGGCGATCAGGGACAGCAGCTTGCTCATGAACGATCTCCTTTTGCTTCGGGTTGGGTTGCAACGGGAACAACCAGCCGGCATCTTGGCACGCCGGCCTGCCGCCTACAACGCCTGGCCGCCCCGATCGGATGACGCGCCGCCCTGGCGCACACCGGCGGGCCGGGCGGCGGGGCCGCGGGCCGGCGCCCCGTAAAATTGGCCGATGCAGTCGGTCAAACAACACTTGCTCGCGGCCCTGGCCGCCGAACTCGACGCCCTGGCGCCGGGCACGCCCGTGGCGGCGGCCTTCGAGTCGCCGCGCCAGGCGGCGCACGGGGACTGGGCGTGCACGGCCGCGATGCAGCTGGCCAAGCCGCTGAAGGCCAACCCGCGTCAGCTGGCCGAGCGGCTGAAGTCGGCCCTGCTGGCCACGCCGGCGTTCGGCCAGTGGGTGGACGCCATCGAGATCGCCGGGCCCGGCTTTCTGAACATCCGGCTCAAGCCCGCCGCCAAGCAGCAGGGGGTGCGCGAGGTGCTGGCGCAGCACGAGCGCTACGGCTGGCAGCCGGCACGCGGCGAATCGATGATCGTCGAGTTCGTCAGCGCCAACCCCACCGGCCCGCTGCACGTGGGCCATGGCCGCCAGGCGGCGCTGGGCGACGCGCTGTGCAACCTGTTCGCCACCCAGGGCTGGCGGGTGCACCGCGAGTTCTACTACAACGACGCGGGCGTGCAGATCGAGACGCTGACGCGCTCGGTGCAGCTGCGCGCCCAGGGCCTCAAGCCGGGCGACGCCGGCTGGCCCGAGGCGGCCTACAACGGCGACTACATCCAGGACATCGCCAACGACTTTCTGGCCCAAAAAACGGTGCAGGCCGACGATCGCCGGTTCACCGCCAGCGGCGACGTCGGCGACTGGGACGGTATCCGCCAGTTCGCCGTGGCCTACCTGCGCCACGAGCAGGACAAGGACCTGCAGGCCTTCCGCCTCCGGTTCGACGAGTACTACCTGGAGTCCAGCCTGTATTCGTCGGGCCGGGTGGCCGCCACCGTGCAAAAGCTGATCGACGCCGGCAAGACCTACGAGAAGGACGGCGCGTTGTGGCTGCGCACCACCGACTACGGCGACGACAAGGACCGGGTGATGCGCAAGTCGGAGGGCGGCTACACCTACTTCGTGCCCGACGTGGCCTACCACACCACCAAGTGGGAGCGCGGCTACCGCAAGGCCATCAACATCCAGGGCACCGACCACCACGGCACCATCGCGCGCGTGCGCGCCGGCCTGCAGGCGCTGGGCCTGGGCATTCCCGAAGGCTACCCCGACTACGTGCTGCACACCATGGTGCGCGTGGTGCGCGGCGGCGAGGAGGTCAAGATCAGCAAGCGCGCGGGCAGCTACGTCACGCTGCGCGACCTGATCGAGTGGACCAGCGCCGACGCGGTGCGCTTCTTCCTGCTCTCGCGCAAGCCCGACACCGAATACACCTTCGACGTCGACCTGGCGGTGCAGCAGAACAACGACAACCCGGTGTACTACGTGCAGTACGCGCACGCCCGCATCTGCTCGGTGCTGCAGGCCTGGGGCGGCGATGCGGCCGCGCTGGCCCAGGCCGAACTGGCGCCGCTGGACACCCCCGCCGCCCAGGCGCTGATGCTGCAGCTGGCGCGCTTTCCCGACGTGCTGGCCGGCGCGGCGCAGGACCTGGCGCCGCACGACGTGGTGTTCTACCTGCGCGAGCTGGCCGCCAGCTACCACAGCTACTACGACGCCGAGCGCATCCTGGTGGACGACGAAACCGTCAAAAATGCCCGCCTGGCGCTGGTCGCCGCCACCGCGCAAGTCCTGCACAATGGCCTGTCGCTGCTGGGCGTGAGCGCGCCGGCACGCATGTGACCTCCATCCTTCAAGCATGACGAAATCCAGACAACATGGCGGCACCTTTCTGGGTCTGATCCTGGGCGCGGTGATCGGCCTGGCGGTGGCGCTGGGCGTGGCCATCTACGTGGCCAAAGTGCCGGTGCCCTTTGCCAACAAGGGCGCGGCGCGCACCAGCAGCCAGGACGCGGCCGAGGCCAGCAAGAACCGCGACTGGGACCCCAACGCCACGCTGCGCAACCGCGACGACAGCGCGCCGGCTGCGCCGGCCACCCCACCTGCGGGCACCACCGCCGGCGGCACCGTGGCACCCGCGCCCGACGCCGCGCCCATTCCGGCGCCGGCCGTGCTGGGCGGCCCGGTGGCGCGCACAGCGCCCGCCGAGCCCCCGGCCGCCGCCGCCAAGCCGCCCGCCCCTGCCCCCCACCGCGCGCGCGGCGCCTTCGGCCGACCCGCTGGGCGAGCTGGCCGCGGCCCGCGCCGGCATCGGCGCCGGCACGGGTGCGGCCGCCAGCGCCGATCCCTTCACCTATTTCGTGCAGGCCGGCGCCTTCCGCGCGCAGGCCGACGCCGACGCCCAGCGCGCGCGCCTGTCGCTGATGGGCGTGGAGGCGCGCGTGAGCGAGCGCGAGCAGGCCGGCCGCACCGTCTACCGGGTGCGCGTGGGCCCGTTCCAGAACCGCGACGCCGCCGACCGCGTGAAGGCGCGGCTGGACGACAATGGCATGGAAGCCGCGCTGGTACGCGTGCAGCGCTGAGAAGCTGTGAACACCCGCACGGGAACTTGCCAGCGGCGACCGGGCTCAATAGGGCCGACAAGAACCGGAGAACCTCCCCATGAAACGACGTGAATTCACCCTGGCCGCCGCCGTCGCGGCCGTCCCCGGGCTGCTGAGCCTGCCCGCGCACGCCCAGTCCGGCAAGGGCTATGCCGAGCTGGCACAGCGCGCGCCGGTGGACGCCCCCAAGGGCCAGATCGAGGTGCTGGAGTTTTTCTCCTACGGCTGCATCCACTGCATGCATTTCGAGCCCATCATGGACGCCTGGGTCAAGACCCTGCCCAAGGACGTGGCCTTCCGCCGGGTGCACGTGGGCTTCCAGAGCAATTTCGCGCCGCTGCAAAAAATCTACTACACGCTGGAGGCCATGGGCAAGGTCGACGGCGCCATGCAGGAGAAGATATTCAAGACCCTGCAGGTCGACCACAAGCGCCTGGACAAGCCCGACGTGCTGTTTGCCTGGGCCGCCGAGCAGGGCCTGGATCGCGCCAAGTTCGAGAGCACCTACAACTCCTTTGGCGTGGCCACGCAGTTGCGCAAGGCGGTGCAGATGCAGGACGCCTACAAGGTCGAAGGCACGCCGGCGCTGGGCATCGGCGGGCGCTTCTACACCGACGGCTCCATGGCCGGCGGCTTCGAGGGCATGGTCAAGCTCGCCAACCAGTTGATCGAGCAGGTGCGCAAGAGCGCTTGAGGCAACGCTGAGCGCCCGCATCCGCAGCCCGCTTCGGCGGGCTTTTTCACGCCGGCGGCGCGCCACGGGCCGCGAGGCCGCCCGTACAATCGTCGGCTGAACCCAAGCAAAAACCGTGCCTCACATGGATGATCGCCTTTCGTTTGCCGCGCCGGCCTGGCGCCGCCTGGCTGCGGGCGCCCTGCTGGCCCTGGCCGCCGTGCCGGCGCTGGCCGAGCGGGCCGACCGCGACCAGCCGATGAACATCGAGGCCGACGCGCTGCGCTACGAGGACAAGCAGCAGCTGTCCACCTTCACCGGCAACGTGGTGGTGACCAAGGGCACCATCGTGATGCGCGGCGCGCGCCTGGAGGTGCGCCAGGACGGCGCGGGCAACCAGAGCGGCGTGATGTTCGGCGCGCCGGGCAAGCGCGCCTTCTTTCGCCAGAAGCGCGAGGGCGTCAACGAGTTCATCGAGGGCGAGGCCGACTCCATCACCTACGACGGCAAGAGCGACATCGTGCGCTTCGTGCGGCGCGCCGAGATGCGCCGCCTGGCCGGCACCACGCTGCAGGACCAGGTGACGGGCGACGTCATCGTCTACAACAACCGCACCGAGGTCTACACCGTCGACGGCGCGCCCCACGAGGCCGGCGCACCCGCCGGCAACGGCCGCGTGCGCGCGGTGCTGGCGCCGCGCAACGCGGCCAGCCAGCCGGCGCCGGCGGCCCTGCCGCTGCAGCCCGCGCAAGGCCTGCCGTCCACCGGGGCCGCGCAGTGAAGCTGGCCACCCGCAGCGCCCCGGCCGACGGCGCCCGCAGCCGCATGCAGGTGCGCGGGCTGCGCAAGAACTACGGCGCGCGCCGCGTGGTGCACGACGTGTCGCTGGACGTGACCAGCGGCGAGGTGGTGGGCCTGCTGGGCCCCAACGGCGCGGGCAAGACCACCTCGTTCTACATGATCGTCGGGCTGGTGCGCGCCGACGCCGGCAGCATCCGCATCGACGGGCAGGCGGTCGAGCACATGCCGATCCACCGGCGCTCGCGCCTGGGCCTGTCCTACCTGCCGCAGGAGGCCTCGATCTTCCGCAAGCTGACGGTGGCCGAGAACGTGCGCGCCGTGCTGGAGCTGCAGCACGACGAACACGGCAAGCCGCTGGCGCGTGACGAGATCGAGCAGCGCCTGACCGAGCTGCTGGAGCAGCTGCACGTGCAGGAGCTGCGCGACTCGCCCGCGCCGGCGCTGTCGGGCGGCGAGCGCCGACGCGTGGAGATCGCGCGCGCGCTGGCCACGCAGCCGCGCTTCATCCTGCTGGACGAGCCCTTTGCCGGCATCGACCCAATCGCCGTGATCGAGATCCAGCGCATCATCGCCTTCCTCAAGTCGCGCGGCATCGGCGTGCTGATCACCGACCACAACGTGCGCGAGACGCTGGGCATCTGCGACCACGCGGTCATCATCACCGAGGGCCGCGTGCTGGCCACCGGCACGCCGACCGACATCGTGGCCAACCCGGACGTGCGCCGCGTGTACCTCGGCGAGCACTTCAGACTATGAATTTGGCCCCCACGCTCCCCTGCTGCGCATGGTCCGCTGCCCCCCGAGGGGGCCCTCGCCGCCTTGGGGCGGCCCGGCGGCGGCGAGAGGGTGCCTGCATCGGGCTGATCCGGCATCGGCCATGAAACCCGGCCTCTCGCTGCGCACCTCGCAGCACCTGGCGCTCACTCCGCAGCTGCAGCAGTCGATCCGCCTGCTGCAGCTGTCCACGCTGGAGCTGGCCGGCGAGGTGGAGCAGATGCTGCTGGACAACCCTTTCCTCGAGCGCGAGGACGAGCACGCCGACGCCGGGCACGCCGAGCCCGTGCACGAGCCGCGGGAGCGCGAGGCCGCCGACACCCGGAATGCTATCGATTCAGAAGCTGTTGACGCAGAATCGACGGGGGCCGAAGCCGAATTCGAATCCAAACAGGACTGGCTGGACGACTGGGAGGGCGATGGCGCCGACGCCCCCAGCGACCGCGAATGGGGCGATGGCGCGGTGGCCAGCCCGCCCGGCGACGAGCACGACCCCGGCGAGCGCGGCGCCCCGCGCGAGTCGCTGGCCGCCCACCTGCACGGCCAGGCGCTGGCGCTGCGCCTGGCGCCCGAGGATGTGGCGGTGCTGCGCTTCCTGATCGAGTCGCTGAACGAGGACGGCTACCTGGAGGATTCGCTAGCGCAGCTGGCCGCCACCCTGGTGGACGACGGCGACGAGCTGGACGCGCTGGACACCCTGGTGCACCGCTTCAACTTCGCGCTGAAGCTGCTGCAGTCGATGGAGCCCGCCGGCGTGGGCGCGCGCGACCTGCCCGAATGCCTGTCGCTGCAGCTCAGGGCGCGCCTGGCCGACGCCACGCTGGCGCCTGCCGCCCAGGCCAGCGCCCGCGCCGCGCTGGCCCTGCTGGCCCAGCCCCAGGCGCTGGACGCGCTGGCCCGGCGCGACGTGCGCCGCCTGGCGCAGGCCAGCGGCCAGGACGAAGCCGCGGTGCGCGCCGCCATGACCCTGATCGCCACGCTGGAGCCCAAGCCCGGCCGGCGCTTTGCCGACGTCGAGCACAACGTCATCGTGCCCGACGTCATCGTCTCGGCCAGCGGCAGCGGCGCGGCACAGCGTCTGCGCGTGCAGCTCAACCCCGAGGTGCTGCCGCGCCTGCGCGTGCACGAGCTGTACGCGCGCGCGCTGCGCGGCGGCAAGGAGGGCGGCGGCCACGCGGCGCTCGGCCAGCAGCTGCAGGAAGCGCGCTGGTTCATCCGCAACATCCAGCAGCGCTTCGACACCATCCTGCGCGTGGCCGAGGCCATCGTGCAGCGCCAGCGCAGCTTCTTCACCCACGGCGAGCTGGCCATGCGCCCGCTGGTGCAGCGCGAGCTGGCCGACGCGCTGGGCGTACACGAATCGACCATCTCGCGCGTGACCACCGCCAAGTACATGGCCACGCCGCGCGGCACCTTCGAGCTGAAGTATTTCTTCGGCTCGGCCCTGGGCACCGAGGCCGGCGGCAACGCCAGCAGCACTGCCGTGCGCGCGCTCATCCGGCAGTTCGTCGCCGCCGAGGACCCATGCCGGCCGCTGTCCGACCAGCGGCTGGCCGAGATGCTGAAGGAGCAAGGCATCGACTGCGCGCGCCGCACCGTGGCCAAGTACCGCGAGGCACTCAAGATCGCCCCCACCCCGCTGCGCAAGCAGCTCTAGACCCTTTTTTGCCACCATGGCCCGCATCGTCTTCGACCTCCCGGCGCGCTTCGGCTTTGCGACCGAGCTGCAGATCTACATCAGCCACGTCAACCAGGACGGGCACCTGGACAACGCCCAGCTGCTCAGCCTGGTGTCCGAGGCGCGGCTGCGCTTCTTCCAGTCGCTGGGCTACCGCGAGGGCCACGTCGACGGCGCCGCCATCGTGGTCGGCGACATGCTGGCGCAGTACAAGTCCGAGGCCTTTCATGGCGAGACCCTGCGCGTGCAGATGCAGCCAGCCGACTTCAACCGCTACGGGTTCGACCTGGTGTTCTGCATGACCGAAGTGACGCAGCAACGCGAAGTGGCGCGCGGCAAGACCGGCATCGTCTTCATCGACCCCGGCACGCGCCGCGTCACCCCGATCCCGGCCGGCGTGCTGGCCGCGCTGCAGCGCAGCGCCCAGGCCGATGGTGAGCCCGCATGAGCACCGCCGGGCCGCCCCAAGGTGCTCGCACCGCAGGCCACCAGGCCGAAGGTCGCCCCATGCCCACGCGGATGCTGACCCTGTTCCTGCCCTGCGCCAGCGGCGTGGAGGACTTTCTGGCCGACGAGGTGCACGGCCTCACCGGCCTGGCCGGGCAAGACCTGCTGACCCTGCGCGGCGGCGTGCGCGTGCGCGGCGACTGGGCGCTGGCCCTGCGCCTGAACCTGATGAGCCGCCTGGCCCAGCGCGTGCTGGTCGAACTGGCGCACGGCCCCTACCAAAGCGAGGACGAGCTGTACGCGCTGACCGCCAGCGTGGCGTGGGAAGACTGGTTTGCCCCGCGCCAGAGCTTTCGGGTGGACGTGACCGCGCAGGCCAGCCCGCTCAAGAGCCTGAACTTCGCCACCCTGCGCATCAAGGACGCGGTGGCCGACCGCTTTCGCCAGCAGGCCGGCGGCGTGCGTCCCAGCATCGACACCCAGCGCCCCGACGTGCGCGTGCAGGCGCACCTGACGGCCACGCACGCCACGCTGTACATCGACACCAGCGGTGAGCCGCTGTTCAAGCGCGGCTGGCGCCAAGACAAGGGCGAGGCGCCGCTGAAGGAAACCCTGGCCGCCGCCATGCTGGCCGCCAGCGGCTGGTGGCAGCCGGCCACGCGCAGCGTCTCGCCCGCGCCGCTGTACGACCCCTGCTGCGGCTCGGGCACCATCGTCATCGAGGCGGCGCAACTGGCCCTGGGCCTGCCGCCGGGCGGGCAGCGGCGCTTTGCCTTCGAGCGGCTCAAGCGCTTCGATGCCGCGCAGTGGAATGCTATTAAAAATGAAGCTGCTTGGGCAGATCCCGTCCGGGCCAGCGGCCTGAAAGACTCCGAATCGTCCACGCCCCGGGTGTTCGGCAGCGACGTGGCCCACCGCATGGTCGACTTCGCCCAGCGCAACGCCGCGCGCGCCGGCGTGGCCGCCGCCGTCGAGCTGCGCGGCGGCGACGCGCTGCAGCGCCAGCCGCCCTGCGCGCAGCCCGGCGTGCTGCTGATGAACCCGCCCTATGGCGAGCGCATCGCGGCGGCCGGCGTGGCCGGCCGGGGCCGCGGGCGCGAGGCCTTTCAAAGCGGCACGCTGGCGCAGCAGCGCGCCGAAGGAGCCGGCCCGGGCGAGGTCAACGCCGGCGACGAATTCTTTGCCCGCCTGGCCGCGCACTGGAAGAGCCACTACGCCGGCTGGAGCGCCTGGCTACTCACCCCCGACCTCAAGCTGCCCGGCCGCCTGCGCCTGAAGGAGTCGCGCCGCGTGCCGCTGTGGAACGGGCCGATCGAGTGCCGGCTGTTCAGGTTCGACCTGACGGCACGCGCACCGCGCCAGGACCCGCCTGCCGCGTAAATCAGCGCCGCGCCGGCCCGTGCTGCTCCAGCAGCGTCGCCACGAAGGCGCGGCCCACCGGCGGCAGCGTGCGCCCGATGCGCGTGACGATGCCGATCGCCCGGCTGGCCTGCGGGCGCACCAGCGGCACCGCCGCCAGGCCCTGCATGCTGACCAGCCCCAGCGCCAGGCGCGGCAACGCGGTGATGCCCAGGCCAGCGGCCACCAGCGCGCCGCAGGCCGTCACGCTGGGGTATTCCAGCGCCGAGTGCAGCGCCAGGCGCTTTTGCATCAACACGGCATCGGTGATCGGCCGGATGCTGCTGCGCGGCGCGCTGGCGATGAAGGGCTGCTGCGCAAACACCGACCAGGGCACCGCGGGGCGCGCGGCCAGCGGATCGTCCGCGCGGCACAGCAGCACCATCGGGTCGTCCAGCAGATGGCGGTACTGCAGGCGCTGCTGCGGCGCCGGGCGCACGCTCAGGCCCAGGTCGGCGCGGCCTTCCTCCACGGCGGCCAGCAGGGCCTCGGCGGGCGCCTCGATCAGCGAGAACTCGACCGCCGGGTGCGTGCGCCGCAGCGCCACCATGGCCTGCGGCACCAGCGCGGTGCCGGCCGAAGGCAGCGCCGCCACCGTGACACGGCCGCTGCGCCCCTGCATGAACTCGCCCAGCTCGCTCAGCGCGCTGTCGAAGTCGCGCAGGATGCGCTGGGCCACCGGCAGCAGCTCGCGCCCGGCGGCGGTGATCTCCACGCGCCGCGTGTCGCGGTCGAACAAGCGCGTGCCCAGCGTCTGCTCGGCCTGGCCGATCAGGCGGCTCACCACCGGCTGCGCCTGCCCCAGCTCGGCGGCGGCGCGCCGAAAGCTGCCGCTGGTGGCCACCTGCACGAAGGCTTCCAGCTGCCGCAGGCTCAAGTCGATCCGCATGGTGTTGATCCTGTTTTGATATCACAGAAATAGAAATGTAGCGCTTCCCATATCACCACCCCCTGTCTAGACTGATGCCGGAATACAGGAGACAACCCGATGGGGCATGAACATGGCCGGTGTGCTTGAGGGTGTGCGCGTGCTGGAGCTGGGCCAGGTGCTGGCCGGCCCGTTCGCCGGCGCCATCCTGGCCGACCTGGGCGCCGAGGTGGTGAAGATCGAGCGCGTGGAAGGCGGCGACGACGCGCGCCGCATGGGGCCCGACTTCCGGCACGGCGACGCGCTCAACTTCCACATCTTCAACCGCGGCAAGCAATCGGTGGCGCTGGACCTGAAAAGCGCCGAGGGCCGAGCCGCCTTCGAGCGGCTGGCGGGCGAGGCGGACATCTTCATCCACAACCTGCGCCCGGGCGTGCCCGCCAAGCTGGGCATCGACGGCCCGGCCCTGTGCGCGCGCCACCCGCGCCTGATCTACGGCGAAATCTCGGCCTTCGGCCACCTGGGACCGATGGCGCGGCAACCCGGCTACGAGCCGCTGGTGCAGGCCTTCAGCGGGCTGTCCAGCACCAACGGCGGGCCGGATGACCCGCCCATGCGCTCGGCCGCCTCGCTGTGCGACCAGGGCAGCGGCATGTGGGTGGTGATCGGCGCGCTGGCCCTGCTGCACCGGCGCGCGCAAACGGGGCGCGGCGGCATCCTCAGCACCTCGCTGCTGGAGACCGCCCTGGTCTGGAACGGCCAGAAGGCCGACGCCTACGTCAACGAAGGGCGCCTGCCGGTGCGCGACCGCTCGGGCCACCCCGGCTTCGTGCCCTACGAGGCCTTCGACACGCAGGACGCACCGCTGCTCATCTGCTGCGGCAACGACCGCCTGTTCGCCAAGCTGGCCGCCGCGCTGGGCCGGCCCGACTGGCTGGCGGACGAGCGCTTGGCCACCAACCGCGCCCGCCTGGCGCACAAGGCGGCGCTGCTGGAGCAGCTGGCGCCCCTGCTGCGCACGCGCCCGCGCGCCGAATGGCTGGCGCGCCTGGAGGCCGCGGGCGTGCCCTGCGCGCCCATCCACAGCGTGCCCGAGGCGCTGGCGCACCCGCAGGTGCAGGCGCTGGGCATCCTGGCTGCGGTGCCGGGCCAGGACTTCGCACTCACCGCGCTGCCGCTCACCATCGACGGCCAGCGCCCGCTGCCGCGCGCGGCAGCGCCTGGTCTGGGCCAGCACAATGCGGCGCACGGTGTGCCGGCGCTGCTTTCCGATCCCGCATCCAAGAAGGAGACGTCATGACACCCCAACCGATTCACGCGCTGATGGCGCTGGCCGTTGCGGCCTCGACCTGGCTGGCCGGCCCGGCCGCCGCGCAGGACTACCCCAGCAAACCCATCACCCTGGTCGTGCCCTTTGGCCCGGGCAGCGGCACCGACCAGATGGCGCGCCTGTACGCCAAGGCGCTGGGCGACGAGGCCAAGGTGCCCATCGTGGTGGAGAACAAGGGCGGCGCCAGCGGCTTCATCGCCGCGCAGTACGTGGCCAAGGCCGCGCCCGACGGCTACACGCTGATGATGACCACCAACACCACGCACGCGGCCAACGAGCACTTGTTCAAGAAGCTGCCCTACGACCCGGTCAAGGACTTCGCGCCCATCGGCCTGCTGTCCACCGGGCAGATGCTGCTGCTGGTGCCGCCCGACTCGCCCTACAAGAGCGTGGCCGATCTGCTGGCCGCCGCCCGCAAAGCGCCCGGCAAGCTGGACTTCGGCAGCGGCTCCTCGTCCAGCCAGGTGGCCGGCTTCCTGCTGCAGCAGATGGCGCACGTGGACATGGTCAACGTGCCCTACAAGAGCAATCCGCAGGCCATCACCGACCTGATCGGCGGGCGCTTCACCTTCATGTTCGCCGACGCGCCCACGGCCTTGCCGCAGGTGCAGGGCGGCAAGCTGCGCGCGCTGGCGGCCAGCAGCAGCAAGCGCCTGGCGTCCCTGCCCGAGGTGCCCACGGTGGCCGAGGCCGGCGTCAAGGGCTACGACATGGGCTACTGGTTTGCCGCCTACGCACCGGCCGGCACGCCCAAGCCCATCGTCGACAAGCTCAACCGGATGTTTGCCAAGGCCACCCAGACCGAGGAGGTCAAGGCCACCCTGGCGCGCACCAGCGGCGAGGTGGCGCTGAGCACGCCCGAGGGGCTGGCGCAGTTCCAGGCCGCCGAATCGAAGAAGTGGGGCGAGGTGATCCGCGCCGCCGGCATCGAGCCGCAATGAACCCGGCATCCAGCGCCATGGCCGGCCCGCTGCACGGCGTGCGCGTGCTCGATTTGACCACCGTCTTCATGGGCCCCTCGGCCACCCAGCACCTGGCCGACCTGGGCGCCGACGTGATCAAGGTCGAGGCGCCGGGGGGCGACTCCACGCGCAGCATCGGGCCCTGCGGCGACATCGGCCTGGGCCCGCTGTTCATGGGCCTGAACCGCAACAAGCGCAGCCTGGTGCTCGACCTCAAGCAGCCTGCGGGCGTGGCCGCGCTGCTGCGCCTGGCCCGCGATGCCGACGTGCTGGCCACCAACGTGCGGCCAGCGGCCATGCGGCGCCTGGGCCTGGGCTACGAGGCCCTGGCCGCCGCCAACCCGCGCCTGATCTACGCCAGCATGGTGGGCTTTTCGCAGCGCGGGCCGTATGCCGGCAAGGCCGCGTTCGACGACCTGATCCAGGCCGCCACCGGCCTGGCCGCGGCCGTGGGCCAGGGCGCGGGTGGCGAGCCGCGCTACCTGCCCATCACCATCGCCGACCGCTCGGTGGGGCTGTACGCCTTCGGCGTGATCAGCGCCGCGCTGTACGCGCGCGAGCGCACCGGGCGCGGCCAGAGCGTGGACATCCCCATGTTCGAGACCATGATCCCCTACGTGCTGGGCGACCACCTGTACGGCCACACCTTCGATCCGCCCCAGGGCGGCTTCGGCTACCCGCGTCTGCTCTCGCCCCAGCGCCGGCCCTACAGGACGCGCGACGGCTACGTCTGCTGCCTGATCTACACCGACCGGCACTGGGAGATTTTCTTGAACGCCATCGGCAAGGGTGAGTGGCTGAAGACCGACCCGCGCTTTGTCGACATCCGCACCCGCACGCAGGCCATCGACTCGCTCTACCAGCTGGTGGCCGACGAGCTGGCGCAGCGCAGCACGGCCGAATGGCGCGCGCTGCTGCCCGAGGCGGAGATTCCGGTCTTTCCCATGCACACCTTCGACTCGCTGCTGCGCGACGAGCACCTGCAAGCCACGGGGTTCTTCGAGCACACCGAGCATCCGGTGGTGGGCAAGATCCTGGAGACCGCCGTGCCCAGCGAATGGTCGGGCACGCCGCCCACGCGGCGCACGCCCGTGCCGCGCCTGGGCGAACACACCGCCGAGGTGCTGCGCGAGGCGGGCTTTGCGGACGCCGAGATCCAGGCGCTGATCGACCAGGGCGCCGCGCGCGCCGCCATCCCCCAACCACCGAAGAGAGCGACACCATGACCGACGACACCCCCGAGCTCGACGTCCGCCAGCACGGCGGCGTGCTGCGGCTCACCATCCAGCGCGAGGCGCGCCGCAACGCCATCAGCCCGGCCGTTCTCAAGGGCCTGAGCGAAGCGCTCACGGCCGCCAACGCCGACCGCGGCGTGCGCGCCATCGTGCTGACCGGCGCGGGCGAGAAGGCCTTTTGCGCCGGGGCCGACTTGCAGAGCGGCCAGTCCTTCAAGTTCGACTACTCCGAGCCCACGCAGGGCTTTGCCAATCTGTTTCGCCTGACGCGCCAGCTCAACGTGCCGCTGATCGCGCGCGTCAACGGCGCCTGCATGGCCGGCGGCATGGGCCTGATGGCCATGTGCGACATGGTCGTCGCCGCACCGCACGCCGTCTTCGGGCTGCCCGAGGTGAAGGTGGGCGTGTTCCCGGCCCAGGTGCTGAGCGTGTTGAATGGGCTGATCGGCGCGCGGGCGCTGGCCGAGCTGTGCATCACCGGCGAGCCGATCACGGCTAAAGAAGCACTGGCGCTGGGCCTGATCAACCACGTCAGCGAAGACCTGGACGCCGGCGTGCAGGCGCTGCTCGATCGCTTTCTGGACAAGTCCCCCGCCGCCATCCGCCGTGGGCTGTACCTGATGAAGCGCATCGGCGCGATGTCGTTCGAGGAGTCGATGGCCTTCACCGAAAGCCAGATCGCGCTGTTCGCGCTGACCGAGGATGCTGCAGAAGGCCAGGCGGCCTTCCGCGAAAAACGCAAACCGAATTGGAGCGGGCGATGAACGAGAAAAAAGTCATTCGCATCGGCGGTGCCTCGGGCTTCTGGGGCGACTCCAGCGTGGGCGCGCCGCAGTTGGTGCAAAGCGGGCAGATCGACTACCTGGTGTTCGACTATCTGGCCGAACTCACTATGTCCATCCTGGCCGCCGCGCGCCTGAAGAAGCCCGAGCTGGGCTACGCCACCGACTTCGTTAGCGTGGCCATGAAGGGCGTGCTGAAGGACGTGGTGGCCAAGGGCATCCGCGTGGTCAGCAATGCGGGCGGCGTCAACCCCCAAGGCTGCGCCGAAGCCCTGCGCACCCTGGCGCGCGAGCAGGGCGTGGCGGTGAAGATCGCCGTCGTCAGTGGCGACGACGTGATGCCGCTGATGCCCGAGCTGCGCAACGGTCAGCCCCCGGTGGCCGAGCTGCAAAGCGGCGCGCCGCTGCCGGCCAAGGTGCTGACGGCCAACGCCTACCTGGGCGCCGCGCCGATCCGGGCCGCGCTGGATGCCGGCGCGCAGATCGTCGTCACCGGTCGCTGCGTGGACTCGGCCGTCACGCTGGGTGTGCTGATGCACGAGTTCGGCTGGCAGGCGGGCGACTTCGACCCACTCGCCGGCGGCAGCCTGGCCGGCCACATCATCGAATGCGGCTGCCAGGGCACGGGCGGGCTGCATACCGACTGGCAAGACGTGCCCGACTGGGCGCACATCGGCTATCCCATCGTCGAATGCGCGGCGGATGGCAGCTTCATCGTCACCAAGCCCGCGGGCACGGGCGGGCTGGTCGCCCCGCCATGCGTGGCCGAGCAGATGCTGTACGAGATCCACGACCCCGCGGCCTACCTGCTGCCCGACGTGGTGTGCGACTTCACCCAGGTCCGCATGCAGCAGACCGGCCCCGAGCGCGTGCACGTGAGCGGCGCGCGCGGCCGCGCGCCGACGGATTCGTACAAGGTCAGCGCGACCTACCTGGACGGCTTCAAGACCTCGGCGCAGCTGACCATCATCGGCTTCGACGCCGCCGCCAAGGCGCGGCGCACGGGCGAGGCCATCCTGCAGCGCGTGGGCGAGCTGCTGGCCGCGCAAGGGCTGCCCCCTTTCAGCGCCACGCATCTCGAGGTGCTGGGGGCCGAGTCCTGCTACGGCCCGCTGGCCCAGCCGGAGGTCGCGCAAACACGCGAGGCCATCCTGCGCCTTTCCGCGCGCCACCGCGACAAGGCCGCGCTGGAGCTGCTGGCGCGCGAGATCGCTCCCGCCGGCACCTCGTTCGCGCCCGGCACCACCGGCGCCGGCGGGCGCGCCTCGGTCTCGCCGCTGATCCGGCAATACGCCTTCCTGCTGGGCAAGGAGCGCGTGACGCCCGCCATCACGCTGGATGGCGCCCCAGTCTTGCTCCCTCTCCCTCTGGGAGAGGGCAGGGGTGAGGGCACGCGGCCTGCAACAGAAAACGCGAATCATGAACAAAATGAGCATGTAGCCAGCATCCATTCAGCGCAAACAGCTACCAATTCAATAGCAAACCCCGCCGACACACTCGAAGTCCCCTTGATCCGCCTGGCCTGGGCGCGCTCGGGCGACAAGGGCGACACCTCCAACATCGGCGTCATCGCGCGCCGCCCCGAATGGCTGCCCCTGCTGCGCGCGCAACTGACCGAGGCGCGCGTGGCCGAGCACCTGGCGCACCTGGTCAAGGGGCCGGTCACGCGCCATGAAGTGCCCGGCATCCATGCCTTCAACTTCGTCTGCGAGCAGGCGCTGGGCGGCGGCGGCATGGCCTCGCTGCGCAACGACCCGCTGGGCAAGGGCATGGGGCAGATCCTGCTGGCCATGCCAGTGCGGGTGCCCAAGGCCTGGTCACTTTAAGGAGACCCACCATGACCCATCCCCGCCCACCCCACTGCACCCGCCGCGCCGCGCTGGCCGCCTGCGCCGGCGCCATCGCCGCCCCATCGGCCTGGGCCCAGCTAACCGGCGAGCGCCCAATGCGCATCGTCGTCGCCTTCGGGCCCGGCAGCGGCAACGACATCATCGCGCGCGAGCTGGCCCCCTTCATGGGCGCCAGCCTCAAGCACCCCGTCATCGTGGAGAACCGCCCCGGCGCGGGCGGCTCCGTCGGCACCGACGTGGTGGCCAAGGCCGCCCCCGACGGCCTCACGCTCGGCCTGGGCACCAGCTCGCAACTGGTGATGAACGTCGGGCTCTACCGCCACCTGCCTTTCGACGTCGAGAAGGACCTGCGCGTGGTCGGCCTGATCAGCCGCACCCCCATGCTGCTGGCCGGCAAGGCCTCGGGCGCCAGGACCCTGAAGGAGCTGATCGCCCAGGCCAGGGCCAACCCCGGGCAGATCACCTACGGCTCGGGCGGCACCGGCTCCATCAGCCACATCGTGGGCGAGGCCTTTGCCCGCGCCGCCGGCATCCGGCTCAACCACATCCCCTACAAAGGCAACGCCGCCGCCATGGCCGACCTGGCCGGCGGCCACGTCGACCTGGTGTTCGACGGCATCATCAGCTCGGGCCCCATGGCCCGGCAGGGGCGCGTGCGCATCCTGGCCTATGGCGGCGCGCAGCGCAGCCCCGAGATCCCGCAGGTGCCGACCTTTGCCGAGCTGGGCCTGCGCGACTACGACGCCTACACCTGGAACTGCCTGTTCGCGCCCGCCGCCACGCCCGATGCCGACATCGCGCGCATCAACCAGGCGCTCAACGCCGCGCTGGCACAGCCTGCCGTCCAGCAGCGCCTGGCCCAGGGCGGCTCGGAGCCGCTGGGCCCCTCCACGCCCGCGCAGGCCGACGCCTTTGGCCGCAAGGAGCGCGAGCGCTGGGTGCCGTTCGTGCGCAGCCTGAAGATCGAGACCAGTTGAGCCAAGCCTTTGTCGTCATCGACACCAACCGGGTGCTCGACCTGTGGCTGTTCGACGAGCCGCAGATGGCCGCGCTGCGGCACGCGATCGCCACCGGCGCGCTGCGCTGGCGGGCCACCACCGCCATGCGCGGCGAGCTGGCGCGCGTGCTGGGCTATCCGGCGGTGCTGGCCCAACTGGAGCGCCGCCGTCGCCCGGCCGCGCAGGTGCTGGCCGCCTTTGACCAATGGAGCCACCCCGCGCTCGCCGCGCCGCCCGCGGGCGTGCGCTGCCGCGACGCGGACGACCAGGGCTTCGTCGACCTGGCCGTCGCCTGGCGCGCCGCCCTGTTCAGCAAGGACCGGGCGGTGATCGAGCTGGGCCGCGCGCTGGCGCCGCTGGGCGTGGCGGTGCATGCCGGCGACTGGCCGGGGCATGGCGGCGTGCCAACCCTCGGCGCAAGCTATCAAAAATAGAGTAACGGACTGCCATGGCGCCCGGTCTGGAGCCCACAAGGGTTTACCATTGCCGGCCATGCAAGCCGCACTCGACGCCCTGACCGACAAGCTGCGCAAGGCCATCGAGCTGGGCCGGCCGCTGCGCATCCGCGGCGGCGGCACCAAGGACTTCTACGGCCAGCTGCTGCACGGCGACGTGCTGGACACGCGGCCGCTGGCCGGCGTGACGGCCTACGAGCCCAGCGAGCTGGTGGTCACCGTGGGCGCCGGTACGCCCCTGGCCGACGTACACGCCCTGCTGGCCGAGCGCCAGCAACACCTGCCCTTCGAGCCGCCGCAGTTCGGCCGCACCGGCACCGTGGGCGGCATGGTGGCCGCCGGCCTGGCCGGACCGGCGCGCGCCAGCGCGGGCGGCGTGCGCGAGCACGTGCTGGGCGTGCAGATGCTCAACGGCAAGGGCGAGCTGCTCAGGTTCGGCGGCCAGGTGATGAAGAACGTGGCCGGCTACGACGTCAGCCGCCTGATGGCCGGCGCGCTGGGCACGCTGGGCGTGATCGTCGAGGTCAGCCTCAAGGTGCTGCCGCTGCCGCCGGCCGAATGCACCCTGGTGTTCGAGCTGTCCGAGACCAGCGCGCGCCAGCAGCTCAACCGCTGGGGCGGCCAGCCGCTGCCGCTGAACGCCAGTTGCTGGGCCGGCGGGCTGCTGGCCGTGCGCCTGCGCGGCGCGCGCGCGGCCATCGACGCGGCGCGGCGCGCCATGGGCGGCGAGCTGCTGGACGCCGAGCGGGCCAGCCGCCAATGGTGCGCGCTGCGCGACCAGCGCCTGCCGTTCTTCCGGCTGGACGCCGGCCAGGCGCTGTGGCGCGTCAGCGTGCCTGACACCGCCGCCCCGCTCAACCTGGGCCCCACTTTGCTGGAATGGCACGGCGCGCTGCGCTGGCTGCGCCTGCCGCCGGCGGCCGCGCCCCAGGTGCGCGCGGCGGCGGCCCGCGCCGGCGGCCATGCCACGCTGTTTCGCGGTGGCGACGGGCGCGTGCCGGTGTTCACCCCCATGCCCGCGCCGCTGGCGCGCATTCACGCGCAGCTCAAGCAGGCCTTCGATCCGGCGGGCATCCTCAACCCCGGCCGCCTGTCGCTCGATTTCTGAGAAGGCGTAAACGAATCCGTCATGCCCGCTCATCCCGCCAAAACGCGCCCGCTCGGCGTTGCAAATGCTCGCCATAGCCCCCGCTATGGCTGCGCTTTGCGCCTTGATCGGCCGCGTTTTCGCGGTCTGCTCGGACACGCCGGATTCATTCACGCCTTCTGATTCGATGCAAACCCATCTCGCGCCTGAATTTGCCGGCACCCCCGAAGGCCAGGAGGCCGAGGCCATTTTGCGCAAGTGCGTGCACTGCGGCTTTTGCCTGGCCACCTGCCCCACCTACCAGCTGCTGGGCGACGAGCTGGACAGCCCGCGCGGGCGCATCTACCAGATCAAGCAGGTGCTGGAAGGCCAGGCGCCCACGCGCGAGACGCAGCTGCACCTGGACCGCTGCCTGACCTGCCTGAACTGCGAAAGCACCTGCCCCAGCGGCGTCGAATACGGCCACCTGGTGGACATCGGCCGCCAGGTGGTGGAGCGCAAGGTCGAGCGCCCACCGGCCCAGGCGCGCCAGCGCGCGCTGCTGCGCACGGGCCTCACCTCACCGCTGTTCGGCCCCGCCATGCGCCTGGGCCAGGCGGTGCGCGGCTGGCTGCCCGCATCGATCAAGGCCAAGGTGCCCGAGCGGCGCGGCGCCGGCGCCTGGCCGCGCGGCACGCACGCGCGCCAGGTGCTGCTGCTGGAAGGCTGCGTGCAGCCGGCGATGGCGCCCAACATCAACACCGCCACCGCGCGCGTGCTGGATGCGGCAGGCATCCAGTGCATCCGCCCACGCGGGCAGGGCTGCTGCGGCGCGGTCAAGTTCCACCTGGCCGATGACGCCGGCGGGCTGGCGCAGATGCGCGCCAACATCGACGCCTGGTGGCCGCACGTCGAGCGCGGCGGCGTCGAGGCCATCGTCAGCAACGCCTCGGGTTGCGGCGTGCTGGTCAAGGACTACGGCCATCTGCTGCGCGGCGATGCGCGTTATGCCGAAAAGGCCGCGCGCGTGTCGGCGCTGGCGCGCGACGTGAGCGAGCTGCTGCCCGACATCGCCGCCGCCCTGGCTGGCCGCGTGCGCGTGCCAGGCGGCGTGCTGGCCTGGCACGCGCCCTGCACGCTGCAGCACGGCCAGCAGCTGCGCGGCGGGGTCGAGCAGCACCTGGGCGCCTTGGGCTTTGCGCTGCGCCCCGCCGCGCAGGAGGCGCACCTGTGCTGCGGCTCGGCCGGCACCTACTCGGTGCTGCAGCCCGCGCTGTCGCTGCAGCTGCGCGAGCGCAAGCTGGGCCACCTGCTGGGCGAGACGGCAGCCGAGCGCCCGGCGGCCATCCTGTCGGCCAACATCGGCTGCATCACGCACCTGCAGGCCGGCACCGACGTGCCGGTGCGCCACTGGATCGAGGTGCTGGACGAGGCTCTATCAAAACAGTAGCTGCTCACGCTCATTGCATGCGGGCTAGAGCCCGATTTGATTCGAAACCTCAGTGCCGCACCGCCAGCAGCGCGGTCAGCATGATCAGCGCGCCGCCCAGCCACACCATGGGCGTGGGGTGCGCCGCGCCCAGCACGAAGGACGAGCCGGTGGCAATCACCACCTCCGACAGCATCAGCAGCGCCGTCACCTGCGCCTTCAGGCACGCCGCGCCGTACTGCAGCGCCAGGTTGCCGCCCAGAAAGCCCGCGGCCAGCACCCCGATCCAGGGCAGCCAGCTGGCCGACGGCGCCGGCAGCGGCCCGCCCGCGACGCCGCCCAGCGCCAGGCCGCCGGCCATGGCCAGGCCGCCGCAGAACATGGCCAGCGCGCGCCCGTCCTCCGGCGTGTCGCGCCAGCGGCGCACCAGCGCGTTGGTCAGCGCAAAGCAAAAGCCGCCCGCCAGCGCCAGCCAGTCGGCGCCACCCTGGGGCAGCGGCCAGGCCGATCCGGGGCGCCACAGCACCAGGGCCACGCCCGCCAGCGCCAGCAGCAGGCGCCCCAGCGCGGCGCGCGTGGGCCGCTCGCCCACCAGCAGCCAGGCCAGGCCGATGGACCACACCGGCATCAGGTAGAACAGCAGCGTGACGCGCACCACGTCCCCCGCCGTGATGGCCCAGTTGAAGCACACGTTGGTCAGCCCCGCCGCCGCCGCCAGGCCCCACAGGCGCGGGTTTTGCGCCAGCGCCCGCGCGCCCTGCGGGCGCCACGCGAGCAGCGCCGCCAGCGCCAGCACGTAGACGAAAGCCGTGGCCCACACCGGGTGCAGGCCGCGCGCCTGCAGCGCCTTGAACGGCAGCCAGGCCAGGCCCCAGACCGAGGCGTTCAGCAGCAGGGCCAGCGCCGGGCCCAGGGTGCCGGTCGGCGTTGCCATCAGTGATGCAGCCGGTCGCTGCGCGCCAAATCCAAAAGGCGCTCCAGCTCGGCCGTGTGGTGGCGCTGGTTGTGGTGGTGCCAGTGGCGAATCAGCGCCATCATGACCACCACCACGGCGCCGAACAGCACGATGGCGCCGAAGGCCGGCAGGCCCAGACCGGTGGCCGCGCTGTAGAAGGCGCCCAGCACCAGGATGGCCGCCTGCTCGTTGAAGTTCTGCACCGCGATGGAGCGCCCCGACCCCATCAGGTTGTGGCCGCGGTGCTGCAGCAGCGCGTTCATGGGCACCACGATGTAGCCGCCCAGCGCGCCCAGCAAAACCAGAAAGGGCACCGCCACGCCCAGGTGCCGCACCAGCACCATGGCCGCCACCAGCGCCCCCATCAGCAGGCCCAGCGGCAGCACGGCGGTGGCGCGGTCCAGCCGCACCCACATCGACGCCGCCACCGCGCCCGCCGCCGTGCCCAGGGCCACCACGCCCACCAGGTTGGACGCCGCGGTGGTGCCGTAGCCCAGCGCCACGGCGGCCCAGGCCAGCACGATGTAGCGCATGTTGCCCGACACGCCCCAGAACAGGGTGGTGGTGGCCAGCGCGATCTGCCCCAGGCGGTCGTGCCACAGGCGGCGGTTGCAGCGCCAGAAGTCGGGCAGCAGCAGCCACATGGCGCGCCGCGGCAGGCGCCGCATCTTCACGCCGGTGCGCGGAATCCACAGGTTGATGGCGGCGGCGATGGCGTAGACGAACACCAGGCCGGCAATGGCCGCCTCGGCGGGCTTGTCGATACCGGTGTCGATCCAGGGCACGTCGAAGCTGAGCAGCCAGTCCGACAGGCGCGGGCTGACCAGCTGGCCGCCCAGCACCACGCCCAGGATAATGGAGGCAATGGTCAGCCCCTCGATCCAGCCGTTGGCTTTGATCAGTTGCGAGGGCGGCAGCAGCTCGGTCAGGATGCCGTACTTGGCCGGCGAATACGCCGCCGCGCCCAGGCCGACGACGGCGTAGGCCAGCAGCGGGTGGCCGCCGAACAGCATCAGCACGCAGCCGACGATCTTGATGGCATTGCTGAGAAACATCACCCAGCCCTTGGGCCGCGAGTCGGCAAACGCCCCCACCCAGGGCGCCAGCAGCACGTAGAACAGCGCGAACATGGGCACCAGCGCGGCCTGCTGCCAGTCGGTGGCGCCGCTGCGGCGCAGCATCTCGACTGCCGCGACGAACAGCGCGTTGTCGGCCAGCGAGCTGAAGAACTGCGCGGCCATGATGGTGTAGAAGCCGCGCTTCATCGGGATGGGGGTGGGAGAGCGGGAGTGAGACGGGACGACAACAATTCGTAACCTGGCAAGGTGGCGGGTTATAGCACGCGCCCTCGCGCGCATGATGCGGGCCCACACGCACGCGGGCGGGTGCCAAAATCGGCGGCCATCCGCCATTGTCCACCCGCCGCCATGCCCCGCCCCATCCAGGCCACCATCCACACCGGCGCGCTGCGCCACAACCTGGCGCGCCTGCGCGCCGCCGCCCCGGGCGCGCGCCTATGGGCCGTCGTCAAGGCCAACGCCTACGGCCACGGCATCGAGCGCGCCTACGAAGGCCTGCGCGGCGCCGACGGCTTTGCCCTGATCGACCTGGCCGAGGCCGAGCGCGTGCGCGCGCTGGGCTGGCGCGGGCCCATCCTGCTGCTGGAAGGCGTGTTCGAGCCGCGCGATCTCGAGCTGTGTTCACGCCTGAACCTGTGGCACACCGTGCACTGCGACGCGCAGATCGACTGGCTGGCCATGCACAAGACGCACGCACCGCACCGCGTGTTCCTCAAGCTCAACTCGGGCATGAACCGCCTGGGCTTCACGCCCGAGCGCTTTCGCGCCGCCCACGCCCGCCTGTCGGCGCTGCCCCAGGTCGACGAGATCGCACTGATGACGCACTTTGCCGACGCGGACGACGCCAGGGACATCACCGCGCAGTGGGCCGTGTTCGAGCGCGTCACCGACGGCCTGCCCGGCGAGCGCAGCGTGTGCAACAGCGCCGCCACCCTGCGCCACGGCCACGAGACCGCCGTGCGCGCCGACTGGGTGCGCCCCGGCATCGCGGCCTACGGCGGCTCGCCCGACCACCCCGTGCACAGTGCCGAGCACTGGGGCCTGCAGCCGGCCATGAGCCTGAACGCCCGCTTGCTGGCGGTGCAGCAACTGGCCGCCGGCGACACCGTGGGCTACGGCTCCAGCTTCACCGCCCCCGCGCCCATGCGCGTCGGCACCGTGGCCTGCGGCTACGCCGACGGCTACCCGCGCCACGCCGGCACCGGCACGCCGGTGCTGGTGGACGGCGTGCGCACCCGCACCCTGGGCCGAGTCAGCATGGACATGCTGGCAGTCGACCTGAGCCCCGTACCGCAGGCCGGGCCGGGCAGCGAGGTCACGCTGTGGGGCCGTTCAAGCCACGGCGCCGTGTTGCCCATCGACGAGGTGGCGCAGGCCGCCGGCACCATCGGCTACGAGCTGATGTGCGCGCTGGCGCTGCGGGTGCCGGTGACGGTGGACTGATGACGGCAATCAGCGCAAAAACGCGTCGTACCCCGTTTTCAGGATCAGTACCCCCACCACCACGATGAACACCCCGCGCACGAAGCCCGCGCCGTGCTTGAGCGCCAGGCGCGTGCCGATCAGGCTGCCGGCCACGTTGGCCACGGCCAGCACGGCGCCCACCTGCCACCAGATGTGGCCCTTGGACGCAAACAGGGCAATGGCGGCGATGTTGGTGGCCACGTTCAGCAGCTTGGCCGAGGCCGAGGCGTTAATGAAGTCATAGCCCAGCAGACGCACGAACAGAAAGATGAAGAAGCTGCCGGTGCCGGGGCCGAAAAAGCCGTCGTACCAGCCCAGGACCAGCCCGATGCCGCAAGCCAGCAGGGTTTCGCGGCGCACGTCGTGGCGCGGCGCGTGCACGCGGCCCAGGTCCTTCTTGGCCAGGGTGTAGAGCAGCACGGCCAGCAGGATCACCGGCAGCAGCTTGCGCAGGAAGGCCGGGTCGATCACCGTCACCACCCAGGCGCCCACGAACGAGCCGACGAAGGCCGCCCCCGCCGCCGGCCCCATCACCCGCCAGCGCATCTGCACGCGGCGCGCGTACTGCACGGTGGCGATGCTGGTGCCCCAGACCGAGGCGCTCTTGTTGGTGCCGAACAGCGTGGCGGGCGCGGCGCCGGGGTAGGTGGCGAACAGGGCCGGGATCAGGATCAGGCCGCCGCCACCGACGATCGAGTCCACCAGCCCGGCCAGCAGCGATGCGGCCGCGACGATCAGCAAGTCCATGGGGAAAGGGGGGTCAGAAAAGAGATCGAGCCCGCGCTGGAAAACGGTGCGCCACCGGCGCAGGCCAAGGCCCCGATTGTCCGCGATTGGCCATGGGCCGGCAGCCGTCGGCCCAAAACAAAGGGCGCCCTGGGGCGCCCTGGAAAAAAATGCAGACCGGTTTGAACTGTCGCTCGGTCTGTCGGCTGATCTTGTTGCTGTTGTTGGAGGTCGGTTTGTCTCCTCGGCCCCTCGTGGTGCCAGGCCCGGGGGGCGGCAGCACCGATAACCTGTGACTTTATCGATGCCGCAAGGCCTTGACCATCGGGACTTGCCCGAATTCAAGGCCTGGGTTCATTTCTGATGGCGAGATGGCCAAGTCATAAATGAAACGTTAAGCATTCAGATCAGCGTTTTTCGTGTCCGATCTGCGGCAGCATGGAGCCGGCGCCCAGCTCCAGCAAGCCGCTTCGGGCATACACCGCCAGCTTGCCGCGGGTGTCGGTGATGTCCAGGTTGCGCATGGTGAGTTGGCCGATGCGGTCGAGCGGGCTGAACGGCGCGTCCTCCACCTTTTCCATCGACAGGCGCTCGGGCGCGTAGGTCAGGTTGGGCGATTCGGTGTTGAGCAGGCTGTAGTCGTTGCCGCGGCGCAGCTCCAGCGTGACCTCGCCGGTGACGGCGCGCGCCACCCAGCGCTGGGCCGATTCGCGCAGCATGATGGCCTGCGGGTCGAACCAGCGGCCCTGGTACAGCAAGCGGCCCAGCTTGAGGCCGTTGATGCGGTACTGCTCGATGGTGTCCTCGTTGTGGATGCCGCTGATCAGCCGCTCGTAGGCGATGTGCAGCAGGGCCATGCCGGGGGCTTCGTAGATGCCGCGGCTCTTGGCCTCGATGATGCGGTTTTCGATCTGGTCGCTCATGCCCAGGCCGTGGCGCCCGCCGATTCGGTTGGCCTCCAGCATCAGCTCGACCGGGTCGGCGAATTCGCGGCCGTTCAGGGCCACGGGCTGGCCTTCGGCAAAACGCACGCGCACTTCCTCGGCCTTGACCTCCACCTCGGGCTTCCAGAAGGCCACGCCCATGATGGGCTTGACGATGCGGATGCCGCTGTTCAGGAACTCCAGGTCCTTGGCCTCGTGGGTGGCGCCCAGCATGTTGGAGTCGGTCGAATAGGCCTTTTCTGCCGACATCTTGTAGTCAAAACCCGACTTCTGCATGAATTCGGACATTTCCTTGCGGCCGCCCAGCTCGTCGATGAAGCGCTGGTCCAGCCAGGGCTTGTAGATCTTCAGCGCCGGGTTGGCCAGCAGGCCGTAGCGGTAAAAGCGCTCGATGTCATTGCCCTTGAACGTGCTGCCATCGCCCCAGATGTTGACGTCATCGTCCTTCATCGCATTGACCAGCATGGTGCCGGTCACGGCGCGGCCCAGCGGCGTGGTGTTGAAGTAGGTGGCGCCGGCGGTCTGCACATGAAAGGCCCCGCACTGCAGGGCGGCAATGCCTTCATGCGCCAGCTGGGCGCGACAGTCGACCAGGCGGGCCTGCTCGGCGCCGTAAGCCAGGGCCTTGCGCGGGATGGCGTCGTAGTCGTCCTCGTCGGGCTGGCCCAGGTTGGCGGTGTAGGCGTAGGGCACGGCGCCCTTCTGGCGCATCCACAGCAGGGCGGCGCTGGTGTCCAGGCCGCCCGAGAAGGCGATGCCGACCTTCTGGCCGGCGGGGAGCGTTTGGAGGATGGTGTTGGACATGGGCAAGTGGGCGATGCAGGTGCCGCCAGCGCGGCGCAGACGAAAACCTGGATTGTCGCTGGCTTTTGTCTCAAGCCCAGGGGCTGATGACGGGAACGGTGCGCCGGCCATGCCGGCGGTAGATTTGAAAATCTCGATCGAGGGTGAACACCTTGCTCGGCTCGTGCAGCTCGCTCATGCGAAGCAGGCAGGCATCGGCCAGCGAGGCGGGTACGTTGTCGTAGCGCTCGAACAGCGCCCGCACCGAGGCCATCTGCTCCTGCACGTCGAAGCCGATGCGAACCACTCCCCGCTCCAGCATCTTGAGCGCGGCGGCCGGGTCAAAGCCGTGGCGGGCCAGCAAAAAGCAGGTTTCGGCCACCACCGCCTCGCAGGTCAGCACCGGCTGATCGAGCAGGGCCCACTGCGCACGGCTCCAGGCGTGGTAACCGTCGTCGCGGCACAGCAGGGCCACCCACGGGCCCGTGTCCAGCAGCACATGCATGGGTGCGGCGGATCAGTGTTTGCCGAACTCGGCCAGATGCGCCGGGTTGCTGGACAGATCCCTGGGCCCGCCGCCAAAGCAGCCCACCAGATCGGGCAGGGCGCCCAGCAGCTTGTTGGCAGGCGCTGTCGCTTCTTCCTGCTGCACCAGTGCGTGCAAGGCCTGGCGCACCACGTCCGAGCGCGTCTGATGCGCACGCGCCGCTACGGCGTCCAGGGCCATCAGCAGATCGGGCGGAATCTTGATCGTCAGCGTGTTCATGCCGCTCATAATACGCTCTGCCGACGCGTATTACAAGAGCGATTGAACCGTCAGCGGCGCCCGATGTTGTTCTTCATGTGCGCCAGCGCAATGGCCAGCGCGCCGGCGCCCAGGGTCTTGATCAGATCGGGGTGCTCGGCATAGATGCCGCCGATGCGGTCGAGCAGGCCGGGCTCCTGCTTTTGTGCCGACACCACCACGTCGCGCACCTGGTCGGGCGTGACGGTGCCGGCCTTGGCGACGGACACCTGCGGGGTGTCCGTGCCCTCGTGGCCCGACAGCACGCCGCCGGCCACGCCGGCCAGCGCGCCGGGGCCCAGCTTTTCGGTGATGGTGTTGAGGATGGCGGCCTGCTGTTCGGGGCTGGCCTGGCCGAACATCTGCGAGACGATCTGCGACAGATCGGGCGTCTGGTCCGAGCGCAGCGCCGCGCTCACGCCGCCTTGCAGGTCGCCCTTGCTGGCGGTCTGCGTGATCTGGTCGAGCTGGCTGGCGCTGGGCTGGCCGGCACCACCCACGATTTGCTGCAACAGGTCGGCGAGGGACATGGCTTTCTCCTGGATTGACTGGGGTGTGCGCAATATATGCCAGCACCGTCTCTTCTTGCGGCCACCCTGGCGGGCCACCCATGAACCGGAGGCCGCGCATGCCGAGGAAAAATTCACGAAGCCCTGGTATTTCGGTCCATGCCGCCGAGCCCTCGCAGGACGCGATTTTTCTCCTTGTATATTTTGTAAGGATTGAATTTTTTCGTCAAAGCACATGAACCGTTCCATTTTTCGCACGATGGCTGTCATCGTCGCCATCGCATCGGCCACCACCGGGTGCGTGACGACCGAGCAGTCGCGCGCGCTCGACACGCCCAAGCCCGTCGCATCCACGCGGGCCTACCAAGGCCCGCGCATGCCGGTCTCGGTGGGCAAATTTGCCAACCAATCCAGCTTCTTGCGGGGGATTTTCACGGACGGCGTCGACCGTCTGGGCGGGCAGGCCCAGACCATCTTGGTCACGCAGTTGCGCCAAAGCGGCCGTTTCAACGTGCTGGATCGCACCAACCTGACGGAGACCAAGCAGGAGGCTGCGCTTTTGAACCAGACGCAGACACTCAAGGGCGCCCCGTTCGTGATTACAGGCGACATCAGCGAGTTTGGCCGCAAGGAAGTGGGTGACCGCCAGTTGTTTGGCGTGCTGGGTCGGGGCAAGGAGCTGGTGGCCTACGCCAAGGTCAGCGTCAACGTGGTGCGCGTGCAAACCGGCGAAGTTGCGTATGCCGCGCAGGGTGCTGGCGAATACAGCCTGTCCAGCCGCGAGATTGTCGGCTTTGGCACCCACGCGGGCTATGACTCCACCCTGAACGGGAAGGTGCTCGACCTGGCCATCCGCGAGGCCGTGGACCGGCTGGCCGAAGGCCTGGAGTCGGGTCAATGGGGAGCGGTGCAATGAACCGCATCCTTGCAATCACAGCCCGCTGGGGCGCGGGTGTTTGCGCGCTTGCGCTGATGGTCGGTTGCGCCGGAACCCAGCCGATGTATGGCGGCTGGAATGACTACCAGCCACAGGTCTATGCCTACCTCAAGAGCCAGGGCGAGCTCGATCCGGCCGAGCAAATTGCCAAGCTCGAGACGGCGCGGCAGAAGATGGAGCTCGAAGGCAAGGCGCTGCCACCGGGCTATCGCGCCCATCTGGGCATGCTGTACGCGAAGGCGGGGCAACCCGACCAAAGCGCTGAAAACATGGCCGCTGAAAAGGCCAGCTTCCCGGAGTCCACGTCATTCATGGACTTCCTTCTGCGCACTTTCAAAGGAAAAGCCAAACCATGACGACTCGCTCAACTCAACGAGGCATGGCCTGGCTGGGCAGCCTGATGGTTGCCGCGCTGATGGTGGGGTGTGCGACCAAGCCGGCATCTTCGTATGACTACACCGCCTTGCGCGCCGCCAAGCCTGCATCGATTCTGATCCTGCCGCCCTTGAACCCCACGCCCGAAGTCACAGCCCCGGCCGGCGTGCTGGCCAGCGCCACGCAGCCATTGGCCGAATCGGGCTACTACGTGCTGCCTGTGGCCGTGACGGACGAAATGTTCCGGCAAAACGGCATTCACACCGCCCACGATGCCCAGGATCTGCCGGTGGAAAAGCTGCGCTCCATCTTCGGGGCCGATGCCGCCCTGTATCTCGAAGTGCAGCAATACGGAACGGTCTATGCCGTGGTCCAGAACGACACCAAGGTGGAGTTGAATGCCCGCCTGATCGATTTGCGCACGGGTGACAAGCTGTGGAGCGGCCATGCCGTGGCACTCGACAGGCAAAGCAGCAATGCCGGGGGTGGCGTGGCGGGCCTGCTGCTGGGCGCGGTGATCAATCAAATCGTGGCCACGGCCACCGATCGCAGCGTGGATGTGGCGGCCAGAGCCAATGCGCAGCTGTTGACGGCGGGTCAACCGTACGGGCTGCTGTATGGTCCCCGCTCACCAAAATACGCGGCGGATGGCAAGCCCTGAGCAGGCGCTGCAGGTCATCGCGCGGGCGACAGGTGGCCGGGCACCGACACGCTTTCCGGCGGTCATGGTTTTCAAGGGCCAGCCTTTCATCTTCCACCACGACCGCCAGGGCGACGAAGCCTTCGTGGTGCTCAGGCAAGGCGCCAACGCCAGGAAGTGAGGGTGCCCGGGAATGGACAGGGCGCCCAGAGCTCAGGCACCATCATCGCCCCATGCCCCGCCGCCCGCACCACCACGTCTATGTCGTCGAGCTGTCCAGGGCCGTGCTGCAGGAGCCGCGTTTTCGCAAGAACAACCCGGGCTATGTGGACGGCAAACCCTGCGTGTATGTCGGCATGACGGGCCTGAACCCCGACCTGCGTTTCGACAAGCACAAGGCCGGCATTCAGGCCAACCGCTTCGTGCAGCAATACGGTTTGCGTTTGCTGCCCGACCTGTACGAAGGCTTCAACCCCATGAGCTACGCCGAAGCGGTGGAGCGCGAGGTCGAGATCGGGATCGATCTGCGCTCGGCGGGATTCGGCGTCTGGCAGGCCTGAAGAGGTCGGTGCCCCCGAAAGGCCGCCGGGCTGCTACAAGCCCAGATTCGGCCCCAGCGCCCGCTTGACCGCCGCCGCATCCACCCCGCTGCGCGCCGCCATGTCCTCGGCCTGGCTGTCGTCGATGGGGCCGACGTTGAAGTAGGTGCTGGCCGGGTGGCTGAAGTAAAAGCCGCTGACGCTGGCGCCCGGCTGCATGGCAAAGCTTTCGGTGACCTGCATGCCGACGTCGGCGGCGCCCAGCAGCGCAAACAGCGGCTGCTTGATACGGTGGTCGGGGCAGGCGGGGTAGCCGGGGGCGGGGCGGATGCCCTGGTACTTCTCGTCGATCATCTCTTCTTTCGAGAAGCGCTCGTCGGGCACGAAGCCCCACAGGTCGGTGCGCACGCGGTGGTGCAGCCATTCGGCGCAGGCCTCGGCCAGGCGGTCGGCCAGGGCCTCGAAGGTGATGGCGCTGTAGTCGTCGTGCGCGGCGATGAACTCGGCGATCTTCTCGCGCGCGCCGATGCCGGCCGTGCAGGCGAAGGCGCCGATGTAGTCGCGCACGCCGCTCTGGCTTGGGGCAATGAAATCGGCCAGGCAGCGGCTGGGGCGCAGCCGGCCGTCGGCGTCTTCCTGCTTTTCGGTCTGCTGGCGCAGGCCATGCCAGGTCAGCACCACGCCTTGCCGCGATTCGTCGGCGTACAGCTCGATGTCGTCGTCGCGCACGCTGTTGGCGGGCCACAGGCCGATGACGGCGTTGGCCGTGAGCCAGCGGTGCTCGACGATGTTTTTCAGCATGGCCTGCGCGTCGTTGTAGACGCGGGTGGCCTCGGCGCCCACCACGTCGTCGCTGAGGATGGCGGGGAATTTGCCGGCCAGGTCCCAGGTCTGGAAGAACGGCGTCCAGTCCATGAAGCGCACCAACTCAGCCAGGTCGATGTTCATGAACACGCGCCGGCCGATGAACTTGGGCACGGGCGGCGTGTAGTGCGCCCAGTCGATGGCCGTCTTGTTGGCGCGGGCCTTGGCCAGCGGCCACAGCGGTTGCTTCTTCTTGCGGGCGTGCAGGTCGCGCACGTGGGCGTAGTCGGCGCGCAACTCGTCGATGAACTTCTGGGCGCCATCGCCCAGCAGGCTTTGCGCCACGCCCACGCTGCGCGAGGCGTCGGGCACGTAGACCACGGGGCCGTCGTAGTGCGGCGCGATCTTGACGGCGGTGTGCACGCGGCTGGTGGTGGCGCCGCCGATCAGCAACGGAATGTTGCGGCTGCGGAAGTATTCGTCCTTCTGCATCTCGGCGGCCACGTACTGCATCTCTTCCAGGCTAGGGGTGATCAAGCCGCTCACGCCCACCATGTCGGCGCCCACCTCCTTGGCCTTGGCCAGCAGCTCGTGGCAGGGCACCATCACGCCCATGTTGGTCACCTCGAAGTTGTTGCACTGCAAGACCACGGTGACAATGTTCTTGCCGATGTCATGCACGTCGCCCTTGACGGTAGCCACCACCAGCTTGCCTTTGCTGCGCACGTCGCTGCCGGCGGCCTGCAGGGCGGCCTTCTCGGCCTCGATGTAGGGCAGCAGGTGGGCCACGGCCTGCTTCATCACGCGCGCGCTCTTGACCACCTGCGGCAAAAACATCTTGCCGGCGCCAAACAGATCGCCCACCACGTTCATGCCGTCCATCAGCGGGCCTTCGATGACCTGCAGCGGGCGCCCGCCGGCGGCGGCGATCTGCTGATAGCACTCCTCGGTGTCGGCCACCACGAAGTCGGTGATGCCGTGCACCAGCGCGTGCGACAGGCGCTCCTGCACGGTGCCGCTGCGCCACTCCAGCTTCTTGCTGTCGTCCTTGGCATTGCCCTTGGCCTGCTCGGCAATCTCCAGCAGGCGCTCGGCCGCGTCGGGGCGGCGGTTGAGCACCACGTCCTCCACGCGCTCGCGCAGCTCGGGCTCCAGCTCGTCGTACACGCCCACCATGCCGGCGTTGACGATGCCCATGTCCATGCCCGCCCGGATGGCGTGGTAGAGGAACACGGTGTGGATGGCCTCGCGCACCGGGTCGTTGCCGCGAAAGCTGAAGGACACGTTGCTGACCCCCCCCGACACCTTGGCGCCAGGCAGGTGCTGCTTGATCCAGCGCGTGGCCTCGATGAAGTCCACCGCGTAGTTGGCGTGTTCCTCGATGCCGGTGGCGATGGCGAAGATGTTGGGGTCGAAGATGATGTCCTCGGGCGCAAAGCCCACCTCGTCCACCAGCACGCGGTAGGCGCGCTCGCAGATGGTGGTCTTGCGCTCGAAGGTGTCGGCCTGGCCCTGCTCGTCGAAGGCCATCACCACGGCGGCGGCGCCGTAGCGGCGCACCAGCCGGGCCTGGCGTTTGAATTCATCGACGCCCTCCTTCATGCTGATGGAGTTGACGATGCCCTTGCCCTGCAGGCAGCGCAGGCCGGCCTCGATCACACTCCACTTGGAGCTGTCCACCATCACCGGCACCTTGGCGATGTCGGGCTCGGAGCCGATCAGGTTCAAAAAGCGCACCATGGCCGCCTGGCTGTCGAGCATGGCCTCGTCCATGTTGACGTCGATGACCTGCGCGCCGTTCTCGACCTGCTGGCGCGCCACCGCCAGCGCGTCCTCGAACTGGCCGGCCAGCACCATGCGGGCAAAGGCCTTGGAGCCGGTGACGTTGGTGCGCTCGCCGATGTTGACGAACAGGCTGCCCGCGCCAATGGTCACCGGCTCCAGGCCGGACAGCTTCATCGGGGGGACTTCGGGTGTGGGGGCAGTCATGGTCTCACCTGCGGCAGGGCGCGTTCAGGTGAGCGTCGTTGCAAGTCACAAGCGGGCCGCCAAGCCTGACGGGCCGCGCGCCAAGTCTCACCTTGGCGGGCCCGCTGCAACGCTCCTTGGCAGCGAAGCCCTGGATTTTAAGGCGCAGCGCAACCGGCGCGCCGCCGCGGGGTCACTGCACCAGGCGCACTTCCAGGCCGGCGCCGCGCAGGCGCTCCAGCAACTCCTTCACGTGCTCGTGCCCGCGTGTCTGCAGCACCATCTCGATCTCGACGTTCTGCGCCGCCAGCAGGGTGAAGGCGCGCTGGTGGTGCACCTCGTCCACGTTGGCGCCGCACTCGGCCACCAGGGCGGTGATGCGCGCCAGCGAACCGGGCACGTCGCGCGTGCTGACGACGATGCGCACCAGCCGGCCCGAGCGCACCATGCCGCGCTCGATGATGGCGGCCAGCAGCATGGGGTCGATGTTGCCGCCCGACAGCACCATGCCCACCTTCTTGCCCGCCAGGCGCTGCGGGTGCTTGAGCAGGGCCGCCAGCGCGGCCGCGCCCGCCCCCTCGACCAGGGTTTTCTCGATCTCCAGCAGCAGCACGATGGCCTGCTCGATGTCGCCCTCGTCCACCAGCAAAAAGTCGTCCACGTGGCGACGGATCAGCTCGACGCACTCGGGGCCCGGCGCGCCCACGGCGATGCCCTCGGCAATGGTGCTCACGCCCTGCTCCAGCTGCGTGCCCTGCATCAGGTTGGCCATGGCCGGAAAGCGCCGCGTCTGCACCCCCACCACGGTGATGCCGGGCTTGATGGCCTTGGCGGCGGTGGCCATGCCGGCGATCAGCCCGCCGCCGCCGACGGGCACCACCAGCGCATCCAGTTCGGGTTGCTGCGCCAGCATCTCCAGCGCGGCCGTGCCCTGGCCGGCCATGATGGCGGCGTCGTTGTAGGGGTGCACGAACACCAGGTTCCGGGCGTCGGCCAGCTGCCGGGCATGCGTGTAAGCCTCTTCCAGCGTGGCGCCGTGCAGGATCACCTGCGCGCCGAAGCCGCGCGTGCGCGCCACCTTGACGCCGGGCGTGAAGCTGGGCATGACGATGGTGGCCGGGATGCCCAGGCGCTGCGCGTGGTAGGCCACGCCCTGGGCGTGGTTACCCGCGCTCATGGCGATCACGCCGCGCGCGCGCTCGGCCGGCGTCAGCTGCACCAGCTTGTTGCAGGCGCCGCGCTCCTTGAAGCTGGCGGTGAACTGCAGGTTCTCGAACTTGAGGAACACCTGCGCGCCCGTCAGCTCGGACAGCGTGCGCGATTCCACGCAAGGGGTTTCCAGCACCTGCCCGCGCACCCGCGCGGCGGCTTGTTGAATGTCGGCCAAGCTCAGCATGGCGCGATTGTGCGCGCAAGCGGGCAGGCCGCTAAACCGCCGACGCCGGCAGCCCGAACACGTGGTCGAACCCCCAGTTAAAAACGAAGGTGTAGACCAGGAAAAACAGCATCAGCCCCAGGTCCATCACCAGCGCCTGCCACAGGCCAACGTCGAACCACCAGGCAAACAGCGGCACCAACAACAGCGCCAGCCCGCCCTCGAAGCCAATGGCGTGCGCCACGCGCCGCGCCAGGTTGCGCCCGCGCCGGGCCTGGCGGCTTTCCCAGCGCTCGAACAGGGCGTTGAAACCGACGTTCCAGGCCACGGCGATGGCCGATGACACGGCGGAGATCACGCCCGAGTGCGCAACGCCCGAGTCGGTGAACCCCATGAAGCCCAGGGTGGTCACGACAATGGCGATCAGCTCATAGATCGTCACGAAGGCCACGCGCCGCCGCGGGCCCTGAAGCGGAAACAGCAGGGGAGAAGGAGAAGCCGACATGGGGCCTGACTGTAGCGAAGCGCCCGCACCCCCGCGTTGCGCGGTTTTCGGCCGCGGGCCACGGACGCAGGCCCGGCGGGCGCCGTCACATGCGGATGCAAGTGCGGCGGCGCGGCGCGGCCAGCAGCATCCACAATGCGCCCATGGCCCGCGCGCGGCGGGCCTTCGACTCCGTTTTTCTCCGGGCCGCATCGGCCTGCGCCCGCTCGATCCCTCCGTCTTTCGCATGCACCGTTTTCGCCCGACGCAGCTCGCTTTCCTGCTGTCCATCGCCTGCCCCGCCCTGTGTGGCGCGCAATCCCCCGCCGCTCCCGCGGCGCCGCCGGTGCCGGCCTCGCTGGCACCGGCCCTGGCCTGGCAGGCCTGCCTGGACCAGCCCGACGCGACGCGCCTGGCCTGCTTCGACGATTGGGCGCGCGCGCAGCAGGAACTCGTCCAGGCCATCGAGGACAAGAAGCGCTCCGTGCAGGCCTCGCCCACGCGCAACGTGGCCCCCAGCGCGCCGGCAGCCGCCGTGCGCGGCCAGGTGGCCGAGGCCCTGGCCACCACCCAGCCCGAGCGCGCCGAGGGCGCCACGGTGTCGGGCTCGGCCGGCATCGTCGGCGTGGGGCTGGAGCAGGGCTGCCGCGACCGCCAGTTTTCCGAGCTGTCGCGCTTCTGGGAGCTGGAGTCCGGCTCGAGCTGCCCGACCTTCGGCCTGCGCTCGTTTCACCCCACCACCGCCTCGGTGGCGGTGGGCGACCGCGTCGATCGCCAGCCGCAGTCGGCCAACCCGATCAACAGCGTCACCACGCCCTTCGACTACCAGCGGCGCGAAATGCGCCTGTCCCTGTCGGTGCGCACCAAGCTGGCCTCCGGCCTGTTCACGCCCGCAGGCGGCACGCTGCGCGATTCGCTGTGGGCGGCCTACACCCAGCAGTCGTACTGGCAGGTGTTCAACAGCGGGCTGTCGCGGCCGTTTCGCAGCACCGACCACCTGCCGGAGCTGATCTACGTCTACCCCACCACGCTGCAGCTGCCCGCCGGCTGGCTGTGGCGTTACTCGGGGCTGGGCCTGGCGCACCAGTCCAACGGCCAGAGCGACCCGCTGTCGCGCAGCTGGAACCGGGCCTACCTGATGGCGGGCTTTGAAAAAGGCGAGCGCTTCAACGCGCAGGTGCGGCTGTGGCAGCGCCTGCCCGAGCACGGCGCGCAGGACAACAACCCCGACATCAGCCGCTACATCGGCCGGGGCGACCTGACGCTGGCCTGGAACGTGAACGCCCAGAACACCCTGCGCGCCACCTACACCGGAGCGCTGAACCGCTACGGCTCGGGGCGGCTGGAATGGACGCGCTCGCTGGGCAACGGCTGGGGCAACAGCTTCTCGGGCCTGCGCCTGTACGCGGCCGTCTTCAACGGCTACGGCGACAGCCTGCTGGACTACAACTTCCGCCGCACGGTGTTCTCGATCGGGTTGAGCCTGGTGGACTTTTGATGCCCGTTAAGCTCGCCGCATGCCCACCCTGTCGCGCCGCCAGCTCGTCGGCCTGCTGCTGCTCACGCTGATGTGGGGCCTGAACTGGCCCATCATGAAAATCTCGCTGCGCGAGATGTCGCCGCTGCACTTTCGCGCCGCCACCATGGCCGGCGGGGCGCTGGTGCTGGCGGCCTGGTTCGGCTGGCGCGGGCTGCGCCTGCTGCCGCGCGGCGCGGCCGAATGGCGCGCCGTGGTGGTGCTGGGCGCGCCCAACATCCTGGGCTGGCACGCGCTGGCCATCATCGGCGTGGCGCACCTGCCGGCGGGCCGCGCGGCGATCCTGGGCTTCACCATGCCGGTGTGGGCGGTGCTGCTGGGCGTGCTGTTCTATGGCGAGCGCTTTACCGCGCGGCTGGCGCTGGCGGTGGGCGCCGTGTTGGCCGGCATCACGCTGCTGCTGTGGAACGAGCTGGGCCACCTGACGGGCAACCCGGCCGGCATCGTGTGGATGCAGGCCGCCGCCTTCTGCTGGGCGCTGGGCACCATCTGGATGCGCCGCGCGCACCTGACGCTGCCGGCCGAGACCCTGGTGGTGTGGATGATGGCGCTGTCGTCCGTGGTCATCGAGGCGCTGGCGCTGCTGCTGGAGCCGGCGCAGCGCTGGCAGTTCAGCGCGCCGGTGTGGGCCAGCCTGGTGTGGTCGGTACTGATCAACTACGGCGCGGCGCAGGCCATCTGGTTTGCGCTGGCGCGCGCCCTGCCTTCATCCACCAGCGCCATGAGCGTGATGGCCGTGCCCATGGTGGGCGTGCTGAGCAGCCCGCTGATCGTGGGCGAATGGCCCAGCTGGCAGGACCTGGCCGCCATGGCCTGCGTGGTGGTGGCCATTGGCGCGGTGCTGCTGCGGCCTGCGGTGCGCAGCGCGAATTCCTGAAACGATAGCTGCTTGCTCTTTAACGGTGCGGGCTGCATCCTGTTTTCGCTTAAATCCGAATCAGGCCGCCTCTTTGTAGAACCCCGCCGCCTGCACGCCGCGCGGCGCCAGCGGCCCCACTTCGCGGGCGATGGCGCCGATGTGATCGGGCGTGGTGCCGCAGCAGCCGCCCACGATGTTGACCAGGCCCTCGGCGGCAAACTCGTGCAGCAGGCGGCTGGTGACTTCGGGCGTTTCGTCGAAGCCGGTGTCGCTCATGGGGTTGGGCAGGCCGGCGTTGGGGTAGCAGCTGATGAAGGTGTCGGGCGCGGCGCGCGCCAGCTCCTGGATGTAGGGGCGCATCAGCGCGGCGCCCAGGGCGCAGTTCAGCCCCACGGCCAGCGGCTGGGCGTGGCGCACGCTGTACCAGAAGGCGGTCACCGTCTGGCCTGACAGCACGCGGCCCGAGGCATCGGTCACCGTGCCGCTGATGAGGATCGGCAGGCGCTCGCCGCTCTTCTCGAAGAACTCGTCGATGGCAAACAGCGCGGCCTTGGCGTTGAGCGTGTCGAAGATGGTCTCGACCAGCAACACGTCGGCGCCGCCCTCCACCAGTCCCTCCACCTGCTCGTAGTACGCGGCGCGCAGCGTCTCGAAGTCCACGTTGCGCGCGCCGGGGTCGTTCACGTCGGGGCTGATGCTGGCCGTCTTGGGCGTGGGGCCTAAAGCGCCGGCGACGAAGCGCGGCTTGTCGGGCGTGCTGTATTTGTCGCAAGCCGCGCGCGCCAGCCGGGCCGAGGCCACGTTCATCTCGCGCGCCAGGTGGGCCATGTCGTAGTCGGCCTGCGCCACGGTGGTGGCGCCGAAGGTGTTGGTCTCGATCAGGTCGGCGCCGGCAGCCAGGTATTTCTCGTGGATGTCGCGGATGAACTGCGGCTGCGTCAGGCTCAGCAGCTCGTTGTTGCCCTTGACGTCCTTGTGAAAGTCCTTGAAGCGCTCGCCCCGGTACTGCGCCTCGGTCAGCTTCAGGCGCTGGATCATGGTGCCCATGGCGCCATCCAGAATGATCAGGCGTTGCTGGAGGATGGCGGGCAAGGACTGGGCGCGGGTGTAGGCGGGTAAATTCATCGACAGTTCCAGAAAGGCTCAATTTGTTGCGTGCGCCCTGGGCCGGTGAGAAGCCACGCGCTTTCGAGCCGGTGCGGATGGCGCGGGCGGCGCTTGCAGCCATTGCCCGGCCGCCTGCGCGGTGCGGCCGATGTGCTGATCCATCAGGGACAGGGCTTTGGCGGTATCGTGCGCCAGGACGGCCTGCATCAGCGCACCATGCTCATCGGCCGCGCGCCGGCGTGGTGGCAGGGCCGCCGAGCCGGGCCGGCGATCGAACAGGCGGGCACCGAGATAGCGCTCGGAGTGATCGGCCAGCTGGGTGCGCAGGCGCAACAGCCAGGGCGAGCCGCAGGCGGCCACCAGCGCGTCGTGAAATGCGCGGTGCTTGAGCTCCCAGCCCAGCGTCGCCTCGGTGTCGCGTGAATCCGTGGGCAATGGCTCGCGAGCCAGACGGTGGTAGGCCGCCATGATGGCCGCTTCCCAGTCGGCGTCGCCGTTGGCGATGGCGTCGGTGAGAGCCATCGCCTCGATCCGCTGGCGCATGCTTGTGAGGTCTTTCAGCTCGCCCAGCGAAACCGGCGTGACCGAAAAGCCGCGCTGCCCCTCCGAGATCACGAAGCCTTCGCTGGCCAGGCGCAGCAAGGCTTCGCGCAGCGGGCTCAGCCCCAGTCCGTAGCACGCTTGCAGCTCGTTCATGCGCAGCCGCGCGCCGGGCTTGAAGCGCCCGGCGATCAGGTCGCCGCGCAGGTGCCGGTAGGCCGTCTCGGCCACCGTTCGATCGGCTGCGGGCACGCTGTTCGACATATCCCCAAGTCTCATCAGGCCGCCATTGTCTCGCATCGCCACCCATTGGGGGAATCACCAATGACAAAATCGGATGAAATTTATAAATTTCAATCAAATCAATAAAGGAACGCCGATGTCGTTTGCACTGGTCACCGTAGAGCACGCAGGGCGTCAGGTCGCCTGCATCGAGGTCGAGGGCCGCTACCACGCATTGGCCGATGCGCCCGCCGACCTGGCGCTGCCGCCCGATCTGATGGCCGTCATGGCGCAGTGGCCCACGGCCAGCGACCGGCTGGCGCGCTACGCCCAGCGGTGCGTGACGGGCGGCTGGGCGGCGTCGGAGGTCCGGCTTTCGACCCCGCTGCAGTTTCCGGGCAAGGTGCTGTGCGCGGGCGCCAACTACTACGACCACCTGGCGGAGATGGGCGTGCCGGACCTGCGCAAGCAGGCGCAACGGCTGTTCTTCTTCTTCAAGCCGCCACGCAACGCCCTGGTGGGGCCGGAGGCCGAGGTCGACATGCCGCTGGGCACCCGGATGTTCGACTGGGAGGTCGAGCTGGCCCTGGTGATCGGCCGGCGCAGCAGGCGTCTGACGCTGGACAACGCGCTCGATGCCGTGGCCGCGTACACGGTGGCCATCGACCTGTCGGCGCGCGACCTCAACCAGGCGCCCGACACCTTCTACAAGCTCGACTGGGTGGCCGGCAAGGCGCAGGACCGCTGCTGCCCGCTCGGCCCGCGCCTGGTCCCCGCGGCCTTCATCGGCGACCCGCACGACCTGGCGCTGCAACTGAGCGTCAACGGCGAGCTGAAGCAGGACGCACGCACCTCGGGCATGGTGTTCGACATCCGCGAGCAGCTCGTCACGCTGTCCAACATCATGACGCTCGACCCGGGCGACGTGGTGCTGACCGGCACGCCCGCCGGCGTCGGCTTTCCCAAGCGCACCTTCCTCAAGCCGGGCGACCGGGTCGAGGCGCGCATCGAGCGCATCGGCGCGCTCGCCGTGACCATCGGGGAGGCACGGCCATGATCGTGCGCTGCGCCTATCTGGAGGGCCGCGTCGAGGCGGCAAACCTGGCTCGGTTCGACGACTTCATCGCGCGCGAGATCGTGCCGGTGATGAAGCGCTTTCCCGGCGTGCGTTCGGTGCGCGTGATGCGTGCGCTGAGCGTGGAGGACGACGGCCCGCTGCTGCACATGACGTTCGAGTCGGTCTACGACTCGGTGGAGGCGATGAACCACGCCTTCGGCTTCCCGGTGCGGCAGGAACTGAAGGCGCGGATGAAGGAAATCCTGCCCCTGTTCACGGGGCGGCTCTTTCACATCACGCAAGAGCTGATTGCCGACGAGCCGGCTTGACCCTGCCGGATGGACGATTTCTCCCCCACGCGAAGGACGCCCCCCATGAACCGACGAAACCCCTTGCAACACCTGGGCCCTGCGCGATGACGCAGCCCATCGCCTTTGTCACCGGCGGCGGCTCGGGCATCGGCGGCGCGCCGGCCGACCCGGCGCAGATCGCGCACGCCATCGCCTTCCTGGCCTCCCCCCACACCACCTTCATCACCGGCCAGACCCTCTTCGTCGACGGGGGCAAATCGCTCGGCAGCCTCGGACTGTGAAAGGAACCTCCATGCACTCGACCCACCCCACCCGCCGCCACCTGCTCGCGCTCGGCGCGGCCGCCTTCACCGCATCGTTTGCCGGCACCGCGCGCGCCCAGACGGGCTGGCCGGACAAGCCGATCAAGATCATCGTGGCCTACTCCGCCGGTGGTGACACCGACGTGCTCGCCCGCGTGTTCGGCAAGGAGCTCTCGGCACGCATCCACCAGCCCGTCCTGGTCGAAAACCGCACCGGCGCGAGCGGCATGATCGGGACCTCCCTGGTCGCGCACGCCCCACCCGACGGCTACACGCTGCTGCTGGCGCCCAACACCGTGGCCATCACCCCGCTGGTGCTGAAGAACGCCAGCGGCGCCATGTACAACCCGGTGTCCGACCTCGCGCCCATCATCCAGCTCGGCAGCCAGTCCCTGTTCGTCGTGGTCAATGCGCAGACGGGCGTGCGCAGCGTGGACGAGCTCGTCGCCGCGGCCAAGGCCGGTCGCATCCAGTCGTACGCCAGCCCGGGCTACGGCACGCCCATGCACATCCTGGCCGAGCTGTTCGCCAAGTCCGCCGGTGTGCAGCTCACGCAGGTGCCCTTCCAGGGCAGCGCACCGGCGGTGCCGGCGCTGGTCGGCGGCCAGGTGCCGATGATGTTCACCACGCTCGGCCCGGTGGACGGCTTCCTCCGCGAGGGCAAGCTGCGCGTGCTGGCGGTGGCCGACCCGAAGCGCTCGCCGCTGCGCCCCGACGTGCCGACGCTGACCGAACTGGGCTACAAGGGCGCCGAGGTCGGCGCCTGGCAGGCGATGATGGGGCCGGCCGGGCTGCCCGATGCGTTGGTGCGCGAGCTCAACAGGCATTTCAACGAGATCCTGCAAATGCCGTCGATCCGCGAGCGCATGACCGCGATGTTCGTGGTGCCGGCCGGCGGCGACGCCGCTTCCATGGGGCGCCTAGTGGCCGACGACTACCGGCGCTACGCCAGGATCGTCGACGAGTTCAAGATCCACGCGAGCTGAAATTCTGCGCGCGCGGCGCGCACCCCATCCCCGCGTGCCGGCCGGTGCGCGGGGATTTTTGTCGCACGGACGCCCGCGGCACTGCCGCACAATCGCCCCCGTGCCTGCCATACCCATCCCCAGCACCGCCCCGCTCGCCATCCTGCGCGAGGTGTTCGGCTACGAGCACTTTCGCGGCCAGCAGGCCGCCATCACCCAGCACGTCACGGCCGGCGGCGACGCGCTGGTGCTGATGCCCACGGGCGGCGGCAAGTCGCTGTGCTATCAGATCCCGGCCATCGCGCGCCAGCGGGCCGGGCAGGGCGTTACGCTGGTGATCTCGCCGCTGATCGCGCTGATGCACGACCAGGTGGGCGCGCTGCACGAGGCGGGGGTGGCGGCGGCCTTTCTCAACTCCACGCTGGACTGGGCGCAGACCGAGGACATCGAGCGGCGCCTGCTGGCCGGGCAGATCACGCTGCTGTACGCCGCGCCCGAGCGCGTGGGCACGCCGCGCTTTCTGGGCCTGCTGGACACGCTGCACGCGCACGGGCAGCTCAGCCTGTTCGCCATCGACGAGGCGCATTGCGTCAGCCAGTGGGGCCACGACTTTAGGCCCGAATACCGCCAGCTGACGGTGCTGCACGAGCGCTGGCCCGGCGTGCCGCGCATCGCGCTGACGGCCACGGCCGACGCCACCACCCGCGCCGACATCGTCGAGCGCCTGCAGCTGCAGGACGCGGCGCCCTTCGTCAGCAGCTTCGACCGGCCCAACATCGCCTACACCATCGTCGACAAGAAGGACCCGGCGCGGCAGCTGCTGCGGTTCATCGAGGACGAGCATCCGGGCGAGGCGGGCATCGTCTACTGCCAGTCGCGCCGGCGCGTGGACGAGCTGGCCGCGCTGCTGTGCACCCAGGGGCTGGACGCGCTGCCCTACCACGCCGGCCTGCCGGCCGACGAGCGCCGGCACAACCAGGACCGCTTTCTGCGCGAGGACGGCGTGGTGATGGTGGCCACCATCGCCTTCGGCATGGGCATCGACAAGCCCGACGTGCGCTTCGTCGCCCACGTGGACCTGCCCAAGAACATCGAGGGCTACTACCAGGAGACCGGCCGCGCCGGGCGCGACGGGTTGCCGGCCGACGCCTGGATGGCCTATGGCCTGCAGGACGTCGTCAACCAGCGCCGCATGATCGACGACAGCCCGGCCGACGAGGCGTTCAAGCAGGTGATGCGCGGCAAGCTGGACGCCCTGCTGGCCCTGGCCGAAGCCACCGACTGCCGGCGCGAGCGCCTGCTGGCCTATTTTGGCGAGCGCATGGCCGATACTCCTGATTCGATAGCTGATGGCACTTGTTTGGTGCCGGCCAAAGGCCCAATCGACCCCGAATCCGCACGCCTGCGCTACCGCCCGGGCCACTGCGGCCATTGCGACAACTGCCGGCATCCACCCGAGGTGTGGGACGCCACCGACTGCGCGCGCAAGCTGCTGTCCACCGTCTACCGCGTGCGCGAGATGAGCGGCATCGGCTTTGGCGCCGGCCACCTGATGGACATCCTGCGCGGCAAGGCCAGCGACAAGATGCGCCAGTTCGGCCACGACAAGATCAGCACCTTCGGACTGGGCGCCGAGTTCAGCGAGGCCCAGCTGCGCGGCGTGCTGCGCCAGCTGATCGCCGTCGGCGCGCTGCGCGTGGACGCCGAGCACTTCAACACCGTGCAGCTGCTGCCCGCCGCCCGCCCCATTCTGCGCGGCGAGCAGCCCGTGCGCCTGCGCGCCCATGCGGCTGCGCCCGCCCGCGAACGCCGCCGCGGCAAGGCACATGGCGGCGCTCCCGCCCGCGCACCCGCCGCCGCCGTGGGGCTGGACGCCAGCGCCCAGCAGCGCTTTGCCGCGCTCAAGGCCTGGCGCGCCGAGGTCGCGCGCGAGCACAACGTGCCCGCCTACGTGATCTTTCCCGACGCCACCCTGGCGGCCATCGCGGAGCGCGCGCCGCAGGGCCTGGACGACCTCACCGGCATCAGCGGCATGGGCGCCACCCGCCTGCAGCGCCACGGCGCAGAGGTCCTGCGCGTGTGCCAATCGGCGCCCTGAGCGCCTGCCGGGCTGACGCGCCGGTTCGGACACCCCGCCTGCCCACAGGCCGAATGGCATGGGCCAAAATGGGCCCATAGGGTATATTGGCCTTTATTGGGTCTCCTGGAGCTTGTCATGACCACCGCCTTGGCCGCATCCCCGTCCGCCGTGCAGGCCCTGCCGCGCACGCCCGCGTCCGACGTCAAGAAGCTGGGCTGGCGCGGCGTGATGCGCGCCGTGGGGCGCGAAGGCCGCGTGCTGGTCACCAACCACGACCAGCCCGAGGCCGTCATCCTGTCCCCCGACGAATACCAGCGCCTGGTGCAGGCCGCCGAAAGCGCCCAGGCGCGCCAGCAGGACGCCCTGCAGGCGCTGCGCCAGCGCTTCGACGAGCGCCTGGCCGCGCTGGCCGCCGACGACGCCGGCGCCCGCCTGCTCGCGGCGTTCGCCCAGCCGGCCACGCTGGACGGGCAGGTCAAGGCCGGCCAGACGCACTGACCGGCACCGGATTGCTGCAATATTGATAGCTATCCGCACTTGTTCTGCGCGGGCTGCAGGCTGATTCGGCTCGAATGTCCCACCCCGTCCTCTACGTGCTGGCCGGCGTCAACGGCGCCGGCAAAAGCTCGGTCGGCGGCCATCTGCTCACCCGGGCCGGCCTGCCCTGGTTCAACCCCGACAGCTTCGCCCGCGAGCTGAGGGCCGCCACCGGCTGCGATCCGACCGCCGCCAACGCCGCCGCCTGGACCGAGGGCATGCGCCGGCTGGACGCGGCCGTGCAGGCACGGCAGAGCTTTGCCTTCGAAACCACCCTGGGCGGCCGCAGCGTGCCCGCGCGCCTGCGGGCGGCCAGCCGCACGCACGAGGTGCTGGTGTGGTTCTGCGGGCTCGCTTCGCCCGAGCTGCACCTGGCGCGCGTGCGCCAGCGCGTGGCCGCCGGCGGCCACGACATCCCCCAAGCCAAGATCCGCGAGCGCTGGCACGGCGCCATCGCCAACCTGATCGCCCTGCTGCCGCACCTGGCCGAGGTGCGCCTGTTCGACAACAGCGCCAGCGTGGCGCCGGGCCAGCCCGTGCCCGACCCACGGCCCGTGGCCGTCATTCAAAGGGGCCGGCTGGTGTGGCCGGCGGCCCATGACGCCGCGCAGCTGGCCCGCACGCCCGACTGGGCCAAGCCGGTGCTGGAGGCGGGGTTGGCGGCACGGGGCATGCCGTGAATGCGATGCTTTGCATGGCATGCCATGCGCACTGGATTTGACAGCAACCGGCGCACGTCGGGCGTGGGCAGATCCGCTTTTTCGCCCAGCGCTCCGGTGATGCCAATGAGTGGGGCGGATGAACACTTTTCGTCTTCCCCGGTGCTGGCCGTCGAGTCGGTGCGAAAGCAACATTCCCAGGGGCCCCTGAATGCATTGGTTCACAACGGAGTAACCACAGCCTATGATGACGTTGGTTACGCATCGACTTCGATCACCGTGGAACTTTGACGAGGGCACCCCATGCAAGCAGCCTCCATGCGACCGATCGACCGCCACGCGCCCAGGCGCGGCGCCCCCAGAAGAAACGCCTTGCTTGCCGCGCTGCTGCTCGGCGGCCTGGCCGGGCCAGCCCTGGCGGCCGATTGCGTGAGCGGCACCGCCTACACCGCGGCTGCCGTCTGCACGGTGCCCGCCGGGATGAATTCGATGACGGTCACGGTCATTGGCGGTGGCGGCGGCTCCGGATTTTTGCCTGCCGGAGGCAACGCCGCCTCCGGCACCGGCACCCTGGCCGTGACGGCGGGCCATGTGTTGAACCTGGCCGTAGGCGGCGGTGGGGTGAGCGGAGCAATCGACACTGATCCCACCGGCGGCGGCGGCGGCGGCAGCAGCAGCATCGTCGATTCGACGGCCGGCGCCGTGCTGGTCGTGGCCGGCGGCGGTGGCGGCGGCGGATTGTTCGTGAATTCAGGCGGACGCGGAGGTGATGCCGGGGTCGGCACCGGCGGTGGGGCCGGCAGCCCCGGGCAGGCTGACGGTGACCAGGGCGGCGGCGGCGGCGGTGCGCTGTCGGGAGCTGGAGGCAGCGGCGGCGCAGGCAGCGGCGCGGGCGGTGCTGGCGGAAGCACCGGCAGCACCGCCGGCGCCAACGGGGTGGATTCCGGCGGTGGCGGCGGTGCCGGTGTGGGCGCGGCCGGCCCAGGCCCCGGCGGGGGGGCGGACGGTGGTTTCGCGGGGAGCGCCGGCGGCGGCGGCCAGGGTGGTTTCGACGGCGGCGGCGGCGGCGGCGGCTATGGCGGCGGCGGCGGCGGCGCTGGATTGAGTGGCCTTGGCTCCGGCGGCGGTGGCGGCGGCGGCAGCAGCTTCGGCCCGTTCAGCGTGGTGTTCAGCGCCGTGTCCAGCGGCGCCGGCCTTGGGGGCGCGCCGTACATGGATGGCGCTGCCGGCTCGATCCTGCTGCAGTTCACCGCCACGCCGGTGGCGCCGGTGACGGCGGTGCCCACGCTGACGGAATGGGGCCAGATCGGCCTGGGCGCGCTGCTCGCCTTGGCGGCGGCAGCCGCTGGACTGGGCTTGAAGCGGCGCCGGCCCTAGGCGGGCGGGCGAGAGGGAAGCCTGCTCGGGGCATCCCTCGCCGCTTGAAGGACAGGCTTCACGCCATCGGCCCCGCTACTGCACAAACCCCATCCCCCGCTGCTCGCGCACCTCGGGCTTGATGCGGTGCTCGGCCTCGAGCTGATCGAGGAACTCGTCGGGCGCGAATTCGGTGGCCAGGATGTCGACTTGGCGCTTGACCGCGGCGAAGTCGCCGGGGCACAGCTGCTCCAGTTTCGATAGCCGCCGGCGCACGTCGGGCGTGAGCCGCTCGGGTTTCCCGCCCAGGGCCTCGGTGACGAACATGCGCTCGCGCTGCTCGGCGGTGAGGGGCTTGAACCTGATCTTGAAGGTGAAGCGGCGCAGCGCCGCCTGGTCGATGCGGTCGAGCAGGTTGGTGGTGCAGACGAACACGCCGTCGTGGCGCTCCATCTGCTGCAGCATCTCGTTGACTTCGGTCACCTCGTAGCTGCGCTGCGCGCCGCGGCGGTCCAGCAGGAAGCTGTCGGCCTCGTCCAGCAGCAGCACGGCCTTTTCCTCGCGGGCCTCGCGGAACATGGCGGCCATGTTCTGCTCGGTCTCGCCGACGAACTTGCTGACCAGGTCGCTCGCCTGCTTGACGATCAGCGGCTTGCCCAGCTCCTGCGCGATGTATTCGCCCAGCGCCGTCTTGCCGGTGCCGGGCGCGCCGTAGAAGCACAGCGCGCCGTGGCCGCGCGCCTTCAGGGCTTCGACGATGCGCGGGATCTCGAAGCGGCTTTCGACGTTGAGCATGCCCAGGTCGTAGGTGGTCACGCTGCGCCGGCCGCGCTGGGCCGCGTCGTCCGGCGCGCGGCCCAGCGCGGCGTCGGAGTTCTTCAGCTGCCGCTCGATCAGCGCCTCGAAGGCCTCGCCGCCGCGCTCGTCGCCGGGGTGGGCCAGCTCGGCAAAGCGCACCGCGGTGCGGATCTGCGCCGGCGTCAGGCCCTTGCGCTCGGTCAGGCGCGCCAGCAGGCCGTCGCTGACGGCGGCGCCGTCGAGCGCGCGGCGCACCAGCTGCTCGCGCGCGCCGGGCGGGGGCGACTTGAGCTCCAGGTGGTAGGCGAAGCGGCGGCGAAACGCCGGGTCGATCTGCTCGATGCCGTTGGTCACCCAGATGGTGGGCACGGGGTTGGATTCGAGGATCTGGTTGACCCAGGCCTTGCCGTTGACGCTGTGGCCGACGGCGCTTTGCATGGCCTGCTGCTCGGCGCGCGCCATCAGGCCGGCGGCGTCGACGCTGATGTGCGGAAACACGTCCTCCACCTCGTCGAACAGCAGCGCCGCCTCCTGCGAGCCCTTGAGGAACACCTGCGCGATCTGCATCGAGCGGTAGCGGTCGCGCCCCGACAGGCTGTTGCCGTCGCGGTCGGCGTATTCGACCTCGAACAGCGCCAGCCCGGCCTCGCGCGCCACCACCTTGGCCAGCTCGGTCTTGCCGGTGCCGGGCGGGCCGTACAGCAGCACGTTGACGCCCTGCGCGTGCGTGGCCTGCGCCTTGCGCAGCAGGTTGACCAGCACCGGCACGTCCTCGCCGACAAAGGCGAAGTCGGCCAGCTTCAGGTCGCTGGCGGCGGCGGGGCGGGTGAACACGGCCATCAGCTCGGCGCGGTCGCGGTATTCGCGCATCAGCACCGGCGGCAGCTTCTCGCTGACCTTCATCAGGTCGGCCAGGTCGGTGATGCTGTGCTCGGAAATCAGGTTCTCGACCAGGCCGATGCGCTCCAGCCGGCCGCCGGCGCGCAGCGCCTCACCCACCTCGGTGGCGCTCACGCCGGCCAGCTCGGCGATGGCGGCGTAGGCCTCGGGCGCGTTGTTGACCTTGAACTCGACCAGCAGGCTGCGCAGGTCGCGCTGGTAGCGCGCCAGGGTGCCGTACAGCAGCAGCGCGCGCTCGGCCTTGTTCAGCTGCAACAGATTCGATAGCGAGTCGATGTTCTTCTCGACCAGGGTGGAGTGCTTCTTGAGTGCGTCCCTGAGCCACTGGCCGGTGGCCGCCAGCAGGGCCAGCAGGTCCTTGGGCGCGTCCTTGGCGTATTCGTCCAGGTAGAAGAACAGCGTGCCTTCCTCGTAGGGGCCGCGCCACAGGCCGTGGCGCTCCAGGAACTCGGCGTCGGCCAGCTGCTCGTGGCCGCGCCACAGCTCGTTGTCCTTGCAGCGGCGCGCCAGGAACTCGCGCAGGCGCGCCAGCACGGCGGGCGGCCAGATCAGGTGGCGGCCGGCCAGCGACATCAGGCCGTTGATGTCGCGGCGCACGTTGAACTTGCCGCCGGGCTGCGCGGCCAGCGTGAGCACGAAGTGCGAGCACATCAGGTCCAGCACGGGCGCGCTGGCCAGCCCGGGGGACGCCAGCATGCCCGACTTGTCCTGCACCACAACCGACCGTTTGACCATGTCAGTCTCCTGCTCCAGTCCGCGCCCCCGACCGCGGGCGCACAAGCTTCACCATAACGCAAATCCGGCTCGGCGCAAGCACCGCGCCGGCCCGCCCGCGCGCCGCTGTGGCTTGCATCGCACAAGCGGCGTTCCGCGGGGGAAAGGACTCAATGCGCGGGTCAACCCCAAGGTTGACGTGGGGATACGGGCCCGTCATGATGGCCCGCGACCCATCCGGAAAAACAGGCAAGGAGGCCCTAAGAATGGATCGTTTGAGACCCCTGTGGGACGCGTTGCAGGGCGCATTGGGCGCCAACCTGGCCCAGCTGCTGGGCGCGCTGGCCATCGTCATCGTCGGCTGGTTCGTCGCCGCGCTGGTCAAGGCCGGGGTGCGCAAGGCGCTGGGCGCGCTGCGCATCAACGCGCGCTTTGCCGGCAGCACCGGGCAAAAGGCCGACATCGAGGGCGTGGTGGCGCTGGCGCTGTTCTGGGTGGTGATCCTGCTGACGCTGGGCGCCATGTTCAACGCGCTCAACCTGCCGGCGGTGTCGGGCTCGTTCGCGGCGCTGACCAACCAGCTGTTCGAGTACGCGCCGCGCGTGCTGGGCGCCGCGCTGCTGGCGCTGCTGGCCTGGCTGGTGGCCACCGCCGTGCGCGGGCTGACGCAGAAGGTGCTGGACCGCACCACGCTGGACGAAAAGCTGTCCGAGCACGCCAACATCTCGCCCATCAGCGAGAGCCTGTCGAGCGCGCTGTTCTGGCTGGTGGTGCTGCTGTTCGTGCCGGCCATCCTGGGCGCGCTGCAGATGGAGGGGCTGCTGGCCCCGCTGCGCGAGATGACCACCAAGGCGCTGGACATCCTGCCCAACCTGGTGGCGGCGCTGGTCATTGGCGGCGTCGGCTGGGTGGTGGCCATGGTGCTGCGCAACCTGGTCAGCAACCTGCTGCGCTCGGTTGGCGCCGACCAGGTGGGCACCAAGGCGGGGCTGGCCGAGACGGTGCAGATCTCCCGGCTGGCGGGCCTGCTGGTGTTCATCGTGGTGTTCGTGCCGGCGCTGATCGCGGCGCTGGACGCGCTCAAGATCAACGCCATCTCGCAGCCGGCCACCGAGATGCTGGCCATGCTGCTGGACGCGGTGCCGCGCATCGTCGGCGCCGGGCTGATCCTGGTGGTGACCTGGATGGTGGCCTCGTTCGCCGCGCGCCTGCTGGCCAACCTGCTGGCCAGCGTGGGGCTGGACACGCTGCCGGCGCGGCTGGAGTTGCAGCACGCCTTTCGCAGCACCGCGCCCTCCACCCTGGTGGGACGCATCGCGCTGGTGTTCGCCATGCTGTTCGCCACCGTCGAGGCCGGCAACCAGCTGGGCTTTGGGCGCTTTTCCGACGTCATCACCACCTTCATCGAGTTTGCCGGCGACGTGCTGCTGGGCTCGGTGATCCTGATCATCGGCTTCATGCTGGCCAACCTGGCCTACGCCGCCATCGTGCGCACCAACAGCGCCAACGTGGTGCTGGCGCGCGTGGCGCGGCTGGCCATCCTGGGCATCGTGCTGGCCATGGGCCTGCGCGCCATGGGCATCGCCGACGACATCGTCAACCTGGCCTTCGGCCTGACGCTGGGCGCCGTGGCGGTGGCGGTGGCGCTGGCCTTCGGCCTGGGCGGGCGCGAGGCGGCGGGCCGCCTGGCTTCGCGCTGGGCCGACCGGCTGTGCCGCGAGGCCGAGCCGGCGGACGCCGCGCCGGCCGCCGATGCAGCCCCGCCCGCCCACGAGCCGCCCGCCGCCGGGCCCCAGGCCTGATGGCGCCGCCGGCGATGGATGGCGCCGCCCTGCAGCGCGCGCTGGGCGAGCTGTTCGCCCCCTGGGTGCAGGCGCTCGACCTGCGGGTGGAGGCGGCCGGCGCCGACGGCGTGCGCCTGCGCCTGCCGCTCACCCCCGCGCTGGTGCGCGAGGGCGGCGTGCTGTGCGGCCAGGCCATGATGGCCGCGGCCGACACCGCCATGGTGCTGGCGCTGATGCAGCATTTCGGCCAGTTCCGCCCCTGCACCACGGTGCAGCTCAGCAGCAGCTTCCTGCGCCCGCTGTCGGCGCAAGACGCCGCGGTGCATGCGCGCGTGCTGCGCGCCGGCAAGGCCCTGGCCTTCGGCGAGATCGAGATCGCGGGCGCCCGCGACGGCAAGAGCGCGTGCCGCGCCAGCACCACCTACGCGTTGCTGTAGCGGCAGGCCCCGGGCGGGCCGGGCCGGCGTCCGGCGTCCGCCGGTAAAATCACCGCTTCCATTCCATCCATACCAACAAGAGGCACAGCCATGTCCGCACCCGCGAACACCGACCACGAACCCGTCGACCCGATCGAGGCGGCCACCCACAAGATCCCGTGGGCGATTCCGCTGTTCGGCGCCGTGATGATCTTCCTGCTGGCCATGATCGCCGTCACGATGGCCTGATTTTTGGGTCTTTCTGCCTTGCAGCGCCCGTCGAACGGGCGCCATCAGCTACACAAACAATAGTATTCGGCAGCGCCTGGCCACCGTCGGCACGCATTCCGCCCCGCTCCCCCAAGTCCTCTTTCCCAAGGCTGCCGCGCCTTCGGAAAGACGATTTTCTTTTCAGGAGCCTTGCGATGAACGCACCCGTTGAAGCCGGCCAGATGCAGCAGCTGAACACCCCGGACTACGTCAAGAACACCCGGCTGATCGAGTGGGTCGCCCGCATGGCGGCGCTGTGCAAGCCCGACGCCATCCACTGGTGTGACGGCAGCCAGGCCGAGTACGAGCGCCTGTGCCAGCAGCTGGTCGACGCCGGCACCTTCAAGAAGCTCAACCCGGCCAGGCGCCCGGGCTCCTACCTGGCCTGCTCCGACCCGTCCGACGTGGCGCGGGTCGAGGACCGCACCTTCATCTGCTCCGAGCAGCAGGGCGACGCCGGCCCCACCAACAACTGGATGGCCCCGGCCGAGATGCGCGCCACGCTGGCGCCGCTGTTCGACGGCTGCATGCGCGGGCGCACCATGTACGTCATCCCGTTCAGCATGGGCCCGCTGGGCAGCCCCATCGCGCACATCGGCGTCGAGCTGTCGGACAGCGCCTACGTGGCCGTCAACATGAAGCTGATGACGCGCATGGGCCGCGGCGCCGTCGAGGTGCTGGGCAGCGACGGCACGTTCGTGCCCTGCGTGCACACCGTGGGCGCCCCCCTGGCCGCCGGCCAGAAGGACGCGACCAGCTGGCCCTGCAACCCCGGCGTGAAGTACATCGTGCACTACCCCGAGACGCGCGAGATCTGGTCCTACGGCTCGGGCTACGGCGGCAACGCCCTGCTGGGCAAGAAATGCCTGGCGCTGCGCATCGCCTCGAAGATGGGCAAGGACCAGGGCTGGCTGGCCGAGCACATGCTGATCCTGGGCGTGACCAATCCACAGGGCAAGAAGTACCACGTGGCGGCGGCCTTTCCCAGCGCCTGCGGCAAGACCAACTTCTCGATGCTGGTGCCGCCCAAGGGCTTCGAGGGCTGGACGGTCACCACCATCGGCGACGACATCGCCTGGATCAAGCCCGACGCCGCCGGCCGCCTGCGCGCCATCAACCCCGAGGCGGGCTACTTCGGCGTGGCGCCGGGCACCAACCTGCACACCAACCCCAACTGCATGCATAGCCTGGACCGCGACGTGATCTTCACCAACGTCGCGCTGACCGACGACGGCGACGTGTGGTGGGAGGGCATGGAAAAGGACCACGGCGGCCAGCTGCCCGCGCACCTGATCGACTGGACCGGCAAGGACTGGACGCCCGAGGACGGCAAGGCCGGCCGCAAGGCGGCGCACCCCAACGCGCGCTTCACCGTGGCGGCCACCAACAACCCGGCGCTGGACGCGGCCTGGGACGACCCGGCGGGCGTGCCGATCGACGCCTTCATCGTCGGCGGGCGCCGCTCCACCACGGTGCCGCTGGTGACCGAGGCGCGCGACTGGACCGAGGGCGTGTACATGGGCGCCACCATGGGCAGCGAGACCACCGCCGCCGCCTTCGGCGCGCAGGGCGTGGTGCGGCGCGACCCCTTCGCCATGCTGCCGTTTTGCGGCTACCACATGGCCGACTACTTCGGCCACTGGCTCCAGCTGGGCGCGGCGCTGCAGGCGCGCGGCGCCCGCCTGCCCGCCATCTACTGCGTCAACTGGTTCCGCAAGGACGCCGAGGGCCGCTTCGTGTGGCCGGGCTACGGCGACAACATGCGCGTGCTGGGCTGGATCATCGACCGCATCGAGGGCCGCGCGGCCGGCCAGGCCACGGCCTTCGGCGTGACGCCGCGCTACGAAGAGATCAACTGGCAGGGCCTGGCCTTCACGCCAGCGCAGTTCGCCACCGTCACGCACCTGGATGGCGCGGCCTGGCGTGACGAGTTCAAGCTGCACGACGAGCTGTTCGCCCGCCTGGCCGATCGCCTGCCCAAGGCGCTGAGCGAGACGCGCCGCGCGCTCGAGCAGCGCTTTTCCGCCGTCGCCTGACCCGCGCGCCGGCCCTTGCCAGCCCCAAGCCGCTCCCCGGGAGCGGCTTTTTCACGCCGGGGTGACCCGTTTGCGGGAGCAGGCGTGCAAACAAAAGCCGCCCGAAGGCGGCTTGGCGTGGTTTCAGGCGCGGCGGGCCGTCAGGCCTGCGGCTTCCACTCGGCCACGTCGCGTGCGATCTGCAGGTCGCGCGCCATGCGCGGGTCGGCGATGGCCAGGGCGCACATTTCGGCGTCGGCCCGGGCCAGCGCCCGGCGCTCGCGCCGCGCCATCCACCAGGCCCGCAGGGCGGACGGCTCGGCGCCTGGCACCACCGGTGCCGCGGCGCTGCCGGCGGCCTGCACCGACCACTGGCCGGCGCGCGCCTGGTCACGGAACCAATGGTCGATGCGCGCCGTGCCGGTCTCGGCCTGCGCCGGCCGCTCGAGCGGCCGGGCCTGCGGCTTGAACCAGTGGTCCATGCGGGCGCTGCCCACGCGGGGGGCACGCAAGGCGGTGGGGGCAAAAGAAAGGGTGCTTGCAGTCATGATGCTTGTCCTGATGAAGAGATCCGATGACGACCGATGCAGGCCTGTTCAGCGCACGACGCTGAGGTAGACCATGGCCGCGGCGCGCAACTCCTCGGCACGCTGCGGGTCGCGCCCGGCGCAGCCTTCGGCGCGCTCCAGCAAGGTGCTGGCCAAGCCGACGCGACGCTGAGTCACGCTGTGGCTGTCCATGAAAAGGGCCTTCAAATACTGGATCACGTTGCTTTGCATGTCGTTGCGCCGACCGGGTCTCGGTGGGTGCCTCGGAAACGAACTCGGAATGAATACTAGGGATTGTACCTATTTCCTAGGGTTAACCCTAGTGCACGCCCTCTAAACCCAGCCGCCGCCGCCACCCATGCCACACTGAGAGCGTGTTTACGATCTGAGGCCGTCCCAACCGTCGCGCCGATGAAGATCCAACTGCTGTCCGACCTGCACCTGGAGCAAAACCCCGGCTTCCAGCCCCAGCCGGCGTCCGACGCCGATCTGCTGGTGCTGGCGGGCGACATCGGCTCCTACCAGCGCGGCTCGCAGTTGCCAGCGCGTGGCGACGGCGACTTCGGGCTGGCACGCTTTTCGCCCCTGCCGCGCGGCGCCGGCTGGCCGGTGCCGGTGCTGTACGTGCCCGGCAACCACGAATACGACGGCCTGGACGTGGACGCCACCCACGCCCGCCTGCGCAGCACCTGCGAGCGGCTGGGCATCCACTGGCTGGAGCGCGAGCGCTGGGTACTGCAGGGCGTGCGCCTGCTGGGCACCACGCTGTGGAGCGACTTCGAGGCGCTGGTGCCACGCGGGCCCTCGGCCACGCCCGAGCAGCAGGCGCTGGCGCGCGGCAAGGCCTTTCGCGCCGCCAACCACCATTTGCGCCAGGCCGGCGCCCTGCGCGGCGGCCAGCCGTGGCTGGCCGAGTCGGTCCGCGAGCAGGCGCTGGCCTGCCAGGCCTGGCTGCGCGCGGCCCTGGCCGAGCCCTTCGACGGCCCGACGGTGGTGATCACCCACTTCGCGCCCAGCCTGCGCAGCAGCGACGCACGCTACGGCCTGACGCCCGGCACGGCCGGTTTTTGCAACGCGCTGGACGCGCTGCTGGAGCAGGCCGACCTGTGGCTGCACGGCCACCTGCACTGCCCGCACGACTACCAGGCCGGCCGCTGCCGCGTGGTGGCCAATCCGCTGGGCTATGCCCACAAGGGCGAGCAGGCCGGGTTCCGGCCCACGCTGAGCATCGAGGTGCCGGGCACGGGCCATTGACGGCCGTCAAGCGACCCTGCCCCAAGCCGGGTTAAAGTCGAACCGATCCCACCCGCCCCCTTGCGAGGACCCCATGAGAATCCTGTTGGCCGTCGACGGCAGCGCCTACACCAAGAAGATGCTGGCCTATCTGGCCGCGCACCCCGAGTTCCTGGCCGACGTGAGCTCCATCACAGCCCTCACGGTGCAGCCGATGCTGCCGCCGCGCGCCCGCGCCACGCTGGGCAAGGAGGTGGTGGACAGCTACCACGCCGACGAGGCGGCCAAGGTGCTGGACCCGGTGGTCAAGTACCTGAGCCGCCAGAACCTCAAGCCCAAGACGGCCTGGAAGGTCGGCCCCGCCGGCGAGACCATCGCCAAGTTCGCCGAGGCCGGCAAGTTCGACCTGATCATCATGGGCTCGCACGGCCAGAGCGCCCTGAGCAACCTGGTAATGGGCTCGGTGGCCACCCGGGTGCTGGCGCGCTGCAAGGTGCCGGTGCTGCTGGTGCGCTGAGGCCTGCAAGGCAGGCGCCGGCTGGGTCATGAGCATCAAAATGCCTTGAAGCCGGCTCCAGACAAGCACAATCAGCTATTCATTCGATAGCTCACGCTCAGTGCACGCGCACCGGCTGCGTCCCGCGCAGAAACTCCAGCAGAGCCTGGTCGAAGGCATCGGGCGCCTCCAGGTGCGGCCAGTGGCCCACGCCGGGCAACTCGACCAGGGCGCTGCCGCGGATCGCCGCCGCCATCGCCCGCAGCACCGCCGGCGGCGTGACGGGGTCGTGCTCGCCCGCCACCAGCAGGGCCGGCACGCCGATGTGCGCCAGCGCGGCGCGCCGGTCGAACGCCTGCATGGCGGCCAGTGCGCGCCGCCACGTGGCCGCGCGCACCTGGGCCTGGCAAAAGCGCGCCAGCTGCAGGCCTTCGGGCAGGGCCTGGGGGCCGCTCAGGCCGGCCACGCGGTCCTGCGCGATGCGCTCCAGGTCGGTGCCGGCGGCCAGGGCCTCCTGGCACTGGGCGATGTGGCGCGCGTAGGCGTCGCCCGGCTCGACCGCCGCCGCCGTGGCGGCCAGCACCAGCCGGCCCACCAGGTCGGGTCGGCGCAGCGCAAGTTCCTGGGCCAGCAGGCCGCCCATACCCTGCCCCACCACGGCGGCCGCGCCGCGGGCGGGAGCCAGCGCCTCGATCAGCGCGATGCAGCGCTCGGCCAGGCCCTTGAAGGTGTAGGGCTCGATCGGCGCGCTGTAGCCGTAGCCGGGCATGTCCCAGGCCACGGCGCGCCAGCCCAGGCTGGCCAGGGTCTCGACCTGCGGCGCGAAGGAGCGAAAGCCGCCGCCCGAGCCGTGCAGCAGCAACACCAGCGGGCCCGAGCCCAGCGCGGCGAAGGTCGGCAAAGGCATGCGGCCATGGTACGCCAGCGCCACGCCAGCACGCTGGCGACCCGCTTGCTATCATGGCCGCAGCCCATGACATCGACTCCCGCAGCCGTCGCGGCCCGCCTCTCGCCCACCTCGTTTCGCGCCGCGCTGGGCATGTTCGCCACCGGCGTGACGGTGGTCACGGCGCGCGCCAGCAACGGCCAGCTGGTGGGGCTGACGGCCAATTCCTTCAACTCGGTCTCGCTCGATCCGCCGCTGGTGCTGTGGAGCCTGAGCGGGCGCTCGAGCTCGCTGGCGGTGTTTCGCGCCGGCACGCACTACGCCATCAACGTGCTGGCGGCCGACCAGCTGGAGATGGCGCAGCGCTTTGCCGCGCCGGCACGCGACCGCTGGGCGGGCGTGCGCTGGCGGCACGGCCACGGCGGCGCGCCGCTGATCGAGGGGGCGGCGGCGTGCTTCGAATGCCTCAACCGCAGCCGCTACGTCGAGGGCGACCACGTGATCTTCGTCGGCCAGGTGGAGCACTGCAACCATCGTCCGGGCGCCGTGCCGCTGCTGTTTCACGGCGGGCGCTACTACACCGAGCACGAAGTGCGCGGGCGCAGGGGCGAAACCTGACCATGGAGCGCCGCGAACACCTGGACGGGACGGCCAGCGCCATCCTGCTGGCCTGCTGCCTGTTCTGGGGTTTTCAGCAGGTGCTGGTCAAGGCCACGCTGCCCGAGCTGCCGCCGGTGTTCCAGGCCGGCGTGCGCTTCGTGGGCGCCACATTCATCTTGTGGGGCTGGTGCCGCTGGCGCGGCGTGCCCTTGTTCAAGCGCGACGGCTCGCTGTGGCCGGGCCTGCTGGTGGGGCTGCTGTTTGCGGGCGAATTCGCCGCCCTGTACCTGGGCCTGCAGCACACCACGGCCTCGCGCCTGACGACCTTTCTGTACACCTCGCCGTTCTGGGTGGCGCTGCTGCTGCCGCTGTTCGTGCCGGCCGAGCGCCTGCGCGGCACGCAGTGGCTGGGCCTGGCCTGCGCCTTTGCGGCCGTGGCCTTCGCGCTGCGCGAGGGCTTTTTGCACCCCGAGCCGGGCGTGAGCGCCCGCGGCGACCTGCTGGCCCTGCTGGCCGGCGCCCTGTGGGGCCTGACCACGGTGACCATCCGCGCCAGCGCGGTGGCGCGCATCGTGGCCGAGAAGGCGCTGTTCTACCAGGTCAGCGTCAGCGCGGTGGCGCTGCCGCTGCTGTCGCTGGCCTTGGGCGAGACCTGGGCGTGGCACTGGAGCGCGTTCGCCACCGGCTCGCTGCTGCTGCAGACCCTGGTGGGCGCCTTCGCCAGCTACCTGGCCTGGATGTGGCTGCTGGTGCACTACCCGGCCACCAAGGTCTCGGCCTTCGTGTTTCTCACGCCCATCTTCGCGCTGGTGTTCGGCGCCCTGTGGCTGCGCGAGCCGATCACGCCCAGCCTGGTGCTGGCGCTGGCGCTGGTGGCCGCGGGCATCGTGCTGGTCAACCGCCGCCAGCCGGCGGCGGGGCGCGCTTAAGAGCCCGCTTGCAAAGGCGGCGCGCCGCCCCCATGCTCTGAACTTGAGGCATGCTGCCGGAAAGGCCTTCGGACGATGGAATTCAAGGACTACTACGACATCCTGGGCGTGGCCAAGTCGGCCAGCGCCGACGCGGTCAAGAAGGCCTACCGCAAGCTGGCGCGCCAGTACCACCCGGACGTGAGCAAGGCGGCGGACGCCGAAAAGCGCATGGCCGAGGTCAACGAGGCCTACGCCGTGCTGGGCGACCCCGAAAAGCGCGCCGCCTACGACACGGTGGGCGCGCAGGCCTGGGCGCAGGGCGCGCGCTCGGGCGACGACGTGCGGCCACCGCCGGGCTGGAACGCAGGCTACGAGTACACCGATGGCCGGCCGGCCGGCGCCGGCGCGCGCTTCAGCGGCAACGAGGCCGAGTTCAGCGAGTTCTTCGAGCAGATGTTCGGCCGCGCGCATGGCGGGGCGCGCGCGCGTGCCCAGGGCGGCGCGCACGCGGCCATGCGCGGCGAGGACCAGCACGCGCGCATCGAGCTGGAGCTGATCGACGCCTACCGCGGCGCCGAGCGCCAGCTCAGCCTGCGCAGCGCGCGGCTGGACGCCAGCGGCCAGGTCGTGCCCGAGGAGCGCACGCTGCAGGTGAAGATTCCCAAGGGCGTCAAGGAAGGCCAGCTGATCCGCCTGGCGGGCCAGGGCAGCCCTGGTTTCAACGGCGGCGCCGCCGGCGACCTGCTGCTGGAGGTACACTTCGCGCCCGACGCGCGCTGGCAGGTCGACGGGCGCGACGTCACCCAGCGCCTGCGCGTGACGCCTTGGGAGGCGGCGCTGGGCGCCCAGGTGCCGGTCACCACGCCCGAGGGCGCGGCGGTGGAGGTGACGGTGCCCGCCGGCTCGGGCACCGGGCGCAAGCTGCGGCTGAAGGGGCGCGGCATTCCCGCCGCCAGCACCAGCCACGCGGCGGGCGATTTGTATCTGCTGCTGGAAACAGCGGTGCCCGGCGCCGTCACCTCCGAGCAGAAGGCGGCCTGGCAGGCCCTGGCCAAGGCCTACCCCGGTTTCGACCCGCGCGCCGCCTGATGCCCCTGGAGACGACCGACATGAGCGCTTCTTCGACCCTCACCGTCCCCGCCGAGCTGATCGAACTGCTGGACGACGCGCTGAGCCTGCACGAGCTGGCGCAGTGCTGCCGCGTCACGCCCGAGTGGGTGCTCACCCACGTGGAAGCCGGCGTGCTGACACCCCAACACGGCCAGACCGCGACCGACTGGCGTTTTGCCAGCACCACCCTGCTGCGGGCGCGTCGCATCGTGCAGCTGGAGCAGACCTACGACGCCGATCCGCAACTGGCCGCCCTCGCCGCCGACCTGATGGAAGAAGTGGCGCGGCTGCGGCGGCAGTTGGGTGATTTTTAGATCAAATCAACCTGCAGCCCCCATCAATCAAGCGCCATAAGCTATCGAATCGATAGTTTTATCGAACCGGTATCACCACGCATTGCCCACGCTGATGCCCCAGCCGCCACCATGCCGATGGTGGCCCCAGCCGCCGCCGACGGACAGGCTCACGCCCACCGGGGCGACGAACACCGGCACCGCCGGCCGCACGACGACGGGCGTGCCCACGGGCTGCGTGTAGGGTGCGTAGGGGCCGGCGGCATAGGCGGGTGGCGGATACGCCGGTGCGTAGGACGGGGGCGCCGTGACCACACCCTGCGGCGGCTCGGCCGGCAGCGGATAGGCCGCCACCGGCGGCGGCGCCACCGGGTAGCTCTGCACCACGCCGCCGTCCCAGGCCGCGTCGGGCGGCTGCGGCTGGCCGTAGCCGCTGGCCACGGGCACCTGGATCCACACCCCCGGGGCCTGCGCCATCTGCGTGCGATGAATGCGCCCGCCCCATTCGTAGCGCACGTCGTAGCCCGTCACTTGCTGCTGGTACGTCGTCTGGCAGCGGTCGTAGCCGGCCTGCTGCGCCTCGATCGCATTGCCCGCGAAGGCGCCGCCCAGCGTGCCCAGGATGGCGCCCGCGATCTGGCCGGAGCCCTGGCCGAGCTGGCTGCCCACCAGGCCGCCCACCAGCGCCCCCACCGCCGCGCCGCCGCCCGTCGGCTGACCGTAGGCTGGCGCACACTGGGTGACCGGCACCGATTCGACCATGGGCGTGGCCGACACCACTCGGGCGTTGGCCATCGGCTGGGCCCAGGCGCCCGGTGCGGCCAGGGCCAGGAGGCCCGCCGCCAGCGCCGTCATCGAAATGCGTTTCATGGTCTGGTCCTTTCATGCGCAGGCCCGTGCGGGCCCCTCGCACCTTCTTTCAACGAAGCAACCCACCCGCGCGCGGACGGGCTTTACCGGGGCGATACACACCCGGCATGGCGCATGGCTGGCTAGGCCAGGTACGAGGTCAGCACCACGTCGGCGGCCTGCGCGCGCAGCGGCAGCAGCGCCTGGTACGCGTCGGAGCGAAACCATCGCTCGGCCGTGGCCACATCGGCAAAACGGATCACCACGATGTCGGTGTAGGGCATCTGACCCGAGAACACCGCCACGTTCTGGCCGCGAAACACCAGCTCGGCGCCCCAGGGCGCCAGCGTGGCCGGCACCCGCGCCTGGTACTGCTGCCACTTGTCGGCGTCCTTGACGGTGATGTGACCGACCACATAGGCTTGGCTCATGGGCTTTCCTTTCGGCGGCACGTTCAGGTGCGCAGCGGCAAGGCCGTGCCGATGAGCACGAAGATGCCGCCGCACACGCGGTTGAAGCGCCGCCCCACACGGGTCAGCCAGGGACTGATGCGGTGCGCCGCGCTGGCCAGGGCGAACTCGGTTGCAAGCTCGGTGGCGGCAAAGGTGCCTGCCAGCACCGCAAACTGCAGCAGCAGGCTGTGTTGCGCGTCGATGAACTGCGGCAGGAAGGCGGTAAAGAACAGCAGCGCCTTGGGGTTGGTGGCCGCCGACAACACCCCCTGTCGGAACAGAGCCCCGCCGCGGGCCTGCACCGGCGCCGTTCCCGCGGCCATCGTCACTGGCGGCGAGCGCCACACCTGAATGCCCAGCCACACCAGATAGGCGCCACCCACCCACTTGAGCACCGTCAACCACACGACCGACGAGCGAATCAGCGCACCGATGCCGAACATCGACAGCGCGATCACGGCCACGAATCCCAACACCCCGCCGGCGATGGTGAACAAGGTCTTGCGCCGGCCGTGCATGGCCCCGTGCGTGAGCGCCAACAGCCCGTTCGGCCCGGGCGAAAGCGACAAGCCGATGGAGGCCAGCAGGTAGATGAGCCAAGTGTCGAATGCCATGCCGAAGCTCTTAAAAAAACGTTTAACCCCACCACTGTACCGCCGCCGCTGCCACTCAGCTTCTGAACGGCCCAAAAAAAACGCCCCACCTTCATCGGGTGGGGCGTTTTTGGCTGTAGAAGCCTGACGATGTCCTACTTTCACACGGGAGTCCGCACTATCATTGGCGCTAAGGCGTTTCACGGTCCTGTTCGGGATGGGAAGGAGTGGTACCACCTTGCTATGGTCATCAGGCATAACGGGTTGCCGGACAGCTTTTGGGGCTGGACGGCGAATTCATAGAGGTCGAATCGGTTTTTGTTTTGCGTCACATGGCACAACAGTTTTGATCGGGCCGATCAAAATTATAGGGTCAAGCCGCACGAGCAATTAGTACTGGTTAGCTCAGAGCATTGCTGCCCTTGCACACCCAGCCTATCAACGTCCTGGTCTAGAACGACTCTTGAGGGGGCTCAAGGCCCCGGCAGATCTCATCTTGAAACGAGTTTCCCGCTTAGATGCTTTCAGCGGTTATCTCTTCCGCACTTAGCTACCCTGCGATGCCACGGGCGTGACAACAGGTACACCAGGGGTGCGTCCACTCCGGTCCTCTCGTACTAGGAGCAGGCTTTCTCAAATCTGCAGCGCCCACGGAAGATAGGGACCAAACTGTCTCACGACGTTTTGAACCCAGCTCACGTACCTCTTTAAATGGCGAACAGCCATACCCTTGGGACCGACTACAGCCCCAGGATGAGATGAGCCGACATCGAGGTGCCAAACACCGCCGTCGATATGAACTCTTGGGCGGTATCAGCCTGTTATCCCCAGAGTACCTTTTATCCGTTGAGCGATGGCCCTTCCATACAGAACCACCGGATCACTATGTCCTGCTTTCGCATCTGCTCGACTTGTCAGTCTCGCAGTTAAGCACGCTTATGCCATTGCACTATCGTCACGATGTCCGACCGTAACTAGCGTACCTTCGAACTCCTCCGTTACGCTTTGGGAGGAGACCGCCCCAGTCAAACTGCCTACCATGCACTGTCCCCGATCCCGATAAGGGACCCAGGTTAGAACCTCAAACGCACCAGGGTGGTATTTCAACGTTGGCTCCATGCGATCTAGCGACCGCACTTCAAAGCCTCCCACCTATCCTACACAGATCCGTTCAAAGTCCAATACAAAGCTACAGTAAAGGTTCATGGGGTCTTTCCGTCTTTCCGCGGGGAGATTGCATCATCACAAACATTTCAACTTCGCTGAGTCTCTGGAGGAGACAGCGTGGCCATCGTTACGCCATTCGTGCAGGTCGGAACTTACCCGACAAGGAATTTCGCTACCTTAGGACCGTTATAGTTACGGCCGCCGTTTACTGGGACTTCGATCAAGAGCTTGCACCCCATCAATTAATCTTCCAGCACCGGGCAGGCGTCACACCCTATACGTCCACTTTCGTGTTTGCAGAGTGCTGTGTTTTTGATAAACAGTCGCAGCCACCTATTTATTGCAACCCTTTCATGCTCAGATGTTCTCATCACACTACTTGGGCACACCTTCTTCCGAAGTTACGGTGTCAATTTGCCGAGTTCCTTCTCCAGAGTTCTCTCAAGCGCCTTAGAATACTCATCTCGCGCACCAGTGTCGGTTTGCGGTACGGTCGTGTACAGCTGAAGCTTAGTGGCTTTTCCTGGAACCCCGTTCAGTCACTTCACGAGCAAGCTCGCTCGATGGGCAGCCTCGGTATATGGCGCGCGGATTTGCCTACGCGCCGCCTACATCTGCCCAAACCAGAATCCAATAACTGGATGACCTATTAGGATCCGTCCCCACATCGCACTGCACATCGGTACAGGAATATTGACCTGTTTCCCATCAGCTACGCATCTCTGCCTCACCTTAGGGGCCGACTCACTCTACGCCGATGAACGTTGCGTAGAAAACCTTGCGCTTACGGCGAGGAGGCTTTTCACCCCCTTTAACGCTACTCATGTCAGCATTCGCACTTCTGATACCTCCAGCAGCCTTTACAAGCCACCTTCACAGGCTTACAGAACGCTCTCCTACCACGCACATTACTGTGCATCCGCAGCTTCGGTAACTGGCTTAGCCCCGTTACATCTTCCGCGCAGGACGACTCGATCAGTGAGCTATTACGCTTTCTTTAAATGATGGCTGCTTCTAAGCCAACATCCTGACTGTTTTAGCCTTCCCACTTCGTTTCCCACTTAGCCAATTTTAGGGACCTTAGCTGGCGGTCTGGGTTGTTTCCCTCTTGTGTCCGGACGTTAGCACCCGGTGCACTGTCTCCCAAGCTGTACTCTGCGGTATTCGGAGTTTGCCTTGGTTTGGTAAGTCGCCATGACCCCCTAGCCAAAACAGTGCTCTACCCCCGCAGGTAATACTTGAGGCACTACCTAAATAGTTTTCGGAGAGAACCAGCTATTTCCAAGTTTGTTTAGCCTTTCACCCCTATCCACAGCTCATCCCCTGGTTTTGCAACACCAGTGGGTTCGGACCTCCAGTACCTGTTACGGCACCTTCATCCTGGCCATGGATAGATCACTTGGTTTCGGGTCTACACCCAGCGACTGAACGCCCTATTCGGACTCGATTTCTCTTCGGCTTCCCTATTCGGTTAACCTTGCCACTGAATGTAAGTCGCTGACCCATTATACAAAAGGTACGCCGTCACCCCTTGCGAGGCTCCGACTTTTTGTAAGCATGCGGTTTCAGGATCTATTTCACTCCCCTCCCGGGGTTCTTTTCGCCTTTCCCTCACGGTACTAGTTCACTATCGGTCGATGATGAGTATTTAGCCTTGGAGGATGGTCCCCCCATGTTCAGACAGGATTACACGTGTCCCGCCCTACTTGTCTCTAGCCTGGTACCACACGTCCGCTTTCGCATACAGGACTATCACCTGCTGTGGTCAAGCTTTCCAGCTTGTTTTGCTAACGGTCGTGCTATCACTAGAAGGCTTCTCCGATTTCGCTCGCCACTACTTTCGGAATCTCGGTTGATGTCTTTTCCTCGAGCTACTGAGATGTTTCAGTTCACCCGGTTCGCCTCCTGCAGCTATGTATTCACTGCAGGATACCTTTCGGTGGGTTTCCCCATTCGGATATCTCCGGATCAAAGCTCATTTGCCAGCTCCCCGAAGCTTTTCGCAGGCTATCACGTCCTTCGTCGCCTATCATCGCCAAGGCATCCACCACATGCTCTTAGTCACTTGACCCTATAACTTTGACGTTTCTCACGAAACCAAAGCCTATCAAGGACTTGCCAGGTCTTTCACCTGACGCGTTATGCCGTAATCGAGCTTTCGCTCGGATTACTCGAATACAACTCGCGTTGAATTCGTTTGTGACGCAATCAAAAATTGTTGCCGACGGCACGGTGGACTCAATCTTGACGATTGCGCCCTTTCCGTCGACAACGCTGATTCGACTCTATGAATTGTTAAAGAACAGCCGGAGACCTTGCGGCCTCATCTATTGGCAAATGCCAATATCAAAGCACCCGTTTCCTGATGCTTTGATATTGAAATCTTGGTGGAGGATGACGGGATCGAACCGACGACCCCCTGCTTGCAAAGCAGGTGCTCTCCCAGCTGAGCTAATCCCCCTCCGATCTCTGCTGGAGGAAATGGTGGGTCTGGTTGGTCTCGAACCAACGACCCCCGCCTTATCAAGACGGTGCTCTAACCAACTGAGCTACAGACCCAAGTCGGTCAACCGCGGGCCTTGTTCTTGCCCGGACCGCTGGCGACACCTTCCAACAACCGATAAGTGTGGACGTTTGAGCTTGTCTTGCTTTTCTTCCAGAAAGGAGGTGATCCAGCCGCACCTTCCGATACGGCTACCTTGTTACGACTTCACCCCAGTCACGAACCCTGCCGTGGTAATCGCCCCCCTTGCGGTTAGGCTAACTACTTCTGGCAGAACCCGCTCCCATGGTGTGACGGGCGGTGTGTACAAGACCCGGGAACGTATTCACCGTGACATGCTGATCCACGATTACTAGCGATTCCGACTTCACGCAGTCGAGTTGCAGACTGCGATCCGGACTACGACTGGCTTTATGGGATTGGCTCCCCCTCGCGGGTTGGCAACCCTTTGTACCAGCCATTGTATGACGTGTGTAGCCCCACCTATAAGGGCCATGAGGACTTGACGTCATCCCCACCTTCCTCCGGTTTGTCACCGGCAGTCCCATTAGAGTGCCCTTTCGTAGCAACTAATGGCAAGGGTTGCGCTCGTTGCGGGACTTAACCCAACATCTCACGACACGAGCTGACGACAGCCATGCAGCACCTGTGTTACGGCTCTCTTTCGAGCACTCCTGCGTCTCTGCAGGATTCCGTACATGTCAAAGGTGGGTAAGGTTTTTCGCGTTGCATCGAATTAAACCACATCATCCACCGCTTGTGCGGGTCCCCGTCAATTCCTTTGAGTTTTAACCTTGCGGCCGTACTCCCCAGGCGGTCAACTTCACGCGTTAGCTTCGTTACTGAGTCAGTGAAGACCCAACAACCAGTTGACATCGTTTAGGGCGTGGACTACCAGGGTATCTAATCCTGTTTGCTCCCCACGCTTTCGTGCATGAGCGTCAGTGCAGGCCCAGGGGATTGCCTTCGCCATCGGTGTTCCTCCGCATATCTACGCATTTCACTGCTACACGCGGAATTCCATCCCCCTCTGCCGCACTCCAGCTTTGCAGTCACAAAGGCCGTTCCCAGGTTGAGCCCGGGGATTTCACCTCTGTCTTACAAAACCGCCTGCGCACGCTTTACGCCCAGTAATTCCGATTAACGCTTGCACCCTACGTATTACCGCGGCTGCTGGCACGTAGTTAGCCGGTGCTTATTCTTACGGTACCGTCATATGCCCCCTGTATTAGAGAGAGCCCTTTCGTTCCGTACAAAAGCAGTTTACAACCCGAAGGCCTTCGTCCTGCACGCGGAATGGCTGGATCAGGCTTGCGCCCATTGTCCAAAATTCCCCACTGCTGCCTCCCGTAGGAGTCTGGGCCGTGTCTCAGTCCCAGTGTGGCTGATCATCCTCTCAGACCAGCTACAGATCGCAGGCTTGGTAAGCCTTTACCCCACCAACTACCTAATCTGCCATCGGCCGCTCCAAACGCGTGAGGCCTTGCGGTCCCCCACTTTCATCCTCAGATCACATGCGGTATTAATCCGGCTTTCGCCGGGCTATCCCCCACGTCTGGGCACGTTCCGATGTGTTACTCACCCGTTCGCCGCTCGCCGCCAGGTTGCCCCGCGCTGCCGCTCGACTTGCATGTGTAAAGCATTCCGCCAGCGTTCAATCTGAGCCAGGATCAAACTCTACAGTTCGATCTTGTTAAATTTATACTCTCTCGAGTCACTCATTTAAACGGAATTGAAGTGAACTTCACTTCTATCTTCATGAGCGTTTGTTTTAGTCCTGAACAGAACTTGGCAAGTCGCCTTCAAACGCCCACGCTTATCGGCTGTATCTTGTTAAAGATCACTCGCAAAATTCTTCATCTTGCGCAAACTCCGCTGCGATCAGCGAAGCCTTGAATTATCACTCGATCTTCAATAACCTGTCAACACCTGTGGTTATTGACCTTCCTGCGCTGCCCTGAGGCGGTGCTCGAAAGAGCGAAGGGCGGATTATGCCACAGCGCGCTGGCGCGGGTCGACCAAGCACCTCTGGGCTTCGATGGGAGGGCTACCCATTCAGGCGACCTGGCCGTCCTGCCGCCGGCGGGCGAAGTCGACGTACCAGGCCAGCGAACCCGGATTGGCCATCGCCTCCCGGTTGACCACCTTGTCGATGGGCTGGCCCAGCAGCAGCTTCTTGATGGGCAGCTCCTGCTTCTTGCCCGACAGGGTGCGCGGGATCTCGGGCACCTGGAAGATGGCATTGGGCACGAAGCGCGGGCTGAGCGCCTGCCGGATGGCGTCGTTGATGCGCTTCTTGAGGCCATCGTCCAGCGCCACGCCGGGGCGCAGCACGACGAACAGGGGCATGTAGCTTTCACGGCCCAGGTATTCCAGGTCGACCACCATGGAGTCGAGCACCTCGGGCAGGGCTTCGACGGCACTGTAGATCTCACTGGTGCCCATGCGCAGGCCCTGGCGGTTGATGGTGGCGTCCGAGCGGCCGAAGATGACGCACCATTCGCCCTGGCCGCGCTCGTCGCCCACGCGCAGCCAGTCGCCGTGGCGCCACACGCTGCCGGCGCTGGCGTCCAGGTCGCCGCCGCCGGGCTTGCGGCCGTGGCCGGGCGGGTACATCTCGAAGTAACTGGCCAGGTAGCGGGCGTTGCCGGGGTCGTTCCAGAAATACAGCGGCATGGACGGGATGGGCTGGGTGCAGACCAGCTCGCCGACCTGGCCGACGACGGGCTCGCCCGCCTCGTTCCAGGCTTCGACCGCCGCGCCCAGCATGCGGCACTGCATCACGCCGGGCTGCTGCGGCAGCTCGGGCGTGCCGCCGATGAAACCGCCGGCAAAGTCGGTGCCGCCGGAGATGTTCATCCACCAGATTTCGCCCCCACGCTGCGCGACTGCGTCTGCTGCGCTGGCCCCCAAGGGGGCCCAACCCGCCTTGGGACGGCCCGGCGGCGGGTTGCCGCTCTTGATTTCGGCGATGCGCTTGAACTGGTCGGTGCCCCACTGCTGCACCTCGGGCGACAGGGGCGAGCCGGTGGTGCCCAGGGCGCGGATGCGCGACAGGTCGCCGCATTGCGCCAGGTCGACCCCGGCCTTGGCGCAGCCGGCATAGAACGCCGCGCCCGAGCCCAGGTACGTGACGCCGTGGCGCGCGGCAAAGCGCCACAGCGTGGTCCAGTCGGGCGCGTCGCGCGGCCCGCCCGGGCTACCGTTGAAGATGACGCAGGTGGTGCCCGAGAGCAGCCCGGAGGTCTGCGAGTTCCACATGATCCAGCCGGTGGAGCTGTACCAGTGGAAACGCTCGCCGAAGTTGTTGGGGCGATAGCTGCACCCGACGTCCATGTGCAGCCCGCTGGCCATGGCCACCAGCACGATGCCGCCGTGCGAGTGCACGATGGGCTTGGGCAGGCCGGTGGTGCCGCTGGAGTAGACGATCCACAGCGGATGGTCGAACGGCAGCCACAGCGGCTCGAAGGCCGCAGTTTCGGCATCGTTCAGGGCCGTAGCCCGCATCCAATCTGCGCCGTCAGCTATCGATTCGGAAGCGGCCGGATGATGCAGCACGACCAGGTGCCGCACGCTGGGCAGCTTGGCGCGCAGCTCCTGCACCACCGCGCTGCGGTCGATGTCGCGGCCGGCCCAGCTGACGCCGTCGGCGGCGATCAGCACCGCCGGCTCGATCTGGCTGAAGCGGTCGAGCACGGCGTTGGTGCCCATGTCGGGCGCGCACACGCTCCACACCGCGCCGATGCTGACGACGGCAAGGAAGGCGACGATGGTCTCGGGCACGTTGGGCAGGTAGGCCGCCACGCGGTCGCCCGGCCGCACGCCCTGCGCCTTCAGGTGCAGCGCCAGCGACGCCACCTGGCGCCGCAGCTCGGGCCAGCTCAGCTCGCGCGCCTGGCCCTTCTCGTCGTCGCTGACGATGGCCGGCAGGCCGGCGGCGTGCGCCGCATCGACGTGGCGAAACACCTGGTGCGCGTAGTTGGCCTGCGCGCCCGGAAACCACTGGGCGCCCGGCATGACGTTGCGGCCCAGCACCGCCGTGTGCGGGGTGGGCGAGCGCAGCTCGAAGTAGTCCCAGATGCTTTGCCAGAACGCATCCAGCTCGGTGGTGGACCAGCGCCACAGCGCGTGGTAGTCGGCAAACGACAGGCCGCGCTGCTCACGCAGCCAGTCCTGGTACAGGCGGATCTGGGGCACGTTGGGCGCGAGGCCCGCGGGGGTGGCAGGGGTCGGCAGAGTCATGCCGGAATTATTGACCTGCCGGGCGCGCGCCGGAACGTTCGCAGGCGGCATTTGGATCAGGGTTTGTACGATTGTTCAAGTGAATTGAACAACTGTTCAATACCACCTCATGCTCACCCCCGTGGCCCGCCCTGCCGGCGGCGCAAACGCTCCCGCCGTCGCGGCGCGCCCCGACCGCAAGGCGGCCATCCTGCTGGCCGCCGAAAGGCTGTTTGCCCAGCACGGCTACCACGCGGTCTCGATCCGCCAGATCGCCGCCGAGGCCGGCGTGCCCCTGGCCCTGGTGGGTTATTACCACGGCGCCAAGCACGAGCTGTTCCACGCCATCTTCGCGCACTGGCAGCCCACCATCGACCAGCGCCTGGCGCTGCTGGGCGCGGTGATGAACGGCGCCGAGCCGCCCACGCTGCGCCGCGTGACGCAGGCCTTCGTCGAGCCCGTGCTGGCCCTGCGCGCCAGCCCCGAGGGCGAGTACTACGCCATGCTGGTGGCGCGCGAGCTGCAGTACCGCACGCCCGGCACCGACCGCGTGCTGGCCGAGATGTTCGACCCGATGGCGCACGCCTTCATCGACGCGCTGCACCAGCTGCGTCCGCGCCAGCCGCGCGCACGCGCGGCCTGGGCCTACCAGTTCGCCATGGGCGCGCTGCTGCACCACCTGACGGACTACCGCATCGAGCGCCTGTCCCACGGCAAGAACCCGCCCAACGATGCGGCCGCCGCGCCGCTGCTGATCGATTTCATCACCGCCGGCATCGAAGCCGCCCTGCCATCGCCCTGACCCCGAGGAGACCCGACCATGATGACCCGCCGCCTGATCGCCGCCGCCGCCCTGCTGGCCGCCGCCGGCCTGAGCGCCCCCGCGCACGCCCAGCAGACCATCCGCCTGACGGCCGCCGCCGGCCACCCGCCGGTGTTCCTGTGGGTCAAGCTGGTGGACGAGTTCTTCATCCCCGAGGTGGACAAGCGCCTGGCCGCCGCGGGCAACCAGTACAAGGTCGAATGGACCAAGGCCTGGGGCGGCACGCTGATCAAGCTGGGCGCCGAGTCCAAGGGCATCGCCGACGGCGTGGCCGACCTGGGCTTCGTCAGCACCATCTTCGAGGCGGCGCGGTTCCCCAGCCAGAACGTGAGCTACTACGCGCCCTTCGGCACCGACGACATCGGCGTGGTGACGCAGGTGGTCAACGGCATGCAGGACCGCATCCCCGCGATGGGCCAGGCCTGGAGCAAGAACAACCTGACCTACCTGGGCGGCGCGGCGCTGGACGCCTACCACATCTGGACCAATTTCCCGATCCATTCGGTGGACGACCTCAAGGGCAAGAAGATCACCGCGCCCGGCCCGGCGGCCAACTGGATCAAGGACACCGGCGCGGTGGCCGTGGCGGGCAACCTGAACACCTATTACGAGGACATCAAGTCCGGCGTGTCCAACGGCGTCATCACCTTCGCCACCGGCGCCTGGGGCGCCAAGGTGCACGAGGTGGCGCCCTACATCACCAAGGTCAACTTCGGCGCGCAGTACGCCGGCGGCCTGGCGATCAACAAGAAGCGCTTCGACAAGCTGCCGCCCGAGGTGCAGAAGGTGCTGCGCGAGGTGGGCGCCGAGTACAGCCAGCGCTTCGCCACCGCGCAGGCCGCCGCCGCCGCGGGCCTGCTCAAGAAGATGGAGGAAGCCGGCGCCAAGGTGAGCGAGCTGCCCGCCGCCGAGCGCACGCGCTGGGCCGACACGCTGCCGCCGATCGCCAAGACCTGGGCCGCCGACCTGCAGGCCAAGGGCCTGCCGGGCGACCAGGTGCTGCACGGCTTCATGGACGGGCTGAAGAAGGCCGGCGCGCACCCCGCGCGCGACTGGGCTGTCAAGTAAAACGCGCGCCATGGCCACGCCTGCTGTGTCCACGCCGCCCGACTCCTACGGCCTGCCGCTGCCCGGGGGCTTTCAGCGCCTGACGCGGCTGCTCAACGCCATCGGCACGCTGTGGATCGTGGCGCTGATGCTGCTGATCAACAGCGACGTGCTGGGGCGCGAGCTGCTCGGCGCGCCGGTGCGCGGCGTGACCGAGCTGGTGTCGCTGTCCATCGTCGGCATCGTCTTCCTGCAGCTGGCCGACACCCTGGCCAGCGGCCGCATGACGCGCGCCGACGTGCTGCTGGACCGGCTCAAGCGCACCACGCCCTGGCTGGCGGCGGCGCTGCAGGCGCTCTACCACCTCGTCGGCGCGCTGCTGATGGGCGTGATCCTGTGGGCCGCGTGGGAGCCGCTGGTCGAATCCATCCGCATCCAGGAATACGTCGGCGCGCTGGGCGACTTCACCGCGCCGGTGTGGCCGGTGCGCCTGATCATGCTGGTGGGCATGGTGGCCACGCTGCTCACCTTCGTGCTGCTGGCGTGGCTGGATGTGCGGCGCATGCAGGCGCTGCGGAGGACGTTATGAGTCCCACCGTCGTCGCCGGCCTGTCGCTGCTGGCCATGCTGGGCCTGATCTGGGCCGGCATGCACGTGGCCGTGGTGCTGGCGGTGGTCTCGTTCGCCGGCGTGTGGCTGATCCGCGGCGACTGGGAGGTGGCGGCCAACCTGCTGGCGCAGGCCAGCCAGGACGCCATCGCCAGCCACATCTTTGGCGTGGTGCCGCTGTTCGTGCTGACGGGCTTTCTGGTGGCGATCGCCGACGTCGGCAAGGACGCGTTCGAGGTCGCCAACCAGGTGCTGCGCCGCCTGCGCGGCGGGCTGGGCATCGCCACCGTGGCGTCGAACGCGGTGTTCGCGGCCATCACCGGCATCTCGATCGCCTCGGCCGCGGTGTTCACGCGCGTGGCGGTGCCCGAGATGCTGCGCTTCGGTTACCACCCGCGCTTTGCCGTGGGCGTGGTGGCGAGCTCGTCGGTTCTGGGCATGCTGATTCCGCCCAGCCTGCTGATGATCCTGTACGGCTTCCTGGCCAACCAGTCGGTGGGCGATCTGTTCACCGCCGGCATCGTGCCCGGCCTGGTGCTGGCGCTGGCCTACTCGGTGGGCATCGTGCTCATGGCCACGCTGTGGCCGCGCTCGGTGTACGACAACGGCGTGCCGCAACCCGTGGCGCACGAGGCGCTGATGCCCGCCGGCACGCTGCTGCTGAAGCTGCTGCCCAGCGTGCTGCTGATCGCCGCGGTGCTGGGCGGCCTGTACGCGGGCTTCTTCACCGCCACCGAGGCCGGCGCCACCGGCGCGGCGGTGGCGCTGGCCATCGCCTTCGCGCGGCGCAGGCTCACGCTCCAGTCGCTGTGGAGCGTGCTGGTGGAGACCGGGCACGTGACGGTGTCGGTGAGCTTTCTCATCATCTGCGCCACCATCTACACACGCATGCTGGCGATGTCGGGGCTGCCGCAGTTCCTGGTGGAGTGGATGACGCAGCTGGGCCTGGGGCCGACGGGCTTTCTGTTCATCTACGTCGGCTTCGCGATCGGGCTGGGCACCATCATCGACTCGTCCTCCATCCTGCTCATCATGCTGCCGCTGATGCTGCCGATCGCCGAGCAGCTGGGCCTGAACCTGATCTGGTTCGGCGTGGTCACCGTGGTGGCGGTGGAGATCGGGCTGCTCACGCCGCCGTTCGGCCTGTCGGTGTTCGTCATCAAGAGCACGCTGCAGGACCAGCGCATCACGCTGGGCGACATCTTCCGCGGCACGGCGCCGTTCACCGTGATGATGTTCCTGGTGCTGCTGCTCTTGATCTTCGTGCCGCAGCTGAGCCTGGTGCTGCTCAAACCTGTCGGAGGCTGAAACGATGCCCAACAACCCCCTGCAAGGCTTCACCGTCGATCGCGCGCAGGTCCACGCCATAGGCCACGACCTGCAGCGCCCCGAGTGCATCCTGGCCGAGCGCGACGGCACGCTGTGGGCCGCCGACGCGCGCGGCGGCGTGACGCGCATCGCGCCGGACGCCACGCAGCGCTTCATCGGCCAGCGCGCCGACGCGCGCTTCGAGAGCGCGGCGGCCGCCAGCAGCGCGGAGCTGGAGCACAAGTACACCACCGGCACCCTGCCCAACGGCCTGGCCTTTGCCGCCAATGGCGACCTGCTGATCAGCAACTTCGGCACCGACTGCCTGGAGCGCATGACCCGCGAGGGCGAGACGCGCGTGCTGTACGACCGGATCGACGGCCAACCCATCGGCAAGGTCAACTTCGTGCTGCGCGACCGCAAGGACCGCATCTGGATCACCGTCTCCACCCGCGTCAACCCGTGGACGCAGGCGGCCAGCTCGCGCGTGCAAGACGGCTACGTCGCGGTGGTGGACGAGCGCGGCCTGCGCGTGGTGGCCGACGGCTTTTTCTTCACCAACGAGATCCGGCTGGATGCCAGGGAGGAGTGGCTGTACATCGTCGAGACCACCGGCCCGCACATCACGCGCATGCGCCTGCACGAAGGCGCGCAGGGCGTCGAGCTGCGGGACCGCGAGGTCTTCGGCCCCACGCACCTGGGCGGCTTTCCGGACGGCATCGCCTTCGACACGTTCGGCAACCTGTGGTGCACGCTGGTGATGGTGGACCAGCTCATCGCGCTCACGCCGCAGGGCGACAGGCTGCTGCTGCTCGACGACGGCGAGCCGGCCGCGTCCAGGCGGCTGCTGGAGCACATGGCCGCCGGCACGGTGACCAGCGAAGACATGCTGGCCGCGCGCGGCAACCTCGCGCCGTGGCTGGCCAGCATCACCTTCGGCGGGCCGGATTTGCGCACTGTCTACCTCGGCAGCCTGATGGGCAGCACCATCCCCTACTTCCGCAGCCCGGTGGCCGGGCTGCCCATGGTCCACTGGAAATAAAGGAGCCTCTGTCATGGCACGCCAATTCATCGACCTGTCGATCTACCTGGAAAACGACGTCATCTCCGACCCGCCGGCCTTCGCGCCCAAGATCCAGTACTTCAACCACCAGAACTCGTTCGAGCAGATGGCGCCGTTCTTCCCGGGCCTCAAGCAGCAAGACCTGCCCGACGGCGAGGTCTGGGCGGTGGAGATGGTGCAGCTGTCGACCCACAACGGCACGCACCTGGATGCGCCCTATCACTTCCACAGCACCATGGACAAGGCGCTGGGCGAAAAGAAAAAAGCCTGGACCATCGACGAGGTACCGCTGGAGTGGTGCTTCCAGCCCGGCGTGAAGCTGGACTTCCGCCACTTCGGCGACGGCTACGTCGTCACCGCGCAGGACGTCGAGGCCGAGCTGGCGCGCATCGGCCACACCCTGCAGCCGCTGGAGATCGTGGTCGTCAACACCCGCGCCGGCAGCCGCTACGGCCAGAGCGACTACGTCAGCGCCGGCTGCGGCATGGGCTACGAGGCGACGATGTATCTGCTGGAGCGTGGCGTGCGCCTGACCGGCACCGACGCCTGGAGCTGGGACGCGCCCTTCGTGCACACCGCGCAGAAGTACGCCCAGACGCACGACGCCAGCCTGATCTGGGAAGGCCACAAGGCCGGGCGCGACATCGGCTACTGCCACCTGGAAAAGCTGCACAAGCTGGAGGCGCTGCCGGCCGATGGTTTTTACATCAGCTGCTTCCCGCACAAGATCCGCGGCGCCTCCGCCGGCTGGACGCGCGCGGTGGCGATCTTCGACGACGCTCTGCTGCCACGCTGAAATTCAAGCCAAATCAGCCTGTAGCCCGCATCCACAAATCGAAGGTAGCTATCAATTCCATTGCACCCCTGCTCCATCACACCCGCGACCCCGCTCCACGCAGCTGGTTGGCCGCGACCAACGCCTCCGGCTGACTCCCTCATCCAGAACCTTCCGCTCGCCGGGCTGCGCCACAGTGAGGAAGTAACGCTCGGCCCGCGTCCATCCGTGCGCGCGACTGGAAGCAAACAAGGATGGACGGTGCCATTGGGAATCGTTTGCTCCCATCCGCCGATCGCGTCAGAACCCTTGACCTCTGAAGCTTGCCAACCCAGCACGCCTTTCGACTTTCGGATGGCGAAAGACGGTTTTCGGATAGCACATCGGTACACACCCATGCACGATCACGGCTGTACGGCCCCATGTTGAACCCATTCAACAGGCTGTCGGCAGCAGACAAGTTGATGGCAGGGCCCACGGCCTGGTCAGCACATGAAGTCCTGGTATTTCGAAGCGACATCAACAAAATCAAACCTTCACCCAGCTGACTCAGACCGCTGCAATGAACTCCCCCCTGTCAAACTCTCGTCTCCCAGTGGCGCTGCTGGAGCGAGCCCTGGTGTGGGAAAGCGCCGTCGGCTGGACGCCTGAATGCCTGGCCGAAGGCCCGCAGATGCTCGAACGCTTCCTGGCCAGCGGCTTTTCCTTTGTTTCGCTGACCATCGGCGCCGACTGGGACCGGCCCGAGCCGACGCTGCGGCATTTCGCTCAGCAGCGCCGCTGGCTCGAATCGCAAGCCCACCTGAGCGTGGTGGAAAGCGTGGCCGACATCCGCCGCGCAAAAACCGACGGCCGGCTGGGTGTGGGCTTTCACCTGCAGGGTGCGGGGCCGCTGGGCCACGACCCCGCGCTGCTCGCCACCTGGTATCGCCTGGGCGTGCGCTGGATCATTCCTGCCTACAACACGCGCAACCCGCTGGGCGACGGCTGCCACGAACCATCCGATGCCGGACTCTCGGTGCTGGGTCGCGCTTTCGTGACGCAAGCCAATCGCGTCGGCATGATGCTGGATGCGAGTCATGCAGGCATCAGGACCTCGCTGGACATCATCGAGCATTCCAGCAAGCCCGTGATCTTCTCGCACTCCAACGCACGCGCCATCAAGGACCACGAGCGCAACATCACCGATGAGCAAATCCGCGCGCTGGCTGCACGCGGGGGCGTGATGGGCGTCAACTCGATCGGTGCATTCGTGGCCAACGACAACCGTTCTGGCGTGCCGGCTCTGGTGCGTCACATCGACCACGTGGCACAACGCGTCGGCGCGCGACACGTGGGACTGGGCCTGGACGTGGTTTTCTATCAAGCCTTCATGACACAGCTCTACGACGCCAGCCCCATGATGGCGCAACGCGGCTACCCGCGCCCACCGTGGGCGGACGTGAAGCCCGAGGAGTTGCCCGAGCTGGTGGAAGCCCTTGTGCGTCTCGGCTACAGCGACGACGACATCCTTGGCGTACTCGGCGAGAACTTCCTGCGCGTTGCTGCCGAAAATTGGCTCGACGCCAGCGGCGACTGATCCCACCCACAACTGGAGAGCCTTCATGAGAATCAAACACCTTCTGGGCGCTGCCGCATTCGCTCTGGCCAGTACTGTCTGGGCCCAAACACCGGCACCCAAACTCATCGCCATCGTCAGCTTCGGAGAACACCCGGCATTCACCCAGATCACCGACGGCTTCAAGGCACGCATGGATCAACTGGGCTACCACGATGGCCGCCAGGTGACTTACGACTTCATGCACGCCAACTTCGACCGCAGTCTGGTGCCCCAGATCCTGCAACGCGCCGAGGCCAAGAAGCCGGCACTGATCCTGGGCCTCACGACGCCGCTCAACCAGGCCGCGGTGCGCGGCATCAAGGACAAATCCATCCCGATCGTGTTTGCCTCCGTGGTCGACCCGGTGGCGGCAGGCCTGGTTCCCGACTGGCAGCACGGCTCCACCTGGAGCAGCGGCGCTTCGCTGTTGCAGAACTTTGAACCTTCGCTGGCCTTCGTCAAGCAGGTCGTCCCCAGTGTCAAGCGCATCGGCACGCTCTACAACCCGGGCGAAGACAACGACAAGACCAACATGGATCTCTACCAGAAGGCCGCCCGCAAGCTCGGCCTGGAAGTGGTCGCCGTGCCGGTGGACAACGCCAACGACATCCCGCAGCGCGCACAGAGTTTTGCGGGGAAGGTGGACGCGATCTATCAAATCCAGTCCAACATCGTCCAGACGTCGATTCCGGTTCTGGCCCAGGTCGCCCGACGCATCCGGGTACCCTTGTTCAATTCGGTTTACTCCGAAAAACTCAAGGATCAACTGGCGGGCTTTCACGCCGTTTCCTATCTGAAAAACGGCGAGCACGCCGCCGACATCGCGGATCGGATTCTGAAGGGCGAGAAGCCCGCCGACATTGCACCCTATGTGCCCAAGCCCGCCGACTTTGACTCCTACATCAGCCCGCAAGGCCTCCAGGCGGTTGGCCTGTCGGTGCCGCCGGAGCTGGCCAACAGCCCCTGGATCATCAAGTGAGCGCTGCCGATCCGACGCTCCTGTGCCGGGGCCTGAGCAAGACGTTCAACAAGGAGCTGCCCGAGTCCAGGCCCGCCCTTGACCGGATCGAACTTCGCGTCGAACCCGGCGATTTCGTGGTCCTGATCGGTGGCAACGGGGCCGGCAAATCGACCCTGCTCAACACCATCGCCGGCGCCGTGACGCCCGATCAAGGCAGCCTGGCCATCGCCGGACGCGACATCACCCGGCTGGCACCGCACAAGCGCGCGGGCCTGGTCACACGGGTTTTTCAAGACCCCATGATCGGCACGGCCGCGGCCATGACGATCGAGGAAAACCTCGCCATCGCCGAGCGGCGCGGCCGCGCGCACCGTGCGCGCCCGCTGCTGACCGACAAGCGCCGGGCGCAATACCGTGCCTGGCTGGAGGAGCTCGGACTGGGACTCGAGAGCCGCCTGGGCACCTCGGTGGCCCTGCTGTCGGGCGGACAGCGCCAAGCCTTGTCGCTGCTGATGGCCGTCATATCCCAACCCACGCTGCTGCTGCTTGACGAGCACACCGCCGCGCTCGATCCGCGAACGGCCGACCGGGTGATGCAAGCCACCTTGCGCGCGGTGACCGAACGCCAGTTGACCACCTTGATGGTGACGCACAACATGAGCCAGGCCATCGCCACGGGCAACCGCCTGATCATGATGGACGCGGGCCGCATCTGCTATGACGTGCGTGACGAGGAAAAGAGCGCCCTGACGCCGGAAGCGCTGGTCGAGCGCTTTCAGATCGACAACGACCGCATGCTTCTCAAGCACTGACTCCGTCATGGACATTCTTCTGGCCTTTTTCAATCTCGTGCCGGTCACGTTCGCGCAAAGCCTGGTCTACGCGCTGCTGGTGACGGGCATCATGGTGCCGTTCCGACTGGTCGGTTTTCCAGACCTCACCTGCGAAGGCTCCTTCCCGCTCGGGGGGTGCACCTGCGCCGCCCTGCTGCTGCTGGGTTGGCACCCTGTGGCCGCCACCCTGGCCGGTGTGGTCGCGGGCATGCTGGCGGGCACGGTCACTGCGCTGGTCAACCTGCGATTCGGGCTCAGTCCCCTGCTGGCCGGCATCGTCGTCTTCACGGGGCTGTACAGCATCAACCTGCGCATCCTGGGCCAATCCAACGTGGCGCTGTTCGACACCCAAAGCCTGTTTCAGCTGATCCACCCGGATTTGAGCCAGTCCGTGGGCATGCAGGTGGCGTTCTTTGCCCTGCTCGTCCTGATCCTCGGCGGCGCCTTGCGCTGGTACCTGGGCACCGAATCGGGCGCTGCGCTGCGCGTCATCGGGGTCAACACCGATCTGGCTCCCTCGCTGGGCATCAGCGTCTGGGCCTACACCATGGCCGGGCTTGCACTGGCCAATGGACTGACCGGCCTGGGCGGTGCCCTGATCGTGCAGTTGCAGGGCTATGCCGACGTGGGCATGGGCCTGGGCGTCTTGATCAATGGCCTGGCGTCTCTGGTCATCGGTGAAGCCATCATGGGGCGCAGCACGGTCACGCGGCAACTGATGGCGCCCGTGGTTGGAAGCATCATCTACTACCAACTGGTATCGCTCGGTCTCTCGATCGGGCTGAAGCCGGGGGACCTGAAGCTGGCCACGGCCGTATTCGTCCTTGTCACGCTGGGTCTCCCAGCCTTTCGTGCCCGTGGGGTCGCGCGAGAAAACCTACGGGTTTGATGACCACGGCGCGCCCGGATCGACGTCGCGTCACCCGGCGTACCGGTCAGCGCCGTTGCAGCCAATCCCAAACCCGCTCCACACCCAGCGCCCAGGTGTCGAACTCCTCGGCCACGGAGTGGCCACCCTGCCGCTCCTCACGCTTGGCACGTTCGCGGTCCTGCTCCAGCCGGATCAGCGCATCGGCCAGGTCGGGCGCGCGCGGGCCCTCGGTGGCGGCGCGCGCGCGGCGGTCGTAGTCGGCCAGGGCCTGCTGCACGGCCTGGGGGTCGAGCAGGGACAGCGCAGCATGGCAGTAGGGGCAGGCGTCGTGCTGGCGCAGGTCGATCGGCGCGCCGCAGCAGGCGCAGTGGATGACGCGCACGCGCGCGGCCAGGTCGGCGATCTCGGGCTGGGTGAGCTGGCGCACGAAGCCCTTTTCGATCATGAAGGAGGCAAAGGTGGCAAAGCGGCCGTGGCGGCTGGCGCAGCGCCAGGTGACGTAGCGGCCCGAGCGCACCACGTCCACCCCCTCGTCCAGCGTGCGCCGGCAGCGCGGGCAATCCAGCGGCCGCGCCAGCGGGGTCTGCGCATCGTCCTTGTGCATGTGCAGCTCGCGAAACAGCTCCACCACGCCCTGCGGCGCCAGGCGCAGGCTCTCGCCGTGGTCGAACCACAGGCCGCGGCAGGCGTGGCACACGTCCAGCGTGATCGTGAGGCCCAGATTCGACGCCACGGCGCGGCGGCTCATGGGCGCGCGGCACGAGGGGCAGGCCAGGGCCGGATCGAGCGGAGCGGGAGCATCGGTCATGGCGTGACAGCGTACCATCGCAGGCTCCCTGTCCAGGTGTGAACGCGGCGCGCGCAAGACCCGTGCGCCGCCCCGACCGACCATGCCCCGCTTCCACGTCCCGCTGCCACTCGCCGCCCACGCCCGGCTGGCCCTGCCCGCCGGCGCGGCGCGCCACGTGCAGGTGCTGCGCCTGCAGCCGGGCATGGCGGTGACCCTGTTCGACGGCCGCGGCGGCGAATGGGACGCCACCATCGCGCGCATGGGCCGCAGCGACGTGGAGGTGGAGGTGGGCGCGCACCACGCGGTGGAGCGCGAGGCGGCGCGCGCCGTGCACCTGGCCGTGGGCCTGATGGCCGCCGAGCGCATGGACTGGCTGGTGGAAAAGGCCACCGAGCTGGGCGCCGCCAGCCTGACGCCCGTGCTGACGTCGCGCAGCAGCCTGCGCCTGACCGGCGAGCGCGCCACCAAAAAATGCGCCCACTGGCAGGCCGTGGCCGTGGCCGCTTGCGAGCAAAGCGGCCGCAACCGCCTGCTGGATGTACGCCAGGCGCTCTCATTTCAAGAGTATCTGAGCGATGCGACCGAAGGCGCGCGCTGGCTGCTGTCGCTGGATGCCTCGGCGCCCGGCCTGCGCGCGCGTGCGGGCGACTTGGCCGCGACCGCGCCGATCACCCTGCTGTCCGGCCCCGAAGGCGGGCTGGCCCCCGACGAAGAAGCCGCCGCCCGCGCCGCCGGCTTTGCCCCTCACAGCCTGGGCCCGCGCGTGCTGCGCGCCGAAACCGCGCCGCTGGCGGCGCTGGCCCTGCTGACCGCGTCCTGAACACCCCCCACACCCCACTCCCATGAACCGCAAACTGCTGCTGCTGACCCTGGCCCAGGGCCTGTTTCTGATCAACAACGTCACCTTCATCGCCATCAACGGGCTGGTGGGTTTGCAACTGGCGCCGCACGCCTGGATGGCGACGCTGCCGGTGATGGGCTACGTGGTGGGCGGCGCGCTGGCCGCGCCGCTGGTGGCGCGCACGCAAACGCGCTTCGGGCGGCGCGGCTCGTTCCAGATCGGGCTCATCGTCGCGCTGGGCTCGGCGCTGCTGGCGGCCTACGCCGCGGCCGGCCGCCACTTCTGGCTGCTGATGGCGGCCACCGTGATTGCCGGCTACTACAACGCCAACGGCCAGCTGTACCGCTTTGCCGCGGCCGAGCTGGTGGCGCCCGGCTGGCGCGAGAAAGCCGTCTCGCTGGTGCTGGCCGGCGGCCTGCTGGGCGGCATCGTCGGCCCCAACCTGGCGGCGTGGACGCGCGCGCTGCTGCCCACGCCCTTCGTCGGCGCCTACCTGGCGCTGGCGGTGGTGGCGCTGCTGGCCATGGGGGTGATGGCGCTGATCGAGTTTCCGGCCGTGCAGGCCCCCGCCGCGCACGCGCCGCAGGGCCGGCCGCTGGGGCAGATCATGCGCCAGCCGGTGTTCGTGGTGGCCACGCTGGGCGCGGCCATGTCCTACGGCGTGATGAACCTGCTGATGGCCGCCACGCCGCTGGCCATGCAGGTGTGCGGCTTCGAGTTCGGCGCCACCGCCATGGTGCTGCAGTGGCACGTGATCGGCATGTACGCGCCGGGCTTCGTCACCGGCTCGCTGATCAAGCGTTTTGGCGTGCTGCCCGTGATGGGCGCGGGCGTGGTGCTGAACCTGGCGTGCGTGGGCATCGCGCTGTCGGGGGTGGAGCTGATGCACTTCGTCAGCGCGCTGCTGCTGCTGGGCGTGGGCTGGAATTTTCTGTTCACCGGCAGCACCACGCTGGCGCTGGCCGCGTACCGGCCGGAGGAAAAGGACCGCGCGCAGGCGGCCATCAACTTCTGCGTGTTCGCCACGATGTCGCTGACCTCGTTCGCCTCCGGCGCGCTGGTCACCACGCAAGGCTGGGCCTTGCTCAACGTCGGCTCGCTGGTGCCGCTGGCGGTGGTGGCGCTGGCGCTGGGCTGGCTGGGGCTGCGCCAGCGTGCCGCATTGGCCGCTTGAACCCGCCATGCCGCGCTGGCTGGAACACCGCATTCCCCCGCCCCTGATCGACGCGGTCTGCGCAGGGGTGATGTGGGCGCTGGCCCGTGCTTTTCCACAAGCGCAGTGGTCAAGTGGCAGCGTGTGGGTCACGGGCGCGGCGCTGGCCCTGGCCGCGCTGGGCGGCGGGGTGGCGCTGGCGGGGGTGCTGGCGTTTCGACGCGCGCACACCACCGTCAACCCGCTGGCGCCGCAGCGCGCCAGTGCCTTGGTGACGAGCGACATCTACCGCGTCACGCGCAACCCCATGTACCTGGGCATGTTGATCGTGCTGGCCGGCTGGGCCGTGTGGCTGGGCAACGCCGCCGCGTGGCTGGGCCTGCCGCTGTCGGTGGCGCTGCTGACGGTGCTGCAGATCAGGCCGGAGGAGCGCATCCTGGCCGAGCGCTTTGGCGAGGACTTCAAGCGCTACGCGGCGCGCGTGCGGCGCTGGATTTGAACCCGGATACTATTTATTTGATAGCTGATTGCGCTTGATCGACGCCGGCAAAGCGCGCAATGAGCCAGTCATGCAGGGCGCTGAACACGGGGGCCCGGTCCTGCTCGTTGAAGATCTCGTGGAAGTGCGCGGGAAACGCCTGCGCCGTCACCTGCGCAGGCGGCGCGGCGCGGGCAAAGGCCGCGCTGCCGGCGGGGCGCACGGCGGCGTCCTGGCCGGCGTACAGCAGCAAGGTGGGCACCGGCCAGCGCGGCGCGCAGGCGATGACGGCCGGTCCGGCGCCGAACATGAAATGCGCCAGCCGCACGCTGATGCGGTCGTGCACCAGCGGGTCGGCCTGATAGGCCTGCACCACCGCCGCGTCGTGCGAGAGCCGGCGCGCATCGATGCCGTTGCCCAGCCGTAAGCCGGGCGCCACGCGGGCCAGCACCCGCACCAGGGCCCGCAGCGGCGCCCCCTTGCCCACGTCGAGCGCGGGCGAGGACAGCACCAGCGCGTCCACGCGGCGCAGCGCCAGCGACACCCCGCGCGCCGCCACCAGGCCGCCCATCGAATGGCCCAGCACGATCAGCGGCAGCCGCCCGTCCATGCGCCGGTGCGTGTCGTCGATGACGGCCGCCAGGTCGGTCAGCAGGCGGTCGTCCTCGGGCAGCGCGCCGCGCGCGCCGGCCGAGTGGCCGTGCCCGTGCTGGTCGTAGCCGCGCACGGCAAAACCCCATGCGTTCAGCTGGTCGGCCAGCTCCTGGTAGCGGCCGATGTGCTCGCCCAACCCGTGCACCAGCAGCACCACGCCGCGCACCGGCTGGCCGGCGGGCAGGGGCCAGTCGCGCAGCGCCAGCGCGTCGCCGTGCGGCGGCCGCAGTTGGCTGGAGATGCCCGCCACCATCAGGGCATGCGGGCGATGACTTCGGCCACGGCAGCGGTCAGGCGCTTGGCGTAGGCCAGGTGCAGGAACTCGTTGGGTCCGTGGGCGTTGCTCTTGGGGCCCAGCACGCCGCAGACCATCATCTGCGAGGTGGGAAAGCCTTCGCTCAACTGGCTCATCAGCGGAATGGTGCCGCCCTGGCCGATGTAGCCGCAGGGCGCGCCGAAGTGGGCGAGGGACGCGGCATCCAGCGCCTGCGCGAACCAGGGCGCCGAGGCGGGGGCGTTCCAGCCGGTGGCGGCGCCGCCCGCGCTGTCGAACGTGACCTTGGCCTGATACGGCGCGTTGTCTTCCAGCAGGCGCTTCATCTGCTGCACCGCCTGCGCGGCGTCCACCAGCGGCGGCAGGCGCAGGCTGAGCTTAAAGGCGGTGTAGGGGCGCAGCACGTTGCCGGCGTCCTGCAGCGCGGGCAGGCCCTCGGCGCCGGTCACGCTGAGCGTGGGCCGCCAGGTGCGCGCCAGCAGGGCCTCGACCGGGTCGCCCGACATGGGCAGCACGGATTGATCCTTGCCGCCGCAGTCGTAATGCACCCAGGGGTAGCGCTTGAACAGGTCGTCGCCCAGGATGCGCGCCGTGGCCTGGGCCTGCTCGATGCGCTCGGCCGGGATGTCGCAGTGAAAGCTGGCGGGCAGCAGGCGACCGGTGGCCGAGTCTTCCAGCCGGTCGAGCACCTGGCGCAGGATGCGGAAGCTGCTGGGCACCAGGCCCGAGGCATCGCCCGAGTGCACGCCTTCGGTCAGCACCTCGACCTTGAGCGTGCCCGCCGCCATGCCGCGCAGGCTGGTGGTCAGCCACAGCTGGTCGTAGTTGCCGGCGCCCGAGTCCAGGCACACCACCAGGCCCACGTCGCCCAGGCGCGGGCGCAGGGCGTCGATGTAGGGCAGCAGGTCGGGCGAGCCGCTTTCCTCGCTGGTCTCGATCAGGCCGACGATGCGCGGGTGCGGCAGCTTTTGCGCCTTCAGGGCCTGCACGGCGGCGATGGCTGCGTACACCGCATAGCCGTCGTCGGCGCCGCCGCGGCCGTAGAGCTTGCCGTCTTCCAGCCGGGGCGTCCACGGCCCCAGGTCGGCGCGCCAGCCGCTGAACTCGGGCTGCTTGTCCAGGTGGCCATACATGAGCGCCGTTTGGGTGGCCCCAGCCTTGGTGCCCTCGATCTCGAAAAAGATCACCGGCGTGCGCCCGTCGATGCGCACCACCTCCAGCTTGAGGCCGGGCACCTTCTGCGCCTCGACCCACTGTGCGGCGTTGCGCACCACGGTGTCGATGAAGCCGTGCTGGGCCCAGGACGGATCGAAGGCCAGCGACTTGGCCGGGATGGCGATGTAGTCGGTGAGCTGGCGCACGATGTCGCCGTCCCACTGCGCATCGATCTGGCGCCGCGCGGCGGCGGCATCCATGACGGCGGCGAGTTCGGGTGCGTGGGGGGCGTTCATGGTGGGGATCTCCGACAGGACGACGATCCCCTCACTCTACGTCAAGACGCGGCGCCTCGCCCACCACACCGCGCCCGTTCAGAAAAAGTGCCGCACGCCGATTTCGTAGCCGGAGGCGGAGTGGCCCAGGGTGTTGACCGGAACCGCCATGCCCTGCGCCGACACGGCGCGGTTGGCGCCGTCGCTGTTGCTGACGAAGCCGGCGCTGACGTACAGCATGGTGCGCCTGGAGAAGTTGTAGGCATAGCCCAGCCCCAGCTTGCGCCAGTTGGCGTCGGCCGCGCCGCCGCTGGTGCGGTAGTCGCCGATGCTGGCGCGCACCTGGTGGACGCCGAATTGGGCCGTGGCGCCGATCTGGATGGCGCGCACCGAGGAGCCGCCGTCGCGCCGCTCCTGCGTCCAGATCAGGGCCGGCTTGATGGTGCCGAAGTCGTAGCTGGCGCCCACGTTGGCGATCTTGAGCTTGCCGGCGCCGCTGAAGTCCAGTTGCGCCGCCGCCAGCGAGAGGTTCAGCGGGCCGTTGGCATAGCCCCCGCGAAAACCGCGGTAGGTCTTGCTGGTGGGTATCGAGGCCGGCCCCCAGGCGTACTGCAGCTGGCCATAGAAGCCGCCCAGGTTCTTGGGCAGGAAGTAGCTGACCGCGTTGCTGATCTGGATCGGCGCGCCGTTCATGACGAAGCTCTGGGTGCCCGCCACGCCGTTGGTCAGGAAGGGGTCGAAGATCAGCGTGTTCAGGAAGGTGGCCGAGTCGTCACGGCCCAGGCGCAGTTCGCCAAACGGGCCCGTCAGGCTGACGGTGGCGCGCCGGTTCCAGAAGTTGCCCGCGGGGCCGCCGGCGCTGCCGTCCTTGGCGTTCAGGCCCGACTCGAACCAGAAGCCCGCGCCGTAGCCGCTGCCCAGGTCTTCCGTGCCGCGCAGGCCGATGCGCGAGATGTTGCCGCCGCTGTGCGACATGCCGGTGGTGCTGCCGCCACCGTTGCTCAGGTGCGTGGCCGCCAGGTCCACCGTGCCGAAGATCGTCGCCTGGCTGGCTTGCGCCCAGGCCGGCGTCGCGCCGACGGTGCCCAGAACCAGGGCCGCGGCAAGTGCGTGGGTTTTCATGAATCGCTCCTCTTTCTCGTGTATCGGGCCGCTGGGTTCGGCCCTGGTCTAAAAAAATCGTTCCGGCTTCAGATGTCCAGCACCAGGCGCTGGCCCTTGCAGCGCGACACGCAGATCATCATGGTCTTGCCGGCCTGCTTCTCGCTCTTGGTCAACACGCTGTCGTGGTGCTCCAGCTCGCCATCGCATTCGATGACGGCCGTCTCGCAGGTGCCGCACACGCCCTCCATGCAGCTGCAGTCGGGGCTCAGGCCGGCGTCGGTCAGCGCGTCCAGAATCGACTTGCCGGCCGGCACCGGCACCGTCTTGCCGCTCTTGGCGCACACCACGTCGAAGCCGCTGCCGGGCGCCGCGGCGGGTGCCGGCGCGGCCGTGAAGCGCTCGATGTGGGTGTTGGCCCAGCCCAGCTGCGCGCAGGCCTCCTCGAAGGCGTTGAGCATAGGCGTGGGGCCGCAGCAGTAGTAGTGGCTGTCGGCACCCTTGCCGGCCAGCAGCTCGTGCAGGTAGGGCGGTCCGCTCTGCTCGTCGTCGAAGTGCAGGGTCAGCGGCACGGCGTGCGCGCGCGCCAGCGCCTCGATGGCGTCGACGAAGGCGGCGTCCTTGCGGCTGCGCGCGCAGTAGATGAACTCCACCGGCCGGCCCTGCGCCACCAGGTGCTGCAGCATGCCGAACATGGGCGTGACGCCGATGCCGCCGGCCACCAGGATGCTGCGCGGGGCCGCGTCGTCCAGCTTGAAGTTGTTGCGCGGCGGATCGATCGGCACCGTGCTGCCCACGCGCAACTGCTGGTGCACGTACAGCGAGCCGCCGCGGCTGTTGCGGTCGCGCGCCACGCCGACGACGTAGCGCCCGCGCTCGGCGTCGGAGTTGCACAGCGAGTAGCTGCGCGACAGGCCGTTGGGCAGGTGCAGGTTGATGTGCGAGCCGGCCTCGAAGGGCGGGAACTCGACCTCGCCGGTGGCCGGGCGCAGCTCCACGCTGACGACCTCGCTGGCTTCCCAACGAATCGCGTAAACCAGGGCCGAAAGCGTGGGGCTGGACATGGGTGGCGGCTCCTGCAGCGCGTCAGGCGCGGGCCTTTTCGGCCTCGATCTGCTCCTGCGCCGCGCTGCGCATGACGCGGCGCAGCCGCACCACGCCCATGTCGTGGTCGTACAGGTGCTCGTGCTCGTTGGCGTTGGGCGCCAGGTCTTCCAGCAGCACGCGGTCCTGCTCCAGCACGTGCCAGTGGCGCGCCTCGAGCCGGTCGCGGTACAGGAAGCGCCAGGTGTCGCGCGCCCAGCCCGGCGCCACCTTGCGCACGCGCCAGAAATACACGCCGCACAGGTTGGGCGCAATCGGCGTGACCATGCCGATGATGATGAAGCCGCCGCCGGGGCCGCCGGTCTTGGGGTAGGGGATCTCCAGCTTCACCGTCTGGATGCCGGTGTCGGCAAACTCGGACCAGTCGAAGTTGACGTCACGCTGGCCCTCCTTGGCAAACAGGAAGCCGGTTTCGGTCGCCTCGATGCCGAACTTCATCTGCGTGGCGCCCTGCGACATGGCGTGCGACTGCTTGTGCAGGAAGGTGCCGTGCATCGGGTCGAGCACGTTGTCCAGCACGTAGCGGTAGTCGCACTTCCACTCCACGTAGCACAGGAAGCGCGAGAACTGCGCGTCGTCGGCCAGCTCGGGCGGCAGCACCAGCGGCGGCGGCGTGTCCACCGGCTTGCTCGCGTTGTAGACGAACAGCGTGTCGGCCACCTCGGCCACGTGGTAGTTGAAGGTGGCGCGCGCGCCCTCCAGCTTGCAGCCGGGGCTGGCGGGCACCGAGGTGGCCACGCCGTCGCAGCGCACTTCCACGCCGTGGTAGGGGCACTTGAGGGTGTCGTTCAGGATGGCGCCCTGCGACAGCTTGGCGCCGCGGTGCGGACAGCGGTCTTCCAGTGCGTGCGCCTTGCCGTCGGTGCCGCGCCACACCGCCAGCGTGGTGCCCAGGCGCTGCAGCGACACGGGTTTTTCCTTGATGAAGGATGCCGGGCACAGCGCGTACCAGCGGTCCTTCAGGCCTTCTTCCAGCCGCTTGGCGACGGCGTCCTGTTGCGTTGGGCTCATGGTGGATCTCCTGTCTTGATGCGGTTTTCAGTACCCCAGCGTCTTCATGACGGCGGCGTAGTTGGCCTCGGTCCAGGGCTGGTTGTCGGGCGTGGTCGAGTTCTGGCTGTTGAGGTGGGCCACCAGGCCCGGCAGGTCGTAGACACCGGCGCCGAAGGCGCGCTCGATGGCGTCGCCCAGCAGGCTTTCGTAGCTGGTGGGCGGGCGCTTCTGCGCCTGGCGCGGCTGCAGGTAGCGGTCGTGCGCCTCGCTGGCCGCCGGTTGCGTGTTGTCGATGATCTTGATCATCTGGATGGTGCCTTCGGACATCGCGGTCTCCTGGGGTGCTGAATGAAAGGAATGGGGGTCATTGCGCCTGGATGTGGCGGCTCTTGAGCACGCCGGCCCAGACGGCGGTTTCGTCCCGGATGGCCTGGTCGAAGGCCGCCGGGCTCATGGTGGCCTGGCTCATGCCCTGGGCCGTCAGGCGCTGCTTGACCTCGGGCTCGGCCAGGATCGCGGCGGCGTCCCTGGCGAGTTGCCCGGCCACCTCGGCCGGCGTGCCGGCCGGCGCCAGCAAGCCGTACCACGAGGTCACGTCCACGCCCTTGACGCCTTGCTCGGCCAGCGTGGGAATCTCGGGCGCGGCCGGGATGCGTTTGGCCTGGGTGGTGGCCAGGGCCAGCAGCTTGCCGTCCTGGATGAAGGGCAGTGCCGCCGGCAGGTTGGTGAACATGAGCGGCACCACGCCGCCCATCACGTCGTTGAGCGCCGGCGGCGTGCCCTTGTAGGCCACGTGCAGCATGTCGATGCCGGTGCGCTCCTTGAACAGCTCGCCGGCCAGGTGCAGGCCGCTGCCCACGCCGGGCGAGGCATACGACAGCGTGCCGGGCTTGGCCTTGGCGCGCGCGATCAGATCGGCAATCGACCGGATGCCGCTGGCCTTGCCCGTCACGATGACGTTGGGCGCGGCGGCCAGCATGGTGACGGGCACGAAGTCCTTGCGGATGTCGAAGGGAAAGTTCGGCATCAGCGTCGGGTTGATGGTGAGGTTGCCCGCTGGAATGACGAGCAGCGTGTGGCCGTCGCCCTTGGCGCGCTTGACCTTCTCCATGCCGATGTTGCCGGCCGCGCCGGTGGCGTTCTCGACCACGGCGGGGGTCTTGTAGCGCGCGCTCAGGCCCTCGGCCAGCACGCGCGCCAGCGTGTCGGTGGGGCCGCCGGGCGGAAAGGGCGACACCAGGGTGAAGCGCTCGGACGACAGGGCCTTGCCGACGTCGGCCGCACCCTGCGCCGCGGCGGGCAATGCCGTGGCCAGGGCGGCCATCGCCATGCCGATCCAGCAGATTCGTTTCATCGGGTTCATTCCTTCACACCGTCTTCAATCGGCCAATGCCACCTGCCAGGCGTCGTAACCGTAGACCCAGTCGGCGTTGCCGCCCTGCTTGAGCCATTCGTTGCCGCGCGAGCCGCGCTGCACCCTGGCGGTGCGCTCCTTGCGGGTGTTTTCATAACGGGCCAGCGCCGCCGCCACGCCCGGCTGGTCCACGCCCTGCAGGGCACGCGCCAGCACCACCGCGTCCTCCAGCGCCATGCAGGCGCCCTGGGCCATGAAGGGCACCATCGGGTGGCAGGCATCGCCCAGCAGCGTGACCGCGCCCTGGGACCATTGCGGCATGGGCTCGCGCACGTACAGCGCGGACTTGGTCACCTCGGTGCAGGCGTCGAGCAGCGCGCGTGCCTCGGGATGGAAGTCCTGGTAGATGCGGCGCAGCTCGTGCACGTCGCCCGGCAGCGTCCACGACTCGTCGCGCCAGCCGTCCTGCGCCGTGGTGGCGAAGATGAACTGCTCGCGCCCACGGTTGAGCGGGAAGGTGACGATCTGGATCGAGGGCTGCGGCCCCCACCACTTGGTGAAGGCGTCGATGTTGGGCAGCTGCGCCACCTTCTCGCGCGCGATGGTGGCGCGAAACGAGACCAGGCCGGTGAATTCCGGGTGGTCCTGCCCGAACAGGGCCGCGCGCACCACCGAATGGATGCCATCGGCGCCGATGACTAGGTCGAACGCCTGCTGCGTGCCGTCGGCGAACCGGACGCAGGCGCCCTGCGCTTGCCGCTCCACCGTGGCGACGCGCTTTTCCAGCGTCAGCACGCCTGCGGGCAAGCGGCTGGTGAGAGCCTCCAGCAAGTCGGCGCGATGGATGGTGATCTGCGGCGCGTTGTAGTTGCGCACCGCCGCCTCGGCCATCTCCAGGCGCGAGGTTTCCTCGCCGGTGTCCCAGGTGCGGCTGATGCGGTGGGTGGGCTGCGCGCCGTGCTCGCGCAGCGCCTGGCCGATGCCCAGGCCGTCGCACACCTTGACGGCGTTGGGCGTGAGGTTGATGTCGGCGCCCACGCGGCCGTAGCGCGAGGCCTGCTCGAAAACGGTGACCCGATGGCCCGCCTTGTGCAGGGCAATGGCGGCGGCCAGGCCGCCCACGCCACCGCCCACGATGCCGATGTTCAATGCTGTCATGTATGGTCTCCTGCTGGTTCAGCCGTTGCGTTCGGTCAGGAATTTGCCGCCCGCTTCCATGCCCTTTTGCCGGCGCGTGTGGCCGTCCAGGCCGCCGGTGACGGCCCATTCGGCGAACACCGTCGGGCCAGGCTCGAACTCGCGCGCCTGCCAGTCCGCCGTCAGGTGGTCCTCGTCGGCGTAGTACTCGACCAGGCCGCCGGCCGGGTTCTCGAAGTACCAGAAATAGGCCGAGGAGACGGGGTGCCGGCCCGGGCCGAGCTGGGTCTTCCAGCCGCAGCGCGAGAAGTGCAGGCCGCCGCCGAACACCTCGTGGATGTCGCGCACCGTGAAGGCCACGTGGTTGATGCCGCGCTTGCCCGAGGGCAGCTGCAGCAGGAACAGGTCATGATGGCCGCCCTCGGGCGCGCAGCGCATGAAGGCGCCGCGATCGGGGTAGCGGTCGGACGCGACGAAGCCGAAGCGGCTGGCGTAGAACGCCTCGCAGTCCTTCACGTCGGCCACGAAGAACACCACGTGGCCGACCTCGATCGGCGTGGCGCGCTCGTAGATCGGCGCGCGCTGGTTGACGCGCGGCTGCTCGCACCAGGTGTTCATGGCGGCGCAATCGACACTGACCGCGTGCTTGCGGCTCACCTGCAAGCGCACCGCCAGGCCGTTGGGGTCGGTGCAGCCGATGCGGCGCGCGCCATCGACCACGGCATCGACAAAGCCAGCGTCGCCGCAGATGGCGTCGGCGCAGCGTGCCAGGTCGGCCTCGCTTTCCACGCCCCACACCACCTCGCGCAGCGTGGGGCCGTCCTCGATGGCGGGCGGCAGGCCCGCCTTGTCCATGGCGGCCACCACCACGCGGCAGCCGTTCAGGCATTCGAAGATCAGTTCGTCGGCGCTCTCCTGCTTCAGGGCCAGGCCCCAGTCCTGGAAGAAGCGGCGCGCGAGCGCCAGGTCTTCGCTGCAATAGGTGATCTGGTCGATGCCCAGCACGCTCATGATGTTCACTCCGGTGGTCAATCGGCCCAGCCGATGGGCTGCTCGCTGGTGCCCCAGTACATGCTCTTTTGCTCCATGTACTGGAAGATGCCCTCGCGTCCCTTCTCGCGGCCCAGGCCCGAGTCGCGCCAGCCGCCAAAGGGCGTGGAGACGGAAAACTGCTTGTAGGTGTTGACCCACACGGTGCCCGCCTGCACCGCGCGGCCCACGCGCCAGGCGCGCTTGAAGTCGCGGCTCCACACGCCGGCCGCCAGCGCGTAGAGGCTGTCGTTGGCCTGCGCGATCAGCTCGTCCTCGGTGTCGAAGGGCATGGCCACCAGCACCGGGCCGAAGATTTCCTCCTGCGCGATGCGCGCCTGGTTGTTCAGGCCTTCGAGGATGGTGGGCGTGTAGAAGTAGCCCTGGTCGAAGTCGGCGCCCTGCGGGCGCACGCCGCCGGTGCGGATGCTGCCGCCCTCGCTCACGCCCAGCGCCACGTAGCGCTCGATGCTTTCGCGGTGCTTGGCGGTGATCAGCGGACCCATCTGCGTGCGCTCGCTGGCCGGGTTGCCCACGCGCAGGTTCTTGGCCGCGTCCGCCAGGCGCGCCACGAACTCGTCGTAGATGCCGCGCGCGACGAACAGGCGCGAGCCGGCGATGCACGATTCGCCCGAGCTGCTGAAGATGCCGTAGAGCACGCCCTTGACGGCGTGGTCGAGGTCGGCGTCCTCCAGCACCATGGTGGCCGACTTGCCGCCCAGCTCCAGCGACACCGGCATCATCTTGTCGGCCGCGATGTGGGCGATGTGCTTGCCGGTGGCGGTGCCGCCGGTGAAGGACACGCGCTTGACCAGCGGGTGCTTGGTGATCGCGTCGCCAATGACCGAGCCCTTGCCCGGCAGCACACTGATCATGCCCTTGGGCACCCCGGCCTCTTCGCAGATCCTGGCCAGCTCCAGCGCCATCAGCGGCGTCACCTCGGCCGGCTTGACGACCACGGCGTTGCCCGCCGCCAGCGCCGGCGCCATCTTCTGCGCCTCGCTGGCAATGGGCGAGTTCCAGGGCGTGATGGCCGCCACCACACCCATGGGCTCGTGCACGCTCATGGTCACGTAGGCGCCGCGCGAGGGGGTGATGGTGTCTTCCAGCGTCTCCAGCGCGGCGGCGAAGAACTGGAAGGTGCCCGCGGCGCTGGCCACGAGGGCGCGCGTTTCGCTGATGGGCTTGCCGTTGTCCAGGCGCTGCTTTTGCGCCAGGTCTTCGGCGCGCTCGCGGATCAGGCCCGCCACGCGGTGCAGCACCGCCGCGCGCACATGCGGCAGCATCTGCGCCCAGCCGCTGGTGCGAAAGGCATGGTCGGCGCCGGCAATGGCTTCATTGACGTCCTGCAGACCGGCGGCGTTCAGGCGCGCGATCGGCTCGCCGGTGGCGGGGTACAGGCTTTCATACACCTCGCCGCTGCCAGGCAGCCACTGGCCGGCGACGTTGATGGGAAGCAGGGGAAGCTTGGACATGGCAGCCTTCATTTCAGATCACCAGCGGCGCGACACGGCCGCGCAGCGCGCGCACCGCGCTGTAGACGGTGAGCGCCGAGGTCTTGGGGTTGGCGGCGAGCGGCTGGTTGCGCAGGGTCAGCTCGAAGCGGCCGAAGGCGCCTTCGGCCTCGACGTGGTGCACGTTCTCGACGACCGCCGGATCGGCGATGAGGCGCACGGCGGTCCGGTCCAGCCCCAGGCCGGCCAGCGACACGGTGGCCGCCACGTTGGCGTTCTTGGGGTACTGGCGGGCCGCCTCGCGCGCCGAGCCTTCGAAGATCACGGTCTCGTGCTTCAGCGCCGCCAGGTCGTGCGCGGCGTCGGCGGGGGTGCCGGTCCAGGCCCGCGGCGGCTTGCGTCCGGTGTAGCGCACGGCGTCCAGCCCGCCGATGCGCGCCGCCGCCAGCGCGTCGATGCCGCCGATGGCACCCGCGATCAGCTGCGCCTGCGTGCGGCCTGCGCGCGCGGCGGCTTCCAGCTGCTCGGGCAGGCCTTCGGCCGACAGCGCGCCGACCGAGGCCACGATGGCGGGCACGCCGCGCCGCAGCGCCGGCAGCACGTGCTGCTCGATGGCGGCGTGGCCCGCGCATTCGACGACCAGGTCGATGCCCTGCCCGGGAACGGCCGGCACCACGAGGGCGGCAGGAGCCAGGCGCCGGGCCACCTCGCTGGCCGCGTCGCCGAAGTCGGCCGGGACGACGATGGCCGCGATGTCCAGGCCCGCATCGTCCTTCACCAGCTCCAGCAAGGCGGTGCCGATGGCGCCGCAACCGATCAGGGCAACTCGCATGGCCATGTCCTCAGGCCGCGCTCGACGCCACCGTGGGGTCGAGCGCCGGGATCTGGTTGAGCTTGTTGACCGGCGGGCCAGCAAACGTGGTCTTGAAGCGGCCGATGGACAGCATGTCGATCTCGAGCATGAAAGGGCCCTTGGCCTTCAGCGCCGCCTGCAGCTGCCCTGGCAGCGCCGCCAGGTCGGACACCCGCGCATGCGGCAGCGCCAGCGAGGCGCACAGCTGCGCGTAGTCGGGCGTGTACAGCTCGACGTAGGCGCGGCGGCCGCCGTACTGGGCGTCCTGGATGTTCTTGATGACGCCGTAGCCCTTGTCGTTCATCAGCACTATCAGGCAGTCGCACTGCTCCTGTACCAGCGTGGCGAGCTCGCCCAGGTTCAGGATGAAGCCGCCGTCGCCGGCCAGGCACAGCGTCTTGCGGCCCGAGCCGGTGGTCTGCGCGCCCACCGCCGCGCCGATGGCCATGGGCAGGCCCTGGCCGATGCCGCCGCCGGTGGCGTGCACGCCGGCGTTGGGCTCGAACACGCGCAGCTCGCGGTTGCCCCAGGTGCTGTTGGACACGGTGACGTCGCGCACCCAATTGAACCGCCGGCCCGCGGCCTGCTGCAGCTGCTGCACCAGCGCGCCGTAGGGGCCCAGGCCGTCGTGCAGCGCGTGCACCGCCGCGTCGTGCGCCTGGCGCAGGTCGGCCAGCAGTTGCGGGTCGGCCCGGTAGCCGCGCGCCTCCAGGCGATCGGCCAGGCCGGCGAGCACCCGCGCCGCGTCGCCGCAGACGAAGCCGTCGTCGGCATAGCAGCGCCCCTGCTGGGCGGCGTCGGCATCCACCCGGTAGAGCGGGCGCGGCAGCTTGAGTTCGTACTTGAGCGTCTCGTTGCTGCGCAGGCGCGTGCCCACCGCCAGCATGGCGTCGCAGCTCTGGTAGAACGCCTCCACCGGCTTGTGGATGTTGTAGGCGCCCAGCGAGGCCGGGTCGTCCTCGGCCACGATGCCGCGGCCCTGCACCGTCGTGACGATGCCGAAACCCAGCGCCTTCAGGCGCTGCACGGCGGCGCCGGCGTGGCGCGCGCCGCCGCCCAGCCACAGCAGCGGACGCCGGGCGGCGGCCAGGCCCGCGGCCAGCGCGTCGATGGCGGCTTTGGGCGCTTGCTGCGCGGCCGTCGGCGGCGGCGCCAGGTCCTGCGGCATGGCCACCAGCGTCTGCTGGATGTCGATCGGAATCTCGACGCTCACCGGACCGGTGGGCGCCGTCGTGGCCACCTGCACGGCCTTCTTGAGCGTGGACAAGGCGGTCTCGGCGCTGCGCACGCGAAAGGCGGCCTTGGACACCGCGTCCAGCATGGTGAGCTGGTCGGGCGCCTCGTGGATGTAGGACAGGTTCTTGTCCAGGTAGGGCGTCTCGATCTGGCCGGTCAGGTGCAGCAGCGGCGTGCCGGCGGTGTAGGCCTCGACCAGCGAGCCGGCGATGTTGCCCGCCGCCGGCCCGGTGCTGGTGATGCACACGCCCAGGCTGGAGGTGGAGCGCGCGTAGGCGTCGGCCATGTTGCCGGCGCCGGCCTCGCCGCGCGCCATCACGAAGCGAATCTGCCCGCGCTGGGCAAAGGCGTCCAGGATCGGCATGTTGTGGATCGAGATCACGCCGAATGCCGCCTTGACGCCGCACTGCTCCAGGAAGGCGGCCACGACGGCCCCCACGGTGACTTGGGGACGCTGGGAAGAAGATGTGGATTCAGGCATGGCGGCTGTGGCCTCCGGAGATGTCGATGTGGCTGCCGCTCGTGTAGGAGGCAAACGGCGAGACGAGAAAGGCCAGGGCGCGCGCGGCCTCATGAGGAAGTCCCAAGCGCCCCAGCGGGATGTGTTTTTGCAGGGCCAGCGCGTGGCTCCAGGCGGCCCAGTCCTGCGATTTGTCGGCGCGCGCCTCGAAGCGGCGGCGCCACTGGCCGGACTCGACCAGGCCGATCAGGATGCCGTTGACGCGCACGCCCTGCGGCGCGAACTCGGTGGCCAGCGAGCGCACCAGGTTCAGGATGCCGGCGCGCGCGGCCGAGGTGGCGACCATGTGCGGCTCGGGCTGGCGCGCCAGCAGCGAGTTGGCGCAGGCGATGGCTGCGTCGCCCAGCCGCTGGCGTTCGGCCGCGAGCTGCGGCAGGAAGGCGCGGGTGGGATGGATGATGGAAAAGAACTTGAGCTTGAGCTCGTCCATCCAGGCCTGGTCGTCGGTGTCGGCGAAGGTGGACACGCGGCCCTGGCCGGCGTTGTTGACCAGCATGGCGGCCGGGCCCAGCGCGGCCTGGCTGGCGGCGGCAAAGGCCTTGACGGATTCGCCGTCCAGCACGTCGCACGCCTGGGCGAACAGCCTGGCGCCTGGAAACTGCACGCGCAGCCGCGCCACGGCGCCGTCCAGGCGCTCGGCATTGCGGCCGCACAGGGCCACGGCGGCGCCGGCGGCCAGCAGCACCTCGACCGTGGCCAGGCCGATGCCCGAGGAGCCGCCGGTGACAACGGCCGTGCGGCCGGCCAGCGCGTCGGGCGCGAGGAAGGTGCTGGCGCTCATCGGGCTTGCCTCTCGGGGTGCAGCGCCACCAGGTTGGCGCCACCCTGGCGGGGTGCGTAGTTGAGCAGGCCGGACAGGCGATCGGCCGCGGCGCACACCTGCGCCACCAGGGTTTGCATCTGGTCGGCCTCGATCCGGCTGGCGTTCAGGGTCATGCCCAGCGCGGCCACCACGCGGGCGCTGTGGTCGCGCACCGGCGCGGCGATGGTGGAGATGTTGGCCTCGAAAAAGCCCTCGCTCACCGCGTAGCCGCGCTGGCGATCGGCCTGCGCCAGGTCGAACAGCTCGGTCACCGTGCGCGGGGTGCTGGGCGAGAACGACTCGAGCTGGCTTTCGGGGTACAGCGCGCGCAGCTCGGGCAGCGTCAGGTCGGCCATCAGCACGCGCCCCAGCACGGTGGCGTGGGCCGGCAGGCGCGTGCCCACGCTGACCGCGCTGACGAAGGGCGAGGGCGGCGACACGCGGGACACGTAGACGATGGAGCGGCCGTCGCGCACGATCAGATTACAGGCGTGACCCGTGTCCTTGCTCAGGCGCTCGAGCAGCGGGTGGCCCAGTTCGTTGAGCGGCAGCGAGGCCAGGTATTCGAAGCCCAGGCGCAGCACGGCCAGGCCCAGGCGGTACTCGCGCGCGCCGGCGTCGCGCTCGACGAAGCCCAGGCTCTCCAGCGTGGCCAGCAGGCGAAACACGGTGGAGCGCGGCAGCTTGAAGCGCCGTGCCAGCTCGGGCGCGGTCAGCGTGCGCGTGTCGCGGCTGAACTCGCCCAGCACGCGCAGGCCGCGCTCCAGCGCGGGCACGTTGTAGCGGTCGCCGCTTTCGTCGCCGTCGGGCAATGCTTGTTCGGTGGAATTCATGGTCAAGGCCTTTCCGGTCGGCGTGCAGGCGCCGCGCCCATCGCGACATCCAGCACGCCACCCAGCCATTGGGCCACGGCGGCGGGCTGCTCGACGTAGCTGGCGTGGCCGGCATCCGCGATCGCGTGCAGCGCCACGCCCGCCGCCCGTGCCACCTCGGCACAGGCGGGCGGCGGCGTGACCACGTCCAGCGCGCCGCAGGCCACCTGCACCGGCACCGGAGCAGGCAGATCCGCCAGCAGGTCGCTGCCGCACAGCAGCTCGACCGCCTGGCGGTAGCCGCGCTCGTGCAGGCGGGCCATGTTCCATTGCACCCAGGCGCGCGCCACGGGCGAGGCGTGCCCGGACACCAGGCGCGCCGAGCGCTGCGCGGCCATGCCGGCGATGCCCAGCTCGGCCAGGGTTTGCAGGCGCTGGGCGCGCACGCGGGCGCCGTCGGCCGCGCGCGCCGCGGCGCCGTAGCCGCGCGCCGGGCTGATCAAGGCCAGTGCGGCAAAGCGTTCGGCGTCTTGCCGCACCGCCGGCGCCGCCATCAGGGCGCCCAGCGAATGCCCGACCAGCACGCAGCGCCGGATGCCCATGGCGTCCAGCAGCGCATGCAGGCGCCGGGCGTAGTCGCCCCCTCGCGGGGCCTCCATGGACAGCGGGGTGGACGCGCCGTAGCCCGGCGCGTCCCAGGCGATGACGCGCGTGCGCCCGGACAGCAGGAGCGCCGCCTCCAGCCACGAGGCCGAGCCCGAGCCGATGCCGTGCAGGCACACCAGCGGCAACGCGCCGTCCCGCGCCGAGCCGCACTCGCGCACCGACACCTGCCCGCCCGCCGCCAGCACGACCGGGCGTGCGGCAAAGCGCTGCTCCAGCCGATCGAGCTGATCGGCTGCCAGCGGGGGCAAGGCAAGCTCGGCCATGGCGCTGCTGCGGTGTCAGGCAGCCTCGGCGGACTTGGCCGGGCGCTTGATCTTCGACAGCGGGTCGTTCGGGCGGTAGGTGGGCGTCTCGGGCTTGGCCGCGCCCAGCATCACCAGCATCAGCGCCTCTTCGTCGCCGATGTTGATCTCGCCGCGGTACACGCCGGGCGGCCAGGAGATCAGGTCGCGCTCGCCGACGATGGCTTCCCACTTTTCCTTGCCATCGGCCGACTCGGCGATCATCTTGACCTTGCCGCGCAGCACGAAGAAGACTTCCTCGACGTCGTAGTGGATGTGCAGCGGGCCCTCGTGGCCGGCGGGCAGGATCATGGTCGAGAAGGTGAAGTGCTCGGCCGGCACCGAGTTGGTGTCGCCCGCGACGCCGGTGCCGCCGGTGCCGATGTAGCGCATCTGCGCGCGGCCGTACTTGGGATCGACCTCGGTCTGGAATTTCAGCGCGTTCCAGTCGTAGGTGCGCGTCGCGCGATGCGCCACGCGGGAATCCATCCATTGCTTGAGGGTGGCGCCTTCGGGGCGGTCCCAGGAGCGCTTGGGCTTGTCGGACATGATTGACCTCACTTTTCAGTTGAACACGAAACCACCATTGACCGGCAGCAGCTGCCCGGTCACGAAACGCGCCAGATCGGAGAGCGCGAACAGCGCCACGCCGCTCACGTCGGCGGGCAGCTGCTCGCGCTGCAGCGCGCGCTGCTCGATGTAGAGCCGGTGCCGGCTCTCGGGCACGTACTCGGTCGCCTCCACCAGCACCAGGCCGGGCGCGATGGCGTTGACGGTGATGCCGTCGGCGCCGTACTCGCGCGCCAGGGCCCGCGTCAGCGAGATGACCGCGCCCTTGCTGGCCACGTAGGCCATCAGCCTGGGCGCGCCCCACAGCGCGGTGTCGGACGCCAGGTTGACGATGGCGCCGCGCCCGCTGGCCGCCAGCGCCGCATGGCAGGCGCGCGACATCAGCCAGGTGCCGCGCACGTTGACGTTCATCACACGGTCCCAGGTTTCGACGTCGATGTCGTCACCCGGCTTGCCGCCCGAGTCGGTGACGGCGGCGTTGTTGACCAAGCCGTCGAGCCCGCCCAGCAGGGCCAGCGCCTCACCGGCGCAGCGCTCGATCGAGGCCGGCTCGGACAGGTCGGCCACCAGGGCATGGGCCGTGAAACCCGAAGCACGCAAACCCACTGCAGCGGACTCCACCAGCTCCGCCCGGATGTCGGCGATGGCCACCGCCGCGCCGGCCTCGCAGAAGTGCCGGGCAAAGGCCAGTCCCAGGCCGCGCGCCCCACCGGTCACCAGGATGCGGCGGCCTGCAAGGAGTTGGGCGGCACCCGCGTTCACGTCAGTCACGGCTTGCACTCCAGCTCAAGCGGCCTTGGGATGAAAGTCCACGTCTTTGGTCTCCGGGCCCACCGCCGCGCCGATGAAAATCAGCAGCGCGCCCACCACGCCCAGCACCAGCACGGTGTAGTCGAAGGGCATGAAGTTGGCCAGGCCGGCCTGGTAGAACACGTAGAACGCCGGCAGCACGATGGCCAGGCTGTAGCCCAGGCCGAAGCCCGAGGCGCGCACGCCGGTCTGGAAGCGCTCGTTGATGTAGACCGTGCCCAGGGCCCCGGGCGACACCACCAGCACCGTGGTGATGGTGGCCAGCACGCCGACGGTGACGATGTCGCCCGGCTGGGCGTTCAGCAGCTGGTAGTAGAAGAAGGTGCCCAGCACGGCGCTGACGGCGCTGCTGGCCATGAGGTAGGTGCGCCGGCCGATGCGCTGACTGATGATGCCGCCCAGGATGTAGGAGCCGGCCAGGATCACGTAGGCCACGACCAGCATGAAGGTCAGGTGCGTGCCAGTGATGTGCAGGCGCTTGACCAGGATGCCCGGCATGATGGCCAGGGCGGCATTGAGCGAGAGCCAGAAGCCCGTCATCACCACGAACACCTGCAGGAAGCTGCGCAGGTTCTCGCCGCGAAACAGCGCCTTCAGCGGCGACTCGGTGCGCTCGGCCTTGCCGGCCTTGGCCCAGACCTCGGACTCCTCCACCGAGGTGTGGTAGTAGTACGCCAGCGCGAAGGCCATGAGGGCGCCGAAGACGAAGGGAATGCGCCAGCCCCACTGCACGTAGGGCGAGTCCAGGCTGCCGCCGGGCAGGAAGTAGAGGACCGCCAGCGTCACCAGCGAGATGAAGGCCGTGCCCAGCGAGGCCGCGCTTTGGATGAGCGCGCCATAGAAGCCGCGCTTGGCCTTGGGGCTGTATTCCATCGCCAGCGGGTTGGCCGAGGTGTATTCGCCCCCCAGGAAGATGCCGTCGATCAGGCGCAGCACGATGAACACCCACAGCACCGACTCGCCCCAGTGCTGGTAGCCCGGCAGCGCGGCGATCAGCAGCGTGACCACGCCGAAGCCCAGCACGCACAGCACGGTCACGCGCTTGCGGCCGATGGTGTCGGCGTAGTGGCCGAAGATGATGGCACCCAGCGGCCGGCCGATCAGCGTGGTGGCGAAGATCATGGCCGAGACGATGGCGGCCATGGTGGGCGAGAGCTCGCCCTTGGGGATGAAGTAGATCATCGCCGGCGCCAGGGCGATCACCGGCAGGAAGATGTCGTAGTTGTCGACGAAAAAGCCGACGAAGGCGCCCCACACGGCCCGCCGGGCCTGGGGCGTGAGTTCTTCGTCGCTGGCGCTGGCGGGGCTGGCCTGCAATGGGACGCTTGTCATGGGTCGATCTCCTTGGCCCCGGCGCGTGCCATGCGCCCGGGGCGGGATGAATGGGGGTTGGCGCCGGGCCGGGTGTTGCAGGCCCGGGCCGTCTTATTCGGCCTTGATGCCCAGCTCGCCCACGATGCGGGTGAAGCGGTCCAGGTCGGTCAGCGCCACCTTGCGCAGGACCTCGGGCGAGCCGCCTACCGGCAGCATGCCCAGCACGCGCAGGCGCTGCGCCAGGTCCGGGTCCTTGATGAGGGCGTTCAGCTCGGTGTTGAGCCTGCCGACCACCTCGGCAGGCAAGCCCTTGGGGCCGAACAGGCCGTTCCAGGCCACCACCTCGACGCCCTTGACGCCCAACTCGGCCAGCGTGGGCACGTTGGGCGCCAGCGGCGAGCGCTGGTCCTGCGCCACGGCCAGCAGCCTGATCCTGCCGTCCTTCAGGTAGGGCTCGACCGGACCGTAGGTGACCCAGGTCAGCGGCAGGTGGCCGCCGACCACGTCGTTGAGCCCCGGCGCGATGCCCTTGTAAGGCACGTGGGAGAACTGGGCGCCCGCCGCGCGGTTGAACATCTCGCCCAGCACGTGCATGGGCGAGCCGGTGCCCGGGCTGGCGTAGCTGAGCGCGGCCGTCTTGCTGGCCTGGACGGCGTCGGCCAGCGTGTTGAACTTGCCGCCCGGGCCGGCGGCCAGGAACAGCGGCTGCGCGCCGACTTGGAAGATCGGCGTGAGCGCGCGCATGTCGTAGGCCGTCGCCGGGCTGGGCTTGAGCACCAGCTGGGCCATGGTGACGGTGCTGGGCGCCATCAACAGGGTGTAGCCGTCCGGCGGCGCCTTGTTGACGAAGCTGGTGCCGATGATGCCGCTGGCGCCGGGCTTGTTGTCGACGATGACCGGCTGGCCCAGGCGGCTGGAGAGCTTTTCGCCCAGCAGGCGCGCCACGGCGTCGGTGTCGCCACCGGCCGGATAGGCCACCACGATGGTGATGGGCTTGGAGGGCCAGGCCTGGGCCATGGCTGGCGTCAGGCCGGCACCCAGCGCGCCGACCCCGAAGGCCAGACCCGCAACCCACCGCCCCAGTTTGCGTCGTTGAATGTTTCGCATATGGATCATCGTCTCCGTAATGAAACGATATTGTAGAAGTCGGTTGATCGGCGTGGATTGGGAATTACCCTAGGGCCGCGAAACGGAGCCCCCGTCGATGGGATTTCGGAGCGGCCCGGCGCGCGCTCGGCCTGCCGGCTATATTGGCGCGATGACCTCAAGCCTGAACACCTTCCCCATCACCCGCAAGTGGCCCGCGCGCCACCCCGAGCGCCTGCAGCTGTATACGCTGGCCACGCCCAACGGCGTCAAGGCCTCGATCGCGCTGGAGGAAACCGGCCTGCCCTACGAGGCGCACCGCGTCAGCTTCGACACGCAGGACCAGCTGTCGCCCGAGTTCCTCTCGCTCAACCCCAACAACAAGATCCCGGCCATCCTCGACCCCGACGGCCCGGGCGGCCAGCCGCTGGCGCTGTTCGAGTCGGGCGCCATCCTGATCTACCTGGCCGACAAGACCGGCCAGCTGCTGCCCAGGGACCCGGCCGCGCGCTACCACGCGCTGCAATGGCTGATGTGGCAGATGGGCGGCGTCGGCCCCATGTTCGGCCAGGTCGGCTTCTTTCACAAATACGCCGGGCGCGAGTACGAGGACAAGCGCCCGCTGGGCCGCTATGTGAATGAGAGCGCGCGCCTGCTGGGTGTGCTGGACGGCCACCTGAAGGGCCGCGCCTGGATGCTGGGCGACGAATACACCATCGCCGACATCGCCATCTTTCCGTGGGTGCGCAACCTGGTCGGCTGGTACGAGGCGGGCGAGCTGGTCGGCTTCGAGCGCTTTGCCGAGGTGCGGCGCGTGCTGGACGCCTTTCTGGCCCGGCCGGCGGTGCAGCGGGGGTTGAAGATGCCGCAGGCCTGAGGCATCCGCACCCAGCGTCATCGGTCATTCAAGCCTTGCCCTTGAGCACCCTCCATCCCATGAACAAAAACCACTTGGCCTTCCTGAGCGCGGCCCTCGCGCTTGCCCTGACCCCAGCCGCCGCGCGGGCTGCCGGCACGCATGCCGGCGACCATGGCGAATCGGCCACGCACACACACCACGCCGCGGCCCCGGTGGGCCGCCCCGGCGACGCCGCCAAGGTCGCGCGCACCATCGACATGGTGCTCGGCGACGACATGCGCTTTGCGCCGGCCACCGTCGAGGTCAAGGCCGGCCAGACGGTGCGCTTTCGCATCCGCAACGCCGGCCAGGTCCGGCACGAGATGGTGATCGGCTCGCTCGATGAGCTGAAGGCGCACGCCGAGCAGATGCGCGCCCATCCGGGCATGGTGCACGCCGAGCCCAACCAGGTGAACCTCGCCCCCGGCCAGCGCGGCACGCTGGTGTGGCGCTTCGATCAGCCGGGACAGGTGGACTTCGCCTGCACCGAGCCGGGGCACCTGGAGGCGGGCATGGTGGGCAAGGTGCGGGTCACGCGCTGAACACCCGCCGCCGTTGCCGCAAGCGCCATGGCTAGGTTGAAGAACCCTACCCAGCCTTCCACAGGACTATCATTTGAATAGCTGTTTGCGCATGTTCCGCGCCGGCCATCGGCTGATTCGATCTAAAAATGCCGGCGTAACCGTCAGCGCGCCACCGCCGGCCCGGGCTCGATGCGCAGGCCGTCTGGCAGCACGCGCAGAGCCGTGTGGGTCCAGCCCAGGCTGCGCGCCAGCGCCAGCTGTTCGGCGGGCACGCGGTACAGCACCAGGTTTTGCAGCAGCTGCTCGGCGATGCCGGGCGCGACCTGCGACACCAGCGCCTGCTGCGCGGGCGGCAGCCGGTCGATGCTCAGGCGGTTGACCTGCACGTCGGCCATGCGCACCACGCCTTCGGGCAGGTCCAGGCGCAAGCCGCAGTCCAGGTCCAGCCCGCCGGTGTGGCGCGTGCCGGACAGGCGCTCGACCAGCACCAGATCGAGCGCGGTGGCGATGCGGTTGGAGGCGGGCAGCAGGTTCAGGCGGGGTGAGGCCAGCGTCAGCTCGGCCAGCCCGCCGAGCAGGCCGCGCGTGACGGGAAAGCTGCGCGCCAGCCACTCGTTCAGCCGCTGCCGCGACACGGTGTAGCCGGGTGCGCCACCGCCGCTGCCGGCGGCGCAGGCGCCGAGCGCCGGAAGCAGGCCGCCCAGCGCGGCCGCGCCGAGCAGGCGGTGGCAGTGGCGGCGCGTCAGCGCCGGAAAGGCGGGCACGATCGTGCGGCAGTCAGGGGCCAGAGGACGGTTGACTCACGCAGGCACGCCGGCAAGAAACTGCTCGACCCGCGTCGCCAGGATGATGGGCGTCTCGTCCATCGGGTAGTGCCCGGCGTTGGCCAGCACCTGCAGCTGCGCGTTGGGGTAGTGCTGCATCCAGGTGGCGCGGCAGGCGGCCTCGCCCAGGGCGGGGTCGTACTCGCCGGGCAGCACCAGCACGGGCAGGCGCTGGCCCTGGATTTTTTCGACGAAGGCGGTCTTCGCCCAGGACGTCAGGTAGCCGGCCACGGCCTCGTCGTCCGAATGCTTTTGCGTGCTGGCGGCCATGGCGTCCAGCCAGGTGCCGGTCAGGCGGCTGCCGGTGGTGAAGTCGATGATGGTGCGGCGCGCCTGCGCGTCGTGGCCGGCGGCGGTGAACAGGCCCCAGCCCTGCTCGTCGAAGGGCACGCCCGCAGCCGACACGGGTGTGACGCCGACCAGCGCGCGCACGCGCTCGGGCGAGGCCGCCAGCACCTGCTGGATGGCGCTGCCGCCCATCGAGTGGCCGATAAGCGAAAAGCGCCGCCAGCCCAGGTGGTCGGCCAGCGCCAGCGCGTCCTGCGCGATCTGCTCCATCGTGTAGGGCCCGCCCGAGCCGCGCATGCCGCCGTAGCCGCGCTGGTCCATGAAGGCGTAGCCGAAGTCGCGGCCGTTCAGGTGCTGGGTGAACGGCCCCCAGCCGTGGGCGTGGCCGAACCAGCCGTGCAGCGCGATGACCTTGTGCGCGCCGCTGCCGATGAGCAGATGGGTGTTGGGCATGCCTGTATCCTGGGTTGCCGTGCCGTGGGCCTATGGCGCGGGCTCAGGCCACGGCCGCCAGCGCGTCGTTCAAAGTCTTGCTGGGGCGCATGACGGCCTCGACTTTGGCCGGGTCGGCCTTGTAGTAGCCGCCGATGTCCACCGCGTGGCCCTGCACCGCGGCCAGCTCGTCCACGATCTTTTTCTCGTTGGCGGCCAGCGCGTCGGCCAGCGGCTTGAAGTGCGCGGCCAGCTCCTTGTCCTCGGTCTGCGCGGCCAGGGCCTGCGCCCAGTACAGCGCCAGGTAGAAGTGGCTGCCGCGGTTGTCGAGCTGGCCGGTCTTGCGGCTGGGGCTCTTGTCCTCGTCCAGCAGCTTGCCGGTGGCGGCGTCCAGGGTCTGGGCCAGCACCTTGGCCTTGGGGTTGTGGTTCTTGATGCCCATGTCCTCCAGGCTGACGGCCAGGGCCAGGAACTCGCCCAGCGAATCCCAGCGCAGGTGGTTTTCCTCGATCAGCTGCTCCACGTGCTTGGGCGCCGAGCCGCCGGCGCCCGTTTCGTACATGCCGCCGCCGGCCATCAGCGGCACCACGGACAGCATCTTGGCGCTGGTGCCCAGCTCCATGATGGGGAACAGGTCGGTCAGGTAGTCGCGCAGGATGTTGCCGGTGGCGCTGATGGTGTCCAGCCCGCGCACCACGCGCTCGAGCGTGTAGCGCATGGCGCGCACCTGGCTCATGATCTCGATGTGCAGGCCGGTGGTGTCGTGCTCGTGCAGGTACATCTTGACCTTGGTGATGAGCTGCGCCTCGTGCGGGCGGTACGGGTCGAGCCAGAAGACGACCGGCATGCCCGACTGGCGCGCGCGCGTGACGGCCAGCTTGACCCAGTCGCGGATGGGCGCGTCCTTGACCTGGCACATGCGCCAGATGTCGCCCTGCTCCACGTTCTCGCTCATCAGCACCTCGCCGGTGGCCAGGTCGGTGATGTTGGCCACGCCGTCCTCGGGGATCTCGAAGGTCTTGTCGTGGCTGCCGTATTCCTCGGCCTGCTGGGCCATCAGGCCGACGTTGGGCACGGTGCCCATGGTCTTGGGGTCGAACGCGCCGTGCCACTTGCAGAAGTTGATCATCTCCTGGTAGATGCGGGCGAAGGTGCTCTCGGGCATCACGGCCTTGACGTCCTTCAGGCGGCCGTCGGCGCCCCACATCTTGCCGCCGTTGCGGATCATGGCGGGCATGGAGGCGTCCACGATGATGTCGTTGGGCGAGTGGAAGTTGGTGATGCCCTTGGCCGAGTCGACCATGGCCAGCTCGGGGCGGTGCTCGTGGCAGGCGTGGATGTCGGCCTTGATCTCGTCCTGCAGGCTCTTGGGCAGGCTGGCGATCTTGTTGTACAGATCGACCATGCCGTTGTTGACGTTGACGCCCAGCTCGCTGAGCACCTTGGCGTGCTTGGCGAACGCCTCCTTGTAGAAGATGCGCACGCAGTGGCCGAACACGATGGGGTGCGAGACCTTCATCATGGTGGCCTTGACGTGCAGCGAGAACATCACGCCGGTCTTGCGCGCGTCCTCGATCTGCTTTTCATAAAAGTCGAGCAGCTTCTTCTTGCTCATGAACATGCTGTCGATCACCTCGCGGTCCAGCAGGCTGATCTTGGGCTTGAGCACGATGGCCTTGCCGCTCTTGGTGATCAGCTCCATCTTCACGTCGCGCGCCTTGTCCAGCGTCATCGACTTCTCGCCGCTGTAGAAGTCGCCGTCGAACATGTGCGAGACGTGGGTGCGCGAGGCGGGGCTCCACTCGGCCATGCTGTGCGGGTGCTTGCGCGCGTATTCCTTGACGGCGCGCGGCGCGCGGCGGTCGGAGTTGCCCTCGCGCAGCACCGGGTTGACGGCACTGCCGATGCACTTGTTGTAGCGCGCGCGGATGTCCTTTTCCTCGTCGGTGGCCGGGCTCTCGGGAAAGTCGGGTACCGCGTAGCCGTCCGCCTGCAGCTCCTTGATGGCGGCCTTGAGCTGCGCCACCGAGGCGCTGATGTTGGGCAGCTTGATGATGTTGGCCTCGGGCCGCAGGGTCAGCTTGCCCAGCTCGGCCAGGTTGTCGTTCACGCGCTGCTCGGGCTTGAGCCGCTCGGGAAACTGCCCCAGGATGCGCGCGGCCACCGAGATGTCGCTGGTCTGCACGTCGATCCCGGCCGCCTTGGCGAAGGTGCGCACGATGGGCAGCAGCGAGGCCGTGGCCAGCGCCGGCGCCTCGTCGGTCAGGGTGTAGATGATGGTGGACGGCGTGCTCATGCGCGAAAACTCCTGTGTCTCGGATCGGGATGGGGTCGAGTGGGGCCGGCCGGCTTTTGGCTGGCGGTCACGCGCGGGCGCGCGCCGCATCCGGCCCAAGGGCCGATGTTACGCGGTGTGCGGCAGCCTCACGGTGTCTATTGTTTTGATAGCTGTTGACGCAGATCAGACAGGGGCCAGAGGGTTGTTTTGTTGTAAGAATCGGTGTCTGCCACCCCGGGCGCCGGTTCAGGCCTGGTCCGGCGGCGGCACGCCCGGCCGGCCGATGCTGGCGTAGCCCAGGCCGTGGCGCGCCAGCAGGGCCGGCTCGTACAGGTTGCGCCCGTCGAACACCATGCGGTCCGCCAGCTCGGCCGCCAGCAGGGCCAGGTCGGGCACCCGGTAGGCCTTCCATTCGGTGACGATGGCCAGCGCGTCGGCGCCGCGCAGGGCGGCGGCGGGCGTGTCGCACAGCCGCAGGTCGGCGCGCTCGCCCCACAGGCGGCGCGCCTCGCCCATGGCCGCCGGGTCGTGCGCCTGCACGCGCGCGCCGGCGGCCCACAGCTGGGCCAGCAGGGTGCGGCTGGGGGCCTCGCGCAGGTCGTCGGTGTCGGGCTTGAAGGCCAGGCCCCACACGGCGAGGGTCTTGCCGCGCAGCTGGCCGCCGTAGTGCGCCACGATGCGCTCGCCCAGCACGCGGCGCTGGGCGTCGTTGCGCTGCTGGGTGGCGGCCAGCAGCAGCGGCTCGACGCCGGCCTGCCGCGCGCTGTGGATCAGCGCCTTCACGTCCTTGGGAAAGCAGCTGCCGCCGTAGCCGGCGCCGGCGTACAGGAAGTGATGGCCGATGCGCGGGTCGCTGCCGATGCCGCGGCGCACCGCCTCGATGTCGGCGCCCAGGCGCTCGGCCAGGCCGGCGATCTCGTTCATGAAGCTGATCCGGGTGGCCAGCAGGGCGTTGGCGGCGTACTTGGTCAGCTCGGCGCTTCGCACGTCCATCACCACGATGCGGTCGTGGTTGCGGTTGAAGGGCGCGTACAGCTCGCGCAGCGTGGCCTCGGCGGCGCGGCTGGCGGTGCCGATGACGATGCGGTCGGGCCGCTGGCAGTCGGCCACGGCCGCGCCTTCCTTCAGGAACTCGGGGTTGGAGACGACGTCGAAGGCCAGCTCGGCGCCCCGCCCGGCCAGCGCCGCGCGCACCGTATCGGCCACCCGGTCGGCCGAGCCCACCGGCACGGTGGACTTGTTGACGATGAGCTTGGGCTCGGCCATGTGCAGGCCGATGCTGCGCGCCACCGCCAGCACGTGCTGCAGGTCGGCGCTGCCGTCCTCGTCGGGCGGCGTGCCCACGGCCAGAAACAGCAGCGCGCCATGTGCCACGCCTGCCGCCGCGTCGGTGGTGAAGCGCAGCCGCCCGGCGGCCTGGTTGGCCTGCACCATGGGCTGCAGGCCAGGCTCGTGGATGGGAATGCGGCCCGCCTGCAGCGCGGCGACCTTGGCCACATCGACGTCCACGCACAGCACGTCGTGGCCCACGTCGGCCAGCACCGCGCCCTGCACCAAACCGACGTAGCCGGTGCCGAAGATCGTGACTTTCATGGTTTGTAGAACCCCCGATACCAATCGACGAAGCGTGCCACGCCGTCTGGCACCGGCGTGGACGGCGCAAAGCCGACCCAGGCCGCCAGCGCCGACGTGTCGGCCGCCGTGCTGTGCATGTCGCCGGGCTGGATCGGCAGCATGCGCTTGCGCGCCGTGGTGCCCAGCGCCGATTCCAGCGCGGCGATGTAGTCCATCAGCAGCGTGGGCGCGCCGTTGCCGAGGTTGAAGATGCGGTAGGGGGCCGTGCCGGTGCCGGGGCTGGGGGCCTGCGGGTCGTGGCCGGGGTCGGGTGTGGCGGGCTTGTCCAGCACGCGCAGCACGCCTTGCACGACGTCGTCGATGTAGGTGAAGTCGCGCACCAGCTGGCCGTTGCCGTACACGTCGATGGGCTCGCCCGCCAGCATGGCGCGCGTGAACCTGAACAGCGCCATGTCCGGCCGGCCCCAGGGGCCGTAGACGGTGAAAAAGCGCAGGCCCGTGACCGGCATGCGGTACAGGTGGGCGTAGCTGTGCGCCATCACCTCGTTGGCCTTCTTGGTGGCGGCGTAGTAGCTGACGGGGTGGTCCACCGCGTCGCGCTCGCGGTAAGGCAAGCTGGCGTTGCCGCCGTAGACGCTGGACGAGCTGGCGAACACCAGGTGCGCCACCTGCTGCGTGCGGCAGCCCTGCAGCACGTTGGCAAAGCCCAGCAGGTTGGCGTCGGTGTAGTCGTCCGGCGCGTCGATGGAGTGGCGCACGCCGGCCTGCGCCGCCAGGTGCAGCACGCGCGTGGGGCGCACGCGCGTGAACAGCGCGCGCAGGGCGCCGCGGTCGGCCACGTCCAGGCGCTCGAAGGCGAAGCCCGGGTGTTGCAGCAGCCGCTGCAGGCGCGCCTGCTTGAGGGCCACGTCGTAGTAGGCGTTCAGGTTGTCGACGCCGAGCACGCGCTCGCCCCGCGCCAGCAGGGCCTGCGCGCAATGCATGCCGATGAAGCCGGCGCAGCCGGTCAGCAGGATCATGGCGATGTCCCCTCCCTCGGGAACCAGATGAAGCGGTAGATCTCGGGCGGGCTGCCGGCGGGCACATGGCGGCGGGGCAGCGCCAGCACGCGCGGCACGCTGCCGGCGGGCAGCACGGTCTGCGCCTGGTCCCACCAGCCCTCCGGCAGGCGGTCGTCGCGCGAGATCAGCAGCCAGCCCGTGCCGGCGGCGCGCGCGCCGGCCCGCTGCTCGGCCACGCAGGCGGCCACCGGCTGCAGGTTGCCGTCGCAGTCGGCGGCCGGCGCGGCGGGAAAGCGCGTGCGCAGCGCGCCAGCCAGCATGTGGTCGGCGGCGACGATCGGGCCGCGGCCGTCGTAGCCGGCCGCGCGCAGCTGCTGCACGAGCGCGCGGATGGGCTGGTTCAGCTCGCCCGGGCGGCCGCGCCAGCCGGCCACCCAGGGGTAGGCGGCGGTGGCCAGAAAGAACAGCAGCGCCACCCCCAGCACCGCGCCCGTGAAGCGCGCGCCGCCGGGCGCCGACTCGAGCTGCGGCCGCGCCACGAAGGCGGCCAGCGGCAGCACGCAGAACACCGGCTGCATCCAGTGCTCCTTGAACTCGGTCACGCCGCCCAGCACCACCATGCCGACGAACGCCGCCAGCACCAGCGCCAAGTAGCGCGCCAGCAGCGGCCAGGCCCAGGGCACCGCGGCCAGCGCGCCAGCCGGCGGCCGCCGCAGCCAGGCGCCGCGAAACGCCCAGGCCGCCAGCAGAGCCCACGGCAGCAGGGTCTCCAGCAGGGTCAGCGCCAGCTCGTCCAGGCCGCCGAGCAAGCCGCCCCGGGGCTGCAGCTCCATCTTGGCGGTGATGGCGCGCGCCGTCTCGTGCCAGTGGCCGGCCAGCCACAGCGCATGCGGCACCACCAGCACCAGCGCCACCGCCGCCGTGATCCACAGCCCGCGCGCCAGCAGCACCTGGCGCACCGCCGGCACGCCCAGCGCCGCCAGGCCCAGCGCGGCGGCGAACAGCGCGAAGTTGTACTTGGACAGCATGCCCAGCGCCAGCATCAGCCCCAGCAGCGCGTAGCGCGCCGGGCGCGGCGAGCGCACCAGGCCCACCAGCACCCACCAGGTGCCGGCGGTGACGGCGGTGACCAGCACCGTGTGCGTCTGGTCGTGCAGCGAGGACCAGCCCAGCGGCGGCAGCATCACCATGCTGGCGGCGGCCCACCACACCGTGCGCGGCGGCAGCAGGGCGCGCGCGGCCAGGCCCATGAACAGGTAGGTCAGCGCCAGCAGCACGTGCTTGAGCACGGCCAGCGACAGCACGCTGGGCCCCAGCACGGCGTTGAACCCCCACTGCAGCCAGGTGTAGAGCGGCGGCTGCATGCCGTAGCCCCAGGCCAGGTGCTGCGACCACAGCGTCTGCTCGGCCTCGTCCCAGCGCAGCGCGGGCGACAGCGCCAGCCGCAGCGCCACGTGCGCCGCCGCCCAGGCCAGCAGCCACGGCAGCGGCCGGCGCATGAGGGCCGGCAGCGCGCCGGCGGCCGCGGGCGCAGGCGGGGGCGAGGCGGTGGACAGCAAAGACATTCTCGGACCGGTGCGCCGCCGCAAGGCCGGGCAGGCACAATGACCGCTGGATTATCCGTGCACGATTCGCCCCCATGCCTGCGGCCCCAGCCCCCTCGCCCGACGTCTCCATCGTGGTGCCGATCTACAACGAGGTCGACAACCTGCCCGAGCTCGTGGCGCGCATCGCGCAGGCGATGGCGGGCCAGCCCCTGAGCTTCGAGCTGCTGGCGGTGGACGACGGCTCCAGCGACGGTAGCCGCGCCCGGCTGCGCGAGCTGGCCGCCGGCCGCCCCTGGCTGCGCCCGGTGTTCCTGGCGCGCAACTACGGCCAGTCGAGCGCGCTGCAGGCGGGGTTCGACCGCGTGCGCGGGCGCTACGTGGTGACGCTGGACGCCGACCTGCAGAACGAGCCGGGCGACATCCCGCTGCTGCTGCAGCGCCTGGAGAGCGACCCCGACGTCGACATGGTGAGCGGCTGGCGCAAGGACCGGCAGGACGCCGAGCTGTCGCGCAAGTTGCCCTCGCGCATCGCCAACCGGCTGATCTCGCGCGCCACCGGCGTGCACCTGCACGACTACGGCTGCGCGCTGAAGGCCTACCGCCGCCCCATCATCGACCGCATCCGGCTGTATGGCGAGCTGCACCGCTTCATCCCCTCGCTGGCGCGCGAGGCGGGCGCGCGCATCGCCGAGGTGCCGGTGCGCCACCACGCGCGCACGCGCGGCGTGTCCAAGTACGGCATCGACCGCACCTTCCGCGTCATCCTCGATCTGATCCTGGTGGTGTTCTTCATGCGCTACCGCCAGCGCCCGCTGCACGCCTTCGGCGGGCTGGGGCTGTGGCTGGCCACGCCGGGCGTGCTGATCCTGCTGTGGCTGCTGCTGGACAAGCTGATGGGCCACGCCATCGGCGGGCGCCCGCTGCTGCTGGCCGGCGTGATGCTGGTGCTGATGGGCGTGCAGCTGATCGCGGCGGGGCTGATCGGCGAGCTGCTGATGCGCATCTACCACGAGGCCGGCGGCGCGCCGCAGTTTCATGCGCAGGAGCACGTTCATGAACCCGACCCGCCTGCAGCCCCCGCCGATGCAGCGCAGGCAGCTCCTCAAGCCATAGCGTGACGCGCATGCCCAAGGCCGTGCTGCGGGGCCTGCTGGGCCTGGCGCTGCTGGCCGCCGTGCTGGCGCTGGCCGACCCGGCCCGGGTGGCGGCGCAGCTGGGCCGGGCGCGGCCGCTTTGGCTGGCGGCGGGGCTGCTGGCGGCCATCGCCTCCAACGCGGTGTCGGCCCTGCGCTGGCGCGCGCTGGCGCGCTGGCTGGGCGCCGAGGTGGGCGCGCGCGACGCCTGCCGCTGGTACTTCCAGGCCATGGGGCTCAATGCGCTGCTGCCGGGCGCCGTGCTGGGCGGCGACGTGTACCGCGCCGTGGTGCTGCGCCGCGCCGGGCAGGCCAGCGCCGCCGCCGGCTGGTCGGTGGTGCTGGACCGCGCCAGCGGCCTGTGGATGCTGTGCGCCATCGGCGGCCTGGGGGCCGCCGCCTGCGCCGAGGTGCTGGCGCCTTGGCTGCGGCTGCCGGCCGGCGCCTTCGCCGCGCTGCTGCTGGCGGGCACGGCGCTGTGGCTGGCCCTGCCCTGGGGCCTGCCATGGCTGCTGCGCCGCGGCCAGGCGGCGGGCGGCGCTCTGGCGCCGCTGCGCGCGGCGGTGCGGCGGCGGCCGGACTTTGCGCGCCAGTGGGCCTGGCAGGCCCGTGGCCTCGGCGGCGGTGCAGGGGCTGTCGGCCGCGGCGCTGGCCTGCGGCGGGCTGGCGCTGGGCGTGGTGCAGCCGGCGGCCGCGTGGGCCTGGGCCATCGCTCCGGTGTTCCTGCTGGCGGCGCTGCCCGTGAGCGTGGGCGGCTGGGGCACGCGCGAGGCGGCGGCCGTGGCCGCGCTGGCGCCGTTCGGCGTGGCGGCGCCGGCGGCCGTGGGCGTGGGCGTGATCTATGGCCTGTACGGCCTGGCGCAGGGCGCGCTGGGGGCGCTGGCGTTCGGGCTACCGCGCCGGGTGCCCACCGCCTGATTCAGCATCGAATCGGCCGCCAGCCCAGGTGAAACAAGCCCCGGCAGCTACATCAACAGGAGCAACGAGGGCGCAACCGGCAAACGCTCAGGCCCCGGTCTTCAAGGTGCCGCGGCGAATCTGGTCCAGCTCCATGGTCTCGAACAGGGCCTTGAAGTTGCCCTCGCCGAAGCCTTCGTTGCCCTTGCGCTGGATGAACTCGAAGAAGATCGGGCCCAGCTGGTTCTCGCTGAAGATCTGCAGCAGCAGCTCGCCCTGCCGGCCGTCGACCAGGATGTTGCGCGACTGCAGCTCGCCGATGGGCTCTTGCAGGCCGGGGATGCGCTTGGGCAGCAGCTCGTAGTAGGTGTCGCTGGTGTCCAGCAGCTTGACGCCCGCCAGGCCCAGCTGGTCCACCGCGTGGTAGATGTCCTTGCTGGCCAGCGCGATGTGCTGCACGCCCTCGCCGTGGTACATGTCCAGGTACTCCTGGATCTGGCCCTTCTTCTCGTTGCCCTCTTCGTTGATCGGGATGCGAATCTTGCCGCAGGGGCTGGTCATGGCCTTGCTCTTGACGCCGGTGGCCTGACCCTCGATGTCGAAGTAGCGCACCTCGCGGAAGTTGAACAGGCGCTCGTAGAAGCCCGCCCACTCGTCCATGCGGCCCTTGTGCACGTTGTGCGTCAGGTGGTCGATGACCGTCAGGCCATAGCCCTCGGGGTTGATGGCGGCGGCGCCGTGCACGCCCGGCAGCGGCTCGAAGTCGACGTCGTAGAAGCCGATGTTGCCGATCTCGCCGGCCGAAGCGCCGCCCTTGCCGCGCCAGCGGTCGATGAAGTAGATGATGGAGTCACCAATGCCCTTGATGGCCGGGATGTTCAGCTCGCCCGGCCCGGCGTGGCCGGCGTAGCCCCAGGCGCCCAGGCCGATGGCGCGCTCGTAGGCGGCCTTGGCGTCGGCCACGCGAAAGGCGATGGCGCAGATGCTGGGCCCGTGCAGGCGCGCGAAGCGCTGGGCAAAGCTGTCGGGCTCGGCGTTGATGATGAAGTTGATCTCGCCCTGGCGGTACAGCGTGACGTTCTTGCGGCGGTGCCGGGCCACGGCGGTGAAGCCCATGCGCTCGAACAGCTCGCCCATGGCCTTGGGGTCGGGCGCGGCGTATTCGATGAACTCGAAGCCGTCGGTGCCCATCGGGTTGTCCCAGGTGGCGGGGGTGGATGCTTGCGCTGCGGTCATGGGGTGTCTCCAGGGGATGCGGGCCGGGGCGGCCAATCCCTCACTGTAGGCCGGGCGGGGGGCGGATTTCCAGCGTTTGACGCGCCTCAAGAACGCCCCGGTGCACAGAACCCGATTCGATCGGCCGCTCGAAGCACGATTTTTGCACCGCGCCCCGATCCATGCCCGATCGAGCCCGGTCGATGGGCCCAGCAAGCCGTAAAATTGCGCCACCATGACGTCCAGCGCACTCGACAAGCTCGACCGGGCCATCTTGCTGCGCCTGCAGGCGGACGGGCGCGCGCCCTGCGAGGCCATCGGCGAGCAGGTGGGCCTGTCGGCCAGCGCCGTGCTGCGGCGCGTCAAGCGGCTGGAGGACAGCGGCGTGATCGAGCGCACGGTGGCCCTGCTGCGGCCCGAGGCCGTGGGCCTGGGCCTGGTGGCCTACGTCAACGTGCGGCTGGAAAAGCACCAGGGCGGCGCCAAGCGCAACCCCATGGACGAGTTCCGCGCCAGCGTGCAGGGCTGGCCCGAGGTGGTCGAATGCGCCGCGCTGACCGGCGAGATGGATTTCTTGCTGCGGCTGGTGGTGCAGGACATGGGGGCGTATTCGCGCTTCATGATGGACACGCTGCTGCGCCACCCGGCGGTGCAGGACTGCAAGACCAGCTTCGTGATGGACCGGGTCAAGTCCACCACCGCGCTGCCGATTTGACCTGGAAGCGGCCATCGGTCACGCTTTGGGGAGATACAGGGCAAGTTCCCGGCTCTTTGGAGTGGTAACTCTAAGGGAAAACCCTAAGATGGTGCCCATGCAAACCTTCGACCTCTCCCGCCCCGCAGACGCTGCGCCGGCCGTGAGCCCCACGGTCGCCCCGGCCACGCCTCGCGCGCCCTACGCCCAGGCCAGCGCCATCGTGCCGATCCGCGAGATCGGCGTGCGCTACCGCGCGCGCATCGCGCGCCACCTGCTCGACCTGGACGAGCACGACCGCTACCTGCGCTTCGGCTACGCGGCCAGCGACGAGCAGATCCGCCACTACGTGGACGGCCTGAACTTCGAGCGCGACCAGGTGTTCGGCATCTTCAACCGCCGCCTGCGGATGATCGCGATGGCCCACCTGGCCTACCCCGGCGACATGAGCAAGGCCAACTTTGCCGAATTCGGCGTCTCGGTCGCCAGGCACGCGCGCGGCCGCGGCTACGGCCGCCTGCTGTTCGAGCGCACCGCCATCCACGCCGTCAACCACGGGGTGGACACGCTGTACATCCACGCGCTGAGCGAAAACACCGCCATGCTGAAGATCGCGCGCAACGCCGGCGCCGTGATCGAGCGCGCCGGCAGCGAGAGCGAGTGCTACCTGCGCCTGCCCGAAGCCACCTTCAAGAGCCGCCTGGACCAGCTGCTGGCCGACCAGGTGGGCGAGGTGGACTACTGGATCAAGAGCGAAGCGGCGGCCCTGCGCAGCGTGCTGGCCACCATGCAGGAGGTGCGCGAGAGCGTGCGCGAAGGGCGGCACAAGAGCGGCAGCTGACGGCGGATGGCGCCGGCGCCATCGCGCATCCGCTATCCTTGCGTCTCCGAGACCACCGCACGTCCTGCACCCCGCCACCTTGCCCGACCCCCACCCTGCGCGCCCCCATGAGCGCGAAGACAAGCGCAGCCTGCTGCGCAAGCTGATCGAGTTCATCCGCCCGGGGCCCGACTCCACCGACGAGCTGATCGAGGCCCTGGCCGAGGCCGAGGACAAGTCGCTGATCGACGCCGAGAGCCGCATCATGCTGGAGGGCGTGCTGCGCCTGTCCGACCAGAGCGCGGGCGACGTGATGGTGGCCGCCCCGCGCATGGACCTGCTGGACATCGAGGCGCCCTACGACGAGCTGCTGCGCCAGGTCATCACCACCGCGCACTCGCGCTTTCCGGTCTACCAGGGCGAGCGCGAGAACATCATCGGCATCCTGCTGGCCAAGGACCTGCTCAAGCTGCAGCGCGCGCCCCAGCTGAACCTGCGCACCCTGCTGCGCCCGCCGGTGTTCATCCCCGAGAGCAAGGGCCTGAACGACCTGCTGCGCGAGTTCCGCGCCAACCGCAACCACCTGGCCATCGTGGTCGACGAGTTCGGCCGCACGGCCGGGCTGGTGACCATCGAGGACGTGCTGGAGGAGATCGTCGGCGAGATCGAGGACGAGTTCGACATCGAGGGCGACGCCGGCGACATCTTCGCCCTGCCCGACAACAGCTGGCGCGTGGCCGGCGACACGCCCCTGGAGCGCTTCAACGAGTCCTTCGGCGTGCACCTGGGCGCGGACCCGGACGGCGACCTGGACGTCGAGTTCGACACCATCGGCGGGCTGATCGCCCACGAGATGGGCCACGTGCCCAGCCGGGGCGAGCGCTTCAGCCTGGGCGGGCTGGACTTCGTGGTGCTGCACACCAAGGGCGGCGCGGTGCGCTGGTACAAGGTCTCGCGCACGCCGACGGGCGCCGCGTGATCGCCGCCCTGATCGCGCTGGCCGCCGGCGCGCTGCACGCGCTGGCGCTGGCCGACCCCTGGACCGGCCAGGCCCACGGCTGGCTGCAGGGGCTCAGCCTGGTGCTGCTGGTGGCCTTGCTGATGCCCGCGCCGCACGCCGGGCGCCCGCGCTGGCGGCGCGGGCTGACGCTGGCCTGGCTGTTCGCGCTGGCCTGGCTGGCGGGCACCTTCTGGTGGCTGTTCATCTCGATGCACGTCTACGGCGGCCTGAGCGCGGCGCTGGCCGTGGCGGCGGTGCTGGCGCTGGCGGGCCTGCTGGCCTTGTATTACGGCGTGGCGGGCGCCCTGTTCGTGCACTGGGCGCGGCGCGAGCGGCCGGCGACGGCGGCGCTGCTGTTTGCCGCGCTATGGACGCTGGCCGAGCTGGCGCGCGGGCGCTGGTTCACCGGCTTTCCCTGGGGCGCCGGCGGCTATGCGCACGTGGACGGCGCGCTGGCCGCCCTCGCCCGCTGGGTGGGCGTGTACGGCATCGGCTTGGCGGCGGCCTGGCTGGCGGCGCTGCTGGCGCTGGCCCTGGGCCGGCGCGCAGGGCCCCAGGCGCAGCCGGCGCGCGGCCTGGCCGTTGCGGGGCTGCTGGCCGCGCTGCTGCTGGGCTGGGGGCTGGCCCGGCCCTGGCTGCCCACGCCGCCCACGCCCGCGGGCCCGCGGCTGGAGGTGGCGCTGCTGCAGGGCAACATCGCGCAGGACGAGAAGTTCATCCCCGGCACCGGCGTGGTCGATTCGCTGCGCTGGTACGGCGAGCAGCTGCAGGCCAACACCGCCCCGCTGGTGCTGGCGCCCGAAACCGCCCTGCCGCTGCTGCCGCGCCAGCTGCCCGAGGGCTACTGGGCGGCGCTGCAGGCGCGCTACGCCCGGCCGGGCCAGGCGGCGCTGCTGGGCATGCCGCTGGGCGATCTGGATACCGGCTACACCAACTCGGCCGTCGGCCTGGCGCCAGGGCAAGCTGCGCCCTACCGCTACGACAAGCACCACCTGGTGCCGTTCGGCGAATTCATCCCGCCGCTGTTTCGCTGGTTCGTGCAGCTGATGAACATCCCGCTGGGCGACTTCACGCCGGGCGCCATCAACCAGCCGTCCTTTGCGTGGCAGGGCCAGCGCCTGGCGCCCAACATCTGCTACGAGGACCTGTTCGGCGAGGAGCTGGCGGCGCGCTTTGCCGACCCGGCCACCGCCCCCACGGCCTTCGTCAACCTGAGCAACATCGCCTGGTTCGGCGACACGGTGGCCATCGACCAGCACCTGGCCATCAGCCGCATGCGCGCGCTGGAGTTCGAGCGCCCGGTGCTGCGCGCCACCAACACCGGCGCCACGGCCATCGTCGACGCGCAAGGCCGCGTCACGCAGCAGCTGCCGCGCCTGACGCGCGGCGTGCTGCGCGGCACCTTCCAGGGCGGCACCGGCATCACGCCCTACGCGGCGTGGGCGGCGCGCTGGGGCCTGGCGCCGCTGTGGGGCGCGGCGGCGCTGATCGTGCTGGCCGCGGCGGCGGCCGGGCGGCGCGGGGATTGACGGCGCGCTGCCGTCAGGGTGTGCACAACGCTCAGGCACAATGGACGCTCTATGGCTGAATCCTTTTCCTACGAGCAGTTGATCGCCTCCGGCGAGGGCCGTCTGTTCGGGCCCGAGGCGGGGCGCCTGCCCCTGCCGCCCATGCTGATGTTCGACCGCATCACGCACATCGACGACAGCGGCGGCGCGCACGGCCTGGGCAAGATCGTGGCCGAGCTGGACGTCAAGCCCGAGCTGTGGTTTTTCGCCTGCCACTTCCAGGGCGACCCGGTGATGCCCGGCTGCCTGGGGCTGGACGCCATGTGGCAGCTGATCGGCTTTTTCCTGACCTGGCTGCGCCTGCCCGGCCGCGGGCGCGCGCTGGGCGCGGGCGAGGTCAAGTTCACCGGCGAGGTGGGCCCCGACGTGAAGCTCGTGACCTACGAAATCGACATCAAGCGCGTGGTGCGCCGCAAGCTGAACATGGCCATCGGCGACGCGCGCCTGCTGGCCGACGGCAAGGAAATCTACGTCGCCAATGACTTGCGCGTGGGCCTCTTTTTACGCGAGGGCGACAGCAAGGAAACGCCATGAACAAACGGCGCGTAGTCATCACGGGCGCGGGCATCGTCTCGTGCATCGGCAACGATCTGGCGGCGGTCGAGGCCTCGCTGCGCCAGGGCCGCTCGGGCATCAAGGCGGCGCCCCAGTTCGCCGAGCTGGGCCTGCGCAGCCAGGTGGCCGGCGCGCCCGAGATCGACCTGGAGTCGCGCATCGACCGCAAGCAGCTGCGCTTCATGGGCGACGCGGCGGCCTACGCGCAGATCGCGCTGGAAGACGCGATCCAGCAGGCGGGCCTGGCGCCCGGGCAGGTGAGCCACCCGCGCACCGGCCTGATCATGGGCTCGGGCGGCGGCTCGCCGGCCAACCAGATCGAGGCCGCCGACACCCTGCGCAGCAAGGGCATCCGCCGCGTCGGGCCCTACCAGGTCACGCGCTGCATGGGCTCCACGGTGTCGGCCAACCTGGCGACCAATTTCCGCATCAAGGGCATCAACTACTCCATCACCTCCGCCTGCTCGACCTCGGCGCACTGCATCGGCGCGGCCGCGCAGCAGATCGCCTGGGGCACGCAGGACGTGATGTTCGCCGGCGGCGGCGAGGAGCTGTCCTGGGGCCTGGCGCTGCTGTTCGACGGCATGGGCGCCATGTCCAGCAAGTACAACGCCACGCCCGAGAAGGCCTCGCGCCCCTACGACGCCAACCGCGACGGCTTCGTCATCGCCGGCGGCGGCGGCGCCGTGGTGCTGGAGAGCCTGGAGCATGCGCAGGCGCGCGGCGCCACCATCCTGGCCGAGGTGGCGGGCTTCGGCATCTCGTCCGACGGCGAGGACATGGTGGCCCCGTCCGGCGAGGGCGCGGTGGCCTGCATGCGCCAGGCCATCGAGGGCCTGGCCGAGCCGATCGACTACATCAACACCCACGGCACCTCCACCCCGGTGGGCGACGTGCCCGAGCTGCACGCCATCCGCAAGGTGTTCGGCGACCGCATCCCGCCGTTTTCCAGCACCAAGTCGCTGGCCGGCCACTCGCAGGGCGCCACCGGCGTGCAGGAGGCCATCTTCAGCCTGATCATGCTGATGAAGGGCTTCATCGCCGGCTCGGCCAACGTCGAGACGCCCGACCCGGCCGTGGGCGACATGCCGCTGGTCACCCGCGCGCGCGAGGCCACGCTGCGCCAGGTGCTGTCCAACAGCTTCGGCTTTGGCGGCACCAACGCCTGCCTGGTGCTGCGGCACTGGGGCTGATCAGTTCAAAATTGATAGCTTCCCGCGCTTGATCGGCAGGCGCCGGAGGCCTGTTTGACCCTCATCGCTAAAATACCGGGTTGGTCTCGACCCGGTCTTCCCCTGCCATGCTCACCTTCCAGCAGATCATTCTCCAGCTCCAGCAATACTGGGACGCGCAGGGCTGCGCGCTGCTGCAGCCCTACGACATGGAGGTGGGCGCCGGCACCTCGCACACCGCCACCTTCCTGCGCGCCATCGGCCCCGAGCCCTGGAAGGCCGCCTACGTGCAGCCCAGCCGCCGCCCCAAGGACGGCCGCTACGGCGACAACCCCAACCGCGGCCAGCACTACTACCAGTACCAGGTCGTGCTCAAGCCCGCGCCCGACAACATCCTGGAGCTGTACCTGGGCAGCCTGCAGGCGCTGGGGTTCGACCTGAAGAAGAACGACATCCGCTTCGTCGAAGACGACTGGGAGAACCCCACGCTGGGCGCCTGGGGCCTGGGCTGGGAGGTGTGGCTCAACGGCATGGAGGTGACCCAGTTCACCTACTTCCAGCAGGTGGGCGGCATCGACTGCCGGCCCGCCACCGGCGAGATCACCTACGGCCTGGAGCGCCTGGCCATGTACCTGCAGGGCGTGGAGAACATGTTCGAGCTGCTGTGGACGGTGGATGCCGATGGCCGCAAGCTGACTTACGGCGATGTGTTCCACCAGAACGAGGTCGAGCAGTCCACCTACAACTTCGAGCATTCGGACGTGGACTTTCTGTTCACCGCCTTCGACGCGCACGAGAAGCAGGCCAAACACCTGGTGGACGTGCAGCTGGCCCTGCCCGCGTACGAGCAGGTGCTCAAGGCCGCGCACAGCTTCAACCTGCTGGACGCGCGCGGCGCCATCAGCGTGACCGAGCGCGCCGCCTACATCGGCCGCATCCGCAACCTGGCGCGCGCCGTGGCCGCCAGCTACTACGACAGCCGCGAGCGCCTGGGCTTTCCGCTGGCGCCGCGCGAGTGGGTGGCGCAGATCGAGCCGAAGGCGGCTTGAGATGAAGCCGAGCACCGGGCCCCGATATTCGCCCCCTCTCCCTCTGGGAGAGGGCGATCGGCCTGCTTGGCATGGGCTGCTTCTCCCGTCTCATGCACCGCAGTTGCCGCGCAAGCCGTTCGACAAAGCCCTCTGGCGTGCGCAAGCGAAGGCCCATCTGGCCGCCATGCCGCCTTCCGAGTCAGTCATCCGTGCCCTGCGCGATCAGGCGAGGTACTGATTCGCCCATGGACACGTTGGCACGCACACGACCGCCTTTTGATTTTTTGCCATGACCGCCAACAACCTGCTCGTCGAACTCTTCGTCGAAGAACTCCCCCCCAAGGCGCTGAAGAAACTGGGCGAGGCCTTTGCCGCCCGGCTGTTCGAGCAGCTCGCGGCCCAGGGCCAAATCACGGCGGACAGCCAGGTCACGCCCTACGCCAGCCCGCGCCGGCTGGCCGCGCACATCACGCAGGTGGCGGCCAAGGCGGCCGACAAGCCGGTGCGCCACAAGCTGATGCCCGTGAGCGTGGGCCTGGATGCGCAGGGCCAGCCCACGCCGGCGCTGCTGAAGAAACTGCAGGCCCTGGGCCTGGACGCGGCCGCCGTGCCATCCCTGCAGCGCGCGGTGGACGGCAAGGCCGAGGCGCTGTTCCACGACAGCGTGGCCCCCGGCGCCACGCTGCAGGCGGCGCTGCAAAAGGCGCTGCACGAGGCCATCGCGCACCTGCCCATCCCCAAGGTGATGACCTACCAGCTGCAGCACGGCACGCCGCTGCCCGGCTGGGACAGCGTGCAGTTCGTGCGCCCGGCGCACGGCCTGCTGGCGCTGCACGGCGCCGAGGTGGTGCCGGTGACCGCACTGGGATTGAGCGCCGGCCGCGTCACGCACGGCCACCGCTTCGAGGCCGCGCGCGACCCGATCGAGATCGCCCACGCCGACCAGTACGCCGACACGCTGCGCGGGCAGGGTGCCGTGATCGCCTCCTTCGGGGAGCGCCGCGCCCTCATTCAATCGCAGATCAAAACGGCTGCAACCGGCGCGGGGCCAGCGCTGCACGCTATCGAAGACGAAGCATTGCTGGACGAGGTGACGGCCCTGGTCGAACGCCCCAAGGTGCTGGTGTGCCAGTTCGATCCGGCCTTCCTCGAAGTGCCGCAGGAGTGCCTGATCCTGACCATGAAGGCCAACCAGAAGTACTTTCCGCTGCTGGACGGCGCCGGCCGGCTGACGCACCGGTTCCTGGTGGTCAGCAACATCAGCCCCGACGATGCCAGCGCGGTGATCGAGGGCAACGAGCGCGTGGTGCGCCCGCGCCTGCAGGACGCCCGGTTCTTCTTCGACCAGGACCGCAAGAAGACGCTGGAAAGCCGCGTGCCGCAGCTGGCCAAGGTGGTCTACCACAACAGGCTGGGCACGCAGGGCGAGCGCAGCGAGCGCGTGCGCGTGATAGCCCGCGCGATCGGCGAGCAGCTGGGCGGCGCCACGCTGGCGGCGCAGGCCAGCCAGGCCGCGCACCTGGCCAAGGCCGACCTGGTGAGCGACATGGTGGGCGAGTTTCCGGAGCTGCAGGGCACGATGGGCCGCTACTACGCGCTGCACGACGGCCTGCCGCCCGAGGTGGCCGACGCCATCGAAGACCACTACAAGCCCCGCTTTGCCGGCGACAGCCTGCCGCGCGGGCCGGTGGGCACGGTGGTGGCGCTGGCCGACAAGCTGGAGACGCTGGTCGGCCTGTTCGGCATCGGCAGCCTGCCCACCGGCGACCGCGACCCCTTCGCCCTGCGCCGCCACGCGCTGGGCGTGATCCGCATGCTGGCCGAAAAGCAATTGCCGCTCGACCTGCCGGCCCTGCTGGATGCCGCCGCCCGGCCCTTTGGCGCGCTGCTGGCCAACCCGGTGCAAAGCAACGCGCAGCTGCTGGCCTTCATCCACGAGCGCATGGCCGGCTACCTGCGCGAGCTGGGCGCCAGCACGCAGGAGGCCGACGCCGTCATCGCCGCGCCGCTGCGCGCCAGCCAGCTGCCGCAGGCCCTGGCCGCCGTGCGCGCCTTCGCCCAGCTGCCCGAGGCGCCCGCCCTGGCCGCGGCCAACAAGCGCGTCGGCAACATCCTGAAGAAGGCCGAGGGCGAAGCCGGCGGCGCGGTCCAGCCCGAGCTGCTGCGCGAAGCCGCCGAAAAGGCCCTGTACGACGCCCTGCAAACCGTGGCCCCGCAGGCCGACGCCGCCTTCGAGCAGGGCGACTACACCGCCAGCCTGCAGCGGCTGGCCGCGCTCAAGAGCCCGGTCGATGCCTTCTTCGACGGCGTGATGGTCAACGCCGACGACCCGGCCCTCAAGGCCAACCGCCTGTGCCTGCTGCAGCAACTGCACCGGGCGATGAACCGGGTGGCCGACCTCTCGCGCCTGGCGGCCTGAATGCCCGCCGCCCCCTGGCGCGCCTGGGCCGAGCTGCTGGCCGCGCCGCTGGCGGTGCTGCTGCTGCGCGCCGGCCTGCAGGCGCAGGGCGAGAACGACGCCAGCGGCCTGCAGCCCCTGCGCGCCGCCACCCTGGTGGCCGACCCGTACCAGGCGATGTGGGCGGCGGCGCGCCCCTTCGTGTTCACCGCCCTGGGCCTGCTTGCCGCCGTGCTGCTGCTGCGCTGGGCCCTGCGCGCGGCGCTGCGCCGCCACGGCTGGCCGCGCGTGCGGCCCTGGGCGGTGGCGCTGTGGGTGCTGGCCTGGCTGCTGGGCGGCGCCTGGCTGCTGGCCGACCACCTGAACCGCGGCGCGCGCCAGCCGCTGCCCGAGCAGACCGTGCGCGTGCTGCTGGCGCGCGAGGTGCCGGCCAGCGAGCGCGGCGTGGGCGGCACCGAGGTCTACTTCGAGGCGCCCGATGCGCCCGCGCCCCAGCGCCTGCTGGCCGAGGCGCAGCCGATCGGCGCGTTTCCCATCGGCAGCCAGGCCCGCCTGCACGCCGAGGCCGGCCGCTGGTGGGGCCGCTGGGGGCGCCTGGCGCCGCCGGCCGGCGGATAATCGCGCGCATGAAACTGGTCATCGTCGACCGCGACGGCACCCTCAACGTCGAGCGCGAAGGCTTCTTGCAGTCGCCCGACGACTGGCAGGCGCTGCCGGGCGCGCTGGATGCGATCGCGCGGCTCAACCACGCGGGCTTTCAGGTGGTGATTGCCGCCAACTGGCCCGGCCTGGGGCGCGGGCAGGTGGACATGGCCACCGTCAACGCCATCCACGCGCGCATGAACAAGCAGCTGGCGGCGGCCGGCGGACGCATCGAGGCGATCTACTTTTGCCCCCACGCGCCGGACGAAGGCTGCACCTGCCGCAAGCCGCAGCCGGGCCTGCTGCGCCAGATCGGCGAGCGCTACAAGATCGACCTGGCGCGCGTGCACGCCGTGGGCAACAGCGCCAGCGACGCGCAGGCCGCGCAGGCGGCCGGCTGCCGGGTGCACCTGGTGCTGACGGGCCGCGGCGCGCCGGCGCGCACCGACCCGCTGCCGCCCGAGTTTCCGGCCGGCACCCAGGTGCACGCCGACCTGGCGGCCTTCGCCACGGCCCTGATCGCGGCCGACGAAGCCGCCCACCCCGAGCCCCAATCCTCGCCCGCATGAACGCCCTTCGCTCCGCGCTGCACCTGTTGTGGATGGCGGTCACCGTCATCCCCTGGGCCACGGTGGTGGTGCTGATCGCGCCCTTCACCTCCAAGGAGCGCCTGTACCGCATCTGCCGCGCCTGGCTGGGGCTGACCATGCACGCCGGCCGCTGGATCCTGGGCATCCGCAACCGCGTCAGCGGCATGCAGAACCTGCCCGCCGGCGCCGGCGACGGCGCGGTGCTGCTGGTCAAGCACCAGTCGGCCTGGGAGACCTTCTGCATGCCGCCGCTGATGCCGCACCCGCTGGCCTACGTGTTCAAGCGCGAACTGCTGCGCATCCCCTTCTTCGGCTGGGCCATCGGCCGGCTGGACATGATCCACATCGACCGCGAGCACCGCACCGAGGCGCTGCGCAAGGTCACCGAGCAGGGCCGGCGCCTGCTGGGCCAGGGCGTGTGGGTCATCATGTTTCCGGAGGGCACGCGCATCCCGCGCGGCGAAAAGGGCGCCTACCAGAGCAGCGGCGCGCGCCTGGCCATCGACTGCGGCGTGCCGGTGGTCCCGATCGCCGTCACCTCGGCGCGCTGCTGGCCGCGCAAGGCCTTCGTCAAGAAGCCCGGTGTCGTCGACATCTCCATCGGCCCGCCGATCGCCACCGCCGGCCGCAAGGCGCACGAGGTGACGCGCGAGGCCGAGGCCTGGATCGAGACCGAGATGCGCCGCCTGGACCCCGAGGCCTACCCCACGCCCGAAACGCCGCGCTCCACGGTGCGGCCCAGCGCCTGACGACACCCATGCCGGCCATGCGCCAGTTGCTGCTCGATCTGTTCGGCGCCGGCAGCGCCACCGAGGATATCGAGCCGAATCGGCCTCCAACCCGCATCAGTCAAGCGCCACCAGCTACCGATTCGATAGTCAATGGCAGCGCGCCCGCGCTCGAGCTGCGGCAGGCCCTGCCCCCGGCCGCCTTCAGCCACCCGCAGGCCAACCGCCACATCGTGCTGGGCGACGCCCAGGTGGCCTACGCGTTCCGGCGCGGGCGGCGGCGCACCATCGGCCTCACGGTGGGTGCCGAGGGCCTGTCGGTCAGCGCGCCGCGCTGGACGCCGCTGGCCGAGGTCGAGGCCCTGCTGCGCCAGAAAAGCCGCTGGGTGCTGGACAAGCTCATGCAGGCGCGCGAGCACAGCCAGGCCCAGACTCTGGTGCGCATCGACTGGCGCGAAGGCGCCCCCGTGCCTTATCTGGGTCAGCCCCTCACGCTGCGGCTTGACCCGCGCCAGCGCCACGGCTCGGCCGGCGCGGTGCTCGAGGGCAGCACGCTATGGCTGGGGCTGCCGCAAGACGCCGCCGCCGAGCGCCTGCGCGACACCGCGCAGGCCTGGCTGATCGGCCAGGCGCGCCGCCTGTTCACCGCCCGGCTCGACCACTACGCCCCGCAGCTGGCGGTGCGCTGGCAGCGCCTGACGCTGACGGCCGCCCGCACCCGCTGGGGCAGCGCCAGCGCGGACGGCTCGATCCGCCTGAACTGGCGCCTGATCCACCTGAGCGAGGCGCTGATCGACTACGTGGTGGTGCACGAACTGGCCCACCTGCGCGAGATGAACCACAGCCCGCGCTTCTGGCAGCACGTGGGCGAGGTGCTGCCCGACTACGCCCAGCGGCGCGGCACGCTCAAGGCCGAGCGCGTGCCGCAGGAATAGGCGGCCAACCCACGCTCCGGCCCGGGCGCCTTTTCAACGCTTGATGGTCAAGGTCTGGCTGGACTCCAGCCGGGCATCCACGGACTGGGCGCCCACCACGTCCGGCTTGCATGCCCCGGCTTCAAACAGGCGCAACTGGTCGTCGTAGTGCCTGGTTTTTTTCAGCTCCGGACTGACGAAGCCACTCTGGCCTGGCGCCATCAGCGAACACATCTCCACCGCGTTCTTGCGCAAGACCACCCGGAATCCCGCCGTTCCCCGGTTTTGATACAGCGCCGCCTCCTGGTCCTGCGTGGCCCATGGCACGCCAATGGCGTTGGTCTTGGAAAACCGGTGTTTGGGCGCCGGCGTCAGCCATTGAGACATGTCGGCGCCGTGCTGGCGGGTCAAATCCGCCACGGCGCTGGCCAGCGCGGCGCGAACGACGGTGTCCGGTGCCTGGCCTTTCAGAAAGTCGTGGCGTTGCGGGACGCCCGAAGAGACCCCTTGAAGCGCGTTGAACAACAGCTTGGATACCCGCGCCGGCTGCAGGCTGCCCGGCGCGCCCCCCGTGAGCGGGGCGTATCCCAGATCGGTCAGCGATGCCAGCACGCCGGCCGGCAGCTCATCCTTGAACACCGCGGTGGTCATGGCTTTCAGCCAGGCCTGGAGAATGGTGACACCCGGGCCGTCGTAGCGGCCGTCGTGGTTGGCGTCCTTCAGATGCATGTCCCAGGCGGCGACGGCGTCCGCGGCCTGCCGGACGGGGTCCGAAGCCGGCAGCGACGCAGCGGCCGACCGGATGAACGGCACGAAGTAGCGGGCATTCAGATCCGCCGAAGCGGCGTTGTTGGCCACGTTCCACGCTTGCTCGGGGGTGAACGTTTTTTGGCTGGCCAGTTGCGCGCCGATCTCGTTCACGCGGTCCACGGCCGAGAAATTGGCGCCGTCGGCGCGCAGGCCGGCGGCGATCTGGTTGTTCCAGCTCGCGAAATAGCCTTGCGCCGGATTGAAGGATTTCGGATTGGCGCTGAACGGCAGGCGCCCTTGCCACTCCATGCTGCCATCGCCCAGCGCGGGCAACTGGATGTTCTGCTGCGCGGGTCGCGCCGGCAATGCCCCCAGCCCTGCCGCGCCGATGTTGCCGTCGACGTCCGCGTAGAACCAGGTGATGGAAGCGCTCACGCGCGCCGCCTGCGCCATGAATTGATCCCAGTTTTTGGCTTGCGCGGCCTTGGCCCAGCCCAGCATGGTTTCGACTTCAAAACCCTCCCACGACCGCTTCATGCTGTAAGCCGTGTGCCTGGCCATATCCCACGTCTGCACGAAACCATGGACGGTCGAGTAGATGTCGAACGTGCGGTCGGGCTCGCCCTTCACCCGGATGGATTCGGTGCGCTTTTGCATCGGAACGAAGCGCCCGTTGAACTTGTACTCGTGACGGTTGTCCGGGTTCAATTGCTCCTGATAGATGTCGTTGGTGTCCAGCGAGCCGACCGTGGAGCCCCAGGCCACCGTGCCATTGGTGCCGAAGAGGATGGGCAGCAAGCCGATGCCGGTCATCCCCGTCAGGTCATAGCCCGCGCCATGCAGCCCGATGGCCGTCACGAAGGCCGGGTTGTTGAACCCCTGCTGAGGGCCGTTGTAGAGGATGGGCACGCCACCGCTCGTCCTCGATGGCCCCAACACCCAGGCGTTGCTGGCCGTGGGCATGTTCTCGGTGGCTGCCAGCCCCAGCCGGGCAATTTGCAGCGCCCGGTGTGCGTCGGCCGCCGCCTGTGAGATCGGTTTCAATGCCGAGTGCATGTCGGGCATCGCCTGGCGCGCCGCAACCTGGGCCGGCCGGGGAATGATGGTGGGAGCCTTGGGGTCTTCCAGCCATCGCATCTGATCGTAAATCTGCTGGCCCACGACCGCGCCTTTGTCCGCCTTGAGCTGATTCAGAAGGGCCAGGTTGGCCACCTCGGCGCTGCCGCCGAAGAAGCGGTTCAGGATCAGGCCGATCCAGATCAAGGCCACATCCTCCGAACGCCAGGCGCTGGGCTCGAAACCCGCGTCCATGAACTCGCGTGGCAAAAGCTGGGCCTTGTTCGCCAGCACCTCCTGGATGCGGGCGTTGACGCCCTGGGCGTAGCCGTCGAACATCGCCCGGTCGTCCGCCGGCAAGGCATCCAGTTGCCGCCGGATCGATGCCGGATCAATGCCGGAGCGGGTGGCGATGTCCGTCGCGGCATATTGCGGCCCGAGAACGGCGGCCACGGTGCCATTGCCCGAGCGCTTGGCCATTTCCAGTTGATAGAGACGGTCCTGCGCGACGGCGTAGCCAAATCCGTAAAACAGATCGAAGGGGCTGCTTGCGTAAACGTGGGGGGTGCCGTAGGTGTCGCGCCGGATCGTGACCTTGGAGGTGCCGTTTTCCTGTCCACCGGCCGAGGCCGATGGGGCCACCAGCGATGCGCCCATGCGGCCGCCACAGGCGCTGAGCAGCACCGCGCTACCCAGGGCCATGATGGTCCATCGGGTGAAATTTTTTGTCATCGGTCTGGCTTTCATTATTGCAATGCGTCCATGATCGTTTAACCTTAAATTAATGACAAGTCATGGAATACCCTGGCCTGAATCCGGATCTCGCGAATTCAACCGCAAGCCGCGGGATGCAGGCCACCGCCACCCACCCTACAGTGGCGTCATGACCTCAGCTGCCTTGCCCCCATCCGCCACCGACCCGCGCTGGGCCGCCGTGCTGGCGCGCGATGCGCGTGCCGACGGCCGCTTCGTCTACGGCGTGCGCACCACCGGCGTGTGGTGCCACCCCAGCAGCCCCACGCGCCGCCCGCGGCCGGACAACGTCGAGTTCTTCGACAGCCCCGCCGCCGCCGAGGCCGCCGGCTACCGCCCCAGCCGCCGCACCGCGCCGGACGGCGAGCACGCCGCCCGCGTCGCCGCCGCCTGCGCGCGCATCGAAGCCTGCGTGCAGGCCGGCGAGCCCGCGCCCGGCCTGCACGCGCTGGCCGATGCCGCGGGCCTGAGCCCATTTCACTTTCACCGCGTCTTCAAGGCCGCCACCGGCCAGACGCCCGCCGCCTGGGCCTGCGCGCGCGCGCCCGCCGCCCTGCGCCAGGCGCTGCCGCGCAGCGCGCGCGTGACCGACGCCGTGTACGACGCCGGCTTCGGCGCCGCCAGCCGCTTCTACGCCCAGGCCGACGCCGCGCTGGGCATGGCGCCGGGCGCCTTCCGCGCCGGCGGGCGCGGCCAGCGCATCCGCTTTGCCGTCGCGCAATGCGCTTTGGGCGCCATCCTGGTGGCCGAAAGCGCGCGCGGCCTGTGCGCCATCGCGCTGGGCGACGAGCCCGAGCCGCTGGTGCGCCAGCTGCAGGACCAGTTCCCGCAGGCGCAGCTGGTGGGTGGCGATGCCGCCTTCGAGCGCCACGTGGCGCAGGTGATCGGCTTTGTCGAGCAGCCCCGCATCGGGCTCGAGCTGCCGCTGGACGTGCGCGGCACCGCCTTTCAGCAGCGCGTGTGGCAGGCGCTGCGCCAAGTGCCGGCCGGCAGCACCGTCAGCTACGCCGACATCGCCCGGCGCATCGGCCAGCCGCGCGCCACGCGCGCCGTCGCCCGGGCCTGCGCCGCCAACACCCTGGCGGTGGCCATCCCCTGCCACCGCGTGGTGCGCAGCGACGGCGCGCTGTCGGGCTACCGCTGGGGGGTGGAGCGCAAGGCGCAGCTGCTGGGGCGCGAGCGCTCCTGAAATGAAACACCCCCAGTCTCCACTCGCTGCGCGATGTTTCGCCTTCCCCCTTGCAGGGGGCACGCCCTCTGGCCGGGGAAACCCCGGCCAGGGGCTTACGCACATGGCCTGCTCCGCGGCCCTTGGGCTCTTGGTGTTTCATGTGCTGCGGGTGGCGCGCAGCGCCATGGATAACTGAGATGGGGCCTACTCGGCCACGATCTTCTTGTCGGTGGCGATCTTGCGCCACACGGCCAGATCGTCCTTGACGCGCTCGGCCAGCTCGGCGGGCGACAGGGCCAGGGGCGTGGCGCCATCGGGCGCCAGCAGCGCCATCACCTCGGGCGTCGACGCGATCTGGTTCAGCTCGCGGTTCAGGCGCGCCACCACCGGCGCCGGCGTGCCAGCCGGGGCGAACACGGTGACCCAGATGTCGGCCGCGAAGCCGGGCACCGCGCTGGCCACCGTGGGCAGCTGCGGGAACACGGGGCTGGGCTGCGCCGATGTCACCGCCAGCGCGCGCACCTTGCCCGACTTGATCTGCGGCGCGATGGAGGTGTAGTTGGAGATCATCATGTCGATCTGCCCGCCGGCCAGGTCCATCAGCGCATTGGCCGCGCCCTTGTAGGGCACGTGCATCATCCGGATGTGCGCCGCGTCCGACAGCATCTCGCTGGACAGGTGCGCGACGGAGCCGATGCCTGCCGTGCCATAGCTCAGCTTGCCTGGCGCGGCCTTGGCCGCGGCGACCAGCTCGGCCGTCGACTTGATGGGCGTGGCCGCGCTCACGGCCAGCAGCATCGGCCCATTGCCGATCAGCGACACCGGGACGAACGCGCTGACCGGGTCGTAGGGCAGCCTGGCCTGCGTGACCGCCGCCGTCAGGAAGGTGGACGACGTGAGCAGAAGCACCGACCCGTCGGGCGGGCTCTTGGCGACGTAGTCCGAGCCGATGACGCCGGCCGCGCCAGGGTGGTTCTCGACGATCACGGTGTTGCCCAGGCGTTGCGCCAGCAGGGGCGCCATCGCCCGCGCGATCGCGTCGTTGCTGGCGCCGGCCGAGAACGGCACCACGATCTTCATCAGGGGCGGCAGCTTCGGTCCGGCGTCGGCCTGCGCCCACCCGAGGGCGGGCACCAGGGCGGCGGCCGCGAGCAGGGCGCGGCGGGTCAAGGCATTCGGCATGGTTGTCTCTCCTTATTGAAATGGGTGCAAGCCGGCGCGGCCTCAGGCCGGGATGGCCAGCTCCAGCAGAGGCGCGTACTGCTGCGCGCCGAAGATGTCGCCGTCGCCCGCGCTGCCGCTGGGGCGCTCGCGGTAGACGGTGAACTTGATCGCCAGCCCGGGCACGTACTCGACGAAATCGCTGATGCGCTCGGGCGCGATGCGGTACAGGGCGGCCATCGACTGGCGGCTGATCGCGCCGGAGCGGCGCACGCGCTCGAAGTCGGCGACGTCGCGGAAGATGATGTCGAAGGTGATCTTGTTGACGCCGGCGTTCTTGCTGCGGATGGTCTTGGCCAGCTGGCTCAGGGGGGTAGTGGACGCGCTCATGAAGGTCTCCAGGTCAAATGCCGGCTTCCACCAGCCGGGTGGGGAACAGTTCCATCGGGTCGTCGACTTCCAGGGTGTGGTTGAGCGTCCAGCGGTAGGCGGCGCTGGCGTGCAGCACCTCGTCCAGCGGGAAGGCGACCGAGCCGGCCGTGCCTTTCACGTCGGGCAGGCGGGCGTAGAACATCTGGCGCAGGCCGATCATGGTGACCTCTTCCGCCATCTCCCGGGTGGGCGCCACGCCCTGCACCATCACGCACAGCTCGTGGCCGGGCTGCTCGCGCAGCGGCTCCAGCGCGCCCATCACGCCATCGCGGCCGTAGACGTTGTAGTGCAGCTCATAGCCCGTGTCGCCAAAGCGTGCGCGCACCTGCTCGCGCGCCCAGCCGATGACGGCGTCCACGTGGGCGATGGTGTAGGGATCGCGGATGCCGCACAGGCCGACGCAGCGCTCGCCCACCTTGCCCGCGCCTTCCAGCTTGACGCGCACGCGCGGGTCCGGCACGAAGCGCGAGCCCGTGATGCGGGTCGTGCGCTCGGTCAGCTGTTCGTAGTGGCAGTGCGTCATGTCGAGCCGGCCGCCGGCAAAAAACTCCTCGTACGGGTTGGAGCGCTCGTACATCGCGTGGCCCGAGACCGACGCGATGGTGCAGCGCTGCTGCGGGTGCATGGCGGTCACGCGCACGTCGTCCTGGCGAATCTCGCCCAGCACGGTCTCCTTGCCGCCATAGGGTTCGGCGCAGAACGACGCGCACTCCAGCACCTTGCCCAGGTAATAGGCCCGGTCGGCGGGAAATCCGTGGTGCAGCGCCGGCGCGGCGAACACCGCGGCGTCCGAGCTGCGGCCGCCGATGATCACGTCCGCGCCCTGCCGCAGCAGGTGGATGTACGGGTGCACGCCGGCCATCGCCACGATGCGGTCGGTCGCGTCCAGCTCCGACAGGCTCAGGTCGGCAAAGCCGTCGAGGCCGCGCACCACGGCGCCCTGCTGCATGCGCTGGCGCAGCGCGGCCGTACTGACCTCGGAATGGAAGTAGCCCAGCTTGAATTTCGGCAGGCCGTGCTGGCGGGCGATGTCGCGGATCATCTCCACGTACATGTCCACGCGGCTGTTGCTGCCGGTGTCGCCGGCCGAGCCGATGATCATCGGCACGCCCAACCGGCGCGCGGCCAGCAGCATGTGCTCCAGGTCATGGCGCTGCCAGGCCTTGGGGCTGGTCGAGGTGTCGGAGCCCAGCGGCACCGGCCCCACGTCGTCGCTTCCGGAGTCGGCGGCGATGCAGTCGGGGCCGGCCTGGACGCCCAGCTCGAAACTCTCGGTGCGCAGCGGAGCAAAGCCCAGGTGCCCATTCGGGCAGATGATTTTCAGTGATTCCATGCCAAGTCTTTGGGAAGTGTGTTCACGACACCCCTTCCTTGCAACTTGCATGCCAGGCGCCGGCGCCTTTCAAACACCCATCAAATTCAATGGGTTGCGCCAAAGCATCGGCGCCGCCAACGGCTTGATGCGTGGAAATTTACGTGTTTGCGTGTATTTCACGCAGGGCTCAGCTCAGCTGCAGTTTCAGCTTGAGCATTTGGTGGCGCAGGGCATGGCGCGTCAGTCCAAGCGCCGCCGCCGCATGGCCCAGGTTGCCACCGGCTTGCTGCAGCGCCTGTTCGATCAGCTGGCGCTGATAGGCGGCCGTGGCCTCGTGGTAGCTGGCCGGCGCGGCACCGGCCGTGATGGGGGGCGTGCGTGGGGAGCGCACCGCGCGCACGATCCGATCGGGCAGGTGCGCCAGGCGGACGCGCTCGCCGTCCTCCAGCAGGCAGATGCGTTCGAGCAGGTTCTCGAGCTCGCGCACGTTGCCCGGCCACGGGTAGCGCCGGAATATGTCGGCCACGTCCGGATCGATCGTCTGCATGCGGCTGCCGTACTGGAGGTTGCAAGCCGCCAGGTGGTGCTGCGCGAGCAGGAAGACGTCGTCGCCGCGCTCGCGCAGCGGCGGCAGGTTGAGCGCGACCACCTGCAGCCGGTAGTACAGGTCGTCGCGGAACACGCCGGCCTTGACCTCGCCCAGCAGGATGCGGTTGGTGGCCGCGATGAAGCGGACGTCCACCTCGATGGGGCGCACGGCGCCCACGCGGCGGAAGCGCCGGGCGTCCAGCAGGGTGAGCAGCTTGGCCTGCATCACGGCGTCCAGCTCGCGGATCTCGTCCAGGAACACCGAGCCGCCATCGGCGGCCTCGATCAGCCCGGGCTTGTGGGACACGGCACCGGTGAAGGCGCCCTTCTCGTGGCCGAACAGTTCGGATTCGAGCAGCGCGCTGGGAATGGCGGCGCAGTTGATGTCGACGAACGGCGCCTGGCTGCGCCTGGACGCGGCGTGCAGCGCGCGGGCGACCAAGCCCTTGCCGGTGCCGGTTTCGCCGTAGATCAGCACCGTGCGGGCGTTGCTGAGGGCGACGCGCTCGATGAGGCGCCGCAGCTCGACGATGCTGGGGTGCTCGCCGATCAGGGTCGGGCGTGGAGCGTTCGCCTCAAGGTGGTGCGCCATCCGGATAGGATAGCAAGCCGCTCATCCCCCCAAAGCAGCTACCGCGCCCAGGCCACGCCGCCGTCCACCACCAGTGTCGAGCCCACCACGTAGTCCCCCGCGCGCGAGGCCAGGTAGATGGCGGCGCCGGCCATGTCCTCGGGCGTGCCGATGCGGCCGGCCGGCGTGCGCCGGGCCACCTCGTCGGCGTGGTCGCGCGCAGTCTGGTTCATGTCGGACGCGAACGGGCCCGGCGCGATGGCGCTGACGACGATGCGCCGGGGCGCCAGCGTCATGGCCATGCGCTTGGTCAGGTGGATCAGCCCGGCCTTGCTGGCGGCGTACGAATAGGTCTCCCACGGGTTGACGCTGATGCCGTCGATGCTGGCGATGTGGATGACCTTGGCCAGGTGGTCGGTGGCGGCGGCCTCGAGCATGGGCGTGAGCGCCTGCGTGAGGAAGAACGGCGCCTTCATGTTCAGGTCGGCCACCTTGTCCCAGCCGCTTTCGGGAAACGCGTCGTACGGCGCGCCCCAGGCCGCGCCGGCGTTGTTGACCAGGATGTCCAAGCTCTTTTCGTGCTGCCGCAGGGCGGCCGCCAGCGCCTGGATGCCCGCCAGCGTGGAGACGTCGGCCGGCAGCGACACGCAGGGGCCGAGGCTCGAGAGCTCGCGCGCGGTGGCGTCGCAGGCCTCGGCCTTGCGCGCCGAGATGTACACGCGCGCGCCGGCGCGCAAAAAGCCCTCGGCGATCATGCGGCCGATGCCGCGCGAGCCGCCGGTGACCAGCGCCGTGCGGCCGCGCAGCGAAAACAATTGGTCGATGTCCACGATCGGTTCCTCTCGTCTTGTGAAGTTCAATGGCCTTCGGCATCCAGCGTCGCGCCGAACCCGCGCAGCGCCGCGTCGTGCAGCAGCGTTTTCACGCGCGCGAGGGCGCCCGGCTCGGCCTGCTCCAGCAGCCGGCCAAAGGCGCGCGCCTCGTCCAGCAGCGCGTGGGCCGGCGTGACTTGCCACACCAGCCCCCAGTCGTGCGCCTGCCGCGCGGTGAAGGCCTGGCCGGACCACAGCAGCGCCTTGGCGCGGCCCAGGCCGATCAGGCGCGGCAGCAGGGCGTGGATGCCGCCGGTGCCGGGCAGGCCGAGCTGCGCCTCGGGCAGGGCAAAGCGCGCGTCCTCGCTGGCAAAGACCACGTCGCAGTTGAGCGCCAGCTCCAGGCCGGCGCCCACCGCCCAGCCCTGCACCGCCGCGATCGAAGGCTTGCCGTGCTCCACCAGCGCGGCGGCCACCTGCTGCAGCGTGGCGACGAAGGCGGCGCTGGCGGGCGCGTCGCGGTCCTTGCCGGCGCAAAACGCCCGGCCCTCGCCGCGGATCAGCAGCAGCCGCACCGCAGGGTCGTCCTGGCCCTGGCGCACCGCGTCCAGCAGGGCCTGCGCCGACTGCGGCGTGAGCGCGTTCAGGCGAGCGGGCCGGTTCAGGGCGATCTCGAAGAGGCCGCCGACGCGCTGGCAGACGATATCCATGCTGCGTCAGACCGGCGCAAAGCGCCAGATGCCGGCGGCGTCGCGCGTGCGCGCCAGCTGGCCGCCATGCCACAGGCGGTGCAGGTGCGCCACCGACTCGCCCAACGCGAAGGTGGTCTGGTGCAGATCGAGCGGGCGCTTGAACAGCACCGGCAGCATGTCGTAGGCGCTCACCGGCCTGGCGTGGGCGGCCTGCACCACCTCGGCCAGGCGGTCGCGGTGGTGGTCGTGCAGTTGCTGGATGCGGGTGTGCAGACCCTTGAACGGCCTGCCGTGCGAGGGCAGCACCAGGGTGTTTTCGGGCAGCGGCTTGAAGCGGTCGATGGAGTCCAGGAACAGCGTCAGCGAATCGGCCTCGGGCTCCATCTCGTACACGCTGACGTTGGTGGAGATGCGCGGCAGCACCATGTCGCCGCTGATCAGGATGTTCGGCGCCTCGCCCGCCGCCGTGGGCGCGCCTTCGCCCGTCGCCGCAGGCGAGCCTTCACGGTACAGCGCCATGTGCTCGGGCGCGTGGCCGTAGCCGGCCACGCAGCGCCAGGCCTGGCCGCCGATGGTCAGCTGCATGCCGTCGATCAGGCGCGCGTAGCTGGGCGGCACGGCGGGCACCAGGCCGCTGTAGTAGTTCTTGCGGTTGCGGACCTGCTCCAGGTCGCCTTCGTCGAGCATGCCGTGGCTGCGGAAGTACGCCGCCAAGCGGTCGCCGCCGAAGCTGTTGACCACCTCGCAGGCGTAGCGCGCGGCCTGGAAGTCGGTGCCGCTGATCCACAGCGGCGCCTGCCAGCGCTCGCACAGCCAGTGCGCCAGGCCGATGTGGTCGGGGTGCATGTGGGTGACGACGACGCGCACCACGGGCAGGCCCTCCAGCTCGTGCTCGAACACCTGCTCCCACAGCGCGCGCGACTCGGGCCGGTCGATGCAGCAGTCCACCACCGTCCAGCCCTCGCGGCCCTGAAAGCGGTCGCGCAGCAGCCACAGGTTGATGTGGTCCAGCGCAAAAGGCAGCGGCATGCGCACCCACTTGACACCGGGCGCCAGGCTGATGGCGCGGCCGGGCGCGGGCAGTTCGTCGCCCAGCGGGTAGTGCAGGGCGCGTTCGAGTTCGGCGGAAAGGGACATGAGGGGGAGGACCGGAGGTCTCGGGTAGGATGGCGGTGCAGTTGACGTAAACGTCAACCAAGCCGATCATTTTAGGAACCCGGCGCATTTCCTGCCCAGCACCCGCGCGACAGCACGCCCGCCCATGGCCACCACCTACACCATCAGCGACCTGGCGCGCGAGTTCGACCTCACGCCGCGCGCCATGCGCTTTTACGAGGACATGGGCCTGCTGCAGCCCGAGCGGCGCGGCCCCGGCGGGCGCCAGCGCGTGTACAGCAACCGCGACCGCACGCGCCTGAAGCTCACCCTGCGCGCCAAGCGCCTGGGCCTGTCGCTGGTGGAGGCCAAGGCGCTGATCGACATGTACGACAGCCCGCGCGACACCGAGGCGCAGCTGGAGCAGTTTTTGCGCGTGCTGGGCCAGCACCGCCTGCAGCTGGAGGCGCAACTGGCCGAGCTGCAGGCCACGCTGCGCGAAGTCGGCCAGCACGAGAAGGACGCCCGCGCCCTGCTGGAGCGCCTGCCCCGCAAGGGCGGCGCGCCGCGCCGTGCGGAATTCAATTGACGTTGACGTAAACGTCAATCAAAATCCGGTCCATACCGACCCATCCAACGAGGAGCCTTCCCATGAGCCAACTGCCCGGCCTGAACTTTCACCTGGGTGAAGACATCGACGCCCTGCGCGAGGCGGTGCGCGCCTTCGCCGTCGAGGAGATCGCGCCGCTGGCCGCCCAGGTCGACCGCGACAACCTGTTTCCGCACGACCTGTGGGCCAAGCTGGGCGAGATGGGCCTGCACGGCATGACCGTCAAGGCCGAGTACGGCGGCACCGAGCTGGGCTACCTGGCCCACATCGTGGCGATGGAGGAAGTCTCGCGCGCCTCGGCCTCGGTGGGCCTGTCCTACGGCGCGCACTCCAACCTGTGCGTCAACCAGATCCACCGCAACGGCAGCGCGGCGCAAAAAGCCAAGTACCTGCCCAAGCTGGTCAACGGCCAGCACGTGGGCGCGCTGGCCATGAGCGAGCCGGGCGCCGGCAGCGACGTGGTGAGCATGAAGCTGCGCGCCGACAAGAAGGACGGCTACTACGTGCTCAACGGCGGCAAGATGTGGATCACCAACGGCGGCGACGCCGACACCCTGGTGATCTACGCCAAGACCGAGCCCGAAATGGGCGCGCGCGGCATGACGGCCTTCATCGTCGAGAAGGGCTTCAAGGGCTTTTCGGCCGGCACCAAGCTGGACAAGCTGGGCATGCGCGGCAGCAACACCTACCCGCTGTTCTTCGACAACTGCGAGGTGCCCGAGGAAAACGTGATGGGCGGCGAAGGCAACGGCGCCAAGGTGCTGATGAGCGGGCTGGACTACGAGCGCGCCGTGCTCTCCGGCGGGCCGCTGGGCATCATGGCCGCGTGCATGGACGCGGTGCTGCCCTACGTGCACGAGCGCCAGCAGTTCGGCCAGGCCATCGGCGAGTTCCAGCTCATGCAAGGCAAGGTGGCCGACATGTACAGCACCTGGCAGGCCACGCGCGCCTACGTCTACGCCGTGGGCCGCGCCGCCGACCATGCCGCCCATGCGCGCAGCTTCCGCAAGGACGCGGCGGGCGCCATCCTCTACTCGGCCGAAAAAGCCACCTGGATGGCCGGCGAAGCCATCCAGGCCCTGGGCGGCGTGGGCTACACCAAGGACTTCCCGGTCGAGCGCCTGTGGCGCGACGCCAAGCTGTACGAGATCGGCGCCGGCACCAGCGAAATCCGCCGCATGCTGATCGGGCGCGAGCTGTTTGCCGAGACGGTGTGATGGGAGCGCCGGCGTCCCGCCGGCAAAAGGGCGGGGTGAATCGCTCGTCAGCCCCTGCGGCTTCCGGGTTTGCCTTGCTTTTCCTGCGGCGCCACGAATCCGATGGGCCGCTTCGGCGCGGCGGGTGGCGACATCAGCTCGCGCACGGCATCCAGCAGCTGCCGGAGCTGTCCGCGTGTGTGGGCGCTGAACATGCCGTGCTCCGTTTCCAGCCGGCCGGTGCGCTCCTCCAACTCCATCAGGCGCCTGGCCAGGTCGGCATGCAGCGCGCTGGCCTGGCGCATCTGCACGAAGGCCCGCACCACGTAGATGCCCATCTCCACCGCCTGGCCGCTGGCCAGCACGTTGGCCGCCTGGATCGCTCCATGCTCGGTGAACGCGAACGGCATTGACTTGGAAAATTTCAGCTTCCGGAGGTGATCGCAATTTGCGATCACCTCGGCCTTTTCGCCGTCCGTGAGCTGGAACATGAAGTCAGGCGGAAATCGCCCCGCGTTGCGCTTGACCTGCTCATTCAGGCGCCGCGTGGGCACCCCATACAGCTCGGCCAAGTCGGCATCGATCATCACTCGCTGGCTGCGCAGCGTCAGAATGCGCGCCTCCAGGCGCAGGGTGGTCAGGGCCGTGCTCATCGAAGCTCCTTGCAGTCACCGGCATGGTACTCTCGATTTGATAGCTGTTGACGCCTTCCCTGCCCGGGCTGGAGTCGGAAAACCCCACGATACCCCGCTGCCGCCTACTGCAACGCAACCGTGCGCGACACCTGGCAGCTGGGCTGGTGGATCCTCAGCCAGGGGGCCGGCATCGAGGTTCTTGGGCCCGGCCATCTGCGCGAGAAGATCGCGCGGGAGATCGACGCCGCTCACGCTCGCTACCGGCCGGCAACACCAGGACCCGGTACCTCATGAAGTGGCGGTACCATTCCGTCATGTCTTCCTCACTGCAACACCTGATCGACAACAACCGCGCCTGGGCCGAGCGCGTGGAACGCCAGCAACCCGGGTTTTTCGAGTCGCTGGCGCAACAGCAGACGCCCAAGTACATGTGGATCGGCTGCTCCGACAGCCGCGTGCCGGCCAACCAGGTCATCGGCCTGGCGCCGGGCGAGGTCTTCGTGCACCGCAACGTGGCCAACGTGGTGGTCAGCTCCGACCTGAACGCGCTGTCGGTCATCCAGTTCGCGGTGGACGTGCTCAAGGTCGAGCACATCATGGTGGTGGGCCACTACGGCTGCGGCGGCGTGATGGCGGTGCTGCGCGGGCAGCGCATCGGCCTGGGCGACAACTGGCTGCGCCACGTGCACGACGTCAAGCAGCGCCACCGCAGCCGCTGGATGCATCTGTGCACGGCCGATCAGGAAAGCACGCTGTGCGAGATGAACGTGATCGAGCAGGTGGGCCACGTGGCCGAGACCACCGTGGTGCAGGACGCCTGGGCGCGCGGCCAGACGCTGTCGGTGCACGGCTGGTGCTACGGCCTGAAGGACGGCCTGGTCAAGAACCTGGGCGTGACCATGTCCAGCCCGCAGCAGGTGGTGCCGGTGTACACAGAGGCCATCAAGCGCTATCCGCGCCAGCCGCTCAACCCCACCGCATAGGCCATGCCGCTGACCGCCGAGCAAGCCGCGCTGGCGCAGGCGCTGGCCCAGGCGATGATCGACGGCTTCAACCGCCACTACCGCCTGTTTCGCACCGAGTCGGCGCGCGGCAAGCACCGCTTTGAAACGGCCGACTGGCACGGCCAGCAGCGCGCCCAGCGCGAGCGCATCGAGTTCTACGACCTGCGCGTGCTGGAGTGCGTGCGCCGGCTGGAGCGCGAGTTCAAGGCCGGCGAGCAGCCCACCGACGTGTGGCAGCAGGCCAAGCTGCTGTACATCGGCATGCTGGTGCGCCACCAGCAGCCCGAGCTGGCCGAGACCTTCTTCAACTCGGTCAGCACCAAGATCCTGCACCGCAGCTATTTCCAGAACGACTTCATCTTCGTGCGCCCGGCCGTCAGCACCGAGTACATGGAGACCGAAGACCCGCGCGCGCCGCCCACCTACCGCGCCTTCTACCCCGCCGCCGGCCCGCTGCAGGATGTCGTGCGCACCGTGCTGCTGTCGTTCGGCCTGCGCTGCCGCTTCGAGGACCTGGAGCGCGACGTCGGCTACGTGGCCCGCGCCATGCAGCGCGAGCTGGCCGGCGACAAGCCGCGCCCCAACTTCCAGGTCCAGGTGCTGACCAGCCTGTTCTACCGCAACAAGGGCGCGTACCTGGTGGGCAAGATCATCAACGGCTTTCGCGAGCTGCCGTTTGCCCTGCCCCTGCTGCACCGCACGCCCGGCACGGTGTACGTGGACGCGGCGCTGTTCGGCGAGGAGGATCTGCTGATCCTGTTCTCGTTCTCGCGCGCCTACTTCATGGTGGACATGGAGATTCCCTCGGCCTACGTGCAGTTTCTGCGCAGCCTGATGCCGCGCAAGCCGCGCGCCGAGCTGTACAACGCGCTGGGCCTGGCCAAGCAGGGCAAAAATTTGTTCTACCGCGACCTGCTGTGGCACCTGCGGCACTCCAGCGACCGCTTTCGCATCGCGCCCGGCATCAAGGGCATGGTGATGCTGGTGTTCGACCTGCCCAGCTTTCCCTACGTCTTCAAGATCATCCGCGACCGCTTTGCCCCGCCCAAGGAGACCACGCCCGCCCAGGTGCGCGCCAAGTACCACCTGGTCAAGCACCACGACCGCGTGGGCCGCATGGCCGACACCATGGAGTTCTCGCTGCTGGCCTTTCCGCGCGAGCGCTTCACCGACGAGCTGATCGCCGAGATCGAGCAGCACGCGCCCAGCCAGCTCGAAATATCGGATCGCGACGGCGACGGCCAGACCGAGGTGATCATCGCGCACGCCTACATCGAGCGGCGCATGATCCCGCTCAACCTCTATCTGCAGGAGGCCTTCGACGCCGGCGAGCAGGACCTGGCGGCCAACGCCCGGCTGGAGCACGCCGTGATCGAATACGGCAACGCCATCAAGGACCTGGTGGCCGCCAACATCTTTCCGGGCGACATGCTGTGGAAGAACTTCGGCGTCACGCGCCACGGCAAGGTGGTGTTCTACGACTACGACGAGATCGAGTACCTGACCGACTGCAACTTCCGCCGCGTGCCGCCGCCGCGCACCGAGGAGGACGAGCTGAGCGGCGAGGTCTGGTATTCGGTGGCCAGGGGCGACGTGTTCCCCGAGACCTTCGGCCCCTTCCTGCTGGGCAACCCGCGCGTGCGCGCCGCCTTCATGCGCCACCACGCCGATTTGCTGACGCCCGAGTTCTGGCAGCAGAACAAGGAGCGCATCCAGCGCGGCGAGCTGATCGATTTTTATCCCTACGGCGTGCACCGGCGCTTCGACGTCAACGGCGGCATCCGCGGCATGCCCGAGTGGCCCGACCCGGCGGCGGCGAGCGTGGAGACGCCCGCCGACCGGCCCGATGCGCTGGCGCCGATCCCCCCGACGGAGCCAGCGGATTGACGCGCGGCGCCGGCTTTCGACCGCACTTTGCGCGATCATCCTTTCACTGACTCAAGGAGAACCCTCATGCTCGACCCCATCGTCATCGTTTCCGCCGCCCGCACGCCCATGGGCAGCTTTCAGGGCGACTTCACCGGCTTGGCCGCGCACGACCTGGGCGGCGTGGCCATCAAGGCTGCCGTCGAGCGCGCCGGCATCAAACCGGAACTCGTCACCGAAGTGCTGTTTGGCAACTGCCTGATGGCCGGCCAGGGCCAGGCGCCGGCGCGGCAGGCCGCCTTCAAGGGCGGGCTGCCCAAGAGCGCGGGCGCCGTCACGCTGAGCAAGATGTGCGGCTCGGGCATGCGCGCGGCCATGTTCGCGCACGACATGCTGGTGGCCGGCAGCCATGATGTGCTGGTGGCCGGCGGCATGGAGAGCATGACCGGCGCGCCCTACCTGCTGCAAAAAGGCCGCGGCGGCTACCGCATGGGGCACGACCGCATCTTCGACCACATGATGCTCGACGGCCTGGAAGACGCCTACGAGCCCGGCCGCAGCATGGGCACCTTCGGTGAGGACTGCGCGGCCAAGTACCACTTCACCCGCGAACAGCAGGACAACTTCGCCATCGCCAGCGTGCAGCGGGCGCAGGCAGCTATTCAATCAGGAGCATTCAAGGCCGAGATCGCCCCCGTGACCGTCAAGGACCGCAAGGGCGAGCGCGTGGTGGACACCGACGAAGGCCCGGGCAAGGTCAAGCTCGACAAGATCCCCACGCTCAAGCCCGCCTTCAAGAAGGACGGCACGGTGACGGCGGCCAGCAGCTCCAGCATCAACGACGGCGCCGCCGCCATGGTGCTGATGCGCGAGAGCACGGCCAAGAAGCTGGGCTGCAAGCCGCTGGCCAAGATCGTCAGCCACGCCACGCACGCGCAGGAGCCCGAGTGGTTCAGCACCGCGCCCATCGGCGCGACCGAGAAGGCGCTGGCCAAGGCCGGCTGGCAGGTGGGCGACGTCGACCTGTGGGAAGTGAACGAGGCCTTTGCCGTGGTGCCGATGGCGCTGATGCACGATTTGAAGGTGCCGCACGACAAGGTCAACGTCAACGGCGGCGCCTGCGCCCTGGGCCACCCCATCGGCTGCAGCGGGGCGCGCATCATGGTCACGCTGATCCACGCCTTGAAGGCGCGCGGGCTGAAGAAAGGCCTGGCCACGCTGTGCATCGGCGGCGGCGAGGCGACGGCGGTGGCGCTCGAACTCATCTGAGCCACTGACACCACTCAAGCCAATCGCGAGCTGGGTGCCGCGCCCGTGGCAAGACCAAGGTTCCAGCAAGCAACGTTCAGGTTCGTGGCGACCACGCGCCAGCCGCCAGCCGCTGGCGCAGCGCACGCACCGCGCTATCCACCGTGGTGAGCACCGGCAAATCGGTAGCAGCCTCGCACGCTGCTTGGGCGCGCGCCATACTGAACTGCGCCAGGACAATCAGGTCGCAACCGCGCCGCGCCAAACAACGCGCCTGCTCGGCCACCCGCTCATCGTGCTGCATGCCGTCACCAGCCTCCAGCGCCGCCAGCGCACCGTCGGCCAGGGCCGTCACCAGCGGCGTACCGACAGGAAACTCCGCCGGCATCGATTCGAGCGTGGGCGCAAAGCTGGCCACCAGGCCAATGCGCCGCGCCCCCAGGGCCAGGGCATCGGCAATCATCGCCTCATTGGGCTTGAGTACCGGCAGCGGCGCCAGCCGCGCCGCCACTTGCTCGATGCATGGGCCAAACGCCGAGCAGGTAAACAAGATTGCCTGCGCTCCGTTATCGACCGCGTAGCGCGCCAGCACCTGAAAACGTTGATGCATGGCATCGTCCAACCCGTGCCCGCCGGCGGCCAAGTCGGCCGACAGGCTGTCGTCCAACAGGTTCATGCGCCCTGCTTGCGGCCAGTCGCGCGCGAAAGCGTGGTTGATGGGCGCCACTGAGTGGGCCAACGCATGAATCAGCGCGATGCGCGGGGCCAGGCCGTCGACGCGCATCAGATGCCCTTGGAACTGGGGTGCTCGAAGGCGTCACGCGTCTCGGCATTCAAGGGGTAGTTGATGACCATGCCCTTGGGCGGGATGGGCGACATGAACCACTTGTTGTAGAGTTTTTCCATCTCACCGGATTTCATCAGGTTGACCACCACGCGGTCAACCAGGGCTTTGAAGGGCGCGTCGTCCTTGCGGAACATCAGGGACTGATTCTCGGTGCGCAGCGGCTCGCCCACGATGGCAAAGTCCTTGGGATGCTTGCTGTTGGCCACCAGGCCCGCCAGCAGGATGTCGTCCATGACGAAAGCATCCGCCTTGCCCGTCTCGACCATCAGGAAAGAGTCGGAGTGGTCCTTGCCCGCCAGTTCGTTGATGTTGAGGTTCTTGCCCCGATCGGCCTGGCGCAGCAGGCGCATGGACGTGGTGCCGGTGGTGGTGGCGACGGATCTTCCGTTCAGGTCGGACAGGCTCTTGATACCTGAGCTGGCCTTGACCACCATGCGGACGTTGTAGCGGAAGATGTCGGGCGAGAAGGCGACCTGGGACTGGCGCTCGATGAGGTTGGTGGTGGTGCCGCATTCCAGATCAACCGTGCCGTTGGAGACCAGCGGCATGCGATTGGCCGAGGTCACGGCCTGGTATTTGACCTCCAGCTTGGGCAGCTTGAGCGTTTGCTTGATGTCGGCCAGGATCTGATAGCAGATGTCCAGGCTGTAGCCCACAGGCTTGGTGCCGTCCAGATACGAGAAGCCGATGGACGACTCCCGGTAGCCCAGGGTGATGGCCCCGGTGTCCTTGATTTTCTGCAAGGTGGGTCCGATATCCTGGGCGCGCGCGGATGGGATGCTGAGCAGGCTGGTCACCAGGACGACGGCGCAAGCGGCGCTGCGGGTACGAAGGCGATGGGGTTTCACGTAATGTCTCCCTTGTCGGGTTTCAGGAATGGCCGTGGCGCTCACGGCCGACAGGTGGCCGTGGCCGCTTCGATGGCCGCAGTCAGGCGCTCGGTGATCTGGTGCAGCTCGGCACGGGTGGCAATGAAGGGCGGCGCCAGCAGTACGTGGTCGCCCCGCTGGCCATCGACCGTGCCGCCCATGGGGTAGCACAGCAGGCCGCGCGCCATGGCTTCGCTCTTGATGAGGGCGTGCAAACGAATCGACGGGTCGAAGGGCTGCCGGCTTGGACGATCACGCACCAGCTCGATACCCCAAAAGAAGCCGCGCCCGCGGATGTCGCCCACGGCCCAGTGCTCCGCCAGCGCATCGCGCAGCATCTGCCCGAAAGCCGCCCCCTCCGCCTCCACCTTGGCCAGCAGGCCGTCGCGCCGAATAACCCGCTGCACTGCGAGTGCGGCCGCGCAGGCGACGGAATGGCCGAGGTAGGTGTGGCCATGTTGAAAGAAGCCGCTACCCTTGGCAATCGCCTCGACAATGCAGCCCTGCGCCAGCACCGCGCCGATGGGCTGGTAACCGCCGCCAAGCCCCTTGGCAATGGTCATCAGGTCGGGCGTCACTTCCTCCTGCTCGCAGGCATGCAGGGTGCCAGTACGCCCCATGCCGCACATCACCTCGTCCAGGATCAGCAGCACGCCGTGGCGGTCGCAGACCTCGCGCACCGCCTTGAAGTAACCGGGCACGGGCGCGAGCACGCCCGCCGTGGCGCCACCCACCGTCTCTGCCACGAAGGCAATCACACGATTCGAACCCAGGCGTTCGATGGCTTGCTCCAGCTCGCGTGCCAGGCGCTGGCCATATTGCTCGGGCGTTTCATCCTCGCGCTGGTCACGGTAGGGGTAGCACGGCGCTACGTGTGCCACGTCGATCAGCAGTGGCGCGAACTGCCGGCGCCGCCATTCGTTGCCGCCAACCGCCAGCGCACCCAGCGTGTTGCCGTGATAGCTCTGGCGGCGAGCGATGAAGTGCGTTCGTTCGGGCTGCCCGATTTCCAGGAAGTACTGGCGTGCCAGCTTCAAGGCTGCCTCGACCGCCTCGGAACCCCCACTCACAAAGTAGGCTCGACTCATGCCCGATGGCGCATGGGCGACCAATTCATCGGCCAGCACTTCAGCAACCTCGGTGGTGAAAAAGCTGGTGTGCGCGTAGGCCAATTGATCGATTTGCGCGTGCATCGCGGCGCGAACCTCGGGATGGCCGTGGCCCAGGCAGGACACCGCCGCGCCACCCGAAGCATCCAGGTATTGCCTGCCCTGCGCGTCGCGCAGCATCAATCCCTGCCCCCCCACAGCCACAGCGGGGGTCTGGCGCAAGGAACGGTGAAAGACGTGGGTGGATGCAGTCATGGCAAGGGAATCGATCATTTGTTCTGTGTATTTTATTTTCAGAACATTCGTTCTATATATCCATGCTTTCCCGTAGATCCTCTCCAGGGCTGCGCTAAAGTCTGACGAATGACTTTGCGAGACCAACTGCGCCTGCAATGGAGCGAGCTTCCGGCGGGGCTGCGCTCGGTAGGGCGCTTGGTGCTGGATGAGCCTGGCTTCGTGGTGACCGACTCGATGCGCACCGTCGCCGCCCGTGCTGGCATGGCGCCGAGCGCCTTGGTCCGCTTCGCCCAACACCTTGGCTTTGCGGGGTGGCCCGCGCTCAAGCAGGCGCTGGCAACCGAGATGGGCCTGATCCACCAGCCGTACATGCAGCGGGCCAGCGCGCTACGTGAGCGCAAGGCCGAACGGACGCTGGCCGATGAGGTGTTCGACACCCAGCAAGAAAACGTTCGGACTGCCGCCGGACAAAGCATGCAGGCGCTGGACCAGGCAGCACGGCAATTGCAGCGCGCCAAGGCCGTACACGTGGCGGGATATCGATCCTGCTTCGGGCCGGCCGCATCCTTCGTCTACGTGTACAGCCTGATGCGTGCGGGGGTTCGGCTCATGGACAGCCTGGGCGGCCGGCTGGAAGCGCAACGTCACGCAATCGCACCGGGCGATGCGGTGCTGGCAATCAGCTTCGCACCCTATTCGCGCGAAGCCGTTGCGGTGGCGCGCCACGCACGCCAGGTCAAGGCACGCCTGATCGCCCTCACGGACAGCACGGCCTCGCCTCTGGCCTTGCATGCCGATACGGTGCTGCTGTTCAGCACCCGCTCGCCCTCGTTTTTTCCATCCACGCTGGGTGCGTCAGCCGTGCTCGAAGCGCTGCTGGCGCTGCTGGCGGCCCAAGCCGACGAAGCCTCCCTAGCCCAGCTCAAGGCCATCGAGACGGAGCTGTTTGCATCGGGCGCCTATGTGGCGGCGGACTCACCGCGGTCCGGTAGCCAGCGTGGCTCACGAAAGCCCACCGCCAGCACTTGATCCTCTCGCGTACAACGCTTTTTTGAAAGCCCCCCATGCTGCTGACCCAAGACCAGGAAATGATCCGCGACGCCGTGCGCGCCTTTGCCCAGCAGGAGCTGTGGCCCCACGCGCCGCGCTGGGACAAGGAGCACACCTTTCCGGCCCAGGCGCACCAGGGCCTGGCCGAGCTGGGCGCCTACGGCATCTGCGTGCCCGAGGAATACGGCGGCGCCGGCCTGGACTACCTCACGCTGGCGCTGGTGCTGGAAGAAATTGCCGCCGGCGACGGCGGCACCAGCACGCCCATCAGCGTGACCAACTGCCCCTACAACGCCATCCTGATGCGCTACGGCAACCAGGCGCAGAAGCAGCAGTGGCTGGCCCCGGCCGCGCGCGGCCAGATGCTGGGCGCCTTCGCGCTGACCGAGCCTCATGTGGGCAGCGATGCCTCGGCGCTGCGCACCACCGCCGTGAAGCAGGGCGATGAGTACGTGATCAACGGCGTCAAGCAGTTCATCACCAGCGGCGCCAACGGCCACGCGGCCATCGTGATCGCGGTGACCGACAAGGGCGCGGGCAAGCGCGGCATGAGCGCCTTCGTCGTGCCCACGCACCAGCTGGGCAACCCCGGCTGGCAGGTGGCGCGGCTGGAAGACAAGCTGGGCCAGCACAGCAGCGACACGGCGCAGATCAACCTGGTGGACTGCCGCGTGCCGGCTGCCAACCTGATCGGCGAGGAGGGCGAGGGCTACAAGATCGCCCTGTCGGCGCTGGAGGGCGGACGCATCGGCATTGCCGCGCAAAGCGTGGGCATGGCGCGCAGCGCGCTGGAGGTGGCCATCGCCTACGCCAAGGAGCGCGAAAGCTTCGGCACCGCCATCATCCACCACCAGGCCGTGGCTTTTCGCCTGGCCGACTGCGCCACCCGGCTGGAGGCGGCGCGTCAATTGATCTGGCACGCCGCCAGCCTGCGCGACGCCGGCCGGCCCTGCCTGAAGGAAGCCGCCATGGCCAAGCTGCTGGCCACCGAAACGGCCGAGGCCGTGTGCAGCGCCGCCATCCAGACCCTGGGCGGCTACGGCTACGTGAGCGACTTTCCGCTGGAGCGCATCTACCGCGACGTGCGCGTGTGCCAGATCTACGAGGGCACCAGCGACGTGCAGAAGATCATCATCACGCGGGCGCTCTGACGCCTCATGGCGCGCGCCTCTCGCCACGCCGCCTGCCCCTGCGGCGGCCGCCCCGCCGGCGCGCCGTATGCCGCCTGCTGCGGCAGCTACATCGAGCACTTCGGCACCACCCCCGCGCCCGACGCCGAGGCGCTGATGCGCTCGCGCTACAGCGCCTTCGCGCGCGGCGACACCGCCTATCTGCAAGCCAGCTGGCACGCCAGCACGCGCCCGGCGGCGCTGGCGCTGGAGCCGGACGTGCACTGGCTGGGGCTGGACGTGCGCGCGCACCGCGTGGTGGACGGCACCCATGCCGAGGTCGAGTTCGTCGCCCGCTCGCGCGTGGGCGGCGGTGCCGCGCAGCGCCTGCACGAGCGCAGCCGTTTCGTGCGCGAGCGCGTGGCCGGCGCGTGGCGCTGGTTTTACGTGGATGGCGTCTTGTTTTAGAATGATTTTGCCTTGCAGCCGGCGTCCATCAATCGCCAACAGCTACAACAATGATAGTTAACTCCAACCCGGTGCGACGCCCATGCGCATCCTGATTCTCGGCGCCGGCCGCGTGGGCGAGAGCGTGGCCGAGACCCTGGTGTCCGAGGCCAACGACATCACCCTGATCGACACCGACCCAGCCCACCTGCGCAAGCTGGAAGAGCGCCTGGAGCTGCGCGGTGTGCCCGGCAACGGCACGCTGCCCTCGGTGCTGCGCGGCGCGGGCGCCGACGACTGCGACCTGTTCATCGCCGCCACCGGCCACGATGCCACCAACCTGGTGGCCTGCAAGGTGGCGCACGGCGTGTTCGGCATTCCCAGCACCATCGCGCGGCTGCGCTCGTCGGAGTTTGGCGACGGCGAGCTGCTGGGCAAGGAAGGCTTTGCGGTCGACCGCGTGATCTGCCCCGAGGAGTCGGTCACGCGCTACATCCAGCTGCTGATCGACTACCCCGGCGCGCTGCAGGTGGTGCGCTTTTCGCAAGGGCAGGCGCACCTGGCGGTGGTGCGGGTGGCCACCGACAGCGCCCTGGCCGGCCACAGCATCGCCGAGTTCCGCGAGCAGCACCCCGACCTGCCCATGCGCATCGTCGCCGTCTACCGCAACGACGCCGAGCTGGCGTGCGAGGCCGACACGCGCGTGCAGGCGGGCGACGAGATCTTCGTGCTGACGGGCCGCGAAAGCCTGCGCGCCGCGCTGGGCGCCATCGGCAACCCCGACCGCCGCGTGCGCCGCGTGATGATGGCCGGCGGCGGGCGCGTGGGCCTGCGCCTGGCGCGCGAGCTGGTGGGCCGCTGCAGCGTCAAGATCTTCGAGGCCGACCGCAAGCGCTGCGACTACCTGGCCGGCGAGCTGCCGCCGGACATGCTGGTGCTGGAGGGCGACGGCGCCGACGAGGAACTGCTGCACTCCGAGGGCGTGGGCGAGACCGACCTGTTCATCGCCATGACCAGCGACGACGAGGACAACATCCTGGCCTCGATGCTGGCCAAGCGCATGGGCGCGCGCCGCGTGATCGCGCTGGTCAACCGCCGCGCCTACGCCGAAATGCTGCAGGGCAGCGCGATCGACATCGCCATCTCGCCCGCGCAGGCCGTCATTGGCGAGCTGCTGCTGCACGTGCGCCGCGGCGCGGTGGCGGCGGTGCACAGCCTGCGCCGCGGCATGGCCGAGGCGCTGGAGGGCATTGCGCGCGGCGACGCCAGGACCTCGCACCTGGTGGGCCGGCGCATCGAGCAGCTCAAGCTGCCCGCCGGCGCGCGCGTGGGCGCCATCGTGCGCGGCGAGGGCGAGCAGGCCCACACCCTGGTGCCGCGCCACGACACGGTGATCGAGACCGGCGACCACGTGATCATCTTCCTGCCGAACAAGCGCCTGGTGCGCGAGGCGGAGAAGCTGTTTGAAGTCCGCGCCACGTTCTTCTGACATGCGCGCCCACTGGACGGTCTGTGCGCCTGACTCCTTCCCCCTTTGGGGGAAGGCAGGGATGGGGGCGAGCGACGCCTGCCCCTCCACCGCCGCCGGCCCCCACCCCCGCCTTCCCCCAGAGGGGGAGGGAGCAATGCCGTCACGCGCGACAAACCCGAGCCGCCGCCGGGCCGCCCCAAGGCGGCGAGCGCCCCCTCGGGGGGCAGCGCAGCATGCGCAGCAGCGAAGCGTGGGGGCACCATGACAACCCGTTTTGCACCTGCCTTCCGCGTCTTCTCGTGGGTCATCATGGGCTTTGCCTTCGCCTTCTGGGTGCCCATGGCCTGGGACTGGTGGGGCGAGGGCGGGCGCAACGGGAGCATCTGGGCCGGCTGCTTCGGCCTGACCTTCTTGACCGGCCTGTGGCTGTGGTGGCGCACCCGGCGCACCGACGCCGAACTGACGGTGCGCGACGGCTTTCTGCTGGTCAACCTGGTGTGGCTGGTGCTGCCGGTGTATGCCGCGCTGCCGCTGCTGCTGACGGTGCAGGGCATCGGCCCGGTGCAGGCCTACTTCGAGGCCATGAGCGGGCTGACGGCCACCGGCGCCACCTCGCTGGCGGGGCTGGACCTGCTGGCCACCTCGGTCAACGTGTGGCGCTGCTTTCTGCAGCTGATCGGCGGGCTGGGCATCATGCTGCTGGCGCTGGCGGTGCTGCCCTTCCTGGGCCTGGGCGGGCTGCAGATCTTCAAGGCTGAGATGCCGGGCCCGATGAAGGATTCGCGCCTGACCCCGCGCATCGCCGAGACCGCGCGCGGGCTGTGGGGCGTGTACTTCGTGCTGTCCAGCGCCTGCCTGCTGGCCTACCGCTGGGGCGGCATGAGCTGGGCCGACGCCTTCATGCACATGTGCACCACGGTGGGGCTGGGCGGGCTGTCCTCGCACGACCAGAGCTTCGGCTACTGGAACTCGCCACAGCTGGAGTGGACGGCGGTGCTGTTCATGCTGCTGGCGGGCATCAGCTTCGTGCGCTACTTTTTGCTGTGGCAGCTGCGCTCGCTGACGCCCGTCACGCGCGACACCGAGGTGCGCGCCTACACCCTGGTGCTGGGTATCGCGATCGCGGTGGTGTCGGCCATGCTGCTGCTGCACGGCGTTTACCCCGACGCCTCCAGCGCGGTGCGGCAAGCCGCGTTCCAGGTGGTGTCGGTGGCCACCACCACGGGGTTTTCCACCACCGACTACGTGATGTGGCCCACCTTCGTGCCGGTGCTGCTGCTGTTTCTGGGCTGCTTCGTGTCGTGCGCCGGCTCCACCGGCGGGGGCATCAAGATGGTGCGCATGCTGGTGCTGGTGCGCCTGGCGCAGCGCGAGCTGCTGCGCATCATCCACCCGCGCGTGGTGCACCCCGTGGCCCTCAGCGGCATGCGCGTGCCCAACGACGTGGTGTCCACCGTGATGGCCTTCATGCTGATCTACGGCGGCGTGATGGTGAGCCTGACGATGCTGATGCTGGCCTCGGGGCTGGACGTGGTGACCGCCTTCTCGGCCATCATCGCCTGCCTGAACAACATCGGCCCCGGCATGGGCCGCATCGGGCCGGCCGGCAACTACGCCTCGTTCACCGATTTTCAGCTGGCCCTGTGCTCGCTGGCCATGGTGCTGGGCCGGCTGGAGCTGCTGTCCATGCTGGTGCTGCTGACGCCGGCGTTCTGGCGGCGCTGAACGCACGCTCACGCGATACGATCGGCCCCATGCCCGATCAGCCCACCCCCGCGCACCTGGCGCCCACCGCCGCCATCGACAGCCAGCATCCCGCCGTGCAGGCCTTTGCCCGCGAGCATGCGCAGGGCAGCACCGAGCGCGAGCGCGCCGTGGCCCTGGTGCACGCGGTGCGCGACGGCTTTCGCTACGACCCCTACCGCATCGACCTCTCGCCCCACGGCATGCGCGCCAGCACGGTGCTGGCCAACGGCTACGGCTGGTGCGTGCCCAAGGCGGTGCTGCTGGCGGCGGTGGCGCGCGCGGCCGGCATCCCGGCGCGGCTGGGCTTTGCCGACGTGCGCAACCACCTGTCGACCGAGCGCATGCGGCAAACGATGAAGACCGATCTGTTCATCTGGCACGGCTACACCGAGCTGTGGCTGGATGGCGCCTGGCGCAAGGCCACGCCGGCGTTCAACATCGAGCTGTGCCAGAAGTTCGGCCTGCTGCCGCTGGACTTCGACGGCGTGCACGACTCGATCTACCACGCCTTCGACGCCAGCGGCCAGCGGCACATGGAATACGTCAACCAGCGCGGCGCCTTCGACGACCTGCCGCTGGAGCGCATCACCGCCGACTTCCACCAGGTCTACGGCGCCTGGATGCAGGGCGCGGGCGCGAACAGCGACTTTCTGGCCGACGTGGCGCGGGAGGGCGCGCGCTGAGCGAAGCCGGTCTTCGGGCTCAGCGCGTGGTGACGAGCACGCGCTCCAGCGCCTCGCCCAGCGCCAGCACCTCGTGGTCGCGCCCGCCGGCGGCCGCCAGCATCAGGCCCACCGGCGCCTCGCCTTCGGCATGGCAGGGCAGCGACAGCGCGCAGCCGTCCAGGAAGTTGATCAGCGCGCAGTTGCGCAGCAGCTGACCGTTGGTGGCAAAAAAAGCCGCGTCGCTGGCCTGCAGATCGGCGATGCGCGGCGCGGCGATGGGCACGGTGGGCAGCAGCAGCGCGTCATGGCCGGCGATGCGCCGCTCCACCTGCGCGATCCAGCGCGGGCGCGCGGCCAGCAGGTCGATGTAGTCGGCCACATTCATGTTCTCGCCGCCGCGGATGCGCAGGGCCACGCGCGGGTCGTAGTCGGCCTCGTGCGCGTTCAGCAGCGCGCGGTGCCAGGCCCAGGCCTCGGCGGCGGACAAGGTGCCGCGCGCGTTCAGGGCCGCCAGTTCGGCAAACTCGGGCACGGCCAGGCGGGTGATGCGCGCGCCGGCGGCGGACAGGCGGGCCAGCGCGCGCTCGAAGGCGGCGGCCACCGTGGCATCCAGGCCATCGAGCACCACGGTTTCGGGCACGGCCAGGCGCAGGCCAGCCACCTCGCGCCGGGCGGGCGCGGGCACGGCCTGGCCAGCCAGGATGGCGTCGGTGATGGCGCAGCAGCGCACGCTGGCGCCCAGCGGGCCGACCGAGTCGAGCGAGGTGGACAGCGGCAGCGCCCCGTCGGTGGGCACGCGCCGCTGCGTCGGCTTGAAGCCCGTCAGGCCGCACAGCGCGGAGGGGATGCGCACCGAGCCGCCGGTGTCGCTGCCGATGGCCACCGCTGCCATGCCGTCGGTCACCGACACCGCCGCGCCGCTGCTGGAGCCGCCCGGAATGCGCCGCGTGGCGCGATCCCACGGGTTGGCCGGCGTGCCGTGGTGCGGGTTGATGCCCACGCCCGAGAAAGCGAACTCGCTCATGTTGGTGCGCCCGACGATCACCGCGCCGGCGGCGATCAGGCGGTCGATGACCGGGGCGTTGCACGTGGCAGGTGCGGCATCCTGCAACACTTTGGAGCCGGCGGTGGTGACTTCGCCCGCCACGTCGAACAGGTCCTTGATGGAGACCGGGATGCCCTCCAGCGGCGAGCGCACCATGCCGGCGGCGCGCAGCAGGTCGCTGGCGCGGGCGATGGCCAGCGCGCGCTCGGCGCTCAGGCGGGTGAACACGCGCGGGCCTTCGCCGGCGGCGTCCTGTGCGCGCGCCAGCGCGGCCTCGGTCAGGGCCTGCGCGCTGGTGCGGCCGGCGGCCAGGTCGGCGGCGAGTTGTTCGAGGGTGGGCAGATTGGTCATTTTTTGATAGCTTTTTGCGCTTGTTGCATGCGGGCTAGAGGCCTATTTATCTTGAAATCCGGTCCAGCCAGACCCTCGCTGGCGCGCTGGCCTAGCGCTGCAGCTTGAACACCGCCGTGCCGGCCAGCAGGTTGGGCCAGCGGCGCACCACGCGCTGCTCGTCCAGGCCAAAGGCGTCCAGCACCGTCAGGCCGTTCTTGCCGGCCAGCACCTCGAAATCCTTGAAGGTGCCGACGCGGATGTTGGGCGTGTCGTACCACTCGTAGGGCAGGCGCGCGGTCACCGGCATGCGCCCGCGCAGCACCGACAGGCGGTTGGCCCAGTGCGCGAAGTTGGGAAAGGCGACGATGCCCACGCGGCCCACGCGCACGGTCTCGCGCAGCATGACCTCGGCGTTGCGCAGGTGCTGCAGGGTGTTGATCTGCAGCACCACGTCGAAGCTCTGGTCGGCAAAGGACGCCAGGCCCTGGTGCAGGTTGACCTGCAGCACGTTGACGCCGCGGCGCACGCAGGCCAGCACGTTGGCGTCGTCGATGTCGATACCGTAGCCGGTGCAGCCCTTGTCGCGCGTCAGCTGCTGCAGCAGCGCGCCGTCGCCGCAGCCCAGGTCGAGCACGTGGCTGCCCTGGGGCACCAGCTGGGCGATGGTGTTCAGCAGTTGCAGGTCGCTCACGCCCGTGCTCCCGAAATGCTTTCAAAATAAGAGCGGACGACGCCCATGTAGCGCGGGTCATCGAGCAAAAAGGCATCGTGCCCATGGGGCGCGTCGATCTCCGCGTAGCTGACGGCGCGGCGGTTTTCCAGCAGCGCCTTGACGATCTCGCGCGAGCGCGCGGGGGCAAAGCGCCAGTCGGTGGAAAAGCTCACCAGCAAAAACTTGCAGGCGGCTCGCGCCAGCGCCCGCGTCAGGTCGCCGCCAAAGGCGCGCGCGGGGTCGAAGTAGTCCAGCGCGCGCGTGATCAGCAGGTAGGTGTTGGCGTCGAAGTATTCGCTGAACTTGTCGCCCTGGTAGCGCAGGTAGCTCTCGATCTGGAACTCCACGTCCTGCGTGCTGTATCGGTAGCCGCTGGTGTTGTCGAGCACGGCCTGCCGCAGCTCTCGTCCAAACTTCTCGTTCATCACATCGTCTGAAAGATAGGTGATGTGGCCGATCATGCGGGCGATGCGCAGGCCGCGCCGGGGCAGCACGCCGTGCTCGTAGAAGTGGCCGCCGTGAAAGTCCGGGTCGGTCACGATGGCGCGGCGCGCCACCTCGTTGAAGGCGATGTTCTCGGCGCTCAGGTTGGGCGCGCTGGCCACCACCACGGCGTGGCGCACGCGCTCGGGGTATTGCAGCGTCCAGCTGAGCGCCTGCATGCCGCCCAGGCTGCCGCCCATCACGGCCGCCAGCTGGTGCACGCCCAGTTCGTCCAGCAGCCGCGCCTGCGCGTCGACCCAGTCTTCCACCGTCATGACCGGAAAGTCCGCGCCGTACACGCGCCCGGTGTCGGGGTTGACGTGCATGGGCCCGGTGGAGCCGAAGCACGAGCCCAGGTTGTTGATGCCGATGACGAAGAAGCGCTCGGTGTCCACCGGCTTGCCGGGGCCGATCATGTTGTCCCACCAGCCTTCGCTCCTGTCCTGTCCGGCGTAGCGGCCGGCCACGTGGTGCGAGGCGTTGAGCGCGTGGCAGATCAGCACCGCGTTGTCGCGCGCGGCGTTGAGCCGGCCGTAGGTCTCGTAGCTGAGGTCGTAGCCGCGGATCGAGGCGCCGCTTTGCAGCGGCAGCGGGGCCTCGAAGCGCAGGCTGTGCGGCTGGACGATGAATGACATAAAAAAACCCGGCTCGCCAAAGAGGCGGAAAGCCGGGGTTTGCGCTTGTCCGTCTTTAGCTGCATTTGTAAAAGCGCCCGCAAGCAGGAAGCAAATCGGCGCTGGGAAAGGCCAGTATAGCGCCGCCCACCTTGCCCGGATACCGGGTGAGGCGATGATCCCGCCCGGCGCCGCTGGCATGGCCGGTGTTGCGCACAAGCAACGGCTCCGCACCCCGACAGAAGGCCGGCGCCATGGGCGCTGCCCCCTAGCCGGCCGTCCAACCGAATACCCGACTGAATAAAAAGGTTGATTTTTTCATGCTTGACGACGGGATTTCTGACGCATAATCGCGCGGGTGTGCACCCTGCACACATTCTCAAACATTCAACCCTTGTTTGATCCTGCGGTGAAAGCAGTCAGTTTCCCTTCGCTCTCAGCCTTGAGCAGCTTCGTCGAAGGCGTTTTGCGGACTCCATCGCTTTTTTATTGTTCTTGAGGAGTCCCAGTTCGATGGGCAACAAACTTTACGTCGGCAACCTGCCGTATTCCGTGCGTGACCAGGATCTCGAGCAGGCCTTTGGCCAGTTCGGTGCCGTCACCAGCGCCAAAGTCATGATGGAGCGCGACACCGGCCGCTCCAAGGGCTTTGGTTTTGTCGAGATGGGCAGCGACGACGAAGCTCAGGCCGCCATCAACGGCATGAACGGCCAGCCCCTGGGCGGCCGCAACGTGGTGGTGAACGAAGCGCGCCCGATGGAGCCGCGCCCCCCGCGCAGCGGTGGTGGCGGCTACGGCGGCGGTGGCTATGGTGGTGGCGGCGGCGGTGGCTACGGCGGCGGTCGCCGCGAAGGTGGCTACGGCGGCGGCGGTGCCCCGCGTGAAGGCGGCTACGGCGGCGGTCGCCGCGAAGGCGGCGGCGGCCATGACGGCGGCTTTCGCAGCCCCTACGGCAGCGGCCCGCGCGGCGGTGGCCGCCGTGAAGGCGGTGGCGGTCGCGACGACTATTGATCCGGCAGCGCCGTAGATCGTGCCAAGGGCTCCTTCGGGAGCCCTTTTTCATTGCCCCGCCTGCCGCGCCTTGCGCGGGCGCCCCGCCAGCAAGCGGTCGAACAGCGCGTTGGGCAGCAGGCGCAGCAGCCTGGCCGCCACGCCCATGGGCCAGGGGATGACGCGGTAGCTGGCGCCCGCCGCGATGACACGCTGGGCCCGCCGGGCAAAGGCCTCGGGCGCCATCAGAAAGGGCATGGGGTAGCGGTTGCCGCGCGTGAGCGGCGTGTCGACGTAGCCGGGCAGCAGGGTGACCACGCGCACGCCGCTGCCACGCAGCTCGCCGCGCAGGCTTTCGCAGTAGCTGATGACGGCCGCCTTGCTGGCGCAGTAGGCGCCGTGGCCCGGCAGGCCGCGGATGCCGGCCACGCTGGCGATGCCCACCAGGGTGCCGCTGCCACGCTGGCGCATGGGCTCGATGAAGGGCTGGAAGCTGGCGGCCAGGCCCAGGTTGTTGGTGGCGAAGATGCGCGCCATGACTTGAAGGTCGCCGCGCACGGCGGTATCCACCCCGATGCTGATGCCGGCGTTGGCGATCACCACGTCGGGCACGCCCTGCTGCGCCAGGCAGGCCTGGGCGGCCGCGACGATGGAATCCACCTGCGCCACGTCGGCCCCGTACACGCGCCAGCGCTCGCTGGCCCAGCCCTGGGCCTGGGCCCAGGCGCTCAAGTCGGCCGCGCGGCGCGCCACCAGGGCCAGGCGCCAGCCGTCCTGCGCATAGCGCCGGGCCAGCGCCTGGCCGATGCCGCTGGAAGCGCCGGTGATGAAGACCAGTCCAGGCGCCGCACTCACTGGACGACCTTCAGCGCCGCGCCGGCTGGATCACGCCGCGCACCTGGCCGACCAGGTTGGCCACGCCGCTTTGGTTGTCGTAGTCGAAGCGCTCGCCGGTAAAGCGGTCGGCGCCGCGCAGCAGCTCGACCGGCTGGTCGGAGCTGACGCGCTCGGCCTTGACCCAGGCGTGCAGGTATTCGCCGCGAAACTCCAGCCGCGGCGTGGCCCGGCCGCCCGGGCCGACGCTGGCCTCGCGCGCCACCTGCGCCTGGCCGTAGAGCTGGATCTCGGAGCCGTCGCCATTGGACACGCCGCGATCGGCGCGGCCCACGGTGAGCTGGTTCTTCGGATCGAACGAGCGCACGCGCGGCTGGCTGACCTCCAGCGTGTCGGTGTCGGGATAGTGGTGGCCTTCGACGCCGCGCAGCTCGGAGGTCATGCGCCCGGCGGCGTCGAAGCTGCGCACCGCGAACGAGCGCATCTGGTAGTCGGGCTCGTGCGCCAGCGGGCGCGGCGGGCCGCTGGCGGCGGCGAAGTCGGGCGTGTGGCGCACCAGCCAGGCGGTGCCCAGGGCAAACAGCGCCATCATCAGCGCCGGCAGCCAGGCAAAGAACTGCTCCTTGCCGTGGCGCCACAGGCGGGCGCTGTTCATGGCATGGGCCCCAGGTGCTGCTCGAGCAGGCGCCGATAGTGGCCGCCGGCCGCCAGCAGCAGGTCGCACAGCTCGCGCACCGCGCCCGCGCCGCCGGCCAGCGCGGTGACGTGGGCGGCCAGCGCGCGCGCCTCGGTGTGGGCGTTGGCCGGCGCGCAGGCAAAACCGGCGTGGCGCAGCAGGGGCAGGTCGGGCCAGTCGTCGCCCATGACGGCGGTCTGCGGCCAGCCGACGGCCAGCTGCCGCAACAGGGCCTGCGCGGCGGGCAGCTTGTCCTCGGTGCCCAGCCGGGCGTGCTGGATGCCCAGGGCCGCCAGGCGCTGGCGCAGCGCCGGCGAGTCGCGCCCCGAGATGACGCCCACCTGGATGCCCGCGCGCGCCAGCAGCTTCAGGCCATGGCCGTCCAGCGTGTGAAAGCGCTTGAGGACCTCGCCGCCCTCGCCGTAGTACAGGCCGCCGTCGGTCAGCACGCCATCGACGTCGAGCAGCAGCAGGCGCATGCCCTGCGCGCGCAGCAGCAGCTCGGGGGGCCAGGTTTGCGCGGCGCCCATCAGATCACTTTCGCCCGCATCAAATCGTTGGTGTTGAGGGCGCCCACCAGTTGGTCCGCGTCATCGGTCACCAGCAGCACCGTGATGCGGTGGCGCTCCATCTGCTCGGCGGCCGTGGCGGCCAGCGCGCTTTGGTTGATGGTGCGCGGCGAGGCGTGCATGACCTGGCCGGCGGTCAGCTGGCGCAGGTCGCGCCCGGTCTCGACCAGGCGGCGCAGGTCGCCGTCGGTGAAGATGCCCAGCACGCGGCCATGGGCGTCGACGATGGCCGAGGCGCCCAGGCCCTTGCGCGTCATCTCGCGCATCAGATCGCCAAAGGCCGCTTCGGGCCCGACGCGGGGCACGTCCTCGCCCGCGCGCATGAGGTCGAGCACGCGCGTGAGCAGGCGACGCCCTAAAGCGCCGCCGGGGTGCGAGCGGGCGAAGTCCTCGGCCTTGAAGCCGCGCGCGTCCAGCAGCGCCACGGCCAGCGCGTCGCCCAGGGCGAGCTGCGCGGTGGTGCTGGCGGTGGGCGCCAGGTTGAGCGGGCAAGCCTCCTTCTCGACGCCGCTGTCAAGCACCACGTCGGCGTGGCGCGCCAGGGTGGAGCCGGCGTGCCCCGTCATGGCCACCAGCGGCGCGCCCAGGCGCCGCACCAGCGGCACCACGACGTTGAGCTCCTCGCTCTCGCCGCTGTTGGAAATGGCCAGCACCACGTCCACCGGCTTGATCATGCCCAGGTCGCCGTGGCTGGCCTCGGCCGGGTGCACGAACATGGCCGGGGTGCCGGTGGAGGCCAGCGTGGCGGCGATCTTGCGGCCCACGTGCCCGCTCTTGCCGATGCCCATGACGACCACGCGGCCGCGCACGTCCAGCATCAGCTGCACCGCCCGCACGAAGCCGTCGCCCAGGCGCTGCGCGAGCGCGCGCACGGCGTCGGCCTCGATGGCCAGCGCCTCGCGCGCCAGCCGAAGGGCCTGCTCGGGGTTGACGTTCATGCGCCAAATTCTATCGGGCGCCCCGATCGGTGCACTACCATGGGGCATGAGTTCGCTGGAGCTGACGCTGCTGTACCTGCTGGCCGCCGTGCTGGGCGTGTCGGCGTGCCGCTGGGCGCGGCTGCCGCCCATCCTGGGCTACCTGCTGGCCGGGGTGCTGATGGAGCCGCACACGCTGGGCCTGGCCGTGGGCCAGGACGCCGAGGGCATCCGCCAGCTGGCGGAGTACGGCGTGGTGTTCCTGATGTTCGTCATCGGGCTGGAGTTCAACCTGCCCAAGCTGCGCGCCATGCGCCGCCACGTGTTCGGGCTGGGGCTGGCGCAGGTGCTGTGCACGCTGGCGCTGGCCACCAGCGGCTCGATGGCGCTGGCCTGGCTGCTGCCCTCGCTGTGGCACATGAGCTGGCAGACCGCCCTGGTGCTGGCTGGCGCCATGGCCATGAGCAGCACCGCCATCGTGGTCAAGATGATGGCCGACCGGCTGGAGCTGGAGTCCGAGCACGGCCAGCGCGTGATGGGCGTGCTGCTGCTGCAGGACCTGGCGGTGGTGCCCCTGCTGGTGCTGATCCCGGCGCTGGGCTCGCCGCCGGAGCAGCTGCTGGCCGAGCTGGGCCTGGCGGCGCTGAAGGCGGCCATCCTGATCGCGCTGCTGCTGTGGGGCGGCCAGCACCTGATGCACGGCTGGCTGACCGTCGTGGCGCGCCGGCGCAGCCCGGAGCTGTTCATGCTCAACCTGCTGCTGCTCACGCTGGGCCTGGCCTGGCTGACGCAGCAGGCGGGGCTGTCGCTGGCGCTGGGGGCGTTCATCTGCGGCGTGCTGATCTCGGAGACCGAGTTCCGCGTGCAGGTGGCCTCCGAGATCCGGCCCTTCCACGACGTGCTGCTGGGCCTGTTCTTCATCACCATCGGCATGCTGCTGGACGTGCACCAGGTGCTGCTGCGCTGGCCGCTGGTGCTGGTGCTGCTGCTGGTGCCGGTGGCCTTCAAGCTGCTGCTGGTGGCCGCGCTGGCGCGCGCGCTGGGCGCCAGCGCCGGCACGGCGCTGCGCACCGGCCTGTACCTGGCGCAGGCGGGCGAGTTCGGCTTCGTGCTGCTGACGCTCAGCCGCCGCGAGGGCCTGGTGGCGCCCGAGCTGTTCCAGCCCGTCCTGGCGGCGATGGTGCTGTCGATGCTGGCCACGCCCTTCATCATCATGGCCAGCAACCGCATCGTGCTGCGCCTGGTGGCCAGCGAATGGCTGCAGCAGTCGCTGCAGATGACGCACATCGCGGTGGAATCGATCAACACCAGCGGCCACGTGCTGATCCTCGGCTTCGGCCGCAGCGGCCAGGCCATGGCCCGCATGCTGGAGCACGAGGGCATCGCCACCATGGCGCTGGACCTGGACCCCGACCACGTGCAGCAGGCGCGCGCCGCCGGCCAGGCCGTGGCCTATGGCGACGCCACCAAGGCGCCGGCCCTGACGGCCGCCGGCCTGGCGCGCGCCAGCGCCGTCGTGCTGACCTATCTGGACACCCCAACCGTGTTCAAGACCCTGGCCACCATCCGCGCCCTGGCGCCGCACACGCCGGTGATCGTGCGCACCCAGACCGACCGCGACCTGGAGCGCCTGCGCGCCGCCGGCGCCACCGAGGTGGTGCCCGAGGCGCAGGAGGGCGCGCTGATGCTGGGCGGCCACGCGCTGGCGCTGGTGGGCGTGCCCATGCGGCGCGTGATCCACATCGTGCAGCAGTACCGCGAGCAGCGCTACGGCCTGCTGCGCGGCTTCTTCCATGGCGCCGCCGACAGCCACGAGGACGAGCTGGAGGCCGAGCGCCTGGCCACGCTGACGGTGCCGCCCACGGCGGCCGGGCGGCGCCTGGCCGAGGTGCTGGGCCAGGTGGCGGGCGAAGGCGGCGCTGCGCTGCGCGTGGTGCGCCTGCGCAGCCGCCTGGGCACGCCCGTGGCCGCGCACGAGGCCTTCACGCTGGAAGGCGGCGAGACCCTGGTGCTGTCGGGCAAGGCCGAGGCGCTGTCGCGCGCGGAGCAGGCATTGGCCCGTTGAGCTGCCCCATCGGGCCCTCCGCGCGGCACAATGGCCCTTCAACCGGCCCGCAGACCCACCCCGCCCATGACCGCACCGCTCGCCATCACCGACTACCTGCGCCAGCACATCCGCACCGTGCCCGACTGGCCGGCGCCAGGCGTGCAGTTTCGCGACATCACGCCGCTCTTGCAGGACCCGCGCGTGTTCCGCGTGCTGATCGACGCCTTCGTGCACCGCTACATGGCGCCCGAGCTGCGCCCCGAGGTGGTGGCCGGGCTGGACGCGCGCGGCTTCATCATCGGCTCGGTCATCGCCTACAAGCTGGGCGTGGGCTTCGTGCCGATCCGCAAGAAAGGCAAGCTGCCCTACGCCACGGTGCAGGAAACCTTCGAGCTGGAATACGGCAGCGCCACCGTCGAGCTGCACACCGACGCCGTGACCCCCGGCCAGCACGTGCTGCTGATCGACGACTTGATCGCCACCGGCGGCACCATGATGGCCGGCAAGAAGCTGCTGGAGAAGCTGGGCGCCACCGTGACCGAAGGCGCCGCCATCGTTGACCTGCCCGAGCTGGGCGGCTCGCAGCGTCTGCGCGAGGCCGGCCTGGCGCTGTTCACGCTGGTGGATTTCGCCGGCCACTGACTGCCTCCCTATTGGCGAACGCCGTGCAACCGGACGGCGTTCGCAGCCTCCCGTTTCCGAACCCTTCAAGCCTTGCCAGGAGATCCCCACCCATGAAAGCCCAAGCCGTGATTTGCCGCGAACTGAACCAGCCGGTCGTGGTCGAGACGATCGAGGTCGCGCCGCCGCAGGCCGGCGAGGTGATGATCAAGCTGGCGGCCTGCGGCGTGTGCCACAGCGACCTGTCGGCCACCAACGGCACCATCGCCTTCAGCCCGCCGCTGATCCTGGGCCACGAAGGCGCCGGCGTGGTGGTCGAGGTGGGCCCCGGCGTGACCGACTTCGTCGTCGGCGACCACGTGCTGTCGTCCTTCGTCACCATGTGCGGCATGTGCCACTACTGCACCATCGGCCGGCCGGCGCTGTGCGAGCTGGGCGCCCGCACCCTGACCACCCTGCCCAGCGGCGCGCTGCGCACCAGCGACGCCCAGGGCCGGCCGCTGAGCGTGTTCTCGGGCTGCGGCGTGATGGCCGAGTACGCCACGCTCGACACCCGCAGCCTGATCAAGATCGCCGGCGACGCGCCGCTGCGCTCGGCCGCGCTGGTCGGCTGCGGCGTGATGACGGGCTTTTGCGCCGTCACCAACACCGCGCGCGTGGCGCCGGGCTCGGTGGTGGTGGTGCTGGGCACCGGCGGCGTGGGCCTGTCGGCCATCCAGGGCGCGGCGGTGGCGGGCGCGCGCATGGTGGTGGCGGTCGACATCGACGACTTCAAGCTCGGCCTGGCCAAGACCCTGGGCGCCACGCACACGGTCAACTCCAAGGGCGACGAGGCCATCGTCAAGACCCTGCGCAAGCTGACCGGCGGCGGCGCCGACTACGCCTTCGAATGCGTGGGCTCGGGCGAGCTGGCCGCCACCGCCTACAGCGTGCTGCGCAAGGGCGGGCAGGCGGTGGTGGTCGGCGTGGCGCGGCCCAAGGACACCACCACCCTGCGCACCGCCAGCCTCACGTTCGAGGAAAAGAGCATCGCCGGCAGCTACTTCGGCTCGGCCCGCCCGCGCGTCGACGCGCCGCGCATCCTGGGGCTGTACCAGGCCGGCAAGCTCAAGCTGGACGAGCTCATCACCCGCACCTACCCGATCGCCGAGGCGCCGCAGGCCTTCGCCGACCTGCAGGCCGGACGCAATGCGCGCGGGGTGATCGTGTTCGAAGGCGGGAACTGAGGTCCGTCAACTGCCGGCTCAGAAGGTGCGAATGAAAAGCGTGCGGGTTTTGGCGGCCAAGGCAGGCATGAGAGGTTCGTTCACAGCTTCTCAGCCCAGCATGGCATCGAGCCGTTCGCGCGCCTCGGCCAGTTCCAGCAGCATGTCCTGCACCACTTCGCGCACCGAAGTCTGCTCGTTCATGTCGCCCACCAGTTGGCCGACCGGGTAGGTGAGGAACGGCTCGGCGTGCGCGCGCTCAACGCGCGTTCGGCCGTAGGCCCACCACAGCATATTCTGCAGCGGCGCTGGCAGCGGCTCGGGCGCGTCGGGGCGCTCGTAGGCCGCGGTGAAGGCATTTCGTAGCGTGCGACAAGACTTGCCGGTGACGGTGCGCGTGAGCACGGCATCGCCTTCACCAGCCCGATAGATCTTGGCGCGGATCTCGGGCGTGAGCTCGCTTTGCACGGTCTTCAGCCAGATCGAGCCGCACCACACGCCCTCACAGCCCAGCGCCAGTGCCGCCGCCACCTGGCGGCCGCGTCCGACGCCCCCGCCGCCTAGCACCGGCAGCGGCGCCACGGCATCGACGATGCGCGGCCACAACACCATGGAACTGATGTCGCCGGTGTGACCGGCGGCCTCGGTGCCGACGGCAACCACCAGATCACAGCCAACGTCGCGGTGGCGCTGAGCGTGCTTGACGCGCCCGGCCAGCGCGCCGACCTTGATGCCCTGCGCGTGCGCGCGCTCGACCAGCGCCTTGGGCGGGCTGCCCAGGGCGTTGACGATGAGCTTGATCGGGTGACGCAGGCAGATCTCCAGCATCTGCAGGCTCTCGCGCGGCGTCATGTGCAATCCGCTGAGCAGCTCGCGGGCGGCGTGGGCGGCTTGCTCCGGCGGCAGGCGCGGAATGCCGGCGTCGTCGAGCAGCTTTTGCACGAAGGCGACGTGCTCGGCCGGCAGGGCGTCGATGTCCACCTGCGCCACATCCTCGTAGGTGGAGGGCATCAGGATATCCACCCCGTAGGGGCGCCCGCCGATGTGCGCGTCGATCCAGCGCAGGTCCTCCTCCACACGGTCGGCGTGAGCGCGCGCCATGCCCAGGACACCCAGGCCGCCGGCCTTGGATACCTCGACCACCACGTCGCGGCAATGCGAAAAAGCAAAGATCGGCATCTCGATGCCGAACATCTCGCACAGTTGGTTGTTCATCTTTTCACCTCCTCGCTTCTTCATCGTCCAAGCCAGCGCGGCGCGCGCTTTTCCGCGAAGGCGCGCGGGCCTTCCTGCGCGTCCTCGCTCAGATAGACGCTGTCGAACAGCGGGTACGCTGCGCGCAGTGCGGCGGAGCGCCCCATCTCGCTGGACAGATACACCAGCTCGCGTGCGGCCCGTACGGTGAGCGGTGCGTTGCCGGCAATGGTGCGCGCCATGGCCAGCGCGGCATTGCGCAGCTCGGCCAGCGGTACCATGGCGTTGACGTAGCCCAGCGCGTGCGCGCGCTGCGCCGACATGGGCGCGCCCGTCAGCAGCAGCTCCATCATCACGCGCTGCGGCAGCATGCGGGCCAGCGGCGCTGCCCAGGGCATGCCGCGGCCCACCTTGGCCTCGGTAATGCCGAAGAGCGCGTTGTCGCTGGCCACGCACAGGTCGCACATCTGCGCGAACAGGAAGCCACCGGCATAGGCCACGCCGTTGACGGCGGCGATCACCGGCTTGTCGATGCGCACGGTGTCGCCCAGCACCGGGAACATGTCGCGCGGCGGTATGCGCAGCCCGGTGGCTGCCGCCTGCTTGAGGTCCATGCCGGCGCAGAAGGCCTTGTCGCCGCTGCCGGTGAGGATGGCCACGCGCAGCGCGTCGTCGTGCGCGAAGCGCTGCCAGGCCAGGCGCAGGCCCTCGATGACGCCGGTGTTGATGGCGTTGCGGGCCTGGGGGCGGTCGATGGTGACGACGGCAATGCCGCCGTCCTCGACGTCGAAGCGGATTTCCTCGGTCAGGTTCATACGTTTTCTCCCCAGGTCTGGCGCGCCTCGCGCAGCAGGCGGTCGCGGTGCTCGGGCGGCGCGATGGCCACCAGCGCGCGGATGCGCTCGCGCAGGCTGCGTCCGCGCAGGCGGGCGATGCCGTGCTCGGTGGCCACCACGTCCACGTCGCTGCGCGCGGTGGTTACCGGCCCCGACAGGCGGCTGACGATCTTCGAGTCGCCCTGCTTGCCGCTGGCGGGCAGGGCGACGATGGACACGCCACCCTCGGACTGGGCCGCCGCGCGTACGTAGTCAACCTGTCCGCCTACGGCGCCGATATAGTCGCTGCCGATGGCCTCGGCATTCACCTGGCCGGTCAAGTCCACTTCCAGCGCCGAGTTGATCGAGACGAATTTCTCCAGTCGCGACAGTGTGCCGATGTGGTGCGTGTAGCTCGTCGGACACAGGCGAATCTGCGGGTTGCGATGCGCGAAGTGGTACAGCCGCTGGGTGCCGAACAGCACGCCGCTCACGGTCACGCCCGGGTCGATGCCCTTGTGCGCGTTGGTGACAACGCCGCGCTCCATCAGTTCCACCACCGAGTCGCCGATCATTCCCGAGTGGATGCCGAGCTCACGCCGGTCCAGCAGCATGCCCATGATGGCTTCGGGTACGGCGCCGATACCCACCTGCAGCGTGGCGCGGTCGTCAATCAGGTCGCCCAGGTGATGCGCGATGCGCCGCTCCAGTTCGCCAAATGGGGCAGAAGGCAGCTCCAACGGGGCGCGGTCGGCGGGTAGCGCGACGGTGATCTCGCTTGCGGTGAGCGGCCGGTCGCAGTGCGCCCAGGGGATTTGCCGATTCACCTCGGCAATGACCACGCGCGCCTGCTGCATGGCGGCACGGACATAGTCGTTGACCAAGCCGAAGCTGTACTCGCCACGCTCGTTGGGCTCGCTCACCTGCAGCATCACCACGTCGGCACGGATGATGCGCTCGCGCAGCAAACCCTCGACGGCCGAGATGTGGCAAGGGATGGGGTCGAGCGCGCCGCAACTGGTCAGCTTGCGCAGCGTGCCAATGCCGCCAATGCCGGAAAAGCGCAGGTGATCGGCATGCTCGGGCCGGAAGCTGCGCGAAAAGCCCGAGCCGAAAAACACGTGAGCGCCGCTGTAGGCGGCGCGCTGCGCGACGAATTTTTCGCTCAGGTCCAGGGCTTCGCCGCAGCCTTGCTGAAAGATCACTCCATCGCCCGGGCGGATGTAGCGCGCCAGGTCGAGATGGTCGAGGACTTCGGTGCGCATCAGGTGCCCTCTACCGGCAGAGCCAGTACCTGCTGCGCGCGTTTCAGCGTCGGCCCGTCGATCATGCGGCCCTCGAAGTCGATGGTGCCCAGACCACGTGCCATGGCGGACTCGTAGGTATCGACCAGGCGCTGGGCATAGTCGCGCTCCTCGGCCATGGGTGAGAAGGCGCGGTGCGCGAGCTTCACCTGGCCGGGCGTGACGCAGATCTTGCCCTCGTAGCCCAGGTCGCGGCCGCGCGCCGCGTCCTCCAGGAAGAGCGCGTCGTTGCGGATGTCGATCACCGCCTGGTCGATGGCGATCAGGCCGGCCGCCCTGGCTGCCATGACCACCATGGAGCGCGCCGTGTAGACCTCGTCGCCGCGCGGCGTGCGGCGCCCGCCGATGTCGGCGGCGAAGTCCTCGGCGCCAAAGAACACCGAACCCATCGATTCAACGCCCTGGCACAGGGCCGCGGCGTTCAAGACGCCACGCACCGATTCGATGCCGCCGACGATGCTGCGCGGTTGCGCGCGCGGTGCCTCGGCGTCACGTCTCGTGATCCAGTGCTGCGCTGGAAAGGCTTGCTCGGGTGCCTCCAGCTTGGGGATCACGACACCATCGACGTCGGCCATGAAAGCGGCCTCCAGATCGGCCAGGTAATGCATCGAATCAGGCACGTTCACGCGCACCATGAGCAGGCTTTTCAAACCGGCTGTGCGCACTTGGGCAACGGTGCTGGCAAGCATCTCCCGTGCACGGATCTTTTCGCCTGGAGGCGTTCCGTCTTCCAGGTCGATGACGCAACAGTCGGCGCCAAACCGGGGGAACTTGACGACCAGATCGGGCCGGTTGGCGGGCGCAAAGAAAAGGGATCGAATCATCACGGCGCTTGCTTCCTCAATCTTGAAATCCAGAGAAATCGGGCTTGCGTTTTTCAACAAAAGCATTGACGGCCTCGACGTGCTGTGGCGTCTTGTGGGCCAGCGCCTGCAGGCCGGCCGAGAGCTCCAGCAACGGGCCGAAGTCCAGCCGCTCACTTTCGCGCAACAATTTCTTGGCCATGCGCAGGGCGGCGCCCGGCTGCTCGGCAATTTGCCCGGCCAGCGCCCGCGCCTGCGGCAACAGCTGCTCTGGTGGCACCACGCGCGAGACCAGGCCAATACGCAGTGCCTCGTGGGCATCCAGCGTGCGGCCGGTGAAGGTCAGTTCGGCAGCCATGCTCTTGCCTACCACGCGCGGCAGCAGCCAGGCGCCGCCATCGCCCGGGATCAAGCCGACCTTGATGAAGCTCTCGGCAAACGTGGCTTGGTCGGAAGCGATGCGGATGTCGCACATGGTGGTCAAATCGCAGCCTGCGCCGATGGCGGGACCATTGACGGCGCAGATCACCGGCACCTCCAGCCCGTACACGGCCAGGGCTAGGCGCTGCACGCCGTGGCGGTACCACTCGCGCAGCTGCGCGGGCGTCAGATCGAACATGGCTTGCATGTCTTTCAGGTTGCCGCCCGCGGAAAACGCCGGCCCGGCGCCGGTAAGGATGACGACGCGCACCGATGTGTTGGTGTTGATGCGTGCGCAGGCCTCGCTGAATTCGTGCGGTGCGCTGTTGCCGGTGAGCACGTTGCGCGTGGCGGGCGAATTCATGGTCAAGGTAACGACGCCGCCTTCTTGCTGGTACAGGAGGAAGTTGCTCATGGGTCGAGATCAAGCGGGGAGAAGTGATTGCCTCATGAAGTCCAGCGCGCGCTCGCCTTCCTCCAGCAGAGCCTGGCCCAGCACGCGGCTCCAGGCCAGTTCGCTGCCGAAATCGGCGCGCCACTGGTGCAGGCGGCGGGTGTAGAGTTGCAGGTCGAATTCCGCCGTGATGCCAATGGCGCCATGGATGGCGTGCGCCATCGGTGCTACCACGGCGGCGGCCTCGCTGGCGCGCGATTTGGCCACCGCCGCCCGCAGGCGATCGGGCTGCAGGCCGTCGGCGGCGCAGCCAATCTGGGCTGCCATGCGGGCGGCGGCCACCTGCTCGGCCATGACCGCGAGCTGATGCTGGACGGCCTGGAACTTGCCGATCGGTCGACCGAACTGCTCCCGCTGGTTGGCAAAGGCCACGGTCATCTCCAGCACGCGTTCGAGCGCGCCGACGATCTGCGCGGCGGTGACGACGGCCCCCAGCTCGCGTGGCAACGCGTCGCAACCCAGCGCACGCAGCACCATGGTGGACGCCATCGGCACCGGCAGGGCATAGCGCCCGTGCAGTGCCAGCAGTTCAAACGCCTGCGCCAGGCAGAGCCCGGAACCGCCGCGCTCGGCCGGCACCAGCGCATCCAGGAAACCGGATTGCTCCAACTGCTGCCACAGCAGTGCGGACGAAGCGCCGCGCTCGATTTCGCGCACACGCCGAGGAGGGCATTGCCCGAACAGCAGACGATCCAGGGATTCGGCCAGATCATTCATCGCAACCCCAGCCCCCGCGCGATCAGACCCCGCAACACCTCGCGCGTGCCGCCGCGCAGGGAAAAGGTGGGGGCAAACTGTGTGATGTAGTCCAGAGTGCGCTGCAGCTCGGCCGGCACCGGCGCCGTGCCGGCGGCCAGTACAGCGGCAATGGCGCTCGGCACGAGCTGCTCGAACTCGGTTCCCAGATCTTTGACCAGCACTGCCTCGGTCATCGGGTTGTCCCCTGCGGCGAGTCGGGCCGTCACCGCCAGCGACATCGAACGCAGCGTGGCCAGATGCGCCATCAGGCGGCCTGCCAAAGCGGTGGCTGCATCGTCTGGCGGCCCGCTGGCGCGCAGGTGAGCCAGCCAGGCATCGAGCAGCACCATGCTCGAGTAGATCCGCTCGGGCCCGCTGCGCTCGTAGGCCAGCTCGGCTGTGACCTGCCCCCAACCGGCACCTTCCTCGCCGATAAGTGCATCGTCCGGCAGTTCCACATCGTCGAAGAACACTTCGCAGAAGTGCCGGTCGCCGGCCAGATCTTCGATCGGCCGGATCGTGATGCCGGGGGTGCTCAGATCGAACAGCAGCTGCGACAGCCCTTGCTGGCGGTCCTGCGGTTGTCCCGAGGTGCGCACCAGCGCGATCATGTGGTGCGCGTGCTGGGCGTTGGTGGTCCAAATCTTCTGACCGCTCAGCCGCCAGCCGCTGGCGCTGTGCGTGGCGCGTGTGCGGACCGCCGCCAGGTCGGAACCCGCCTGAGGTTCGCTCATGCCGATGGCGAAAAACGATTCGCCACGGCAGATGCGTGGAATGTGGAGGCGCTTCTGTGCCTCCGATCCGTAGCGCAGGATCATGGGCGCGCTTTGGCGTTCGGCGATCCAGTGCGCCGACACCGGCGCGCCGCGCGCGAGCAACTCCTCGGCCACGACAAAGCGCGCCAGCGCATCCTGTCCGGCGCCGCCGTATTCGGCGGGCAGCGCCAAGCCGATCCAGCCGCGCCGGCCAAGCTCATGGCTGAACGCAGCGTCGAAACCCAGCCAGGAACGGGCGCGCCGGTCGGCAGGCATGTCGACCAGGGCTTCGTCGAGGAATACGCGCACCGGCGCGCGCAGTGCCTCGGCCTCGGGTGCCGGTTCCTGCAGCTGCAAGGCTTGCATCACGTGCGCCGGTCCTGGAGGCGACTCGCTCGACTCATTTCAACCCCAAGCCGGCCCTGAAGGCGTTGAGCACCTCGGTACCGCCCTTGCCGCGCCGGTCGAGGTTTTGCGCCCACTCGGTGGCGACTTCGGCAGCAACACGCTGCAAGGCTTGTTCGTCGGCCTTCGACAAGGGCGTCAACTCGACGCCCGCGGCCCGGGTCTTCTCGATGTCGGCGGCCTCGTCCTGCTCGACCTGCTTGCAGACGCGCTGGACCAGCTCTTCTCCCATGGTGGTCAAATCCTTCTGTACCGCTGGCGGCAAGGACTGGAAGCGTTTCTCGCTGATGACCCAGTTGGCGACGAAGGAGCCGAAGTTGGAGCCGATGGTGCCGGTCTTGGACAGTTTGTCGAGTCCGTAAGGCGCCAGGCTGTTGAATGGGAACAGAACGCCGTCGATGGTGCCGCGCGAGAGCGACTCGTAGACCTCGGGTGTGGGCATCAACACCGGCACGGCCTTGAGTTTCTTCAGCAGCAGTTCCTTGGCCGAACCGGACGCACGGATCTTCATGCCATCCAGGTCGCTCAGGCTGGCAAAGGGCTTGCGCGTGATGACCTGGTAGGGCGGCAATACGATGGTGAACAGCAGGCGCACGCCGTTGGGGGCGAAGTCCTTCTTGTCGAGCAGCCCGCCGTGCTTGGCCAGATTCCAGTAGGCCATCGTCGCCTGACACGAGCCGGTGTAGGGAAGCGGCAGCTCGGGCACCACGGACAGGGGCATCTTGTCCGAGACAAAACCCGGGCCGACATAGGCGATATCGACCAGGCCGGACTGCGTGAGCGAGAGCAGGTCCTTGGCCTTGCCGAGCTGCTCCGCCGGGTAGTACTCGAACTCAATGCCCTTGGCCGCCGGATCGGCCTTGAGCCGTTCCATCATCGGCGTGGTGAAGTACTTGGGCAGGTAGTGGCCGACCGGAAACGAATCGGCGATCTTGATCTTGGTCTGGGCCGTGGCGGCGCCCGCGGCGCACAGAGCGGCCGCGGCCAGGGCGGTTGCAAGCAGTCGAGTCATGTCGTGTCTCCTTCAGGGTTGAAAGCTCATCCGCCCATCTTCGAGGGCAGCCACAAAATGATCTGCGGGAACACCGCCAGCGCAGCCACCAGCAGCAGGTGGCTGAAGACGTGCGGCCAGACGCCACCGAAGATCTCGGCCAGTGGCCGCTTGGCGTAGCGCGCCACCACGAACACGTTCAGGCCCACTGGCGGGGTGACCAGGCCAACCTCGGCCATGACGATGACGATCACGCCGAACCACACCGGATCGAAGCCCAGTGCCTTGATCACCGGCAGGATGATGGGAACGGTGAGGATCAGGATTGCCACCTGGTCCATCAGGCAGCCCAGGATGAGATAGCCCAGAAGGATCAGCGCCAGGACGACCCAGCGCGACACGTCCAGTCCGCTCACCCAGGCCACCAGCATCTGCGTGCTCTGCGTCAAGGTGAAGAAATAGCCGAACACCTTGGCGCAGACGACGATCATGATGATCATGCAACTGGCATGGGCTGCCTGCATCAGCGCCTTGGCCAGCGCTGGGCGTGTGAACTTGCGTTCCCACAGCACGATGAGAAAAGCGCCGAAGGCGCCGAGACCCGAAGCCTCGGTGGGGGTGGCAATGCCGGTGTAGATCACTCCGGTGACGGCCATGAACAGGAACACCATCGGTCCGACCACGCGCAGCGATGCGAGCTTCTCGCCCAGCGTGTAGGCGCGCCCGCGCGGCGCCGCCTTGGGGTCGATCCACACCAGTACCCGCACCGTGCCGATGATCACCAGTGTGACCAGGAGGCCTGGAATCACGCCGCCAATCAGCAGGGCGCTGATGCTCACGTCGGCGATGATGCCGTACAGGATGAGCGCGATCGAGGGTGGAATCAGCATCGCGAGCGTGCCGGAGATCGCCACCACGCCGCCGCTCAGGCGTGGATCGTAGCCTTGCTTGAGCATCGCCGGCAAGGTCGTGGACGACAAGGTTGCCGCCGACGCGGTGCTGGAGCCGGAGATGGCACCAAAGCCGGCGCCGGCCAAAGCGGTGGCCATGGCCAATCCTCCCGGCACCCGCCCGACCCAGGTGGCGGCCGCGGCGAACAGCTTGTCGGCCACGCCGCTCATGATCACGAATTCCGCCATCAGAATGAACAGCGGCACCGAGATCATTTCGTAGGACTCGGCGGTGGACAGCGGTGCCGTGGACAGCACACCCGACATGGCCTCCCAGCCGCCGACCCAGTACAGGCCGAGCGCACCGGTGAACACCAGCGCGAAGGCCACCGGCATGCCGATGGCCAGCAGTGCGAACAGCAGGATGGTGATCAGGGCTGCGCTCATTCGGCACCTTCCTCGGTGCCGGAGATCGGCGGCAGGGGCGTGATCTGGCGGCCGGTCAGCAGGGTTGCCACGTAGCCGATCGCATTGAGTGCCAAGCGCAGCGTCAGCATGCCGAAGCCGACCGGCAACACCATGCTGATGGTCCACGACGGCACGCCCAGGCCACTGCTGGCCTGGGCACCCGCCCGGTACTGTTCCAGCGTTACGCCGGCGGCCAGCCAGGTGGCAAGGGCGAACACCGGCACGGCCAGCATGGTGCTCGCCGCCTCGAAACCATAGCGCACCCGAGTGCCGACGTAGTTGTGCAGGATGTCGACCGCCACGTGGGAGTGCGCCTTGAGCGTGTGCGAGACAGTGTAGAAGAACACTCCCGGCATGAGGTAGTGGTTGATCACCTCGTAGGACCAGGCAATGGGCGCGTTGAAAAGGTAGCGACGCCCGACGTCGGCCACCACCAGGCACATCAGAGCGAACAGCAGGATGCAGCCGATGCCGATCAGCACCCCATCGATGGCATTGACCCAGCGGCGCAGCGCCTGGTACCAGGGTGGCACCTCGGTAGCCGGGGCCCGTGCAAGGGATTCGGTCATGCGGCGGGCTTCCGTCTCATCAGCGCCGTGCGGCGGCATACGGCCACCACCTCGTCGCGCTGGTTCAGCCCCGTGTGTTCGAACTCGACGAGGCCCGACTCTGGGTGCGATGCGCTGGCGCGAACGGAAACGACCTGGGTGCGCGCGCGCAGCGTGTCGCCGTGAAACACCGGCCGAGGAAAACGCACGTCGCTCATGCCCAGGTTGGCCACGGTGGTGCCGAGTGTGGTGTCGTTCACCGTCATGCCCACCAGGATGCCCAGCGTGTACAGGCTGTTGAACAGGCGTTGGCCCCACTCGGTTTGCGCCGCAAAATGCGCGTCCAAGTGCAGCGGCTGCGGATTCATGGTGAGCAACGAGAACAGCGTGTTGTCCATCTCGGTCACGGTGCGTGACCAGGGATGCACGAATTTCTGCCCGGCGTGAAATTCCTCGAAATACAGTCCTGCCATTGACTTGCCTTTCTCAATCCATGAGAGCCAGCGCCTCTGCCGGCACGCCCCAGGCCAGTGCCCATTCGCGGGCATCGCCCGTCTGGCCCGGCGCAGCGGGCATGCCGCTGGGCGTGGCGCTGAACCGCGGCGCGGGGGCAGGCTGGGTAATGCCATCCACCCGAATGAAACCGCCGCGCGCTTGGTGATGCGGGTGTGCTGGGGTGGCCTGCGGCGCCAGCACAGGGGCGAAGCAGGCGTCCGTGCCCTCCAGGGCAGTGCACCAGTGGGCGCGGGACCGGGTGGCAAAAATGGCGGTCAGGCGTGCACGCAACTCGGGCCAGCGAGCGCGATCGTCGAAATCCGGCAGGCCGTCCACATCGGCGCCGGCGGCGCGCAGGCGTTCGATCAGCACAGCGCGAAATTTCTTCTCGATGGCCGCGATGGACACGTATTCGCCGTCAGCGCAACGGTACACGTCATAAAAGGGCGCGCCCGAATCCAGCAGGTTGGTGCCGCGCGCGCCGCCGTGCAAACCCGCCGCATGCAGACCGAAGAATGGCGTCATCAGCGCGCCCACGCCATCGATCATCGCGGCATCGACCACCTGGCCCGTTTCACTTGCGCGCGCCTGCAGAATGGCCGCCAGCAGGCCCATGGCCAGGAACAGCGAGCCACCGGCGTAATCGCCCAGCAGGTTCAGTGGCGGCGTCGGTGGCTGGCCTTGCCGGCCGATGGCATCCAGCGCCCCGGTGAGGGCGATGTAGTTCAGGTCGTGCCCCGCCGCGTGGGCCAGCGGCCCCTGCTGGCCAAACCCCGTCACGCGCCCATAGGCCAGCCGGGGGTTGTCGCCCAGGCATACCTCGGGTCCCAGGCCCATGCGCTCCATGGTGCCGGGACGAAAGCCCTCAATCAGCGCGTCGGCGCAACGCACCAGTGCGCGCGCGAAGGTCACGCCCTCCTCGGTCTTCAGGTCGAGCTTGAACGTACGCTTGCCGCGCAGCAGCAGGTCGAACCGAGGCGGCCGCTCGATACCCAGGCCGCTGGGCTCCGGGCGGTCGAGCCGGATCACCTGCGCACCCAGGTCAGCCAGCAGCATGCCGCACAGCGGCCCGGGACCGATGCCGGCAAATTCGACCACGCGCAGGCCGGCCAAGGGGCCCGTGGGCTTCATGCCGCGTCCTCCACGCCGGACTGGCCCACTGCGGCGCCCGTGGCCAGCAACTGCGCCACCTCAGCGGCGCTGAAACCAGCCTCGCGCAGCACCTCCAGGGTGTGCTCGCCCAGCCGCGGGGCGGGACGGGGCGCCGGCGTTTGTAGGGTGTACCAACGCGGCGCCATGCGCATGCTGCGCAGCGCCCCTTCGCTGGGGTGCTGCACGGCTTCAAAGTAACCGGTGGCCTGCAGGTGCGGGTCGTGCAGCACGCTGTGCAGGTCGTGCATGGGCATGAAGGGCACGTCAGCCGCCTCCAGCAGGGCAAACCACTCGGCCGTGGGGCGCTCTTCGAACACCTGCGCCAGCCAGGCATAGACGTGGTCAATATGCTGGGCGCGGCTGGCAAAGCTGGCAAAGCGCGCATCGCGCTGCGGCAAGTCGCACTGACCGATGCCGGCCAGAAAGCCGGCCCACTGCTTGTCGTTGTAGACCAGGGCGCAGATGTAGCCATCCTGCGTGCGGTAGGGGCGCCGCTCGGGCGAGAGCTGCCGCGCGTAGCCGCCCTCATCCAGCGGCGGATCAAAAGTGAGGCCACCCAGGTGGTCCCCCAGCACAAAGCCCACCATGGTCTCAAACATCGGAATGTCCACACGGTCACCCTGGCCCGTGCGCCCCCGCGCCAGCAGACTGGCCAGGATGGCGCCCACCGCCGTCTGGCCGACGATGCGGTCGGCCATGGCCGTGGGCACGTAACGCGGGATGTCGCCACTGGCGCGCGCCATGAGGTGTGGCAGGGTGGCGGCGCCCTGGATCAGGTCGTCATAGGCCGGGCGCGCGGCGTAGGGCCCATCCTGCCCAAAACCGAACAGGCCCGCGTACACCAGGCACGGGTTAATCGCACGCACGCTGTCGTAATCCAGCCCCAAGCGCGCCATCGCCTGGGGACGCACGTTGTACATCAGCACGTCGGCATCCACCAGCAGGCGTTTCAGGGCCGCTACGCCCTCGGGGTGCTTGAGGTCGAGCACCACACTGCGCTTGTTGCGGTTGGTATTGAGAAAGATCGGCCCCATGCCGGCGTGGCGCGCCGGCCCGATCTGGCGCACCACGTCGCCGACCGGGGCCTCGATCTTGATCACATCGGCACCCATATCGGCCAAGGTTTGCGAGGCAAACGGGCCCATGAGCACCGAGGTCATGTCGATGATGCGCGTGCCGTGCAAGGGACTCATGACGTTCACCGAACCATCCTCCGCGCCATGCGCTGCGGGATTCGCGCTTGGGAGCTGCCCGGCGCGCTCATGCAGCCAGCTCCTGCACGCCGTACAGGCCTGCACCGCCCTGCACGCTGGCAGCCAACACGCCCAGATGATGAAAGCGGTCGCCCAGGCGCCGGTCTATGGCCAACAGGCGCCGCACCTGGTGCGACAGCGCCAGTTCGTCCGTCATGCCGATGCCGCCGTGGATCTGCACCGCCTGCTCACCCACAAAGCGACAGGCCGCGCTGATCTGCGCCTTGCAGGCGGCCAGGCGCAGGTGCCGCTGGGGGCCGGCCTGGGCCAGCGTAGCAGCGGCCAGATCGGCCATAGAATGCGCCAGCTGCACCTGGGTGAACATGTCCACCAGCCGGTGCGCGATGACCTGAAAACTCGACAAGGCAACGCCGAATTGCCGACGTGTCCTGGCGTATTCGCAGCTGGCGTCCAAGACGGCCTGCAGCGTGCCCACGGCCTCGGCGCAGGCGGCGGCCAGCAGCAGTTCGTGCGCAGCCTCCAGGGCGGCCCAGGCCCGGCCCAACTCGCCCAGCAAGGCGTCCGCGGGAACCTGGACGCCCTCCAGAATCAAGTCGGCCACGGGTTCGCCGGCGATGCCGGTGGCAGGCTGCTCCCAGCGCAGACCCGGCGTGCCGCGCTCCAGCACGAACAGGCTGATGCCTACGGCATCGCCCACGGCGCCGGCGCTGCGCGCCGAAACCAACCAGCCATCGGCGTTCGGCCCCCAGGGCAGGGCCGACTTACGCCCTTCCAGGCGAAAGCCATCGCCCACCGACTGCGCGTGCGTTTGCACGCAGGCCAACGCGTAGCCAGCGCCAGGCTCGGCGTGCGCCGGCAGCAGCAGGGCCGTCCCGGTGCACACGCGAGGCAACCAGCGCGCCTGCTGCGCGGTGCTGCCCAGATCCTGCAGCAACTGGGCCGCGGCCAGACTGGCGGCGTAGGGCTCGGGCACGAAGTGCGCGCCCATGGCCTGCATGATGGTCAGCGCGTCGCCCGCCGGCAGGCCTAGGCCACCGTAGGCCTCGGGCATCATGACGCCCAGCCAGCCCAGGTGACCGAACTGGTGCCACAGCGCGCGGTCAAGGCGCCAATCGCCGGTCTGCTGTCGCTGTCGCTGGCGCGCGAAGTCGGCCAGTCCGGCCAGAAAGCGCGTGGCGCTGTCGTGCAGCGCCTGGTGCTCGGAGGAAGTAGGGTGCGTGGACATGGCGAGGTTCACAGCCCGAGGGCAAACTTGGCGATGATGTTGCGCTGCACTTCGTTGGAACCGCCGTAGATCGACAGCTTGCGCCAGTTGAGGTACTGGCGCACCAAGGCTGCGGGCAGGGCGCCATCGATCGCGCCGGGGCCTGGCCCCAGCACCTCGACCAGCAGCAGGGAAAGCTGCTGCGCGATCTCGGTGCCGCGAATCTTCAGGATGGATGGCTCCACACCCATGCTGGTGCCAGCCTGCGCGGCGGCCATCAGGCGCAGCGTCGTCTGCTCCAGCGCCAGCAGATCCACCTCGACGGCAGCGATGCGTTCGGCAAAGCGCACGTCGTTCAGCAGGCGGCGGCCCAGCGCGTCGGGCTCCGAGGCCAGACGCTTGAGCAGCGCCAACTCGCGCAGCGAGCGGCCGATCTTGCCGGCGTTGAAGCGTTCGTGGCCCAGCAGCGCCTTGGCGCAGGTCCAGCCCTGGTTGAGCCGTCCCACCACGTTAGCCAGCGGCACCCGCACCTGCTCGAAGAACACCTCGTTGACCTCATGCACGCCGTCCAGCAGGATGAGCGGGCGCACCGTGATGCCGGGCGTGTCCATGTTCAGCAGCACGAAGGAGATGCCCTCCTGTGGCTTGGCCTGCGTGTCAGTGCGCACCAGGCAGAACATGCGGTTGGCCCAGTGCGCGTAGGTGGTCCAGGTCTTCTGGCCGTCGATCACCAGGTACTCGCCCTCGATGCGCGCGCGCGTTCGCAGCGCGGCCAGGTCGGAGCCGGAACCTGGCTCGGAATAGCCCTGGCACCACCAGTCGGCGCTGCTGAGAATGCGCGGCAGGCATTCATCCTGCTGCGCTTTGGTTCCATGCTGCATCAGCACCGGCGCCAGCATCTTGGGGCCAAAGGCAAACACCTCGGGCGCGCCAGCCATCCAGCATTCCTCTTCAAACACGTAGATCTGGCGCGGTGTCCAGCCGGTACCACCACGCTCGACAGGCCACGCTGGTGCCAGCCAGCCGCGGGCGTTCAGGATGTTTTGCCAAGCCACGTAGTCGGCTTTGCCCAGGGACTCGTGGGCTAACACCTTGGCGCGCAGCTGCGCAGGCAGTGCCTCGCGCAGAAACCCTCGCACCTCGGTGCGCAAGGCACGCTCGGAATCCAACTCGTGGCGGTGCATGACTATTGGTCGATGGAGATGTTGTGCTCGCGAATCAGCGAACCCCAGCGCTCGCGGTCGGCCTTGAGGTATTCATCCACCTGGGTGGGCGTCATTGGCGGCAGCATCAGCATGCCAGCTTTGGTGAAGGTGGCGCGGAAGTTTTCGTCCTTCGCAAAGCGCGCGATCGCCTCCTGCAGTTTGACCACGACATCCCCTGGCGTGGCCGCGGGCACGGCCCAGCCCAACCAACTGGCGGCGTGAAATTTGTTGTAGCCTGCTTCCTGCAGCGTCGGGACATCGGGCAACCAGGGAATACGCTTGTCACCAGGAACAGCCAACGCTCTGAGTTTTCCGCTCTGGATGAATGGCAGGGCGCCCGGGAGTACGTCAACATAGAATTGAACATCGTTGGCCATCAGGGCCGTGAGCGATGGAGCACTGCCTTTGTAAGGTACTTCGGTCATTCGGATGCCCAACTCGCTCTCAAGTTTGCGAACAGTCAGATAAAGCACGTTGCCTTGCCCCAGCGAGGCGTAGTTGAGCTTGCCGTCGTTGGCCTTGGCGTACGCTGCAAATGCGCGCAGATCGGTCACCGGCGTCTGCAGGTTGGTGACCGCCACGGTGGGAATTTCGCCAACGATAGCGATGACACGGAGCGCCTTGATCGGGTCATAGGTCAAGTTCTTCATCACCAGCGGCGTCACCGTCATGTTGCCGTTGGAGGCCATCAGCAGCGTGTAGCCGTCGGCCGGTGCGTTGGCCACCATGCCGGTGCCAATCATGGCGCTGGCACCGGCCTTGTTTTCGACGACGATGGGTTGCTTGAGCTCGCGCGACACGCCCTCGGCCAGGGCACGACCCAGGCTGTCGGTGATGCCACCGGGCGCGTAGGGCACGATGAGCCTGATCGGTTTGTCGGGGTAAGCCAGCGCAGCGCCGGCCAGAAGCAACGCGCCGGAGCAGGCGACGGCGGCACGGATGATCTTCTTCACGATGGGCATGTTGTCTCCTTTGAAATGGGAACTCATCAACGAGGATCTATCGACTGGAAAAACGCGGCTTGCGCTTGCCAAGAAAGGCGTTCACGCCCTCGGCAAAGTCCTCGGTGCCGAACACCACGACCTGCCCCAGGCTTTCCTTGAGCAGGAACTCGCCAAAGCTGTCCTTGTACGAACCGGCCATCAGGGCGCGCGCCAGACCGAAGGACACGCCCGGGCCGGCGGCAATGCGCTGCGCCAGCGCCAGGGCCTGGGCCGCGAAATCGGCCTGCGGAAGCACCCGGCTGACCAAGCCCAGGGCCAGGGCCTCGGGCGCATCGACGCGGCGGTTGGTGAGCAGCAGATCGCTGGCCACCACGCGGCCCACGGTGCGCGGCAGGTGATACAACAGGCCCATGTCGGGCAGCACGCCAACGTTGGCAAAGCCAGCCATGAAGTACGCATCCTCGGCGGCCAGCACCACGTCGCCCATCAACGCCAGCGACAGGCCCGCGCCTACGGCCGCGCCGTTGACCGCGGTGACGACGGGCTTTTCGCACTCGGCCAGCAAGCGGATGCTGGCGTGCGTGAGCGCCATGCGCCGGCGCACGCCCACGGTGCTGCGGTCGCTTTGCATGGTGCGCAAGTCGCCGCCGGCGCAAAACACCTGCTCGCACCCGGTCAGCAGCAGGCAGCGCAGGCTGTCGTCGTCCACGAATCGGCGCGCCTGGGCGTGCAGGGCCTGCTTCATCTCAGCGCTGAGCGCGTTGCGCATCTCGGGGCAGCACATTTGCAGCACCAGTACGCCGCTCTCCACGCTCGCTTGCAGGATCTCCGGGGTCATGGCGTGTCCTCCTCCAGCGCGTGGTTGCGTGCACCCAGCAGCGAGATGCCGCCGTCCACCGGCAACAGCGCGCCGGTGATGTAGCTGGCCTCGTCCGAGCCCAGAAACAAGGCCATGACGGCAATGTCCTGCATCCGCCCCAGGCGCCCCAGCGGCACGCGCTGGGCCATGCGCGCGCGTGCTGCGTCCGAGGCCAGCTTGGCCAGCCCGGTGGTGCCCTCGATCGGTCCCGGCACGATGGAATTGACGCGAATGCCCTGCGCGCCCCACTCCATGGCCAGCACGCGCATCACCTGGTCCATGCCAGCCTTGGCGGCGCAGGCGTGCACCTGCATGGGCGCCGGGTTGTAGGACTGCGGCGCCGAGATGTTGATGATGGACGCACCCGGCTGGCGCAAAAAGGGATGCGCTGCGCGCAACACGTGGAAGGTGCCCACCAAGTCGATGTCCACCACCGCCTTGAAGCCGTTGGGCGACAGATCCAGTGCGCGCGCCAGAAAGTTGCCCGCCGCGCCGGACACCAGCACGTCGATGACGCCCCACTGCGCATGCACCTCGGTGAGCACCTGCTTCACTCGTGCCGCGTCGCGCACGTCGCCCACCAGGCCGAGCACGGCTCCCCCGTGGCGCGCCAATTGCGCCCGCGCCGTGGCCACGCGCTCGGCGTTGCGGCTCATCACGGCTACGCGCGCGCCGGCGGCGGCGTAGGCATCCGCGATGCCCAGGTTGATGCCACTGGTGCCGCCCGAGACAAACACCGTGCGGCCGTGGAAGTCGTGGCGCGCCGTCATGCCTCGCTCTCCTCGCTTTCGGCGGCGCGGGTCTGCACCAGGGCGTCCAGTGCAAACGCGCCCTGGCCCTCGGGCAGGGCCAGCACCGGGTTGAGGTCAATGCTTTGCAGGCTGGCCTGCGCCTGATGCGCAAACACCGACAGGCATGAAAGCATGCGCGCCAGCGCCGCGATGTCGGCGGGCGGCCGATTGCGCAGGCCAGTGAGCACCGCGGCGCCGCGGATCGAGCGGATCAGGCACTCGGCCTCGGCTTCGTCAAACGGGCAGCGGCGCATGACCACGTCGCGCATGGCCTCGACAAAAATGCCGCCCAGGCCAAACAGCGCCACGGGGCCAAACACCGGGTCGCGCTGCACGCCCAGGATGCATTCGACGCCACCCTGAAGCTGGCGCGCCACCAGCACACCATCGATGCGCGCGGCCGGGGCGTGGTGGGCCGCGCGCGCCAGCAGCTCGCGGAAGCCGGCGCGCACGGCACCCTCATCCTGCACGCCCAGCAGCACGCCGCCGATCTCGGTCTTGTGCGCAATGTCGGGCGAGACGATCTTGAGCACCACCGGCCAGCCCAGCGCCCGCGCCGCCTGCACGGCAGCATCCGCATCCGGACACAGGTGCTCAGGCGCGATGGCGATACCGTGCTGCACCAGCACGGCCTTGGCCTGGGCCTCGGACAGGGGCCCTGGCGGCAGCATGATGACCGCGCCCGGTGGGTTGAAAGGCGCACGCGCCTGCGCAAAGCCGGCGCCCAGCCGACCCATGGCAGCCAGGGCGCGGGTGGCACGGGCGGCGTCTTCCAGCACCACCAGGCCAGCATCGTCGTAGGCGCGCTGGCGCTCGGCGGACATGGTGGCCGAGAGCGCAAAGAGACGATCGGGATACTGGCGCCTGACCGCAGCGAGGTCGGCCAGCAGGCGCTCGGCCGCGCCGGGCGCATCGGCCAGCTGGGCATAAAAGCTCAGCACCGAGGTGTAGCCGCCTTCTGCCACCATGATCTCGGTGAAGCGGCGCACCAGGGTGTCGTCGTTGACGGCCTGGGCTGTGCAATCCACCGGGTTGACGGGCGACGCATAGGGCAGCAATGCGCGCAGGCGCTGCTGGGCAGCCTCGGGCATGGGCGGCATGGCCAGGTCCTCGTCCTCGGCGATGTCGCTGATCAGCACGCCCACGCCGCCACTGACGGTGACTACGCCCAGTGTGTTGGTGGCCGGATAGATCTTGCGCGTGGCGACGTAGGCGAAGTCCAGCAGTTCCTCAGCCGAGCGCGCGCGCAGCACGCCGAACTCGCGCAGCACGGCGTCGGTCACGGCATCGTCGCCCGCCAGCGAGGCAGTATGCGACTGCGCCGCATGGTGGCCCACGGCGCTGCGCCCCACCTTGAGCAGGATGACGGGCTTGCGCGCCCGCTGCGCGGCGGCCAAGGCATCGACGAACACCTCGGCGCGCGTCACACCCTCGACGTAGGCGGCAATCACGTCCACCTCGGGGTCGTCGGCATACCAGTGGATGATCTCTCCCACCGTCACGTCGGCCTGGTTGCCGGTGGTGACGCACTGCGGCGTGCCAATGCCGCGCGCGCGCGCCAGCGTGATCAGGTGAGAGCCGAAGGCGCCCGACTGACTGACCACGCCGATGCGCCCGGGCAGGGGCCAGCCGCCCTCGAACGCGGAGGTGAAAGTGGGATACCAGCCGATGGCGGCGTTGAACAGACCCAGGCAATTGGGCCCCAGCAGGCGCATGCCATGGCACCGCGCCGCAGCCGCCACCTGCACCTGCAGCGCGGCGCCCGCGCCCGCCACCTCGGCGAAACCGGAACTGAACACCACCGCCGCGCGTACGCCGCGCGCGCCCAACGCCTGCACCGTCTCCAGCACCTGCGGCGCGGGCACGGCAACGATGGCGGCCTGCGGCGTGTGCGGCAGTGCCTCGACGGAAGCAAACGCCGGCAGACCCTGCACCTCGGCGCGCGTGGGGTTGACGGGGTAGATCGCGCCCCGAAAGCCACCACGGCGCATCCAGTCGATGGGTCGCCCGCCGATGCGGCGCGGGTCGCTGGAGGCGCCGACCACGGCCACGCTGCCGGGCGCCATCAGGCAGCTCAAGTCGACCGCTGGCATGGCGTGGACGTTGTTCATATCGGGTCCCAGCTGAACACGTCGCTGGAGCGCTCCAGGCCGACAAAACTGCCGCGCAACGCGGGCATGGCGTGCTCGGCCACGGACTGCGGCGTCCAGCCCTCGCCGCTGTGCACCGAGCGCAGCGGGCGCGGCTGGCTCATGAGGAAAATCTCGTTGTTGCGCACAGCAAACACCTGCGCGTTGACGTGCTGTGCGGCGTCGCTGGCCAGGTACACGGCCACCGGCGCGATCTTCTCGGGCGTCATCTGCTTGTTGCGCTCGACGCGCGCAGCCTTCTCGGGCGTATCGGTGGGAACCGAGCTGGTCATGCGGCTCCAGGCAAAGGGCGAGATGCAGTTGGAGCGCACGTTGAAGCGCGCCATGTCCAGCGCGATGGACTTGGACAGCGCCACGATGCCCAGCTTGGCCGCCGAGTAGTTGGCCTGCCCCAGGTTGCCGATGAGGCCGGAAGTGGAAGTCATGTGCACCAGGGCGCCGGACTGCTGCTCCTTGAAGAAGCCCGCCGCCGCGCGGCTCATGTAGAAACTGCCGTGCAGGTGCACCTGGATCACGGCCTCCCAGTCGGCCACGCTGAGCTTGTGAAAGATGGCGTCGCGCAGGATGCCGGCATTGTTGACCACGGCGTCGATGCGCCCGAAGGCATCGACCGCGGACTGCACGATACGCTCGGCACCGGCGGCCTCGGCCACGCTGTCGGTGCTGAGCATGGCCCGCCCGCCCGCGGCGCAAATGGCATCCACCACCTGCTGGCCCGGCGTGGCGTCACGGCCCTCGCCCGAGAGACCGGTGCCGATGTCGTTGACCACCACCGCCGCCTGCTCGCGCGCCATGGCCAGCGCGATGGCGCGGCCAATGCCGTTGCCCGCGCCCGTCACCACCACCACCTTGCCTTGCAGCATACCTTGTGTTGTCACGTCCATATTCCTCGTGTTGATCGTCATCGGCTTGCGTCTGTGCCGAGAATCACCGTGGCCTGGCTGGACAGCTCGCCGCCGTTGCCATGCGCCAGCGCAATCTCGGCGCCCGCGACCTGGCGCGCGCCGGCTTCGCCGGCCAGCTGGCGCGCGGCCTCGACCAGGGTGAACAGCCCATACATGCCCGGATGCACACAGGACAGTCCACCGCCATTGGTGTTGACCGGCAGACAGCCACCGGGAGCGATACGCCCGTCCTCGACAAAGCGCCCACCCTCGCCCTTGGGGCAAAAGCCCAGGTCTTCCAGAAACAAGAGGGTGTTGATGGTGAAGGCGTCATACAGCTGCACCACATCCACGTCCTGCGGGCCGATGCCGGCCTGGGCATAGGCGCGCGCGCCGGAATCGACGGCTGCCGTCACCGTCAAATCGGGCATGGTGGAGATCATGCGGTGCTGCGTGGCCTCGGCCGCACCCAGCACATACACCGGATGCAGGCACAGTTCGCGTGCTCGGTCGCCGCGTGTCATCACCAGCGCGGCGGCACCGTCGGTCACCAGGCAGCTGTCGCGCACCGTGAGGGGCGCCGACAACATGCGCGCGGCCAGGCACTGCTGCACGCTCAGCGGCTCGCGCACAAAGGCCTCGGGATTGAGCTGCGCCCACTGACGCGCGGCCACCGCCACCTGGGCCAGTTGCTCGCGCGTGGTGCCGAACTGGTGCATGTGGCGCGCGGCCGCCAGCGCGTAGGCCGAGGCAGGCACCAACGCCTGGTATGGTGCCTCGAACGGCGAGGGCTTGAGCGAGCTTTGCAGCTTGCCGCTGGCACTGCGCTGGTTGCTGCCGTAAGCGATCAGCGCCACGTCGCACTGGCCGGTGGCCAGCGCCAATGCAGCCCACAGCACATAGGTTTGAAAGGACGAGCCGCCCACGCGGTTGTTGTTGGTCAGGCGCGGGCGTATGCCCAGGTATTCGGCCAGCCCCAAGCCAGCAAAAAAGTCCTGCGGCAGGGCAATGAACAGGCCATCGACGTCAACCGGCGTCAATCCCACGCGGCCCAGGGCCTGCAGGCTGGCGTGCACGGCCAGCTCCATGGCGCTTTGGCCCGGGGCCTCGCCGATGCCATGGGTGGCGGTGGCAACGATGGCCGTGGCCGCGCGCGGAAAGGCATCACGCATGCTCGCCCTCCCGTGGGGTAAACAAGAGCGCCGGAACGCCGTCGATGCGGCCCACCCGCGCCTGTACCGCCAGGCCGATGCACACATCCTCGGGCGCCACGCCTTCCACACGTCCCATCACGCGCGGCCCTTCGGCCAGGTCGATCAGGGCCACGGTGTAGGGCTCAGCCGGCGGGCGCGGCGCGATGACGGTAACCGAGTACACCACGCCCGCGCCGCTGGCCTCGACCCACTGCAGGTCGGTGGCGCCGGTGCACGGCTCGGCCACCCGCGGCGGAAAGATGAAAACGCCGGTGCTGACACGGCGCTGCAGCAGGAAGCGTCCTTGCTCCAGCGCCTCGAGCCAGCTGCGTTCAGGGGTGAGGTCGGACATACGGGGCGCTCAGTACGATTTCGGCAAACCCAGCACGCGCTCGGCGACGTAGGACAGGATCTGCTCGCGGCTGACGGGCGCGATGCGCGCGATCATGACCTCGCGCAGGTAGCGCTCGACGTGGTATTCCTTGGCATAGCCGAAGCCGCCGTGCGTGAGGATGGCGCGCTCGCAGGCGTGAAAGCCGGCTTCGGCGCCCAGGTACTTGGCGGCGTTGGCCTCGGCGCCGCAGTCACGCCCGTGGTCATACAGCCAGGCGGCCTTGAGCATCATCAGATGCGCGGCCTCCAGCTCCATCCAGTTGGCGGCCAGCGGGTGCTGGATGCCCTGGTTCTTTCCGATGGGGCGGTCGAACACCACGCGCTCGTTGGCATAGGCTGCCGCCTTGCGCAGTGCCACACGGCCAATGCCAATGGCCTCGGAGCCGATCAGCACGCGCTCGGGGTTCATGCCGTGCAGGATGTACTTGAAGCCCTGACCTTCCTCGCCGATGCGGTCTTCCACCGGGATTTCCAGGCCGTCGATGAACAGTTCGTTCGAGTCAACCGCCTTGCGGCCCATTTTCTCGATCAGGCGCACGGCGATCTTGCTGCGGTCCAGGTCGGTGTAGAACAGCGACAGGCCATGGCTGTGGCTCTTGCATTCCTCGATGGGCGTGGTGCGCGCCAGCAGCAGGATCTTGTCGGCCACCTGGGCGGTGGAAATCCACACCTTCTGGCCGTGTACCACGTAGCGGTCACCGCGCCACACGGCGCGGGTCTTGAGCTGCGTGGTATTCAGGCCGGTGTTGGGTTCGGTCACGCCGAAGCACGACTTGACTTGGCCCTGCACCATGGGCGGCAGGAAGCGGCGCTTTTGCTCCTCGGTGCCGAACACCACGATCGGCATCAGGCCGAAGATGTTGATGTGAAAGGCCGAGCAGCCGCTCATGCCGGCACCGGTGGCGGCCACCGTCTGCATCATCAGTGCAGCCTCGGTCACGCCCAGACCGGAGCCGCCATAGGCCTCGGGAATGGCGATGCCCAGCCAGCCGGCGCGCGCCATGGCAGCATAGAACTGGTACGGGAATTCGCCCGTGCGGTCGTGCTCAAGCCAATAGTCTTCGCCAAAGGGCGCGCACGACTGCAACACCGCCTGGCGGATGGCCTGCTGCTCGGGAGTGGTTTCAAAAGACATGGATGGGCTGGATTGCAAATTCGGGGTTTATTCTGATATAAGAATGTCTGTTCTTGTATAAGAATTATGGAAATTGCCGCGCCCGGCTGTCAACCCGGGCAAGGGTTTATCCTGAGCGCGGCGTTGGCTTCTTCAAATCCACCCAGGTGCCCATCGCATGCCTACCACAGACGACACTGACCGCAGCGCGCCGCCGCGCGCGCCCTTGCGCGTGATGCAGGTCATCACTGTGCTGGCCCGCCACCGTGACGGCCTATCTCTGGCCGAGCTGAGCGCGGCGCTGCAACTGCCCAAGACCAGCCTGTTCAGCCTGTTACGCGCGCTGGAGGGCGGCGGCTACGTGATGTCGGAAAGCGGCCACCACCGTCTGGGGCAGGAAACCTACAGCCTGGCGGCCATGATCCAGAAAACCGATGCCTTCCCCGGGAACATGCGCCCCTGGCTGGCCGAGCTGCACAAGGCCTGCCAGGAGACGGTGATGGTGGGCGTTCCCAGCAAGGATTGGCGCGAGCTGGTCTATGTGGACGTGATCGAGGCCAGCAGCTGGCTGCGCTATTCGGCCAACGTGGGCGCGCACCGGCCGCTCTATTCCACCTCACTGGGGCTGACCATGCTGGCCTTCAGCAGCACCGAGCGGCAGCGTCGGTACATGGAGGCCACGCCCCTGACAGCCGTCACGCATCACACCATCACCAGCCGCACGGCCTTGCAGCAGGCGCTGCGCCGCATTCGCGCCGACGGCTGCGCCAGCAGCAGCGGCTCGATCGAGGGCGCCACCGGCGTGTCAGCCCCGATCTTCGATGGCGCCGGCCAGCTGCACGCGGCCGTGGGCATGGCCGGGCCCACGGCGCGCTACGAACGCAATGCCGAGCACTTTCGGGCGCTGGTGGTGCAGTGCGGCGAGCAGATGTCGCGCGCGCTGGGTTTCAAGGACGACTATCCGCGCCCACGCTGAACGGCCAAGGCCTCAGCGCGGCGCCATCGCGCAGGCCCAGCCTTCGGGCATGCGCGCGTCCTGCAACGCGCGCAGCAGCGCGCCATCCTCGGTCTGCTGCGGCAGCTGGTCGGCGGCGCGGTAGAGGATTTGCTCCTCCTTCGGGTTGTGGACCTGCAGCATCTGGAACAGCTCGCGGCCCGGCTCCTGCACCGCGGCCGCATCGGCCGCCAGCAGGGTCTGGATCAGCGGCCACATCTGCCCGTGCTCGCGCTGCATGACGAAGATCGGCATGGTCAGGCCCGCGCGCTCCAGCGGGGGAAACAGCAGCGCCTCTTCCAGGTGGATGTGCTCTTGCAGCAGACGCAGCGCATCGGCCAGCACCTCGCCACGGGCGCTGCCGCGCAGCGCGGCCTTGAGGCCGTCGTCGATCTGGCGGTGCTGCGCTTCGAGCCATGCGCTGGGACGGGTCGGCTCCATCGGGGGTTCTCCTCAAAACGGTTGGGAAGGGGCGCCTCACGGTAGCGCAAGGGCAAAAAGACCGCTGCGGGCGCGGATACCCCGCCAAGGCCAGCCAGCGCAGAAATTCTTGGCAAATGACATTCATTTTTGCAACCGGGGGGAGGGCCCATGAAGCATGCCCATGGAAAATAAGCGCCCCTCCAACCGCGCCGCCTGTGGCGCCGAACGACGACGGCTCCATGCACCTTCCCGCCGCTTCATTGGGCCTTGCCGGCCTGCTGGCATGCTGCAGCGCGGGTGCCCAGCCCGCCGAGGCTGCCGCGCCGGGCTCCGAACTGGCCGGCTGGACCCTCGGCGTGTCACCCTACACCCTGCATTACTCGGACGCCCGCAAGGAACACGACTGGGAGCCGGACACGCAAAGGCATTCCCACGTCTGGCTGCTGCAGGCCGAAAAAGCGCTGGACGAGCGCCACAGCGCCGGCCTGGCCTTGTTCAAGAATTCCTTTGGCCAGCCGACCCAGTATCTGTATTACGGCTGGCGGTTTCGGCCGCTGGACAGCACGCCGGGGCTGTTCATCAAGCTGACAGGCGGGGTCATCCACGGCTACAAGGCGCCCTACCACAAGAAAATTCCGTTCAACAACCCAAGCGGCTGGGGCGTGACGGCGATCCCGGCGGTGGGCTACGAATTCACCAAGAACTGGAGCGTGCAGGTCAACATCCTGGGCAACGCGGGGCTGATGCTCCACATCAGCTACACGGTGCGCTGAACAAAACCCCGCTATTTGCCGATGCAAAAGCGCGCGAAGATCACGCCCAGCAGGTCGTCGGCGCTGAAGGCGCCGGTGATTTCGCCCAAGGCGTTCTGCGCCAGGCGAAGTTCCTCGGCCAGCAGCTCGAGCATGGGCTCGGCGCCCGCCAGATGGGCGCTGGCTGCTTTCAAATGCGCAGCAGCGCGCGCCAGCGCCTGCAGGTGGCGCTCACGCGCGATGAACAGCCCCTCGCCCGCGCCGCCCTGCCAGCCCGCCAGATCCAGCAGGCGTTGGCGCAGCGCGTCCAGGCCTTCGCCGGTGCGCGCCGAGAGGGCGATGCCGTCGGGCGGAATCGCGGCCTGGGGCGCGGCGTCGTGCTTGTTCCACAGGTGCAGCAGCGGCACGCCGGCCGCGCCGCGCGCGGCCAGGCCGTCCGCGATATGCTGTTCGCCGGCGGCGTAGCCGGCGTCGCCCTGGCGCGTGAGGTCGTGCAGCCACAGCACGGCGTCGGCCTGCTCGATGTGCTGCCACGCGCGCTCGATGCCGATCTGCTCCACCGCGTCGCCCGCCGCACGCAGGCCGGCGGTGTCCAGCACGTGCAGGGGCACGCCCTCGATCTGGATGGTCTGGCGCACCACGTCGCGCGTGGTGCCGGCAATGGGGGTGACGATGGCCAGCTCGGCGCCCGCCAGCGCGTTCAGCAGGCTGCTCTTGCCGGCGTTGGGCTGGCCGGCGATGACCACCTGGATGCCCTCGCGCAGCAGCGCGCCCTGGCGCGCACGTGCCTGCACGTCGCGCAGCGTTTGTTTCAGTTTCGATAGCTGTCCGCGCACGTCGTGCGCCGACAGAACGTCGATTTCTTCCTCGGGAAAGTCCAGCGTGGCCTCGATCAGCATGCGCAGCTGGATCAGCCCGTCGGTGAGCCGCTCGATCTCGCGCGAGAAGGCGCCCGCCAGCGAGCGGCTGGCCGAGCGCGCGGCCTGCTCGGTGCTGGCGTCGATCAGGTCCATCACCGCCTCGGCCTGCGCCAGGTCGAGCTTGTCGTTGAGGAAGGCACGCTCGGTGAACTCGCCCGGCCGCGCCAGGCGCAGGCGCGGCAGCAGCGGCTGGCCGGTGGCGGCGTCCGGCTCGGTGGCCGCCTGCAAGCAGCGCGCCAGCAGCAGCTGCAGCACCACCGGGCCGCCGTGGGCCTGCAGCTCCAGCACGTCCTCGCCGGTGTAGGAGTGTGGCGCCGGAAAGTACAGCGCCAGGCCGTGGTCGATGGGGCTGCCGTCGGCGTCCAGAAACACGCCATACGTGGCATGCCGTGGCGCCGGCGTGCGCCCGGTGAGCGCGCGCGCCAGCGGCAGCAGGCCGCGCCCCGACACGCGCACGATGCCCACCGCCCCGCGCCCGGGGGCGGTGGCGATGGCGGCGATGGGATCGGGCGCGGCGGCGTGCATGGCATGATTGTCCGCGACTGCCAACTGTCGACTTCGCACCATGAGCCTGACCCTGTTCAAGAACGTCCACGTGCTCGACGTGCGGCGCGGCGTGCTGCTGCCCGATCACGCGGTGCTGGTCGAGGGCGATGCGATCCGCGAGCTGAGCGACAAGCCCATCGCCAGCCCCGGCGCCCGCGTGATCGACGGCGGCGGGCGCACGCTGATGCCGGGGCTGATCGACTGCCACGCGCACGTGACCTTTTCGCAGACCAACCTGGGCCTGCTGGCGGGCACGCCCAGCACCACGCTGGCCTTGCGCACGCTGCCCATCCTGCGCGGCATGCTGCGCCGGGGCTTCACCACCGTGCGCGATGCGGGCGGGGCCGACTGGGCGCTCAAGCAGGCCATCGAGGACGGCATGGACGGCACCGTGGTCGGCCCACGCCTGTTCGTCAGCGGCCCGGCGCTCAGCCCCACGGGCGGGCACGGCGACTTTCGGACGCGCTCCGATCGCCTGCAGCCCGTCGGCTGTGGCTGCCAGCGGCTGGCCAGCACGCGCGTGGTGGATGGCGTGGACGCCGTGCGCGGCGCCGTGCGCGAACTGCTGCAGATGGGGGCCGACCAGATCAAGATCATGTCCTCGGGCGGCGTGGCCTCGCCCACCGACCCGATCGACGCGCTGGGCTATTCGCTGCATGAGACCCGCGCCATCGTCGATGAGGCCGCGGCCCGCCACACCTACGTTCTGGCCCACGCCTACACGCCCGCGGCGATCCGCCGCGCGGTGGAGTGCGGCGTGCGCAGCATCGAGCACGGCAACCTGATCGACGCGCCCACCGCCGCGCTGATGGCCGCGCGCGGCGCCTATGCCGTGCCCACGCTCATCACCTACGAGGCGCTGGCACGCGACGGCGCGCGGCTGGGCCTGGGGCCCGAGAGCGTGGCCAAGATCGAGCGGGTGCGCGCGGCGGGCCTGCGCTCGCTCGAGGTCTTCAAGGCCGCGGGCGTCAAGCTGGCTTTGGGCACCGACCTGCTGGGCGCCTCGCACGCGCTGCAGAGCGAGGAGCTGCTGATCCGCGCCCAGGTTCAGACGCCGCTGGAAGTGCTGCAAAGCGCCACGCTGATCGGCGCCGAGCTGCTGGGGCAAGGTGGGCGCCTGGGCGAAATCGCCCCCGGCGCCTTGGCCGACCTGCTGCTGGTGGACGGCAACCCCTTGCAGGACCTAGCCTGCCTGGCCGGCCAGGGCGAGCGCATTACGCTGGTGATGCAGGGCGGGCAGCTGCGCTTGAACACGCTGGCCGCGTAAAAAAACCCCGGCGCCTCGCGGCCCCGGGGTTTTGAATCAAATCGGGCTGTAGCCCGCGACAACAAAGCGCAAACAGCTATTTATTTGATAGTTGTCCAGATCGGCATCGGGCGGTCGTCCGCGCGGTGGATGGTGTTCACGTTCTTACGCATGGCCCAGGGGCGAACCTGATCGTGCAGCGGCAGGTAGTTGTAGTCGTCCTTCACGATCTGCAGCGCCTCGTGGATCATGCCGTCGCGCTTCTTGGTGTCCATCTCGACCTTGATGCCGTCGATCAGCGCGTCCAGCTTGGGGTTGCTCATGCGGCCGTTGTTGAAATTGCCCGAGGCGCCGCCCTGGGGGTCGACGGTGTGCATCAGCGAGTCCAGCGTGTACAGCGCGTCGAACGTGGCCACGCCCCAGCCCAGCATGTAGGCGCTGACGTCGAACTTCTGGATCATGGCCGAGTGGATCGACATCGGGTTGGTCTGCAGCCGGGTCTTGACGCCGGCCTTGGTCCACATCGCCGTCACCGCCTGGCAGATCGCCTCGTCGTTGACGTAGCGGTCGTTGGGGCAGTTCAGCGTCAGCTCGAAGCCGTCGGGGTAGCCCGCGTCGGCCAGCAGCTTCTTGGCGGCCGCGACGTCGTACTTGGACGCGCGCGTGGCCAGCTCCTTGGTCCAGCCGTTGACCATGGGCGCGATCATGGTGCCGGTGGGCTTGCCCAGGCCGCGCATCACGTTGCGCTCGATGGCGGCGATGTCCACCGCCTGGTACAGCGCCTGGCGCACGCGCTTGTCCTTCAGCGGGTTCTTGCCCTTGACGTTGGAGCCCACCAGCTCGTCGCGGAACTGGTCGAAGCCGAGGTAGATGGTGCGGTTTTCCAGCCCGTCCAGCACCTTCAGGTTGGGGTCGCGGCGCATGCGGTCGATGTCCTGCACCGGCGGGTCCTGCACCAGGTCGACCTGGCCCGAGATGAGCGCGGCCGAGCGCGTGGCCGCCGACTTGATGGGCGTGAACACCACCTCGTCGATGTTGCCCTTGGGCTTGTCCCACCAGGCGTCGTTCTTGACCAGCGTGAGCTTGGTGTCGGGCTGCCAGGACACCAGCTTGAACGGGCCGGTGCCGTTGGCGTTGCGCGAGGCAAAGTTTTCTTCCTTGGCCTTGTAGTCCTGCGCCTTGACCGAGTTGTTCTTCTCGGCCCAGGCCTTGTTCATGATGTAGGAGCCGGTCAACTCGCGCAGCACCACGGGGCTGGGGCCCTTGAGGATCAGGTCGACCGTGTGGTCGTCGACCTTCTTGGCCTCCTTCACGCTTTGCACGTAGGCGCCCATGTTGGAGGGCGGCGTCATGGCGCGGGTGATGGAGAACACCACGTCGTCGGCGGTGAACGGCGCGCCGTCGTGGAACTTAACGCCCTTGCGCAGCGTGAAGCGCAGCTGCGTGGGCGTGACGAAGGTCCATTCGGTGGCCAGCCCCGGCACCACCTCGAACTTCTCGTTGTAGCGCACCAGCGTCTCGTACACCATCTGCTGGTAGGCCAGCGTGGTCTGGTGGTTCTGGCCGTGCGGGTCGAAGGTGAGGATGTCGTTGGCCCCGCCGATGCGCAGGGTGGCGGCGCCAACGGGCTGCAGCAGGGCCAGGGTGGCGGCGGTGATCAGGCCGAACTTGAGGGCGGCGTGTTTCATGGGTCTCCTGAATTCGTGAAGGGATGAACAGGGCATCCTACACAAAGCAAAGGCCGCTGGAAGGCGGCCTTTGGAGGGGTGCATGGGGGTTTTTACCGATCGGGAGAACTTCGGCAGGTGTCACAGGCGGTTTTGCCGCACATCGATCACCAGGAGCCCGGTGGCCGCGGAGCAGGCCAAGCGCGTAAGCCCCTGGCCGGGGTCCCCCCGGTCAGAGGGCGTGCCCCCTGAAAGGGGGAAGGCGCAACAGCGCGCAGCGCGTGGAGACTGGGGGTCAGGAAAATTTCGGCAGGTTGAACTGCGGCGGCACGCCCATGCGCTTGTTGATGATCCACTGCTGGGCGATGGACAGCAGGTTGTTGGTGACGTAGTACAGCACCAGGCCGGCCGGGAACATGAAGAACATCACGCTGAACACCAGCGGCATGATCCACATCATCTTGGCCTGCATGGGATCGGGCGGCGCGGGGTTGAGCGCCGTCTGCAGCAGCGTGGTCATCGTCATCACCACCGGCAGGATGAAGTACGGGTCCTTGGCCGACAGGTCGTGCACCCAGCCGATCCAGGGCGCGCCGCGCATCTCGACCGACGACAGCAGCACCCAGTACAGCGCGATGAACACCGGAATCTGCACCAGCATGGGCAGGCAGCCGCCCAGCGGGTTGACCTTCTCCTCGCGGTAGATGCGCATCATCTCCATCTGCATCTGCTGCGGCTTGTCCTTCAGGCGCTCGCGCAGGGCCGTGATCTTGGGGTTGAGCGCCTTCATCTTGGCCATGCTGCCGTAGGCCTTGGCGTTGAGCCAGTAGAACGCGATCTTGAGCAGCAGCACCAGCGCCACGATGGACCAGCCCCAGTTGCCCAGCACCTTGTGGATCTGGTCGAGCAGCCAGTACAGCGGCTTGGCCGCGATGGTGACCCAGCCATAGTCCTTGACCAGCTCCAGCCCCGGCGTGACCGACTCGAGCATGGTCTCCACCTGCGGGCCGACGAACAGGCGCGTGTCCACGGCCTGGTGGGCGCCGGGGGCGATCTCGGCCAGCGGCGCGATCATGCCGGCGGCGTACAGGTTGGGGCCGATCTGGCGGGCGAAGTTGTCGTGCGGCGTGTCGGGCGCGAACATCCAGGCGCTGGCGAAGTAGTGCTGCACCATGGCCACGTAGCCATCGCTGGCCTGCTTCACGAACTCGGCCTTGCCCTTCTCGATGTCGCCGAAGCTGACCTTCTGGTACTTCTTGGCGTCGGTGTAGAAGGCCGGGCCGGTGAAGGTGGAATAAAACGGCGTCTTGCTGCCCGGCTCGGCGCCGTGGCGCACCAGCTGCACGTACAGCTGCGGGCGCACCGGCTGGCTGCCGTCGTTGATGACCTCGTTGCGCACGCCGATCACGTAGGAGCCGCGCGTGAGGGTGTAGGTGCGCACCAGCTTGACGCCGCCCACCACCGGCGAGGTGAACGTCACCACCAGCTGCTGCGCGCCGTCGGCCAGCGCCTTGTCGCCGCCGAAGGCCATCGGCGTCTTGTGGTTGGGAAAGGCCCCGCCGATCAGGCCCGACTGCGCCTGATACACCTCGTTGCTCTGGCTGTCGAACAGCAGCACGTGGCGGTCGGCCTGCGTGTCGTCGGGGTACTTCAGCAGCTCGCTCTCGATCACCGAGCCGCCTTCGGTGTCGAAGGTGAGCTTGAGCACGTCGGTGCTGACGGTGATGCGCTCGTGCGCCACCGCGGCGCCCTCGGACACGGGCGGCTGGCCGCTGGCGTTGGCCACGGCGCCGCCTGAGGGCACCGCCGCGGGCGTGCTGGCGGCCGCGGCCGGCGGCACGGCCGACGCGCCCGCGCCAGGCTTGGCCGCCACCGGCGAGGCGCTGGGAAAGAACGTGGCCTTGTGGCCGTTGTGCACCTGCCACTGGTCCCACAACATGACCAGCGAGAAGGCAAAGATCACCCAGAGAATGGTGCGGCGGATGTCGTTCATGACGGCTTGGAAGGGTGATCGGACAGATGGGAGAACAGGCGGGGGCGCTCGGCGGGCACCGGGTCACAGCCGCCCGCGCACCAGGGGTGGCAGCGCGCCAGCCGGCGCAGCGTCAGGTAGCTGCCCATGGCCGCGCCGTGCTGCTCCAGCGCCTGCAGCGCATAGCGCGAGCAGGTGGGCTCGAAGCGGCAGGCCGAGCCCAGCCAGGGCGACAGCAGCAGCCGGTAGCCCTTGACCAGCCCGATCAGCAGCCGCTGCATCATGCTCATGCCGCTCATGCCGGCTCCCGCCTCAAAAGCTCGAGCAGCTCGGCGCGCACGGCGCACCGCAGCGCGGGCGAGCTGGCGCTGACAAACTGGGCCGACGAAAACGCCGTGTGCAGGCGCACCAGCCGCGCCGCCGGTTGCGGCTGCGCGCCGCCCAGGGCATAGACCTGGCGGCGAATGGCGTTGCGCGTGACCGCCCGGCGCGCCCAGCGCTTGGGCACCATGGCGCCCAGCCAGCCGGCGGGCGCGGGGCCGAACAGCTCGGCCTCCGGCGCGCGCTCGGCCGGCAAGACCAGGCGATGCAGGGCGAAGTGGGCCGTGCGGGCCACGGGGCGATGCGCCAAAAGCGCCTGGAACTGCGCACGCGTGCGCAGCCGCTGCACGCGGGCCGGCGCGCCCTCAGGGGGCGGTGCGGCAAGCCCGGCAGCCACAGGCGTGGGCAGCCAGGCTCAGACCGCCAGGCGCTTGCGTCCCTTGGCGCGGCGCGCGTTGATCACCGCGCGGCCGCCGCGCGTCTTCATGCGCACCAGAAAACCGTGCGTGCGCGCACGGCGCGTCTTGGAAGGCTGATAAGTACGTTTCATGGATCGCCCCTTGAGGAATCTGGATGCTGCGTGCGTCGGGCCCCGGCCTTGGCCGGTCTGGGCAAACCACCCGGGGCGCCCGCACACACCGCACGCGGCAGGCGGCGCAGGCACCGCCCGCTGACCCGAACCCGCCAGTTGAGGAAAACCGCCGATTATCGCAAAGATTTCCAATGCAGCCAATGCCTTGCGCGCACGGCGGCGGCGGCGGGGTGCACGAAGACCCGGCCCGGTCGACATCCGGCCTTGTGGACAAGTGGCCATCTCCCTACAATCGGCGCGGACGGGAGCGGCCAGTTGTCCACAATCTGGACACGGCACCTTAGAAACAATTGAACACTTTTTCGTGATTTCCGATTCAACCCAAACCCTGTGGCCAGGCTGCCTGGACGTGCTGGCGCAGGAATTGCCCGAGCAGCAGTTCAACACCTGGATCAAGCCGCTGTCGGCCCAGGCGGCGCCCGACGGCTCGCGCCTGACGCTGCTGGTGGCCAACCGCTTCAAGATGGACTGGATCCGGGCGCAATACGCCACCCGCATCGTCGCCACGCTGGAGCAGCTGGCCGGCCATCCGGTGCAGCTGGAGTTGGCGCTTGCTCCGCGTGCAGCTGGCGCCAGCCGGCCTTCTCCGCTGGCCAACGGTGCCGCCCCTGGCGTCGGCCCCGAGCCTGCCGGCGCAGCGCCGGGCGAGCCCGCCGGCGCCCCGGCGCGCGAGGCCGCCGAGGGCGCGCACCGCAGCCGGCTGAACAGCGCACTGACCTTCGACGTGCTGGTGGAGGGCTCGGCCAACCGCATGGCGCGCGCCGCGGCGCTGCACGTGGCGGGCGCGCCCGGACGGCTGTACAACCCGCTGTTCATCTACGGCGGCGTGGGCCTGGGCAAGACGCACCTGATGCATGCGGTGGGCAACAAGCTGCTGGCCGACCACCCGGACGCCAAGGTTCTCTACATCCACGCCGAGCAGTTCGTCTCGGATGTGGTCAAAAGCTATCAGCGCAAGACCTTCGACGAGTTCAAGCAGCGCTACCACTCGCTCGACCTGCTGTTGATCGACGACGTGCAGTTCTTTGCCAACAAGGACCGCACGCAGGAGGAATTCTTCAACGCCTTCGAGGCGCTGCTGGCCAAGAAGAGCCACATCGTGATGACCAGCGACACCTATCCCAAGGGGCTGACGGACATCCACGAGCGCCTGGTGTCGCGCTTCGACGCGGGGCTGACGGTGGCCATCGAGCCGCCCGAGCTGGAAATGCGCGTGGCCATCCTGATCAACAAGGCCGGCGGCGAGGGCGCGCAGATGCCCGAGGAGGTGGCCTTCTTCGTGGCCAAGAACGTGCGCTCCAACGTGCGCGAGCTGGAGGGCGCGCTGCGCAAGATCCTGGCGTATTCGCGCTTCAACCAGCGCGAGATCTCGATCCAGCTGGCGCGCGAGGCGCTGCGCGACCTGCTGTCCATTCAAAATCGCCAGATCAGCGTGGAGAGCATCCAGAAGACGGTGGCCGACTATTACAAGATCAAGGTGGCCGACATGTACAGCAAGAAGCGCCCGGCCAGCATCGCCCGCCCGCGCCAGATCGCCATGTACCTGGCCAAGGAGCTGACGCAAAAAAGCCTGCCCGAGATCGGCGAGCTGTTTGGCGGCAGAGACCACACCACCGTGCTGCACGCCGTGCGCAAGATCGCCGGCGAGCGCCAGCAGCTGACCGAGCTCAACCAGCAGCTGCACGTGCTGGAGCAGACCCTGAAAGGCTGACTCCCACCATGCCCCGACGCCATCGAAACCACCTGCAAAAGCAGCGACAATATGGGGTTTGCCAACCTTGGCGCTCCCGTGTCCCGGGCGGGCCCGTGCCCCGCGCCGGGACTTCGACCGTGCCCACAACCCAGAGGAAGACATGATCGTTCTGAAGACCTCCCAAGACACCCTGCTGGCGGCCCTTCAGTCGGTTTCAGGCATCGTGGAGCGGCGCCACACGCTGCCCGTGCTGGCCAACGTGCTGCTGCGCAAGAACGGCCCCACGATCGAGCTGACCACCAGCGACCTCGAGATCCAGATCCGCACCCAGGCCGAGCTGGGCGGCGACGCCGGCAGCCTGGCCACCACCGTGGGCGCGCGCAAGCTGATCGACATCCTGCGCACCATGCCGGCCGACCAGACCGTCAGCCTGGAGGCGCAGCAGGCCAAGCTGATCCTCAAGGGCGGCAAGAGCAAGTTCACCCTGGCCAGCCTGCCGGCCGAGGACTTTCCGCTGGTGCAGGAGGCGCCCGGCTTCGGCCCCGCCTTCAGCGTGCCGCAAAAGACGCTCAAGACCCTGCTGGGCCAGGTGGCCTTTGCCATGGCGGTGCACGACATCCGCTACTACCTCAACGGCATCCTGTTCGTGGCCGAAGGCAAGACGCTCAGCCTGGTGGCCACCGACGGCCACCGCCTGGCTTTTGCCAGCAGCCAGCTGGACGCCGAAGTGCCCAAGCAGGAGGTGATCCTGCCGCGCAAGACCGTGATCGAGCTGCAGCGCCTGCTGTCGGACGCCACCGCCCCCGAGGGCCAGGCCGCGCCCATGATCGAGATGCAGTTTGCCGCCAACCAGGCCAAGTTCAGCTTCGGCAGCATGGAGTTCGTCACCAAGCTGGTCGAGGGCAAGTTCCCCGACTACAACCGCGTGATCCCCAAGAACCACCGCAACCACGTCACCCTGGGGCGCGCGCCGCTGCTGGCCAGCCTGCAGCGCACGGCCATCCTGACGAGCGAGAAGTTCAAGGGCGTGCGCCTGTCGTTCGAGCCCGGCACGCTGCAGATCGCGTCGAACAACGCCGAGCAGGAAGAGGCCGTGGACGAGCTGGACATCGACTACGGCGGCGACTCGATCGAGATCGGCTTCAACGTCACCTACCTGATCGACGCGCTGGCCAACATGAGCGCCGAGGAGATGATCCGCATCGAGCTGGCCGACGGCAACAGCTCGGCGCTGATCACCCTGCCCGGCAACGACAACTTCAAGTATGTGGTGATGCCGATGCGCATTTGAGTATGCTCACTTTTTGAGAGCTGCTTGCGCAACAAACCCGCCCGCGTTGGCGGGTTTTGAGCTTCAATTGATGGAAAGAATGCGATGACCGATGCCACCCCCACCCCCGAATCCCCGTCGGCCGCCGGCGCCAGCGGCGGCTATGGCGAGGGCGCCATCCAGATCCTGGAAGGGCTGGAGGCGGTGCGCAAGCGCCCCGGCATGTACATCGGCGACACCAGCGACGGCACCGGCCTGCACCACCTGGTGTTCGAGGTGGTCGACAACTCCATCGACGAGGCGCTGGCCGGCTATTGCGACGACATCGTGGTCACCATCCACGCCGATGGGTCCCTGAGCGTGGTGGACAACGGCCGCGGCATCCCGACCGGCGTGAAGATGGACGACAAGCACGAGCCCAAGCGCTCGGCCGCCGAAATCGCACTGACCGAGCTGCACGCGGGCGGCAAGTTCAACCAGAACAGCTACAAGGTCTCGGGCGGCCTGCACGGCGTGGGCGTGTCCTGCGTCAACGCGCTGTCCCGCCAGCTGCACCTGATCGTGCGCCGCGACGGCAAGAAGCACGAGATCGAGTTCAGCCGCGGCTTTGTCCAGAATCGCCTGGTCGAGACGGTGAACGGCGTCGAAGTCTCGCCCATGCGCGTCACCGGCACCACCGACCAGCGCGGCACCGAGGTGCGCTTTCTGCCCGACACCGAGATCTTCAAGGAAAACAACGACTTTCACTACGAGATCCTGGCCAAGCGCCTGCGCGAGCTCTCGTTCCTGAACAACGGCGTGCGCATCCGCCTGGTGGACGAGCGCAGCGGCAAGGAAGACGACTTCTCGGGCGCCGGCGGCGTGCAGGGCTTCGTCGGCTTCATCAACGGCAGCAAGAAGGTGCTGCACCCCAACCCCTTCTACGCCACCGGCTCGCGCCCGGCCGAGAGCTACGGCGGCATCGCCGGCACCGAGATCGGCGTCGAGGTGGCCATGCAGTGGAACGACGGCTACAACGAGCAGGTCCTCTGCTTCACCAACAACATCCCGCAGCGCGACGGCGGCACCCACCTGACGGGCCTGCGCGCGGCCATGACGCGCGTGATCACCAAGTACATCGAGGCCAACGAGCTGGCCAAGAAGGCCAAGGTGGACGTGAGCGGCGACGACCTGCGCGAGGGCCTGGTCTGCGTGCTGTCGGTGAAGGTGCCCGAGCCCAAGTTCTCCAGCCAGACCAAGGACAAGCTGGTCTCCAGCGAGGTGCGCGCGCCGGTGGAAGACATCGTCGCCAAGTCGCTGGCCGAGTACCTGGAAGAGCGCCCGAATGACGCCAAGATCATCTGCGGCAAGATCGTCGAGGCCGCGCGCGCGCGCGAGGCGGCGCGCAAGGCCCGCGAGATGACGCGGCGCAAGGGCGTGCTGGACGGCTTTGGCCTGCCCGGCAAGCTGGCCGACTGCCAGGAGAAAGACCCCTCGCAGTGCGAGATCTACATCGTCGAGGGCGACTCGGCCGGCGGCAGCGCCAAGCAGGGGCGCGACCGCAAGTTCCAGGCCATCCTGCCGCTGCGCGGCAAGATCCTGAACGTGGAGCGCGCCCGCTACGAGAAGCTCTTGTCCAGCAACGAGATCGTCACCCTCATCACGGCGCTGGGCACCGGCATCGGCAAGGCCGCCGAGGACGGCAACGGCAAGAGCGGCAGCGACGACTTCGCCATCGACAAGCTGCGCTACCACCGCATCATCATCATGACCGACGCCGACGTGGACGGCGCGCACATCCGCACCCTGCTGCTCACCTTCTTCTATCGGCAGATGTCCGAGCTGGTCGAGCGCGGCCACATCTACATCGCCCAGCCGCCGCTGTACAAGGTCAAGTCCGGCAAGGAAGAGCTGTACCTGAAGGACGACGCCGCGCTCGACGCCTTCCTGCTGCGCGTGGCGCTGAAGGACGCCGTGGTGCACCCCGGCGGCACGGCCCAGCCCATCACCGGCGAGGCGCTGGCCGAGCTGGCGCGCAAGCACCAGGTGGCCGAGGGCGTGATCGCGCGCCTGTCGGCCTTCATGGACGAAGAAGCCCTGCGCGCCATCGCCAGCGGCGTGGTCATCGACATGGACACGCCCGAGGCCGCCGCCGCCAGCGCGCGCGAGCTGCAGTCGCACCTGCACGAGCAGCAGGCCAACGGCGGCGCGCCCGAGGTGGCCGCCGTGCAGGACCCGCGCACCGACCGCACCGTGCTGCGCATCAGCCGCCACCACCACGGCAACATCAAGAGCAGCGTCATCCCGCAGGAGTTCGTGCACGGCGGCGACTACGCCGCGCTGGTGGCCGCGGCCCAGACCTTCAAGGACTTGCTGGGCGAAGGCGCCAAGGTGACGCGCGGCGAAGGCGAGCGCCAGCGCGAGCAGCTAGTGGCCAGCTTCCGCGAGGCCATGCAGTGGCTGATCGCCGAAGCCGAGCGCACCACCAGCCGCCAGCGCTACAAGGGCCTGGGCGAGATGAACCCCGAGCAGCTGTGGGAAACCACCATGGACCCCGCCGTGCGGCGCCTGCTGCGCGTGCAGATCGAAGACGCCATCGCCGCCGACCAGGTCTTCACCACCCTGATGGGCGACGAGGTGGAGCCGCGGCGGGTGTTCATCGAGACGAATGCGCTGCGGGCAGGGAATATTGACGTTTGACCAGGTGTCGGCGCGCGCAAAGTTTTGCCGATATCCACGCAAAGTTTTGCCGCTCGAACCAAATTCAGGTGGGCAAGGGTGAGCCGGGCCGCCTGCGGATGGCGGTTCGCCGGCGCAGGCCTGCAGAGGTAGGCTGCGCTTCGGCCTCAGCCCCCGCGCCTTCGGGCGTATTCGCGGAGCCGGCGGTAACGGGTGTCCTGCGCAAGTTTTGGCTCAGCTTGTTCGATCTCGCTCAGGCACCGACCAAGCTCTTGAGGCGCCCATTGCTGGTCTGCAATCACGGCGTTCAACAGCACCAGTGCATCAGCGGGGAACTGACTGCACAAGCCAGACTTCTGCAGTAGACGAACCGCATAGTGCGGGTGTTCAATCGGCCGCAACCAGTCCTGAACTGCAGCCACGGCCGCCGGGAATTCACCCCTGGCTGCAATGGCAAGTCGGGTCAAGTATTCGGCGATTCGCGGGGTGGCCAGATCGCGAGACTTGGGCCAGACCTGTTGCCAGAACGGTAGTACGCGGTTCCTCCAGTAATCCTCGCGCTGCTCGGCAGCGCCTTCTAACGCCTGCGAAACCGACCGCGCGGATTTTTCGAGTCCGTCCTGCGGCAACGCACCGATCGCCGATCGGAAGTCTTCAGGCAAGTATCCATCGGTCGGTCCCAACGCCGCATACGTCAGAATGGCAGCGAACTGTTGGCGGTGCTCACCAAGTTCGGCATAGTGGTGTTGATTCATCAGCACAACTGAGCCAGTGATCACGTTGAATATTGAGCCACTGGGTTGATGGATTCTTTGACTATTCGGTTGTGGATAAGTCTATCGGGTCTGCTGTTTTTCGATCTCCTTTCTGGCTCTTTGGGCGTTGCTTTGGGGGAGCCGCGCCAGCGGCACTGGAGTGCTTGAATCGCCAGCTCTCGTTGCCCGTCTCGACGATGTGGCAATGGTGCGTGAGCCGGTCAAGCAAGGCCGTGGTCATCTTGGCGTCTCCAAAGACGCTGCTCCACTCCGAGAAGGTGAGGTTGGTGGTGATCACCACGCTCGTTCGCTCATAGAGTTTGGAGAGCAGGTGGAACAGCATCGCGCCGCCCGACTGCGTGAATGGCAGGTAGCCCAGTTCATCCAGGATCACCAGATCGACGTACATCAGGCGGTGCGCCATTTGCCCGGCCTTGTTCTGCGCCTTCTCCAGCTCCAGGGCGTTGACCAGCTCCACCGTTGAGAAGAAGCGCACCCGCTTGCCATGCATGCGAATGGCCTCGATCCCCAGGCTCGTGGCCAGGTGGGTTTTACCCGTGCCGGGGCCACCAACCAGCACCACGTTGTGCGCCGACTCCACGAAGCGAAGGGTGTGCAACTGGCGCACCAGTGCTTCGTCGAGCTGCGCGTGGGCGAAGTCAAAGCCGGCGAGGTCACGGTGCGAAGGGAAGCGCGCCACGCGCATCTGGTAAGCCATGGAACGCACCTCACGCTGAGCGGTCTCGGCCTTGATGAGCTGGTGCAGCACGGCCTCATGATCCAGCGACTTCATGCGGGCGGTGCCCAGTACCTCCGGCCAGGCACTGGCCATGCCGTGCAGGCCCAGCGCTTTGAGGGCATCAATGACGTCATGCATGGTCGGACTCCGGTGATGCCTCATGAGGCTGGACGTTGCGCAGTGCGTCGTAGCGCTGCAGGTTGGCCAGTGGCGGCGTGTTGAGCTTGAGCATCGTGGCCACCGGTGGCTCGGGCACGCGCTGCTCCTTCAGACGCGAGAGCACGTTGAGCACGTGCTCGGCACTCACCCGCCCGGACTGCAGCGCCAGCTCTACCGCCACCACCACGGCCTCCAGTCCATGCAGGCTCACCCCCATGAGCACCTGCGCCATCACCCTGTCGCCACCGCTGTGGCGCAGCAACTGGCGCTGCATTTCCTGCAGTGGCTCGGGCATGGTCTTGAAGGGCGCGCCGTTGCGCAGCGCGCCGGGCTTTCGCTCGATGAGCGCGATGTAATGCATCCAGTCGTAGAGCGTCTGATCACGTTCGAAGCTGCGCGCCAGGCGCACCTGTCGCCCATCGGGCCCGACCACCAGCAGGCCATCCGCGTAGGCCCGCAGACTGACCACCGCATGAATCCATTCACACGGCACGCTGTAGCGGTTGCGCTGGAAGTGGATCAGTGCGGTCGCAGAGACCCGTACCGGCTGCTCCACGTAGCCATCAAACGCACGGGGGTTGGGCATGAGACGAGCACGTTCGTCCTGCCAGACATCGGCCACCGTGAGCTGAGTCCATTCCGGGTGACTCATCTCAGCCCAGGCCTTCACGCAGGCCTGCTGCAACCAGTCGTTGAGTTCACCAAGCGTCCCCCAGCGCCGCTCGCTGGCCTCACGCCAGATGTCCTTGCGCCGATCCTGAACGTTCTTCTCCACGACCCCCTTCTCCCAGCCGGCGGCCCGGTTGCAGAACTCCGGCTCGAACAGGTAGTGCCCGGTCATCGCCTCGAAGCGTGCATTGACGCTGCGCTGTTTGCCATGGCCGACCTTGTCCACAGCGGTCTTCATGTTGTCGTAGATGCCCCGCCGGGGCACGCCACCGAAGAGGGCGAACGCCCGTGCGTGCGCATCGAACAGCATCTCGTGCGCTTGGCTGTAGTACGCCACCAGGCAGAAGGCGCGACTGGCCGCCAGCTTGGTGTGTGCCACTTCCAGGCGGCGGCGCAGCCCGCCGATGAACAGGTACTCGCAGCTCCAGTCGAACTGGAACGCCTCGCCCAACTCGAAGCTCAGCGGCACGAACCCCGCACCACGCGCAGCGTTGCCTTGCTCTTGCTGCCAGCGCTGGGCAAAGGCGTAGACCGGCCCTCGGCTGCCGCTGTAGCCCTGCGCGCGCAGCGCCTCAAACATGGCCTTGATCCCGCGTCGATCGCGTTTGCTGCGATGGCTATCGGCCTTGAGCCATTGGCTCAACTGCTCCTTGTACGGATCCAGGATGCTGGGGCCCGACACCCGCTGCGGGTATCGGGGTTCGGCCATCTGCCCGTCTTTGAGCCACTTGGTGGCTGTGTTGCGCGAGATGCCCAGGCGCCGGCTGGCCTCGCGCACCGACACGTCCTGCCTCAGCACGAGGCGGCGTAACTTGCTCAATGTGCTCACGTTGATCACTCCTGCTCCCCCGTGCTGAAAAATTCAGCAGGATAGAGCGGCAACGTGGCTCAAATTTCAACGTGAATGCGTCCCGAAATGGCCCAGCTTTGGAAATGAATCAACAGTCGAGGTCTTTGCTCATGGTGCAGCCCGGGCGAACCGCACCGTGGACTGCATAGGTCCAAGTGAAAATTTTGGCTATCCGGATTTCTGTGTTGAAGGAGGCTTCCGGTGATTGAGTGCCTCCGTGTGGAAACCGACGTTGCACAGCCCGCAAATGAGCTGCTGCCGGCGGGTGTTGCCGCGCACCAGAACGACCACGTTCGCCTTGTCGTCCTTGGTCCGTCCCAGCTCGCAGCCGCAGCTCTGGCACCGGTTGCCCTGTTCCCGCTTCAGGAGCTGCAACTGGGTGGGGTTGGCAGGGTAGACGGTCGCCAGCCGCCACGGCTCCAGCGGCCCCTTGCCGTACAGGAGACGGGCGCGCAGCACCTCGAAGGTGTACCCCCGGCCCTGCCGGTTGATGGTCTTGGCGACCCCGTTCAGCGCCTCGGTGTAGGCGTTGGTGATGGGGTGGTCGAAGTACGCCAGAATCTCCGTCCGCCAGTTCTTCATGGCGGTCGTGAGAGTCTTGAAGTCCGCCTTCAGGCTGGCTGGGATGGTCCCCGGGAAGGCGTCGAAGGCCGCCACGGCCTGCGCCTTGGGCAGGTCGTAGATGTTGTAGAACGCCTCTTTCAGCCCGTAGGCGGCGGCCAGCTCGGGCTCGTTGGCCAGCCACATGTCCAGATTGAACCGGCCCTTCTCGGCCAGCTTGGCGTACCGCATGTTCAGCATCGCCTTGGACTGGAGCCACAGGCGCCGCTCGCCAGCCTTGCGCTGCTTCTGGAGCCGGATGCGGACCCGCTCCATGCAGTAGTTCGCCATGCGGACGACGTGGAACTTGTCGATGACCACCGGTCGGCCAGGGAACATCTGGTGCGACACGTCCCGGTACGGCCGCCACATGTCGATGGCCACGCCCTTGACCCAGTGCCGGTCCTTGAACCGGTGCAGCCACCCCGCCAAGGTCGCCTTGTCCCGGTCCGGCAGCATGTCGAGGATGCGGCGCTCCCCGATGTCCGTCAGGACGCAGCGCATCTTCCCGTCGATTTGGGTCTCGTCGATGCCCAGCCAGTCTGGCATCTCCGGCCGGTGGCTGGCCTCCAGTTCGGCCATGTACTCCGCCCCCAGCGTCCGGACCGTCTTGTCGTCGCACCCCACGTTCTCCGCGATGCGGGTGAAGGTGTCCCGCAGGCTGTGGGCCTTGATGTAGGTGGCGCAGCGCTCCGTCATGCGCCGGCCCTCCAAGATGCCGCCCAGCGGCTGCAGGAAGGTCTCCTTGCAGGAGGTGCACCGGTATCGCTGGACCTTCGCCCGCAGCTTGGCCGGCTTCCCGCGCATCGGAATGTCGACGTAAGTAGTAGCTTTGGTGCCGTGCCGGTAGATGCAGTCGAGGGTGCCGCACTTTGGGCAGGCGGTAGGCATGGGCAGCGGGTACTCCGCCTCCAGCACGTCCGCCCCGTCCTCCTCGGTGCGACCCAGCACCGTCCAGCCCTTCAGGTCGAGGATGTCCGTCATCCCCGGATTGTCGTGTGGATGGGGTCACCGCTTGTCAATGGCGGCGAGGTACTTGGCTCGGGCGGCGTTGGCTCCCGCTGCGTAGTCGGTATCACCGTCACAGCGGTCGGAAGCGATGACAGCCCGGATGCGAGACAGCTCGCGCACCAGCATTTGCTGGGTGAAGGTGGCAATCCACACCGGCACATCGTTCTCCAAGACCGTGCCCTTGATGTACTTGGGGAAGGCGGGCTTCTGCCGGACGAGCTGCTCGGCAGCGCCCAACACGTCCTGCCAAGCCGGCAGCGCCGGCCTCTGGGGCGTGTCGATGCCCATTGGCGGGTCGCACACCTCCTCTTTGCCATGCTTCGCCATCGTCTGCCGGGCCAGTTTCCTTGCAGCGTCAATCTTGGCCAGCGCGCCCTCGTAATTCTCGTTCATAGCAGGAACCTCAGGATGAACCACGCGCAGTACAGGGCTGCGCAGATGAAGAAAAAGGCAGTCAATTCACTTCTCTCGGACCAAGACTTGAGCCGCCCGGAGAACCTCGCGTGCGAAGGTGCTGGGCAGGATATTCCCCGCCGCATCGAACGACCGACCCAAGCAGTCGGCCACATCTTGGTCCGTCAGCCGAGGCATCCGGTCATCGCATCCGTTCGCGCAGGAGCCCGTCTCGTTGCAGTAGTCTGCGTGCGGACATGGGCCGGTGGTCGCCTCGCCGTGATGCCACAGGAATGCGCAGTAGGCCGCCACATCCAGTGGGTCCCCTTTTGCAACGTGCTTCCGCAGTTCCTTGCGACACTCGCCCATCCAGTCGTCAGTCGCCCACCCGTCGGAGTAGCCGTACTTCTCCTCTGCGGCGGCGAGTTTTTCCTTCAGAGCTGCGGCGAACCGGTCCACAAGGGCGGCGGTCTTAGGATGCAGTTTCACTTGGTTTCCTTTCCACACGAAAATCCGACTCAGGAGGATACTGCATGGTCACCTGTTCCACAAGTTATTCCGGAGAGCCCGGATAGTGCACCGGCGCGAGCGGTTCGCCTGCCGTCACGTCGTCGAAGCGGCGCTGGGTCATGGTGTTCCTGTCATGCCGGACTCGACCCGGCATCGTGTGCGCTCGCGGGCCCACGACCCCGGGTCGAGCCCCGGGTGACAGGCTCGGCGCGCAGCACGTTGTAGCGGAAGAACGTCGTGCGCAGCAGCGCGACCCGCTCGCGGCGCTGGTTGATCACCTCGGTTTGCCAAGAGATGAAGGCGCCCTGTCCCACCCGCGTCTCTTTCGGTTTGCACGACAGCAGCAATGCGCCGCGCCTGCACAGCCGGTCGCCGACGACCACCGGCAGCAGGTAGTCCGCTTCCGCGTCGACGCCGAAGAAATGCGTGGTGGGCGGCTCCAGGCCGAAGCGCACGCCGCCGATGTGGCTGCGCGTGGGTTGCGCGTCCCGCGCCGCGTCGTCGAAGAGCGGCGAATCGCCGGGGTTCCACAGCAGGGGCATCGCGAAGCTCGCGATGGCGGTGCTCGGCACGACGATGTCCGCGTAGCCGTGCGCGCGCGCGAAGGCCGCGTCGGAATGCAGCTTCGAGTCGAGCTCGAGCGGCTCGATGTAGCGGCGCACCATGCTCGCTTCGATCGTCTCGCCCCACACCTCGGTGCGCCCCTCGCCGAAGTCGCGGCCGACGGCATCGACCATCGGCTGCCACGCGTGCGTCCAGTCGCCTTTCACTGCAGCAGCGCCTCCAGCTCGGAGCGCACGATCTTGCCGGTGGTGCTGCGCGGCATGTCTTCGTTGCGGATGAAGCGCACCTCGCGCGGCAGCTTGTAGTTCGCGATGCGGCCGCGGCACAGCGCGACGACTTCTTCCGCCGAGAGCGTTTCGTCGCGCACGGCGACGAATGCGACGGGCACTTCGCCCCACTTCGCGTCGCGCTTGCGCACCACGGCGGCGTCGGCGATGCGCGGGGACGCGAGCAGCAGCTGTTCGATCTCGGCAGGGTAGATGTTCTCGCCGCCGGACTTGATCAGGTATTTGCGTCGGTCGACGAACTGCAGCGTGCCATCGGGCTGGCGCGTGAACACGTCGCCCGTGTGGAACCATCCCCCAGCGAAGGCTTCGGCTGTCGCCTCAGGCATGCCCCAGTAGCCGGAAAAGAGCGTGGGGCTGCGCAGCAGCAGCTCGCCGGGCTCGCCCGGTGCGACATCCTGGCCCGCCTCGTCCACCAGTCGCACGCGGCACAGCGAACTCTGGTTCTTGGCGAGGTTCTCCGGGGCGACACCCACGGGAACACGCCCGCCGCTGCCCGGCGCGGGGCCGGCTTCGGTCGATCCGAAGGTGTTGCGAAACGGTGCGTTGAACAGCCGCGTGACGTCGACGATCTGCTGGCGCGGCACGAGGTCCGCCATGCAGCCCACCGAATCCGCCGGGTGCGGACGCGTGCCTCGGCGCGCGTATTCGTCCAGCACCTTGTCGATCATGCCGGGCATCAGCACGAACCAGCCGACGTTGTCCTCGCGCTCGCCAAGGTCGCAAAGCACGCCCACGTCGAGGCCGTCCATCACGATCACCTTGCCGCCGCCGATGAGGGTGACGAGCATGCTGTCGGCGGAGGCCATGTGGAACATCGGCGGCCAGGCGATGAAGGTCGCGCCCCGCCGCACGCCACGGTCCATGGTGTTGACCGCGCCGCGTGCAACGAGCGCGCGGTGGCTCACGAGCGCAGCCTTGGGTTTGCCGGTCGTGCCGCTGGTGTACAGGATGTAGAGGCCGTCCTCCGGCTCCACGACGTCGCCGTTCCCGCAGGGTGGGGTCGAAGCGAAGCGCACCCCACCGATGTCGCTTTCGAGCTCCTCGCCGATCATCGTGACCGCAACTTCGCCGAACAGCTTCACATGCTGCTCGTACCGTGGCGACACCAGCGCGATCCTCGGCGTGACGAGCGTGATGCAATGCGCGAGCTCCTCCGCCGTCTGCCGCCAGTTCATGCACGCGACGATCGCGCCGACCTTCGCGGCCGCCAGCAGGGTCAGCACGAACTCGCGCCGGTTCTCCGAGAGGATCGCCACGCGGTCGCCTCGCGCAACGCCTTGTACGCGCAGCCACGCGGACATGCGCGCGACCTGCTCGCCGAGCTGCGCATACGTCCAGTCCCCCTGTGGCGACTGGACCGCCACGGCCTGCGGCTTGAGCGCGACCTGGTCTTCGAACACATGCCGTTGGCGGCCGGCATCGGCTCGACCGCGACGGGCTGCCCCAGTGCAGCGGTCAGGCCCGTGCCGATCATGCGCGCGATCATGTCCGATGCGCCGCCGGCGGCGTTCGTCACGATGATGCGGATGGGGCGGCTCGGATAGCGGTCCTGCGCCCATGCGCCAGGAACGGCAGCCGCCGCGAAGGCGGCCAGGGCGTTGCGTCGATTCATCTGCATCGTCATTCCCCGAACTTGACGGTTGTCGTTTCCATGATGGTCTTGAGAAAGGTACGCACGTTCATAGGAGGCTTTCGTTACGTGTTTCCAGTGCCGCCGCGGATCCGGCTTTGCCGGTCCGCTGGGGGCGACCCCTTGAGGGGGTAGCGCCGCAGGCGCTTCGGGGGTGGGTCGACCTCACTCGAACTTGATCGGCACGGTTTCCATGATCTTCTTGATGTCGTTCGACTCGCGCGTGGTGATGCGGGTCACTTCATCGGGCCCGGCCACTGCAAGCGGCACGGAGAACGCGACGAACTTCTCGGCCATGCCCGGTGCCGACAGGCCCTTGCGCACGGTCTCGGTCAGCTTGGCGGCCACGTCGGCCGGCGTGCCGGGCGGCGCCCACAGCGCGAAGTTGATGTCCTGCACATAGCCCGGCACGAATTTGTTGAGCGGCACCGCGCCAGGCACCGCGGGGCTGGGCTGCGCGCTCGTCACGCCGATCACCTTGAGCTTGCCCTGCTTGATGAACTCCATCATCTGCACCGACGGCACCATGTAGATGACCTTGGTGTCGCCGGCCAGCACCGACTGCAGCGCGGGGCCGTAGCCGCGGAAAGGCACGGTCACGAGATTGAGCTTGGCCTGCTGCGCGAGCAGCGCCATCGCCACCTCCGGCGTAGGGCCGGCGACGGCGATGTCCACGCCCTTGGCCTGCTGCTTCGCCCACGTGACGAAGCCCGGGAAGTCGTTGGCGGGAACGCTCTGGTGCACGACCAGAACACCTGGCGTCATTGCGAGGTTGGCGATCGGCGTGAGGCCCTTGACCGGGTCGAAGCTCGCGTCCTTGGTCACCATCGGCGCCAGCACGACGGTGCCGATGGTCGTCACCAGCAGCGTATGGCCGTCAGGGGGTGCCTGCTTCACGGCCATGGTGCCGATGGAGCCGAAAGCGCCGGTCTTGTTTTCCACCACCACCGGCTGGCCGAGCAGCTCGCTCATCGACGTGGCAAGCGTGCGCGCGATCACGTCACCCGTGCCGCCGGGCGCGTACGTGATGACGATCTTGATCGGCTTCGTGGGGAAGCCTTGCGCGTGGGCGAGAGGCGCGAGGGGCGCGAGCGCCAGCAGCGATGCCGCCAGCAAGAGGGAACGTCGGAAGCCTTGCATGAGAGAGTCTCCAGGATGAGGATCTAGTTGGAATGAAACAGCCGGATCAACGAGGCAGGTCCAGCCCTCGCAGCGCGATCAGGGTGCGCTGGATCTCGTTGGTGCCGCCACCGATCGTGTAAAGCAGCGCATCGCGCACGCCGTACTCGAACACGCTGTCGCACAGCGCGCCTTGCGCGCCCTCGGCGAGCGTGGCGCCGGGGCCGAGCAGGTCGAACGCCGTCTCGGACAGGCGCTCCATCAGCTCGCTCGCGTACACCTTCAGCATGGCGGCCTGCCACAGCGGCACCTCGCCCTGCTCCACCACCTGCGCGGTGCGCACGGCGAGCAGGCGCGACGCCTCGATCTCCGCGCCCAGCCCGCCGATGCGGTCGAGCACCAGCGGGTCGCTGCGCAGCGAAGCGTCGGCCTTCACGTGCGCGAGCAGCTTGTCGAAGTAACCCCGCGCACGTGCGCCGATCGCGCCCACCGTCTCGCGCTCGAAGGCGAGTGCATCGGTGATGAGCTTCCAGCCGCCGTTCTCCGGCCCGACGAGCGCGTCGGCGGGCAGCTTCACGTCATCGAAGAACACCACGTTCGCGCGGTGGCCGTTGAGGCCGCTCATGGGCTGGATCGTGATGCCGGGCGTGTCCAGCGGCACAAGGAAGACGCTGATGCCGCCGTGCCGCTGGTTGGCCGGGTCGGTGCGCGCGGCCAGCCACACGTATTGCGAGAACCCGGCGGTCGACGTGAATATCTTCTGACCGTTCACCACCCAGCCGCCGTCCTCGGTGCGCTTCGCGGATGTTCTGATGCCCGCGAGGTCGGAGCCGTGGTCCGGCTCGCTGTAGCCGAGGGCGATCGAGATGTCGCCGCGCGCGATGCCGGGCAGGAAGAACGCCTTCTGCGCGTCGCTGCCGTGGATGACGAGCGTCGGGCCGATCATGTTGGCCGAGGTGTTGTGGAAGGTGACGGGCGCCTCCGCGTAGGCCATCTCCTCCTCGAAGGCGAGATGTTCGAAGGCCGTGCGTCCCTGTCCGCCGTAGGCCTTGGGCCAGTTGACGCCGAGCCAGCCCTTGGCGCCCACCTTGCGGCTGAAGTCCTGACGCGCCTTGCGGTGATTCACCGGGAGCGCATACGTTTCGGGCGGATAGGCATGGTCCCAGTTGTGCGCCAGCCACTCGCGCACCTCGGCGCGGAAGGCATCGGCCGCCGGCGTGAGCGCCATGTCGGGGACGGCGCCGCGTTCGAGCAGCAGGGCCGCGACGTCGCGCCGGGCCTGCTGCACGCCACCGAGCCGCGTGAGGTCGCCGTGGATGCGGCGGAAGTGGCGCGGCAGCTCGTGCTCGTCCCAGAACGAAATGCCGCCGAAGCCGTGATGCAGTTCGCGCACCACGTCGCGCAGCAGCTGGCCCGCATTCGCGGCCGCGACGGCGGCGCTGTAGGCGCGCTCGTGCTGCGATGCACGGCCCGCCGCGACGAGCGCGAGCCGGCAGATCTCCACGCTGGTGAAGCAGTTCGCGAGCTTGTGCTGGATGGCCTGGTAGCTGCCGATCTTGTGGCCGAACTGCGAGCGCACCTTGGCGTAGTCGGTCAGCAGCTCCAGGCCATAGCCCGCCGAACCCGTGGCGCGTGCTGCAAGCAGCAGGCGCATCAGGGGCGTGAGCGTGCCGACGTCGAACGACGTGGTGACGCGCTGGAACGTGTCCACCCGCGTGAAGCGCAGCTGCGACAGGGGCGGCACGTTCAGGCCGGGCGTGGCATCGATCGCGAGCCCCGCGGCCTCGCGCGGCACGATCGCGATTTCGCCTTTGCCGGTCGCGACGAGAAAGTGCGTGGCGATGGCGCCGTGCTCGACGAAGGAGACGGTGCCATCGAGTGTGGCCCCATCCGTCACCCTGCCGCCGTGCGGATCGGCCGCCCACGCGACGATGGCCTCGCCCGACTGCACGCTTGCCAGCAGTTGCGCGGCCGCCTCGCCCTGCGCCTGGGCGAGCACCGCGTTCGCGAGCACCGCATCCGCCAGCGGCAGCGGGCAGGCCGCACGGCCGAGTTCCTGCATCAGCACGATGGACGCGGCAAGTCCCATCTCGTCCTGCGACGGCGCGAGCGCAGTCCAGCCCTGCAGCGCGGCCTTGCGCCACATGTCCTTCAGCGCGGCCGCGTCCTTCGCAGCGGCGACGGCGCGCGATGCGGGCCAGGCGTCCTGCAGCAGGCCGCGCGCCGAATCGCGCACGAGGACGAGGTCCTCGCTCTCCACCAGGGGAAGGGCCTCGCTCATGTGTTGGTCCAGTTCGGCTTGCGCTTCTCGGCGAAGGCGCGCGGGCCTTCGACGTAGTCGTTGCTGGTGCGCAGGCGCTTGGCCGCCGGGAACTCGCGCGCGTCCACCAGCTTGCGCTCGAAGTCCTCACCCAGCATGGTCTTGCGCGCGACTTCCTTGGTGGCGCGCAGCGCGAGCGGCGAGCACTCCAGCATCTGCGCGGCCCACTTGCGCGCCTCTTCCATCGCGCCGCCTGCCGGCGCCACCGCGGTGACGAAGCCGAGTTCGTAGCCCTCTTTCGCCGGCACGCGGCGCCCCGTGAGCAGGATGCCCATGGCGCGCGGCAGGCCGATGGCGCGCGGCAGGTACTGCACGCCCCCCGCGAGTGCCGACAGGCCCACGCGCGGCTCGGACAAGGCGAAGAACGCGTTCTCCGCCGCGATGACGAGGTCGCACGCCAGCGCGAGCTCGAAGCCACCGCCCATGGCGATGCCGTTCACCGCGGCGATGACGGGCTTGTCCAGGTCGAATCGCGTGGTCAGGCCGGCGAAGCCGCCCTTGGAAATCTGCCGCACGCCGCGCTTGGCGTGCATCTTCAGGTCGTTGCCGGTGCTGAACGCGCGGTCGCCCGCGCCGGTGATGATGCCGACCCACTGCTCGGGGTCCTCTGCGAACTCGTCCCACACCTGGTCGAGTTCGAGGTCCGCCTCGTAGTGCGTGGAGTTCATCACGTCGGGACGGTTGATCGTGACGATGGTGAGGTGTCCGTCTTTCTCGACGGTGCAGAACTCGCGTTGCGTGATGGCCATGGTGTGTCTCTTTCAGTGGTTGTAGGTGGCGAGGGCATCGAGTGCCTCGATGCGCGCGCCGTCGGCGAGCAGCGGGTTGACTTCCAGCGTGTCCAGCGTGGCGCCGAGCGCGAGCGCGGCGTCGCCGATGCGCGCCACGGCGTCGGCGAGCTTCGCGACATCGACCGGCGGCGCGCCGCGAAAGCCTTGCAGCAGCTTCGCGCCGCGCAGCTCGGACACCATCTGTTCCACGTCGGCTGGCGTCACGGGCAGGAGGCGCAGGCTCACGTCCTGCAGCGCCTCGATCCACACGCCGCCCAGTCCGAGCGCGATGACGGGGCCCCACTGGGCGTCGACGCGCACGCCCGTGAAGAGCTCGATGCCGCCCTTGCGCATGGGCGAAACGATCACGCCGTCGAGCCGTGCCTTCGGCATCGCGGAGGCGGCCGCGTCCATGATCCTGCGGAACGCCGCTTCGACCGCGTCGTCGCCCTGCAGGTTGAGCACGACGCCGCCGACCTCGGTCTTGTGCGCGATGTCCGGCGAGGCGATCTTGAGGACGACCGGGCCGTTCATGTCGCGCGCCGCGGCGACGGCCTGCTTCGCGTCGGTGGCGAGCACCTGGGGAACCACGGGGACGCCGAAGCGCTTGAGGTAGTCCACCGTTTCGCGCTCGGATTGCGGCAAGTCGGCGCCTGCCGTCGACGCCGCACCCGGCAAGGCGCGTGCCGCGCGCTCGCCCCCTGCACTGCGGGACATCCGGGACCAGTCCGCGGCGTAGCGCAACGCGCGCAACGCGATGTCCAGCCCGCAGGCGAGGTACGGAATCTGCGCCTTCTCCACTTCTTCGCGGCTCTTGTCCGACACCGCCTTCACCGCGTTGCTCACCACGAGGTAGCGCGCGCGTCCGTCCGGCTTGAACTGCCCGATGGCCTGCAGCGTTCCCACCGCAAGCGGCGCCCAGTCGTTGTTGTTCGCCGTGGGCACGTCGGCCACGCAGACCAGCACGGAGACGGCCGGATCGCGCTGCATCGCATCCATGCAGCGGGTGAAGAGCGCCCAATCGTTGACGACTGCGCCCGTCAGGTCCAGCGGGTTGGCGGGTGTGGCCATCGGCGGAAGGATCTCGCGCAGCGCCGAGAGCGTTTCATTCGACAAGGCGGGCAGGCGCAGTGTTTCCAGCTGCGCATAGTCCGCGGCCAGCTCGCCCATGCCGCCCGAGGACGACAGCACCGCGACCCCGCCTTCGGCCAGCACGCCGGTTTTCTCGAGCAGCGCCGCGGTGAACACGAGCTCCTCGATGCTGCGCACGCGCACCAGCCCGAGCTGGCGGCACACGCCGTCGAACACGCTGTCGTCGCCCACGAGCGAGCCCGTGTGCGACTGCGCAGCCTGCGTCGCGATGTCGGAGCGGCCCACCTTGAGCACCACGATCGGCTTGGCCTTCGCGAGCGCGCGCTCGGCGGCGGCGCGGAACAGGCGCGTGTCACGCACCGTCTCCGCGAACACCGCGATCACCTTCGTGCTCTCGTCGTCCACGAGGTAGTCCACGCATTCGGCCAGGCCCAGCATTGCCTCGTTGCCGGTGGCGGCGACCACGTTCATGCCTACGCCGTGCTGGTGCGCGAAGTGCTTCATCACGGTGGCGACCGCGCCGCTTTGCGACACGATGCTGATGCCGCCCTTCAGGGGTGGCGTGCGCATGGCGCCCGTCCAGCACACCGCGCCGGTCGTGAAGTTGATGAAGCCCAGGCAGTTGGGCCCCAGCAGCGTGATGCCGAGTTCACGCGCCGTGGCGACCATGCGCTCCTGCATCGTGCGGCCTTCGCTGCCGGTTTCCGCGAAGCCGCCGGCGAGCACCACGGCGTGGCGGATGCCCGCGGCGCCCAGGTCGCGCAGTGCGTCCTCCATCGCGGGGTTGGGCACCATGAGCAGCGCGACGTCGACGCTCTCGCCGATGTCGACTGCCGTCTTGAACGACTGCTGCCCATGCACGACGCCGCCGCTGCGGTTGACGAGATGGACCTTCCCCTCGAAGCCCAGCAGCTTCAGGTTGTCGAAGGCCATCTTCGACCACGTGGAGCGGTCGGTCGCGCCCACGAGCGCGACGGACCGCGGGTTGAAGAGGCGTGCGAGGCCTGTGTCCGGTGCCGCCATCGCGTTTATCCGAAGCGCGGCGTGAACACGTTGCGGCCGTCCACCTGCGTCACGGTGCCGGGCAGCCCGATGCCTTCGACCTGCTCCAGCTTCGCGAGCGTTGCCGCATCGGCGGGCGTGTTCGCGACGAAGCGCTCGCCCGTAGCAGCCAGGCGCCCGAGCAGCACGCCGCTTTCGGGACCGTTCTTGCCGTGCAGCACGGCATAGGTCTCGATGGTCGCGTCACCCTGCGGTGCCTCGGTGAAGCGCACCTTGGTCTGCGCGTCGATCTCGCGCTGGATGGCGTCGGAATCCGCGCGCATGAAGGGCTTGTTCGGCCGCTCGGTGGAAAACAGACCGACCGCCGCCTTGGTGACGAGGCCGACGTTGGCCATGACGAGGCCATAGGCGCCGGGCTTCGCACGCACGCGCTGCACCATCTCGGCGATGGCGTGCGTCACGTAGTTGTTGCCCGGTCCGCCGAAGTACGGCAGGCCGCCCGTGACGGTGAGGCCGCGCTTGTCGTCGGGCGAGATGCCCAGCTCCTTGCAGGCGATCTGCACTACCGACGGGAAGCAGCTGTAGATGTCGAACACATCCACGTCGGCGATGGTCTTGCCCGCCTGCGCCAGAGCGGCGCGCGAGGTCAGGCGCATCGCGGGCGACTGGTCGAGGCGCTCGCGGTCGCTCACGAACCACGTGTTGTGCGCATGCGCTTCGCCGTGCAGGTACACGCGCTTGTCCTGCGGGATGCCGAGCTCGTCGGCACGCGCTTCGGACACCACGATGAACGCGGCCGACTGGTCGACGAAGACGCTGGCCGTCATGAGCTTGGTGTACGGGAAGCCCACGAAGGGGTTCTCCGCGTTCACCTCGGCGATCTGCTCGGCGCTGTACCCCTTGCGGCGCGTGGCGAGCGGGTTGTCCCTGGCCACGGCGGCGAAGCGTGCAAAGAGCTTGGCGCTGGCTTCGCGGTACTGGTCGACCGTCTGCCCCGCGGCGTGGCGCAGGGCCTGCCCGATGAGCGCGTACATTGCGATGGCCGAGCGCATGCCGTGCTTCTCTTCGGCCTTGGTGTACATGTCCTCAGGGCGTGTGGACCGGAACGATCTCACGCCCGTGAGCTGGTTGGGCGTGGTGGGGGCGTCCTCGCCCCACTGCAGCTGCAGACCAGCGCGCTTGGCCGCGAGCTCGGTGCGCAGCGCCTCGCCGCCCACGACCAGCGCCGCCTGCGACTCTCCCTGCGCGATGCGTTCGCACGCGCGCGCGAGCATCACCAGCGAATCGCCGCCTTGCGGGGGACACACGAGGTCCGTGGCGTTCGCCGCGCCCACGCGCTGCGCGATGGACCACGGCGCATTCGCGAGCTTGCCGAAGGGCGATGCGAAACGCGGCAGCGTGTCGGCAAACAGGCGGATCACCGTGACGGAGTCCAGCCCGCGCAGCAGTGCGGCGCCCTGGTCCTGCGCGCCACTGTCCGCCGCGGCGAGCTTGACCGCGTCGTGCATCAGCTGCAGCGGCGAACGGCCCTCTTCGGGCTTCGAAGTGGTGTCGGTGACCTGGCCGGTGCCGACGATGACGGGGATGCGTGTCTTGTCCATCTGTGCTTTCAGAGGTTGATCAAGGGAGAGATGCGCTCGGCGGTGTCGATGTACTCCTGCATCAGGTCCTGCATGACCTGGCGCACGGAGGTCTCTTCCTTCATGTTCCCGACGACCTGCCCGGCGGGGAACGAGCACAGGTCGTCGCGATGCGCCTTCTCGATGCGGATGCGCGCGCTGTGGTACAGGATGTTCTGCAGCGGCGGCTTCAGGTGCCTGGGCGCACCGGGCTGTTCCCACGCTTCCGAGGCCTTGCTGCGGATCATGCGACCGGTCTTCCCCGTCATCCACTTGCGCTGCACGGCGTCTTCGGACTTCGCCTTGAAAAGCACCTCTTTTTCCATGGGCGTGAGCTCGCTCTCGCGCGTGCCCAGCCAGATCGTTCCGGTCCACACGCCCTGCGCGCCGAGCGCAAAGGCTGCCGCGATCTGCCTGCCGCGGCTGATGCCGCCGGCGGCGAGCACCGCGATGTCGGGGCCGGCGACATCGACCACCTGCGGCACGAGCACCATGGTGGCGATCTGCCCCGTGTGGCCGCCGGCTTCGGTGCCCTGCGCGACGATGATGTCCACGCCCACCGCGCGCTGCGCCTTCGCGTGCTCGGCCTTTCCGGACAGCGAGCCGACGAGGATGCCGCGGCCGTGCAGCTCGTCGACCAGTTCCTTCGGCGGCGCACCCAGGGCGCTGACCACCAGCTTGACCTGCGGGTGGCGCAGCGCCACGTCGATCAGCCTGCGCGCGCCCAGCGGCGTGGTGTTGCGCCCGCGCCCGATCAGCTCGCGGCGCGCTTCGGCCGCGTCGTCGGCGGACAGCGGGGGCACGCCTTCCGCATCCAGCAGCTTGTCGACGAACTGCCTCTGCTCGGCGGGGATGAGGTCGATCACCTCCTCGGTCGATGCTTCGGCCTCGCGGTCGTAGACGACGGGAATGAGCACGTCCACGCCGTAGGGCCGGCCGCCCACGTGCTCGTCGATCCACTTGAGTTCGCGCTCGAGCTGTTCGGGCGAGTGCGTGACCGCGCCCAGCACGCCGAAGCCGCCGGCCTTGGTGACCTCGACCACGACGTCGCGGCAATGGGAAAAAGCAAAGATGGGCGCCTCGATGCCGAGGCGCTCGCAGATGGGGGTGCGCATGGGTGTCTCCTGATTCGACGACGCGGAATGAACGATGTTGTTTGTATACGAACTATATCTACTCAAATAAAATATGGCAAGCCCCATGCGACCCCTCTACACTGCGCCCATGCCCGCACTCTCGATCAAAGACCTTCGCCGGGGTCTCCTCGTTTTCAGTGCAATAAGTGACGGTACGCAAAGCTAGCACTGGCGCGGGGGTGGTCTGGGTAGACCGTTGATTTCATTGACTTTCCTGTTCGCTTTGTAAACGGGTATGGTGGCCTCCCACTTTTGAGGTTCACGATGCAGGGTTGGCACACAACGTTTTTGGGGATGCGTGGGCTCCCCCGCGATATCAGCGACTTCGAGATGAAGGCATTTTTCACCTTCGATGGTGCCGAGCGCGACGCAATCAATGCACGCCGAGGTGATTCCCACAAGCTTGGTCTGGCGCTCCATATTGGTTTCCTGCGCATGAGTGGGCGTTTGCTCGGTGCCTTTCGGGTAATTCCAGTAGCCTTGTGGCGCCACCTTGGCAACGAGCTTGGCATTGCAGCACCAGAAGTCGCCTCGCTGAGAGCCATGTATGAACGCGGGCGCACGCTATTCGATCACCAACAAGTAGCCTGCACGGTCCTTGGATTCCAGTGGATGAGCGAGCACCAGCGCCGCTCACTGGTACGTGAACTGCGCGACGAAGTGGCGCGCTGCGCCGACCGCGATCAGCTACTCGTGCGGGCGCGTCAATGGCTGTACAAGAACAAGCTGGTGATCGTGCACGAGCGGGCAATTCGGACACTGATTGCGGCGGCACTTGCCCAGCTTGAAGTTGAAACAGGCACCGCCATCGCCGCCAGCGTTGATCCAGCAACACTTGATCGCTGGCGAGCCTCAGTTTCAGAGCTGCGCCCAGATGGACAAACCCAGCAGAGTTGGCTATGGGCTGCACCGGCGAAACACTCAACCCGCCAAATCAGCGAGGTACTGGAGCGCATCGACCTGCTTTACACGCTGGACGTTCATAAGCACCTGGCAGACATCCCCGATCTCATCTTGCGCCGCTACGCGCGCCGACTTGTCTCCAGGCCGCCCTCAGCCGGAGCCAAGATCAAAGAGCCAGCGCGCACCGTGGAGGTCGCATGCTTTCTTCGGTATTGCCTGTTCACCACCACAGACCAGTTGATCCTTATGGTGCAGCGCCGGATCGCCGATCTGTGGCGTCAGGCTGCCGCCGATGTCCCCGCTACCGTCAATTGGGCCGCAATGTACAAAACGCTGCTCGGCGAACTTGTTGCCTTGAGCGCGCAAGGTGCGGTGCCAGATGCTGAGTTGCGTGCCCGTCTTGAAGCCTTGATCACCGAAACCCAGAAACGCAAACCACCGAGCAGGGCCTCCCTGGTCCGCGAGGGATTGATTGATGGAATTCGCCCCGTGCGGTCGTTGCTCGTCGCCATTGCAAAGCTGCCCTGGCAGGCCACCGGCGAGCATCCTGCCATCGAGTACCTTGCCAAGCTGCAAGCTTTATATCTCAAAGGATCCAGAAAGCTGCCAGTTGAAGTGGTGGCACCAAGTCTGGGAATGATCTGGCAGGTTTCGATCTCCAGCCCAGACCGGGAACGGGCGTTTCAGGCGTTGGAGGTGGCCACCCTGTTTGCCCTGCGCCGCGCGGTGCGCAATGGCTCGGTCTGGATTGAGCACAGCCTGAGCTTTCGGGGTCGTGCGCGCTTGTTCTTCACGGACGAGCGTTGGCAGGCAGAGTCCAAGAAACACTATGCCCGTCTATCGTTACCCAGCAAGGCTGCCACTTTCTTGAAGCCTTTGCTGGCCAGAGTAACTGCCGGTGTCGATGCGGTGGCCGCTGCAGCCCGCAGTGGCGTACTGCGCGTGGATGATGAACTCCATTTGTCGCCATTGCCCGCAGAGGACGAAGACCCAGAAGTGACCAAGCTGCGCGCGGCTTTGGATCACCGCATCGGTGAGGTTCAATTGCCGGAAGTGATTCTGGCCGTTGACGCCCAGGTGCGCTTTAGCTGGATCATGCTCGGACGTGAGCCGCGCTCTACCGACGAGCTGCTGATGGTCTATGCCGGCATCATGGCCCACGGCACCAGTCTGACTGCGGTCGAATGCGCGCGCATGATTCCGCAATTGTCTGCCACCAGCATTCGCCAGGCCATGCGCTGGGCGCGGGACGAACGGCGTCTGAGCCAGGCCTGCCAGGCTGTGCTGGAATTCATGCAGCGACACCCGATTGCCGCCACCTGGGGGCGGTCCGATTTGGCATCTTCTGACATGATGAGCATGGAGACCACCAAACGGGTGTGGCAAGCCCGGCTTGATCCTCGGCGCAACACACCTTCCATTGGAATCTACTCCCATGTAAAAGACCGGTGGGGCATCTTCCATGCGCAGCCCTTTGTGCTCAATGAGCGCCAGGCGGGCGTGGCCATTGAAGGTGTCATCCGCCAAGAAAAGCTGGAGACCAGCCAGCTTGCTGTGGATACCCATGGCTACACCGACTTTGCCATGTCACATGCCCGTTTGCTTGGTTTTGATCTTTGCCCGCGGTTGAAGGAACTCAAACAGCGCCACCTCTTTGTGCCACGCGGCACCAAAGTGCCCGCAGAAATCGCTGCGGTGTGCGAAGCCAATGTCGACGTCGCTTTGATCGAAAAGCATTGGGATAGTCTGGTGCACCTGGCAGCCTCGGTCATGAGCGGACATGCCAGTGCGGTGGCAGCTCTTGCGCGGTTCGGTTCTGCCGCCCAGGGCGATCCAATCTATGAGGCTGGCGTGCAATTGGGGCGGTTGCTGCGTACGGCGTTTTTGGCTGACTACTTTGTCAAGGACGCTTTCAGGAACGAGTTGCGCCGGGTGCTCAATCGGGGCGAGGCTGTTAACGCCCTCAAGCGCGCCATTTATACCGGCCGGATCAGCCCGGCGCAGGCCAAACGTGTCGATGAAATGCAGGCTGTGGCCGATGCGTTGAGCCTGATGGCCAACATCGTGATGGCGTGGAATACCTCACAGATGCAGGCGGTCCTGGATCGCTGGTCGAACCGCCGCCAGGTCATTCCACCGGAACTGATCGGGAAGATTGCGCCCACCAGGCTGGAGAGCATCAACTTGCGGGGTGTGTTTCGCTTCCCGGTTGACCGCTATGCTGACCAAATCCTGCCTTCGCGGCCAAATGCATCGATAACTGGCACCAATGGATGAAACCGACCACGGTTTGACGCCACGAATCGCAGATTTGAAAGTGAACAGGAAAGTCAATGAAATCAACGATCTACCAACACCACCTCCGCGCCAGTGCTAGCTTTTCGTACCGTCACTTATTGCACTGAAAACGAGGAGACCCCTGCCCGGGCGCAGCGCGGATCCAGGGCGCGAGACATCGACCGCGGCCTCGGCGCTCTCTAGGGACGGCAAGATCGTCGACAGGTCCGGCGGAGATTCGCTACGAGTGAACAGGCGCTTCCTGACCACCATTGCACTGCTGCATGCCCACGCCCTTGGTGATGGAGCAACGCCCGCGTCTTTGGCAGGCCCCGCCCGCCGCCGCGGGGCGTTCGCCCTGCTTGCTAGAACATCGCCACCCGGATCCACTGCGCGATCAGCGCGGGCTTGTCCTCGCCGTCGATCTCCACCGTGATGTCGTAGACGAGTTCCGTGCGGCTGCCGTCTTCCTTCGTCTTTGCGCTCGCCAGCACGAAGGCGCCGCGCACGCGGCTGCCCACGCGCACGGGCGCGACGAAGCGCACCTTGTTCAGGCCGTAGTTCATGCCCATGGTGGACTCCTGCACGCGAGGCAGCACCTCGTAGGCCATCGTCGGGATCAGCGACAGCGTGAGGAAGCCATGCGCGATCGTGCTGCCCACCGGCGACTTCGCCGCGCGCTCGGGGTCCACATGCAGCCAGTTGTGGTCGTTGGTGAGCGTGGCGAAGCGGTCGATCATGGCCTGGTCGATCGCGATCCAGCGCGAGTGCACGGGTTCGCCACCGACGCCCGCCACGATGTCCGTGATGGGCGCTTCGGTCAGCGCGTGGGCGAGTTTCCCGATCGAGTCGACGGCGTCGTTCATGCAAGGGCCTCCTGTTTGCGTTGCGTTGCGCCCTGCGCGCCGAAGACGCCGGCGGCGGCGAGTTCAGCCAGGCGTGCGTCGTCCATGCCGAGCAGGTCGCGCAGCACCTCGTGCGTGTGCGCGCCGAGCGCGGGCGCCGCGACGGGGTCGACCACCGGCGTGTCCGACAGGCGCGCGGGCGGCGTGAGATTGGGCACCCACCCTGCCACGGGGTGCGGGATGCGCGTGACGAGCCCGCGCGCGGCGGCCTCGGGCGAGTGCAGCGCCTGCGCGAGCGTGCGCACTTCGCCGCTCGGGATGGCGAGCTCGCGGAACTTCGCGCGCCAGTGCGCCCAGGGCTGCTTCGCGAATGCGTCGATCAGGATGGCGAAGAGCGCGTCGCGGTTCGCCATGCGGCCGGCGCGCCCTTCGAAGCGCGGGTCGGTCGCGAGCTGCGGCATGCCGATGGCCACGGTGAGCCGCTGGAAGATCTTGTCGTTGCCGCTGTTCACGTAGAACGCGACGTCCGACGCGCGGAACACGCCGGAGGGCGACGTGTCGGGGCTGGTGTTGCCGTTGCGCTTCGGCTCCATGCCGGCGAACAGGTACTGCATGGGCGCGTAGGCCGTCATGGCGATGGCGCTGTCGAAGAGCGCCACCTCGCAATACTGGCCCGCGCCCGTGTGGTGCCGCGCCATCAGCGCCGCCAGCACGGTGTTGCACACCATGAGCGAGGTGCCCATGTCCATCACCGGGGACAGCGCGCGCACGCCTTCGCGGTCGGCGTAGCCGTTCATCGAGATGAAGCCGCTTTCGGCCTGCACGATCGGGTCGAACCCCGGCCGGTCGGCGAACTCGCCGTCGCGGCTGTACGCGGGCACCGAGCAGTACACGAGCCGCGGGTTGATCGCGCGGCAGGTCTCCCAGTCGAGCCCGAAGCGCTGCATCACGCCGGTGGAGAAGTTCTCCACGAGCACGTCGCTCTTTGCGACCAGTTCCTTCACCACGTCCAGGGCGCGCGGGTTCTTGAGGTCCAGCGCGATGCTGCGCTTGTTGCGGTTGGCGAAGAAGAACGACGACCCCTGTGCGGGCATCTGCGCATCCACGGGCGGGTAGTGGCGGAAGTCGTCGCCCTTGCCGGGCGTTTCGATCTTGAGCACGTCCGCGCCGAAGTCGGCCAGCATCATCGTGGCGTAGGGGCCGGCGATGAAATGGCTGAAGTCGAGCACGCGGATGCCGCCGAGGGCCGTGGGAGCACCGGGCTTGCGCGCAGGCGCCGTGGGGAATTCGTTCGCAAAGTCTTGCAGGCGTGGGTACATGGTCGTGTGGTTCGAGGTCTTGGTTTGCTGGTTCAGGCCGCCAGGGCATGCATGCGGGCAAGGCGCGTTGCCAGCGCGCTCCCGGCCATGGCCACGAGCATGGCGGCCAGCGCGGCCCAGTGCAGCGCGTCCCAGCGGCCAAGTGCGATCAGCGCCGCGCCGATGGCGCTGCCGGCAGCCTGGCCGCCGTAGATCGCGGAGGTGTTGAGTGCGATGGATGCGGACGCGAGCTGCGGCGCGATGCCCGCGAGCCGCGCCTGCTGCGCCGAGTTGGACGCGTAGTAGCCGAGCGCCCACGGCGCGATGATGACCGCGACCAGCGCGAAGCCTGTCGCGAGCGGCCATGCTGCCAGCGTGACCGCGCTCAGGGCCAGCGATGTCATGACGGCTGCTGCCGGCCCCGTGCGGTCGACCGTGCGCGACATGAGCGCGTTGCCGGCCAGGCCCACCATGCCGAACCACATGAGCACCAGGCTCAGTTCCCCCGTCGAAAAGCCCACCTGCCCCTTGAGATAGGGCGCGATGTAGGACCACAGGATGAACTGCCCCGTGCCGAACGTGAGCGTGACGGCCAGCGTGCTCATGAGCGCCGGTGAGCGCAGCGTGCGGCTCCAGGCGGCCGCGGACAGCCGCGTCGCGCGCACGCCGTCGGGCATGGTGCGCCAGATCCAGATGGCATTGATGACGCCCATCGCGCCGATGAAGGCGAAGGTGACACGCCAGCCCCAGGTGCCGCCGATCCAGGCCGCCAGCGGCACGCCCAGCACCGCGGAGCTGGAGAAGCCGAGGAAGATGAACGTGATCGCCCGCGCACGCAGCTCGGGCGGAACGAGCATGGGCACGCTGGACGCGGCCTGTGGCGTGAAGATCGCGGGCGCGATCATGGCCATCACGCGCACCGCCATCAGCGAGTCGATGCCCGGCACGGCCGCGGCCACGATGTGCAGCAGGCCGAACCACAGCGCCGCGAACGAGAGCAGGCGCCTGCGGTCCCAGCCCGCGACCACCGCCGCGCACAGCGGCGCGCCCACGGCGACCATGAGCGACGACGCGGTGATGAGCCCACCCGCGCGCGCGACGCTCACGCCGAGCGAGCTGCTGATCTCCGGCAGTGTCGCGGCCAGCCCGCTGACGCCGCAGCCGATCGCGAAGTTGCCGAAGAGCAGTGCCTTCAGGACGGGCGGCATCCTGTCCGCGTTCGATGGCGTCGTCACGGCAGCGGCAATTCCACGACCACGCGGCCCGGGCCCACGGTCACGCCGCGTTCCGTGCGTGACTGCATCGACAGTTCCACCAGTCCGGCGCCAGCCTCGATCCACTTGCGCTCCACAAGGCCTTCGACGGTGACGGTCTGCCCCGCCGTGTTGAACGCCTTCATCGCGAAGCCCGCGATGCTGCGGATGGTGCCGCCGGGGCCGATGTAGTCTCGCGCGCAGCGTTCCCACATGCCTTGCAGGAAGAAGGTGTTGGCGTACATGTCCGGCGCGCCGCTCGCGCGGGCGAACTCGGCGTTGTGGTGGATGGAATTGAAGTCGCGGTTCGCGCCGGCCGCCATCACGAGGCGCAGCACCGACAGCGGATAGTGCACCGGCGCGAGCGGTTCGCCTGCCGTCACGTCGTCGAAGCGGCGCTGGGTCATGGTGTTCCTGTCATGCCGGACTCGACCCGGCATCGTGTGCGCTCGCGGGCCCACGACCCCGGGTCGAGCCCGGGGTGACAGGCTCGGCGCGCAGCACGTTGTAGCGGAAGAACGTCGTGCGCAGCAGCGCGACCCGCTCGCGGCGCTGGTTGATCACCTCGGTTTGCCAAGAGATGAAGGCGCCCTGTCCCACCCGCGTCTCTTTCGGTTTGCACGACAGCAGCAATGCGCCGCGCCTGCACAGCCGGTCGCCGACGACCACCGGCAGCAGGTAGTCCGCTTCCGCGTCGACGCCGAAGAAATGCGTGGTGGGCGGCTCCAGGCCGAAGCGCACGCCGCCGATGTGGCTGCGCGTGGGTTGCGCGTCCCGCGCCGCGTCGTCGAAGAGCGGCGAATCGCCGGGGTTCCACAGCAGGGGCATCGCGAAGCTCGCGATGGCGGTGCTCGGCACGACGATGTCCGCGTAGCCGTGCGCGCGCGCGAAGGCCGCGTCGGAATGCAGCTTCGAGTCGAGCTCGAGCGGCTCGATGTAGCGGCGCACCATGCTCGCTTCGATCGTCTCGCCCCACACCTCGGTGCGCCCCTCGCCGAAGTCGCGGCCGACGGCATCGACCATCGGCTGCCACGCGTGCGTCCAGTCGCCTTTCACTGCAGCAGCGCCTCCAGCTCGGAGCGCACGATCTTGCCGGTGGTGCTGCGCGGCATGTCTTCGTTGCGGATGAAGCGCACCTCGCGCGGCAGCTTGTAGTTCGCGATGCGGCCGCGGCACAGCGCGACGACTTCTTCCGCCGAGAGCGTTTCGTCGCGCACGGCGACGAATGCGACGGGCACTTCGCCCCACTTCGCGTCGCGCTTGCGCACCACGGCGGCGTCGGCGATGCGCGGGGACGCGAGCAGCAGCTGTTCGATCTCGGCAGGGTAGATGTTCTCGCCGCCGGACTTGATCAGGTATTTGCGTCGGTCGACGAACTGCAGCGTGCCATCGGGCTGGCGCGTGAACACGTCGCCCGTGTGGAACCATCCCCCAGCGAAGGCTTCGGCTGTCGCCTCAGGCATGCCCCAGTAGCCGGAAAAGAGCGTGGGGCTGCGCAGCAGCAGCTCGCCGGGCTCGCCCGGTGCGACATCCTGGCCCGCCTCGTCCACCAGTCGCACGCGGCACAGCGAACTCTGGTTCTTGGCGAGGTTCTCCGGGGCGACACCCACGGGAACACGCCCGCCGCTGCCCGGCGCGGGGCCGGCTTCGGTCGATCCGAAGGTGTTGCGAAACGGTGCGTTGAACAGCCGCGTGACGTCGACGATCTGCTGGCGCGGCACGAGGTCCGCCATGCAGCCCACCGAATCCGCCGGGTGCGGACGCGTGCCTCGGCGCGCGTATTCGTCCAGCACCTTGTCGATCATGCCGGGCATCAGCACGAACCAGCCGACGTTGTCCTCGCGCTCGCCAAGGTCGCAAAGCACGCCCACGTCGAGGCCGTCCATCACGATCACCTTGCCGCCGCCGATGAGGGTGACGAGCATGCTGTCGGCGGAGGCCATGTGGAACATCGGCGGCCAGGCGATGAAGGTCGCGCCCCGCCGCACGCCACGGTCCATGGTGTTGACCGCGCCGCGTGCAACGAGCGCGCGGTGGCTCACGAGCGCAGCCTTGGGTTTGCCGGTCGTGCCGCTGGTGTACAGGATGTAGAGGCCGTCCTCCGGCTCCACGACGTCGCCGTTCCCGCAGGGTGGGGTCGAAGCGAAGCGCACCCCACCGATGTCGCTTTCGAGCTCCTCGCCGATCATCGTGACCGCAACTTCGCCGAACAGCTTCACATGCTGCTCGTACCGTGGCGACACCAGCGCGATCCTCGGCGTGACGAGCGTGATGCAATGCGCGAGCTCCTCCGCCGTCTGCCGCCAGTTCATGCACGCGACGATCGCGCCGACCTTCGCGGCCGCCAGCAGGGTCAGCACGAACTCGCGCCGGTTCTCCGAGAGGATCGCCACGCGGTCGCCTCGCGCAACGCCTTGTACGCGCAGCCACGCGGACATGCGCGCGACCTGCTCGCCGAGCTGCGCATACGTCCAGTCCCCCTGTGGCGACTGGACCGCCACGGCCTGCGGCTTGAGCGCGACCTGGTCTTCGAACACATGCCGTTGGCGGCCGGCATCGGCTCGACCGCGACGGGCTGCCCCAGTGCAGCGGTCAGGCCCGTGCCGATCATGCGCGCGATCATGTCCGATGCGCCGCCGGCGGCGTTCGTCACGATGATGCGGATGGGGCGGCTCGGATAGCGGTCCTGCGCCCATGCGCCAGGAACGGCAGCCGCCGCGAAGGCGGCCAGGGCGTTGCGTCGATTCATCTGCATCGTCATTCCCCGAACTTGACGGTTGTCGTTTCCATGATGGTCTTGAGAAAGGTACGCACGTTCATAGGAGGCTTTCGTTACGTGTTTCCAGTGCCGCCGCGGATCCGGCTTTGCCGGTCCGCTGGGGGCGACCCCTTGAGGGGGTAGCGCCGCAGGCGCTTCGGGGGTGGGTCGACCTCACTCGAACTTGATCGGCACGGTTTCCATGATCTTCTTGATGTCGTTCGACTCGCGCGTGGTGATGCGGGTCACTTCATCGGGCCCGGCCACTGCAAGCGGCACGGAGAACGCGACGAACTTCTCGGCCATGCCCGGTGCCGACAGGCCCTTGCGCACGGTCTCGGTCAGCTTGGCGGCCACGTCGGCCGGCGTGCCGGGCGGCGCCCACAGCGCGAAGTTGATGTCCTGCACATAGCCCGGCACGAATTTGTTGAGCGGCACCGCGCCAGGCACCGCGGGGCTGGGCTGCGCGCTCGTCACGCCGATCACCTTGAGCTTGCCCTGCTTGATGAACTCCATCATCTGCACCGACGGCACCATGTAGATGACCTTGGTGTCGCCGGCCAGCACCGACTGCAGCGCGGGGCCGTAGCCGCGGAAAGGCACGGTCACGAGATTGAGCTTGGCCTGCTGCGCGAGCAGCGCCATCGCCACCTCCGGCGTAGGGCCGGCGACGGCGATGTCCACGCCCTTGGCCTGCTGCTTCGCCCACGTGACGAAGCCCGGGAAGTCGTTGGCGGGAACGCTCTGGTGCACGACCAGAACACCTGGCGTCATTGCGAGGTTGGCGATCGGCGTGAGGCCCTTGACCGGGTCGAAGCTCGCGTCCTTGGTCACCATCGGCGCCAGCACGACGGTGCCGATGGTCGTCACCAGCAGCGTATGGCCGTCAGGGGGTGCCTGCTTCACGGCCATGGTGCCGATGGAGCCGAAAGCGCCGGTCTTGTTTTCCACCACCACCGGCTGGCCGAGCAGCTCGCTCATCGACGTGGCAAGCGTGCGCGCGATCACGTCACCCGTGCCGCCGGGCGCGTACGTGATGACGATCTTGATCGGCTTCGTGGGGAAGCCTTGCGCGTGGGCGAGAGGCGCGAGGGGCGCGAGCGCCAGCAGCGATGCCGCCAGCAAGAGGGAACGTCGGAAGCCTTGCATGAGAGAGTCTCCAGGATGAGGATCTAGTTGGAATGAAACAGCCGGATCAACGAGGCAGGTCCAGCCCTCGCAGCGCGATCAGGGTGCGCTGGATCTCGTTGGTGCCGCCACCGATCGTGTAAAGCAGCGCATCGCGCACGCCGTACTCGAACACGCTGTCGCACAGCGCGCCTTGCGCGCCCTCGGCGAGCGTGGCGCCGGGGCCGAGCAGGTCGAACGCCGTCTCGGACAGGCGCTCCATCAGCTCGCTCGCGTACACCTTCAGCATGGCGGCCTGCCACAGCGGCACCTCGCCCTGCTCCACCACCTGCGCGGTGCGCACGGCGAGCAGGCGCGACGCCTCGATCTCCGCGCCCAGCCCGCCGATGCGGTCGAGCACCAGCGGGTCGCTGCGCAGCGAAGCGTCGGCCTTCACGTGCGCGAGCAGCTTGTCGAAGTAACCCCGCGCACGTGCGCCGATCGCGCCCACCGTCTCGCGCTCGAAGGCGAGTGCATCGGTGATGAGCTTCCAGCCGCCGTTCTCCGGCCCGACGAGCGCGTCGGCGGGCAGCTTCACGTCATCGAAGAACACCACGTTCGCGCGGTGGCCGTTGAGGCCGCTCATGGGCTGGATCGTGATGCCGGGCGTGTCCAGCGGCACAAGGAAGACGCTGATGCCGCCGTGCCGCTGGTTGGCCGGGTCGGTGCGCGCGGCCAGCCACACGTATTGCGAGAACCCGGCGGTCGACGTGAATATCTTCTGACCGTTCACCACCCAGCCGCCGTCCTCGGTGCGCTTCGCGGATGTTCTGATGCCCGCGAGGTCGGAGCCGTGGTCCGGCTCGCTGTAGCCGAGGGCGATCGAGATGTCGCCGCGCGCGATGCCGGGCAGGAAGAACGCCTTCTGCGCGTCGCTGCCGTGGATGACGAGCGTCGGGCCGATCATGTTGGCCGAGGTGTTGTGGAAGGTGACGGGCGCCTCCGCGTAGGCCATCTCCTCCTCGAAGGCGAGATGTTCGAAGGCCGTGCGTCCCTGTCCGCCGTAGGCCTTGGGCCAGTTGACGCCGAGCCAGCCCTTGGCGCCCACCTTGCGGCTGAAGTCCTGACGCGCCTTGCGGTGATTCACCGGGAGCGCATACGTTTCGGGCGGATAGGCATGGTCCCAGTTGTGCGCCAGCCACTCGCGCACCTCGGCGCGGAAGGCATCGGCCGCCGGCGTGAGCGCCATGTCGGGGACGGCGCCGCGTTCGAGCAGCAGGGCCGCGACGTCGCGCCGGGCCTGCTGCACGCCACCGAGCCGCGTGAGGTCGCCGTGGATGCGGCGGAAGTGGCGCGGCAGCTCGTGCTCGTCCCAGAACGAAATGCCGCCGAAGCCGTGATGCAGTTCGCGCACCACGTCGCGCAGCAGCTGGCCCGCATTCGCGGCCGCGACGGCGGCGCTGTAGGCGCGCTCGTGCTGCGATGCACGGCCCGCCGCGACGAGCGCGAGCCGGCAGATCTCCACGCTGGTGAAGCAGTTCGCGAGCTTGTGCTGGATGGCCTGGTAGCTGCCGATCTTGTGGCCGAACTGCGAGCGCACCTTGGCGTAGTCGGTCAGCAGCTCCAGGCCATAGCCCGCCGAACCCGTGGCGCGTGCTGCAAGCAGCAGGCGCATCAGGGGCGTGAGCGTGCCGACGTCGAACGACGTGGTGACGCGCTGGAACGTGTCCACCCGCGTGAAGCGCAGCTGCGACAGGGGCGGCACGTTCAGGCCGGGCGTGGCATCGATCGCGAGCCCCGCGGCCTCGCGCGGCACGATCGCGATTTCGCCTTTGCCGGTCGCGACGAGAAAGTGCGTGGCGATGGCGCCGTGCTCGACGAAGGAGACGGTGCCATCGAGTGTGGCCCCATCCGTCACCCTGCCGCCGTGCGGATCGGCCGCCCACGCGACGATGGCCTCGCCCGACTGCACGCTTGCCAGCAGTTGCGCGGCCGCCTCGCCCTGCGCCTGGGCGAGCACCGCGTTCGCGAGCACCGCATCCGCCAGCGGCAGCGGGCAGGCCGCACGGCCGAGTTCCTGCATCAGCACGATGGACGCGGCAAGTCCCATCTCGTCCTGCGACGGCGCGAGCGCAGTCCAGCCCTGCAGCGCGGCCTTGCGCCACATGTCCTTCAGCGCGGCCGCGTCCTTCGCAGCGGCGACGGCGCGCGATGCGGGCCAGGCGTCCTGCAGCAGGCCGCGCGCCGAATCGCGCACGAGGACGAGGTCCTCGCTCTCCACCAGGGGAAGGGCCTCGCTCATGTGTTGGTCCAGTTCGGCTTGCGCTTCTCGGCGAAGGCGCGCGGGCCTTCGACGTAGTCGTTGCTGGTGCGCAGGCGCTTGGCCGCCGGGAACTCGCGCGCGTCCACCAGCTTGCGCTCGAAGTCCTCACCCAGCATGGTCTTGCGCGCGACTTCCTTGGTGGCGCGCAGCGCGAGCGGCGAGCACTCCAGCATCTGCGCGGCCCACTTGCGCGCCTCTTCCATCGCGCCGCCTGCCGGCGCCACCGCGGTGACGAAGCCGAGTTCGTAGCCCTCTTTCGCCGGCACGCGGCGCCCCGTGAGCAGGATGCCCATGGCGCGCGGCAGGCCGATGGCGCGCGGCAGGTACTGCACGCCCCCCGCGAGTGCCGACAGGCCCACGCGCGGCTCGGACAAGGCGAAGAACGCGTTCTCCGCCGCGATGACGAGGTCGCACGCCAGCGCGAGCTCGAAGCCACCGCCCATGGCGATGCCGTTCACCGCGGCGATGACGGGCTTGTCCAGGTCGAATCGCGTGGTCAGGCCGGCGAAGCCGCCCTTGGAAATCTGCCGCACGCCGCGCTTGGCGTGCATCTTCAGGTCGTTGCCGGTGCTGAACGCGCGGTCGCCCGCGCCGGTGATGATGCCGACCCACTGCTCGGGGTCCTCTGCGAACTCGTCCCACACCTGGTCGAGTTCGAGGTCCGCCTCGTAGTGCGTGGAGTTCATCACGTCGGGACGGTTGATCGTGACGATGGTGAGGTGTCCGTCTTTCTCGACGGTGCAGAACTCGCGTTGCGTGATGGCCATGGTGTGTCTCTTTCAGTGGTTGTAGGTGGCGAGGGCATCGAGTGCCTCGATGCGCGCGCCGTCGGCGAGCAGCGGGTTGACTTCCAGCGTGTCCAGCGTGGCGCCGAGCGCGAGCGCGGCGTCGCCGATGCGCGCCACGGCGTCGGCGAGCTTCGCGACATCGACCGGCGGCGCGCCGCGAAAGCCTTGCAGCAGCTTCGCGCCGCGCAGCTCGGACACCATCTGTTCCACGTCGGCTGGCGTCACGGGCAGGAGGCGCAGGCTCACGTCCTGCAGCGCCTCGATCCACACGCCGCCCAGTCCGAGCGCGATGACGGGGCCCCACTGGGCGTCGACGCGCACGCCCGTGAAGAGCTCGATGCCGCCCTTGCGCATGGGCGAAACGATCACGCCGTCGAGCCGTGCCTTCGGCATCGCGGAGGCGGCCGCGTCCATGATCCTGCGGAACGCCGCTTCGACCGCGTCGTCGCCCTGCAGGTTGAGCACGACGCCGCCGACCTCGGTCTTGTGCGCGATGTCCGGCGAGGCGATCTTGAGGACGACCGGGCCGTTCATGTCGCGCGCCGCGGCGACGGCCTGCTTCGCGTCGGTGGCGAGCACCTGGGGAACCACGGGGACGCCGAAGCGCTTGAGGTAGTCCACCGTTTCGCGCTCGGATTGCGGCAAGTCGGCGCCTGCCGTCGACGCCGCACCCGGCAAGGCGCGTGCCGCGCGCTCGCCCCCTGCACTGCGGGACATCCGGGACCAGTCCGCGGCGTAGCGCAACGCGCGCAACGCGATGTCCAGCCCGCAGGCGAGGTACGGAATCTGCGCCTTCTCCACTTCTTCGCGGCTCTTGTCCGACACCGCCTTCACCGCGTTGCTCACCACGAGGTAGCGCGCGCGTCCGTCCGGCTTGAACTGCCCGATGGCCTGCAGCGTTCCCACCGCAAGCGGCGCCCAGTCGTTGTTGTTCGCCGTGGGCACGTCGGCCACGCAGACCAGCACGGAGACGGCCGGATCGCGCTGCATCGCATCCATGCAGCGGGTGAAGAGCGCCCAATCGTTGACGACTGCGCCCGTCAGGTCCAGCGGGTTGGCGGGTGTGGCCATCGGCGGAAGGATCTCGCGCAGCGCCGAGAGCGTTTCATTCGACAAGGCGGGCAGGCGCAGTGTTTCCAGCTGCGCATAGTCCGCGGCCAGCTCGCCCATGCCGCCCGAGGACGACAGCACCGCGACCCCGCCTTCGGCCAGCACGCCGGTTTTCTCGAGCAGCGCCGCGGTGAACACGAGCTCCTCGATGCTGCGCACGCGCACCAGCCCGAGCTGGCGGCACACGCCGTCGAACACGCTGTCGTCGCCCACGAGCGAGCCCGTGTGCGACTGCGCAGCCTGCGTCGCGATGTCGGAGCGGCCCACCTTGAGCACCACGATCGGCTTGGCCTTCGCGAGCGCGCGCTCGGCGGCGGCGCGGAACAGGCGCGTGTCACGCACCGTCTCCGCGAACACCGCGATCACCTTCGTGCTCTCGTCGTCCACGAGGTAGTCCACGCATTCGGCCAGGCCCAGCATTGCCTCGTTGCCGGTGGCGGCGACCACGTTCATGCCTACGCCGTGCTGGTGCGCGAAGTGCTTCATCACGGTGGCGACCGCGCCGCTTTGCGACACGATGCTGATGCCGCCCTTCAGGGGTGGCGTGCGCATGGCGCCCGTCCAGCACACCGCGCCGGTCGTGAAGTTGATGAAGCCCAGGCAGTTGGGCCCCAGCAGCGTGATGCCGAGTTCACGCGCCGTGGCGACCATGCGCTCCTGCATCGTGCGGCCTTCGCTGCCGGTTTCCGCGAAGCCGCCGGCGAGCACCACGGCGTGGCGGATGCCCGCGGCGCCCAGGTCGCGCAGTGCGTCCTCCATCGCGGGGTTGGGCACCATGAGCAGCGCGACGTCGACGCTCTCGCCGATGTCGACTGCCGTCTTGAACGACTGCTGCCCATGCACGACGCCGCCGCTGCGGTTGACGAGATGGACCTTCCCCTCGAAGCCCAGCAGCTTCAGGTTGTCGAAGGCCATCTTCGACCACGTGGAGCGGTCGGTCGCGCCCACGAGCGCGACGGACCGCGGGTTGAAGAGGCGTGCGAGGCCTGTGTCCGGTGCCGCCATCGCGTTTATCCGAAGCGCGGCGTGAACACGTTGCGGCCGTCCACCTGCGTCACGGTGCCGGGCAGCCCGATGCCTTCGACCTGCTCCAGCTTCGCGAGCGTTGCCGCATCGGCGGGCGTGTTCGCGACGAAGCGCTCGCCCGTAGCAGCCAGGCGCCCGAGCAGCACGCCGCTTTCGGGACCGTTCTTGCCGTGCAGCACGGCATAGGTCTCGATGGTCGCGTCACCCTGCGGTGCCTCGGTGAAGCGCACCTTGGTCTGCGCGTCGATCTCGCGCTGGATGGCGTCGGAATCCGCGCGCATGAAGGGCTTGTTCGGCCGCTCGGTGGAAAACAGACCGACCGCCGCCTTGGTGACGAGGCCGACGTTGGCCATGACGAGGCCATAGGCGCCGGGCTTCGCACGCACGCGCTGCACCATCTCGGCGATGGCGTGCGTCACGTAGTTGTTGCCCGGTCCGCCGAAGTACGGCAGGCCGCCCGTGACGGTGAGGCCGCGCTTGTCGTCGGGCGAGATGCCCAGCTCCTTGCAGGCGATCTGCACTACCGACGGGAAGCAGCTGTAGATGTCGAACACATCCACGTCGGCGATGGTCTTGCCCGCCTGCGCCAGAGCGGCGCGCGAGGTCAGGCGCATCGCGGGCGACTGGTCGAGGCGCTCGCGGTCGCTCACGAACCACGTGTTGTGCGCATGCGCTTCGCCGTGCAGGTACACGCGCTTGTCCTGCGGGATGCCGAGCTCGTCGGCACGCGCTTCGGACACCACGATGAACGCGGCCGACTGGTCGACGAAGACGCTGGCCGTCATGAGCTTGGTGTACGGGAAGCCCACGAAGGGGTTCTCCGCGTTCACCTCGGCGATCTGCTCGGCGCTGTACCCCTTGCGGCGCGTGGCGAGCGGGTTGTCCCTGGCCACGGCGGCGAAGCGTGCAAAGAGCTTGGCGCTGGCTTCGCGGTACTGGTCGACCGTCTGCCCCGCGGCGTGGCGCAGGGCCTGCCCGATGAGCGCGTACATTGCGATGGCCGAGCGCATGCCGTGCTTCTCTTCGGCCTTGGTGTACATGTCCTCAGGGCGTGTGGACCGGAACGATCTCACGCCCGTGAGCTGGTTGGGCGTGGTGGGGGCGTCCTCGCCCCACTGCAGCTGCAGACCAGCGCGCTTGGCCGCGAGCTCGGTGCGCAGCGCCTCGCCGCCCACGACCAGCGCCGCCTGCGACTCTCCCTGCGCGATGCGTTCGCACGCGCGCGCGAGCATCACCAGCGAATCGCCGCCTTGCGGGGGACACACGAGGTCCGTGGCGTTCGCCGCGCCCACGCGCTGCGCGATGGACCACGGCGCATTCGCGAGCTTGCCGAAGGGCGATGCGAAACGCGGCAGCGTGTCGGCAAACAGGCGGATCACCGTGACGGAGTCCAGCCCGCGCAGCAGTGCGGCGCCCTGGTCCTGCGCGCCACTGTCCGCCGCGGCGAGCTTGACCGCGTCGTGCATCAGCTGCAGCGGCGAACGGCCCTCTTCGGGCTTCGAAGTGGTGTCGGTGACCTGGCCGGTGCCGACGATGACGGGGATGCGTGTCTTGTCCATCTGTGCTTTCAGAGGTTGATCAAGGGAGAGATGCGCTCGGCGGTGTCGATGTACTCCTGCATCAGGTCCTGCATGACCTGGCGCACGGAGGTCTCTTCCTTCATGTTCCCGACGACCTGCCCGGCGGGGAACGAGCACAGGTCGTCGCGATGCGCCTTCTCGATGCGGATGCGCGCGCTGTGGTACAGGATGTTCTGCAGCGGCGGCTTCAGGTGCCTGGGCGCACCGGGCTGTTCCCACGCTTCCGAGGCCTTGCTGCGGATCATGCGACCGGTCTTCCCCGTCATCCACTTGCGCTGCACGGCGTCTTCGGACTTCGCCTTGAAAAGCACCTCTTTTTCCATGGGCGTGAGCTCGCTCTCGCGCGTGCCCAGCCAGATCGTTCCGGTCCACACGCCCTGCGCGCCGAGCGCAAAGGCTGCCGCGATCTGCCTGCCGCGGCTGATGCCGCCGGCGGCGAGCACCGCGATGTCGGGGCCGGCGACATCGACCACCTGCGGCACGAGCACCATGGTGGCGATCTGCCCCGTGTGGCCGCCGGCTTCGGTGCCCTGCGCGACGATGATGTCCACGCCCACCGCGCGCTGCGCCTTCGCGTGCTCGGCCTTTCCGGACAGCGAGCCGACGAGGATGCCGCGGCCGTGCAGCTCGTCGACCAGTTCCTTCGGCGGCGCACCCAGGGCGCTGACCACCAGCTTGACCTGCGGGTGGCGCAGCGCCACGTCGATCAGCCTGCGCGCGCCCAGCGGCGTGGTGTTGCGCCCGCGCCCGATCAGCTCGCGGCGCGCTTCGGCCGCGTCGTCGGCGGACAGCGGGGGCACGCCTTCCGCATCCAGCAGCTTGTCGACGAACTGCCTCTGCTCGGCGGGGATGAGGTCGATCACCTCCTCGGTCGATGCTTCGGCCTCGCGGTCGTAGACGACGGGAATGAGCACGTCCACGCCGTAGGGCCGGCCGCCCACGTGCTCGTCGATCCACTTGAGTTCGCGCTCGAGCTGTTCGGGCGAGTGCGTGACCGCGCCCAGCACGCCGAAGCCGCCGGCCTTGGTGACCTCGACCACGACGTCGCGGCAGTGCGTGAAGGCGAAGATGGGCACCTCGCAGCCGAGGCGCTCGCAGATGGGAGTCTTCAATTCGTCTCCTGGCTCTCTATGGTTGGGAAGTTCTTTTGGTTGACCAAATATGTGTTGCATGGATCATATATTCATCGATCACAAATCGCAAGCCTGCCCGTACACTGCCCCCATGCCCATCACAAACGTCAAGAAGATGCGCAGGTCCCCGGGCTTCCTCCTGCGCTGCGCGAACTAGTTCGCCGTGGCGATCGTGGCGGAGCACTTCACGCCGCTGAACCTCACGTCGATCCAGTTCGCCGCCCTCGTGGCGATCAACGATTCGCCCGGCCTGGACGCCACGCGCCTGGCCGCGCTGATCGACTACGACCGCCCCACGATGACGGGCGTGATCGACCGGCTCGAGGCCAAGGGCCTCGTGATGCGCGAGGTCGACCCGAACGACCGGCGCGCCCGCCTGCTCTTCCTGACACCGGAAGGTTTGCGCGTGCTGGAAGCCGCCGACCGCGCCGCGCACGAAAGCCGCGACGTGCTGCTGGGCCCCCTGCCGCCCGAAGAACGCAGGCAGTTCATGCAGCTGCTGGAAAAGCTGGTGGAGCTGCACACGAGCCGGCATTCGCCGAGCGTGCAGGCCGAGCTCACAGGGAAGTAGGAGAACACATTGACGATCCGCCAACGCATTTCGGACGCCGAATGGCAGGCCCGCCTCGACCTTGCCGCGTGCTACCGCCTGGTCGCGCGCTACGGCATGGCGGACCTGATCTACAACCACATCACCGTGCGCGTGCCGGGTGAGGCGGGCCACATCCTCATCAACCCCTTCGGCTACCTGTACGAGGAGATCACGGCGTCGTGCCTCTACAAGATCGACCTGGCGGGCAACGTGGTCGACAAGCCCGGGGACGTGCCGTACGAGGTGAACCAGGCCGGCTACGTGATCCACAGCGCGATCCATTCCGCGCGGCACGACATTGCCTGCGTGCTGCACACGCACACGCGCGCGGGCATGGCGGTCGCGACGATGGAGTGCGGCCTGATGCCCGCGACGCAGGGGGCGTTGCGCTTCCATGACCGCATCGCGTATCACGCGTTCGAGGGGCCGGCGGTCGACGAGGCCGAGCGCGAACGCCTCGTCGCAGACCTGGGCGACAAGGACGTGATGATCCTGCGCAACCACGGCCTGCTCACCTGCGGGCGCAGCGTGGCCGAGACGTTCCTGCTCATGCAGCGGCTGGAGACGGCCTGCAAGGTGCAGGTGGACTTCCTCGCGGCGAACACGCCGCTGCACATGCCGAGCCCCGAGGCTGTTGCGAAGACCGCGCGCATTCTCGCGCCGCCCACGGTGACGGACCGCAAGGGCAGCGAGGCGAGCCTGGGCAACTGGAACGGCCAGCGCGAATGGTCGGCGCTGCTGCGCCAGCTGGATCGCGACGATCCGTCGTGGCGCGAGTGACCGCCATGCGTGCGATGCGCGTCTGCGTCTTCGGGGCCGGCGCCGTCGGGGGGAACATCGCCGTGATGCTCGCGCGCGCCGGCGCCGACGTGAGCGTGCTCGTGCGCGGCGCCACGCTGCAGGCGGTGCGGGCGCGCGGGCTCGAACTGCACACGCCAGACGGCGTGGTGCGTGCGAACGTGCGCGCGAGCGACGACCCGCGCGAACTGGGCGAGCAGGATGCGGTGCTGGTCACCGTCAAGCAGACCGCGCTCACCGCGTCCGCGCCGGCCATCACCGCATTGCTCGGCAGGGACACGCCGGCCGTGTTCCTGCAGAACGGCATCCCGTGGTGGTACTTCCACGGGCAGGGGAATGCGGACGAAGGCAAGCGGATTCCCGAGCTCGACCCGGGGGACGTGTTGTGGAACACAGTCGGACCGCAGCGCGCGGTCGGCGGCGTCACGTCGAGCCCGTGCACGGTGGTCGAACCTGGCGTGGTGAAGCTCGCGGGGAAGAACGGCACGATGGTGTTCGGCGAACCCGATGGCTCGATGTCGCCGCGCCTCATGGCGATCGCCGAGTTGTTCAAGGCGGCGGGGCTGCCAGCGGAGGCGACCCCGCGCATCCGCGATGCGATCTGGCAGAAGCTCGCGCTCAATCTCGGCTCGGGCCCGCTCGCGGTGCTCGCCCCCGTCTCGCTCGCGGCGCTCTATGCCGAAGAGGCGTGCGTGCAGGCACGGTTTCGCATCCAGGACGAGGTGGAAGCGATCGCCGCCGCCATGGGTTGCCCCGTCACGGTGAGCCGGTCCATCGAGGCCACGCGGAAATTGCCGCACGTGCCCAGCATCGGGCAGGACGTCGCAGCGGGCCGCAAGCCGGAGCTGGAAGCGATGTTCCGCGCGCCGCTGGCGATGGCGCGCGAAAAGGGCGTGGCAACGCCGACGCTGGACTTGCTGGTGGCGCTGTGCACGCTCAAGTTGCGGGCGGCGGGGATGTATCCGTGAGCTGGCGGTGGGGCGCGCGCTTCGCGCTTCGACCCCACCCTACCCGTGCCGGGGGGGTGGATTGCCCGGCCCGCGGGTGGGTCACCCGTGGCTCAAACGGGTGCGGCGCTGTCACCCCGGGCTTGACCCGGGGTCGTGGGCCTGCGGGCGCACACGATCCCGGGTCAAGCCCGGGATGACGCGTTCCGGGGGAGGCGGGATGACGCGTTCCGGGGGAGGCGGGATGACGCGTTCCGGGGGGTCGGGATGACGCGTTCCGGGGTCGGACGGCGCGTTCCGGTCAGCCAGTCGCCTTCGCGATCGCGGCCGCCATCCTGTCGAACGCCTTGCCCGCGCTGGGCGCGTAGTTGATCATCGACAGGAAGCCGTGCACGAGTCCCTCGCCGCGCACGACTTCGGTGGCAACGCCCGCATCGTTCAGGCGCTTGCCGTAGGCCTCGCCTTCATCGCGCAGCGGATCGCGCCCCGCACTCACGATGATCCCGGGCGGCACCTTCGACAGGTCCTTCGCGTGCATCGGCGAGGCGTTCGGGTCCGATCGCTTGCCCGCGTCCGGCTGGTAGTGCCCCCAGAACCACGGCTATCCGGATTTCTGTGTTGAAGGAGGCTTCCGGTGATTGAGTGCCTCCGTGTGGAAACCGACGTTGCACAGCCCGCAAATGAGCTGCTGCCGGCGGGTGTTGCCGCGCACCAGAACGACCACGTTCGCCTTGTCGTCCTTGGTCCGTCCCAGCTCGCAGCCGCAGCTCTGGCACCGGTTGCCCTGTTCCCGCTTCAGGAGCTGCAACTGGGTGGGGTTGGCAGGGTAGACGGTCGCCAGCCGCCACGGCTCCAGCGGCCCCTTGCCGTACAGGAGACGGGCGCGCAGCACCTCGAAGGTGTACCCCCGGCCCTGCCGGTTGATGGTCTTGGCGACCCCGTTCAGCGCCTCGGTGTAGGCGTTGGTGATGGGGTGGTCGAAGTACGCCAGAATCTCCGTCCGCCAGTTCTTCATGGCGGTCGTGAGAGTCTTGAAGTCCGCCTTCAGGCTGGCTGGGATGGTCCCCGGGAAGGCGTCGAAGGCCGCCACGGCCTGCGCCTTGGGCAGGTCGTAGATGTTGTAGAACGCCTCTTTCAGCCCGTAGGCGGCGGCCAGCTCGGGCTCGTTGGCCAGCCACATGTCCAGATTGAACCGGCCCTTCTCGGCCAGCTTGGCGTACCGCATGTTCAGCATCGCCTTGGACTGGAGCCACAGGCGCCGCTCGCCAGCCTTGCGCTGCTTCTGGAGCCGGATGCGGACCCGCTCCATGCAGTAGTTCGCCATGCGGACGACGTGGAACTTGTCGATGACCACCGGTCGGCCAGGGAACATCTGGTGCGACACGTCCCGGTACGGCCGCCACATGTCGATGGCCACGCCCTTGACCCAGTGCCGGTCCTTGAACCGGTGCAGCCACCCCGCCAAGGTCGCCTTGTCCCGGTCCGGCAGCATGTCGAGGATGCGGCGCTCCCCGATGTCCGTCAGGACGCAGCGCATCTTCCCGTCGATTTGGGTCTCGTCGATGCCCAGCCAGTCTGGCATCTCCGGCCGGTGGCTGGCCTCCAGTTCGGCCATGTACTCCGCCCCCAGCGTCCGGACCGTCTTGTCGTCGCACCCCACGTTCTCCGCGATGCGGGTGAAGGTGTCCCGCAGGCTGTGGGCCTTGATGTAGGTGGCGCAGCGCTCCGTCATGCGCCGGCCCTCCAAGATGCCGCCCAGCGGCTGCAGGAAGGTCTCCTTGCAGGAGGTGCACCGGTATCGCTGGACCTTCGCCCGCAGCTTGGCCGGCTTCCCGCGCATCGGAATGTCGACGTAAGTAGTAGCTTTGGTGCCGTGCCGGTAGATGCAGTCGAGGGTGCCGCACTTTGGGCAGGCGGTAGGCATGGGCAGCGGGTACTCCGCCTCCAGCACGTCCGCCCCGTCCTCCTCGGTGCGACCCAGCACCGTCCAGCCCTTCAGGTCGAGGATGTCCGTCATCCCCGGATTGTCGTGTGGATGGGGTCACCGCTTGTCAATGGCGGCGAGGTACTTGGCTCGGGCGGCGTTGGCTCCCGCTGCGTAGTCGGTATCACCGTCACAGCGGTCGGAAGCGATGACAGCCCGGATGCGAGACAGCTCGCGCACCAGCATTTGCTGGGTGAAGGTGGCAATCCACACCGGCACATCGTTCTCCAAGACCGTGCCCTTGATGTACTTGGGGAAGGCGGGCTTCTGCCGGACGAGCTGCTCGGCAGCGCCCAACACGTCCTGCCAAGCCGGCAGCGCCGGCCTCTGGGGCGTGTCGATGCCCATTGGCGGGTCGCACACCTCCTCTTTGCCATGCTTCGCCATCGTCTGCCGGGCCAGTTTCCTTGCAGCGTCAATCTTGGCCAGCGCGCCCTCGTAATTCTCGTTCATAGCAGGAACCTCAGGATGAACCACGCGCAGTACAGGGCTGCGCAGATGAAGAAAAAGGCAGTCAATTCACTTCTCTCGGACCAAGACTTGAGCCGCCCGGAGAACCTCGCGTGCGAAGGTGCTGGGCAGGATATTCCCCGCCGCATCGAACGACCGACCCAAGCAGTCGGCCACATCTTGGTCCGTCAGCCGAGGCATCCGGTCATCGCATCCGTTCGCGCAGGAGCCCGTCTCGTTGCAGTAGTCTGCGTGCGGACATGGGCCGGTGGTCGCCTCGCCGTGATGCCACAGGAATGCGCAGTAGGCCGCCACATCCAGTGGGTCCCCTTTTGCAACGTGCTTCCGCAGTTCCTTGCGACACTCGCCCATCCAGTCGTCAGTCGCCCACCCGTCGGAGTAGCCGTACTTCTCCTCTGCGGCGGCGAGTTTTTCCTTCAGAGCTGCGGCGAACCGGTCCACAAGGGCGGCGGTCTTAGGATGCAGTTTCACTTGGTTTCCTTTCCACACGAAAATCCGACTCAGGAGGATACTGCATGGTCACCTGTTCCACAAGTTATTCCGGAGAGCCAAAATTTTCTGTTCATGCGAACGCTCTGAAATGAATGCGGACGCATGTCCCTGTGCGGGTGCAGGCCCGCAAGGGTTGTGGAAAAGATCAAGAACAAACCGACAGCAGTGCCGGGTTGAAGATCAGAAAGATGCTGTGCGACAGCTCGAACGGCGAAACGCAGTTGCGCAAATTTTAGCTGGCCTTGCAGTGGTTGTGCCCCAAAGCCGCCCACCATCGGGTGCTCACATGCAAACCCGGTTTGCTTATCTCCAGGGGCCAAGCCTGCACCGCCGAGTCGCTGCTCAAAATTTCAGCAATCCAATGAAGTCGCTGTGTTTTCGGGGCTTGGGGCTTGTTCCGGCCGACCTCGGGCGGGAGTTATCCACAGAAGATCCGGATAACTCGCGTTTGACGTTTACACCGTGCGCGAACAGGTGCGGAGGGGATCGCGAGGTTCTCCAAAAACGCTGGTACCATCGCGGCTCGTTTCGCCCTCTGGGTGTTACTGCGGCTCCACGGACCGCCTATATACATATGCCTCGCATTTCGGTGCGATGACCGTCAAGCCGGGATTCATTGGCAAAGACATCGTGCTCTGCCTGCACCTGCAAAGGTGGTAAACGCTCTTCTTTTCATCGTCAGCGTGTCTTGTACATGCTGGCCCGGCCAAGACCGCCTTGAGTCGAATTTGATGCAGCTTCGGTTTGCATTGGGTTCTCCAACGCCGGCGGTCTAAGCTGTCTTGCATTGACCCGGCGATCTCAACTCTGAAGTGCAACACCAGTGGTTGAGAATCAATGAATCGTAGCCGAATCTTTCTCGCTGATGGCCGTCATGATGCGCTTGAAAGCTTGGTAGGGACTGTCCCATCCCAGCGTCTGCCTGGGTCGGTTGTTCATCAAGTCGGCAATCGAGTCCAGCGCATCTTGGTCATGCACCGACAGATCGGTGCCCTTGGGCAGGAACTGGCGCAGCAATCCGTTGGTGTTCTCGCAACTGCCCTTTTGCCAAGGACTGTGCGGATCGCAAAAGTACACCTTCACGCCCGTGGCCTCACTGAGCGCCTTGTGCCGCGCCATCTCCCGACCCTGGTCGTAGGTGAGCGTTTTGCGCAGCGGCGCAGCCACCGCATTGAGCTTGGCCGAGAACGCCGCCAGCGCACTTTCTGCCGTGCTGCTCTGCATCTTGCACAGCAGCACAAGACGCGTTGTACGCTCCACCAGCACACCGACCGCAGACTGGTTGCCCGCACCCTTGATCAGATCGCCCTCCCAGTGCCCGGGCATCAGGCGGTCTTCGATCTCGGGCGGGCGCACATGGATGCTCACCATGTCAGGGATCTTCCCTCGTCGATCCTGGCCCGCAGAGCGGGGCCTGCGCGTGCTCTTGCCTTGGCGCAGCAAGGCGATGAGCTGGCGGCGCAGCTCCCCGCGTGGGTAGGCGTAGATGGTGTCGTAGATCGTCTCGTGCGAGACGTGCCAGGCGGGCTCATCGGGATGCATGCGCCTGAGTGTGCTGGCAATTTGCTGTGGCGACCAGCACCAGCTGAGCAGCGTGCAAACCGTCTGCCACAAAGCGCCATCGGCATGCAGCTTGGGCAAGGGTCGGGCATCGATGCGGCGCTTCAGATATGCGTGGTGGGCGCTGCTGCTGGCGTAGCCGCTATCGCTGCTGTTGCGCCGCAGTTCGCGACACAGGGTGCTGGGGCTGCGCCCCATCAGTCGCCCCATGGCCCGAAGGCTCCAGCCTTGCTGGTGCAGCGAGCTCAGCGTCATGCGCTCTTCAGCCTGCAGTTGTTTGTATCGTGTTCCCATCGGTGCAACTTACCTCATGTGAGGGTGTTGCACTTCAAAATTGAGATCGCCATGTGTTCGTCAAAGCTGCAGCCCGGGTCAACAACCGGGCCGAGAATAGTCATCAGCCAACACGCGAACGCGAACGGCGCATGAAAGGCTTTCGCTCGCCAGGACGAACGCAAACATTCCTGTCCAGCTTCGGACCGATCCGACAGCATTTCGCCATCAAGCGCCACCAACTCGGCGCTGTGCGCTATCGTAATCAACTCGCCAGACGCTTCGCTATCTGGCATCTCGTCACTGGCGTTACCCAAAATCCGTCTACCGCAGTCTGAGCACCATTTCACCAGCTCTCACTTCGCCAATACGGCGTTAAGTTGACAAGGCCCTTCACATATGTCTCGTCGACGCGCCAAGCGGAGCCGGCTGCAGTGGCATACCGGTTCCAGCGTTTCTCGAACTCGGGAACGAAGCGCTGCACCCAACGCAGGATGGTTGTATGCGCGACAGTCAAACCGCGCTCGGCCATCATTTCCACCAGATCGCGCGATGAAAGCTTGAAGCGCAAGTACCAGCGCACACACAGAATGATGATCTCCCGCTCAAAGTGTCTGCCCTTGAACAGCTCTTCGATGGTCTTGCGCTTGGCCATGTCAGTCAAATCGACCGATTCTAACCGATGCCGCTATTTGCACCACAACCGTCGTGTGGTGGTTGACAGCTTGAGGTACACATGCCATCATTTATTATAAATAAATGATGTTTATTATACCTAAACGGAGAACGCAATGGATCATGTGGAGAACGCAATGGATCATGTCAGTCCCTGGGCTACTGCCCCTAAGCTTCCGTCTACGCACTATGTAGATAACCGAATCTATACGGATCCGGTGATTTTCGAGGAAGAGCGAGAGAAAATCCTGGCTGCAACGTGGCGGCTTGTCTGTCACGAATCGGAACTGCCAGAACCCGGCGACTACCGGGCGAAGGAAATCGCCGGGGTACCGGTTGTCATCCTGCGCAGCGAGGACCGGTCGATTATGGCGTTCTTTAACGTTTGCCCACACCGGGGCGCGCGCCTAGTGCGCGACGAGCGTGGAAATGCGAAGAAGGGCCTGCAGTGCCTTTATCATCTATGGACGTTTGCGCTCGACGGTAAGTGCACAAGCATCACCCGAAGCAAGGGATATGACGGCTGCAGTCTGAAAAAAGACGACGTTGGACTGCGCTCTGTCCGAACGGAAATCTTCTGCGGCATGGTGTTCGTTTGCCTGAAGGACGACGTGCCACCACTCGAGCAATTCTTGGGTGGTATGGCGGACCATATGAAGACCCACCTTGGCCAGGAAGAGCTTGAGGTATTCCATTACCATCGCGCGATCATCAATACGAACTGGAAGCTCTTCGTAGACAACAACTCCGAGCTCTATCATGAATTCCTGCATGTGCTGAACCGGCGCACCGCCGTCGCACACAAGAGCTATCACGAACGCAATTGGTTGCTTTACCAGAATTCCCACAACATCATTCAGCAGGGTGTAATTCACTACGACAGTTACGGGCTGGGGGAGCGGAGCGAGGGCGCATTGCCGGGAATGCAGCCGAACGGCATGGTCGTCATGCTGCTGTTTCCTGACGTGATGCTCAATATTCGCGCGACCGTGATGCGTATAGACACAATGACGCCACTCGCACCCGGCAAGACCCTCGTCGAATGGCGCGGCGTAGGGCTCAAGTCCGATACACCGGACGTCCGCGCAATGCGGATCCAGCACCACAATGAGGTATGGGGACCGGCCGGTCGCAATCTCCCAGAGGATATCGCCGCCGTCGAAACGCAGTGGGAGACCATGGTCCAGGGTGGATCGCGATACAGCCTCTTTGCCAGGGAAGAAGGGCTGAAACCGCAGGACGATGCCAACCTCCGCGCCTTCTATCAGGAATGGGGTCGGTGCCTTGGACGCGCGCCGAATGATCCGTTCAGGCACGGTAATGTGGATACCGATGTTTCTCATTCAATAAAGGAGATCACCAATGTCTGACGTCGCAAGCCAACTCTTCGAGCGTGAAGCGATACGCGAGCTGATTGCGCGCGTGGGGCGGCTGCTTGACACTAAGGATTTTGCTGCCGTCATCGCTTCCTTTGCAGAACCGGGGAGCTATGTGTTGCGCGCATACAGTCCCGAGATTGGCAAGGAAATGATTTGGATGTCGGTTAAACGCGCCGAGCTTCTACGCCTGTTGAAGGAGTCGGCGGAACATGTGCATGACCTGGCCGACCGGACGCATCAGATCACTGTGGATCAAATCAGCCTCGAAAAAGGCGAGGCATTGGCGCGGTCGACCTTTTCAGTGTTCCGTACTGACATGAAGGGACAGAGCGACCTGTTCGCCGTGGGCCACTATGAGGATCGGCTCGTGAAAAACGGAGACACCTGGCTCATCGACAGCCGGACAGTACGGCTCCATACGCGCATGTTCACAGTGCCAACCCCCTTGCCGCTTTAACGAGATAACTGATGAATACGCAACCGATCAAGCTATGTGCCAGGACCGACATTCCGGAGGGTGAGATGATCGAAATGTCCGTCCCGGGCACTGACAACAGCCTGCTCTTGGTCTCTACCAAAGGAGCAATCCGTGCCTTCCAGAACAAGTGTCCACATATGGACATCCCGCTTTGCCAAGGCGCCTTTGATGGTGAAGTAATCACTTGGCGATCTCAATTTTGAAGTGCAACACCCTCACATGAGGTAAGTTGCACCGATGGGAACACGATACAAACAACTGCAGGCTGAAGAGCGCATGACGCTGAGCTCGCTGCACCAGCAAGGCTGGAGCCTTCGGGCCATGGGGCGACTGATGGGGCGCAGCCCCAGCACCCTGTGTCGCGAACTGCGGCGCAACAGCAGCGATAGCGGCTACGCCAGCAGCAGCGCCCACCACGCATATCTGAAGCGCCGCATCGATGCCCGACCCTTGCCCAAGCTGCATGCCGATGGCGCTTTGTGGCAGACGGTTTGCACGCTGCTCAGCTGGTGCTGGTCGCCACAGCAAATTGCCAGCACACTCAGGCGCATGCATCCCGATGAGCCCGCCTGGCACGTCTCGCACGAGACGATCTACGACACCATCTACGCCTACCCACGCGGGGAGCTGCGCCGCCAGCTCATCGCCTTGCTGCGCCAAGGCAAGAGCACGCGCAGGCCCCGCTCTGCGGGCCAGGATCGACGAGGGAAGATCCCTGACATGGTGAGCATCCATGTGCGCCCGCCCGAGATCGAAGACCGCCTGATGCCCGGGCACTGGGAGGGCGATCTGATCAAGGGTGCGGGCAACCAGTCTGCGGTCGGTGTGCTGGTGGAGCGTACAACGCGTCTTGTGCTGCTGTGCAAGATGCAGAGCAGCACGGCAGAAAGTGCGCTGGCGGCGTTCTCGGCCAAGCTCAATGCGGTGGCTGCGCCGCTGCGCAAAACGCTCACCTACGACCAGGGTCGGGAGATGGCGCGGCACAAGGCGCTCAGTGAGGCCACGGGCGTGAAGGTGTACTTTTGCGATCCGCACAGTCCTTGGCAAAAGGGCAGTTGCGAGAACACCAACGGATTGCTGCGCCAGTTCCTGCCCAAGGGCACCGATCTGTCGGTGCATGACCAAGATGCGCTGGACTCGATTGCCGACTTGATGAACAACCGACCCAGGCAGACGCTGGGATGGGACAGTCCCTACCAAGCTTTCAAGCGCATCATGACGGCCATCAGCGAGAAAGATTCGGCTACGATTCATTGATTCTCAACCACTGGTGTTGCACTTCAGAGTTGAGATCGCCCTTGTACAGAACATCTTTGGCAGTTCGACGCACAGACGGGCGCCGGGATTGAACCCGAGGACGCAAAACTGCAACAGTATCCTGTGAGCGTCATCGGCGACGAGGTGTTCGTCGAACTCCCGGAAGCGGCCGAGTAATTGCCTGGTCTTGCCGGATAGAACCAGCAAGACCAGGCAATAAAGGCGGATATCGCCCATTTCTTTCCGCACTAGTGGAATCCTCATCACCAACTGCCGGACTCTCGACTAATGACCATGCCTCATCGAATCCATTTTGACGCCGCCAACGGCTTCGACGCTGCAACGGACGAACCGCTCCTGATTTCAGGCCTGCGGGCAGGCTATGCGCTTCCGTATGAATGCGCGACAGGAACTTGTGGCTCATGCCGTACCCAGATCATTGAAGGTGCTGTCGTCGTCCGCTGGCCGGATGCGCCCGGGCTGCCCGAGACAAAGCGCCAAGAGGGCCATGTGCTCCTGTGCCAGGCATTACCACAGAGTGACTGTAGATTGCCGGACGCGTTATGTAAATCGCGGGACGCGAGTCTACCCCCGGTCCGCATCGTGAAGGGCCGGGCAAGCGCGGAAACTGAGACGAGCGATATCGCACGCGTGATGGTTCAACTCGACGAGCCGATTACTTTCCTCGCCGGCCAATACGCATTGTTTGAAGTGCCCGGCGTCACAGGATATCGCGCCTACTCGATGGCAAACACCGGCAATACGCTGACCTCCACTCTCGAGTTCTATATCCGCCGCGTCCCGGGTGGCGTGTCATCGCCAATTCTGCTCGGGGCGCGCGACATCCCCTTGCGCCTGGTGGTGCCGGTGGGTCACGCATTCATCGATGCGACCGCACAGCGCGATATACTCTGCGTCGCCGGCGGTACCGGCCTCGCGCCTATCCTGTCGATTGCGCGCGATGCGCTATCCCGCGGCCTGCTTCGCAAGCAGCGTCTGGATATTTTTATCGGAGTAAGGACGCCCGCCGACATTTTCGCGACCGCGTCCCTCCAAGAGCTCATTGAGGCGGCTGGAGGGGCGGTGCGAGTTACCTGGGCCATTTCGGAAGCGGGCGAGTTCGCGGATTGGAAAGGCGAACGCGGCTATGTACATGAGGTGGTCGCCCGCAGTGCGGGAGACCTTTCTGCGCGCCAGGTCTATATGGGGGGGCCGCCCGCCATGATTGATGCCATGGTACGTTTGCTGCTCAAGTCACGGGTTAAGCGATCCCAGATTCGCTTCGACAAATTCGCTTAATCCTCACGGATCAGATGATGGGACAAGCATATGGAACAGGACAGCAAGGGCCAGGCAAAGGGCGCCCTCATGAAGTCGCTTGACAATGCATTGACGCTTCTTGAGCAATTTACCCCCGAGGCGTCGGCTTGGGTAGGAAGGGTGTTCGCCGAGTCCGGGCTGCCCGGACGCAAGATCGCCGCGGATCGCAAGAATATCTTCTACACAGTGCCGGCTGCGGAAGTTCAACGCTGGCAAGCGGCTTCTGAAGGTGTCGTGGCCGAATGGGTGAAGGACGTGACTGCTAAAGGCTATGACGGGAAAAAACTGCTCGAAGAAGCTAAAGCCTTAATGAAATAAACAGAATGCCGGTAGTCACGACACTCACGCGCGGCTGCCGGCGCAATCCCCGGCATCTCCAGCGAAACGGGACTGATGCAAGTCGCCGCCATCAATCGCGTGGTCTGACTCTGCCGGTGACGCAGGTCCTGTCCGAGATCCGCTTTCAAGCGTCTTTATACGGTTTATGGCCAAGGCTACGGGAAATCGATTCTGCTGTTCGCAAGGTGAGTGGCACAAGCGCTTCGATCTGCCCTTCTGTAATCCGTGCGGACGGTCCGACGACGGCAATTGCCGCAATAACCGTGCCGTTGAAGTCGAAGACCGGCGCCGCGATGCCCCGGATGTCGGCAATGAATTCTTCCCGTTCGATGCAGTAGCCGGCTTGTCGGATCTCGGCAAGCTGACTGCGAAGCACGGCCGGGTCGACGATCGTATTTTCCGTGTATCGGGCTCGGGGCGCGCGCAGCGCTTCTTCGATCACTTCATTAGGCTGAAAGGCGAGCAGGACCTTTCCGTTTGCCGTGCAATGCAGCGGCGCCCTTCCTCCTATGCGCGCCGCCACGCGCACCGGCTGGCTGCTCTCGATCTTTTCGAGGTAGAGCAGTTCGTTGCGATGGAGGATCGCCAAATGGGTTGTTTCGTTTGTCTCATGGGAAAGCCGGGCCAGATGAGGTCTTGCCACATGGGACAGCTCGCTTTGGGCCAGTTTGGTGCCCGCAAGCACGATGATGCCGTGACCAAGGGTATATTTCTTGGTGTCGGAAAGCTGCTCGACCAGGCTGTGTGCTTCAAGTGTCTTGAGCATATTGAAAACGGTCGCTTTGTTGAGGCCGAGCCTTGTCGCGAGCTCCGTGATCCCGAATGCCGGCGCCTCGGGGGTAAATTGCTCAAGAAGCGTCAATGCATTGTCAAGCGACTTCATGAGGGCGCCCTTTGCCTGGCCCTTGCTGTCCTGTTCCATATGCTTGTCCCATCATCTGATCCGTGAGGATTAAGCGAATTTGTCGAAGCGAATCTGGGATCGCTTAACCCGTGACTTGAGCAGCAAACGTACCATGGCATCAATCATGGCGGGCGGCCCCCCCATATAGACCTGGCGCGCAGAAAGGTCTCCCGCACTGCGGGCGACCACCTCATGTACATAGCCGCGTTCGCCTTTCCAATCCGCGAACTCGCCCGCTTCCGAAATGGCCCAGGTAACTCGCACCGCCCCTCCAGCCGCCTCAATGAGCTCTTGGAGGGACGCGGTCGCGAAAATGTCGGCGGGCGTCCTTACTCCGATAAAAATATCCAGACGCTGCTTGCGAAGTGTGGCGATCTCAATTTTGAAGTGCAACACCCTCACATGAGGTAAGTTGCACCGATGGGAACACGATACAAACAACTGCAGGCTGAAGAGCGCATGACGCTGAGCTCGCTGCACCAGCAAGGCTGGAGCCTTCGGGCCATGGGGCGACTGATGGGGCGCAGCCCCAGCACCCTGTGTCGCGAACTGCGGCGCAACAGCAGCGATAGCGGCTACGCCAGCAGCAGCGCCCACCACGCATATCTGAAGCGCCGCATCGATGCCCGACCCTTGCCCAAGCTGCATGCCGATGGCGCTTTGTGGCAGACGGTTTGCACGCTGCTCAGCTGGTGCTGGTCGCCACAGCAAATTGCCAGCACACTCAGGCGCATGCATCCCGATGAGCCCGCCTGGCACGTCTCGCACGAGACGATCTACGACACCATCTACGCCTACCCACGCGGGGAGCTGCGCCGCCAGCTCATCGCCTTGCTGCGCCAAGGCAAGAGCACGCGCAGGCCCCGCTCTGCGGGCCAGGATCGACGAGGGAAGATCCCTGACATGGTGAGCATCCATGTGCGCCCGCCCGAGATCGAAGACCGCCTGATGCCCGGGCACTGGGAGGGCGATCTGATCAAGGGTGCGGGCAACCAGTCTGCGGTCGGTGTGCTGGTGGAGCGTACAACGCGTCTTGTGCTGCTGTGCAAGATGCAGAGCAGCACGGCAGAAAGTGCGCTGGCGGCGTTCTCGGCCAAGCTCAATGCGGTGGCTGCGCCGCTGCGCAAAACGCTCACCTACGACCAGGGTCGGGAGATGGCGCGGCACAAGGCGCTCAGTGAGGCCACGGGCGTGAAGGTGTACTTTTGCGATCCGCACAGTCCTTGGCAAAAGGGCAGTTGCGAGAACACCAACGGATTGCTGCGCCAGTTCCTGCCCAAGGGCACCGATCTGTCGGTGCATGACCAAGATGCGCTGGACTCGATTGCCGACTTGATGAACAACCGACCCAGGCAGACGCTGGGATGGGACAGTCCCTACCAAGCTTTCAAGCGCATCATGACGGCCATCAGCGAGAAAGATTCGGCTACGATTCATTGATTCTCAACCACTGGTGTTGCACTTCAGAGTTGAGATCGCCTGTTGATTCATTTCCAAAGCTGGGCCATTTCGGGACGCATTCACGTTGAAATTTGAGCCACGTTGCCGCTCTATCCTGCTGAATTTTTCAGCACGGGGGAGCAGGAGTGATCAACGTGAGCACATTGAGCAAGTTACGCCGCCTCGTGCTGAGGCAGGACGTGTCGGTGCGCGAGGCCAGCCGGCGCCTGGGCATCTCGCGCAACACAGCCACCAAGTGGCTCAAAGACGGGCAGATGGCCGAACCCCGATACCCGCAGCGGGTGTCGGGCCCCAGCATCCTGGATCCGTACAAGGAGCAGTTGAGCCAATGGCTCAAGGCCGATAGCCATCGCAGCAAACGCGATCGACGCGGGATCAAGGCCATGTTTGAGGCGCTGCGCGCGCAGGGCTACAGCGGCAGCCGAGGGCCGGTCTACGCCTTTGCCCAGCGCTGGCAGCAAGAGCAAGGCAACGCTGCGCGTGGTGCGGGGTTCGTGCCGCTGAGCTTCGAGTTGGGCGAGGCGTTCCAGTTCGACTGGAGCTGCGAGTACCTGTTCATCGGCGGGCTGCGCCGCCGCCTGGAAGTGGCACACACCAAGCTGGCGGCCAGTCGCGCCTTCTGCCTGGTGGCGTACTACAGCCAAGCGCACGAGATGCTGTTCGATGCGCACGCACGGGCGTTCGCCCTCTTCGGTGGCGTGCCCCGGCGGGGCATCTACGACAACATGAAGACCGCTGTGGACAAGGTCGGCCATGGCAAACAGCGCAGCGTCAATGCACGCTTCGAGGCGATGACCGGGCACTACCTGTTCGAGCCGGAGTTCTGCAACCGGGCCGCCGGCTGGGAGAAGGGGGTCGTGGAGAAGAACGTTCAGGATCGGCGCAAGGACATCTGGCGTGAGGCCAGCGAGCGGCGCTGGGGGACGCTTGGTGAACTCAACGACTGGTTGCAGCAGGCCTGCGTGAAGGCCTGGGCTGAGATGAGTCACCCGGAATGGACTCAGCTCACGGTGGCCGATGTCTGGCAGGACGAACGTGCTCGTCTCATGCCCAACCCCCGTGCGTTTGATGGCTACGTGGAGCAGCCGGTACGGGTCTCTGCGACCGCACTGATCCACTTCCAGCGCAACCGCTACAGCGTGCCGTGTGAATGGATTCATGCGGTGGTCAGTCTGCGGGCCTACGCGGATGGCCTGCTGGTGGTCGGGCCCGATGGGCGACAGGTGCGCCTGGCGCGCAGCTTCGAACGTGATCAGACGCTCTACGACTGGATGCATTACATCGCGCTCATCGAGCGAAAGCCCGGCGCGCTGCGCAACGGCGCGCCCTTCAAGACCATGCCCGAGCCACTGCAGGAAATGCAGCGCCAGTTGCTGCGCCACAGCGGTGGCGACAGGGTGATGGCGCAGGTGCTCATGGGGGTGAGCCTGCATGGACTGGAGGCCGTGGTGGTGGCGGTAGAGCTGGCGCTGCAGTCCGGGCGGGTGAGTGCCGAGCACGTGCTCAACGTGCTCTCGCGTCTGAAGGAGCAGCGCGTGCCCGAGCCACCGGTGGCCACGATGCTCAAGCTCAACACGCCGCCACTGGCCAACCTGCAGCGCTACGACGCACTGCGCAACGTCCAGCCTCATGAGGCATCACCGGAGTCCGACCATGCATGACGTCATTGATGCCCTCAAAGCGCTGGGCCTGCACGGCATGGCCAGTGCCTGGCCGGAGGTACTGGGCACCGCCCGCATGAAGTCGCTGGATCATGAGGCCGTGCTGCACCAGCTCATCAAGGCCGAGACCGCTCAGCGTGAGGTGCGTTCCATGGCTTACCAGATGCGCGTGGCGCGCTTCCCTTCGCACCGTGACCTCGCCGGCTTTGACTTCGCCCACGCGCAGCTCGACGAAGCACTGGTGCGCCAGTTGCACACCCTTCGCTTCGTGGAGTCGGCGCACAACGTGGTGCTGGTTGGTGGCCCCGGCACGGGTAAAACCCACCTGGCCACGAGCCTGGGGATCGAGGCCATTCGCATGCATGGCAAGCGGGTGCGCTTCTTCTCAACGGTGGAGCTGGTCAACGCCCTGGAGCTGGAGAAGGCGCAGAACAAGGCCGGGCAAATGGCGCACCGCCTGATGTACGTCGATCTGGTGATCCTGGATGAACTGGGCTACCTGCCATTCACGCAGTCGGGCGGCGCGATGCTGTTCCACCTGCTCTCCAAACTCTATGAGCGAACGAGCGTGGTGATCACCACCAACCTCACCTTCTCGGAGTGGAGCAGCGTCTTTGGAGACGCCAAGATGACCACGGCCTTGCTTGACCGGCTCACGCACCATTGCCACATCGTCGAGACGGGCAACGAGAGCTGGCGATTCAAGCACTCCAGTGCCGCTGGCGCGGCTCCCCCAAAGCAACGCCCAAAGAGCCAGAAAGGAGATCGAAAAACAGCAGACCCGATAGACTTATCCACAACCGAATAGTCAAAGAATCCATCAACCCAGTGGCTCAATATTCAACGTGATCACTGGCTCAGTTGTGCTGATGAATCAACACTGATCTACAGCAGCCGGGGCGATGGCATGTCGCAGAACACCAAGCGGCGGGTTCTGGAGACAGGAGAGCGACGCGACTACAAGGCCTGCGACAGCCTTCAGGCCCATGTGACGAAGTTGTACCAGCGTGCGGGCATCAAGGGCGGTTCCAGTCATTCTGGGCGGCGCACCTTTGCGAGCAAGGTGCTGTCCACCACGGGCGATATGGACACCGTGGCGCAGCTTCTGGGGCACTCCAGCATCGATTGCTCGCAGCGCTACGTGGATGTGGACCCGGTCACGCTGGAGGATATGTTTGCAAATGCGCTATAGCAAAGCTCATTTGGAAGAGGCGCACTTGACGAATCAGGCCGCCTTACCTTATAGTAAGGCAAAGGATTCAAAATCATGTCTACTGCCACTCTCACCTCCAAGGGCCAGATCACCATTCCTGCCGAAGTACGCCATGAACTCAAGGTTGATGCGGGCGACCGCGTGGAATTTGTGCAGATCGCGCCAGGTCGTTACGAATTCGTTGCCGCTACCAGCGAGGTTACTGCGCTCAAGGGGATGTTTGGAGTGGCAAAGAAGGCCGTGACCATTGAATCCATGAATGCGGCCATTGCGCAGCGCGGAGCTGCTGCCCGATGATCGGCCTCGATACGAACGTCCTTGTGCGCTACATCATGCAGGACGATCCAAAACAGTCGGCAAAGGCGACCAAGCTGATTGAGTCTTTGGATGCCGACAGACCGGGCTACATCACCATGGTCTCAGTTGTTGAGCTGTATTGGGTGCTGACATCTTGCTACGAGCTAACTGGACAGCAGGTAGCGCAAGCGTTGGAGGTGATGTTGCGAACCAAACAGTTGCTGGTGGAGCGTGCCGATCAGGTGATGCGTGCTCTGCGAGTGTTTGGAGAGGGCGGTGCAGATTTTGCCGACTGTCTGATTGAGCGCTCGGCTTCTGGGGCAGGCTGTGCCGAGACGATGACGTTTGATATCAAAGCATCCAAGCACGCCGGCATGACTTTGATTGCTTAAAGATTAGAAGGAAAGCATGCACCTTGTCGCCAATTTCCCATCCAGAGAGGCTGCGCTCTCGCGTTGGGGCCGGCCAATTCCAAGCACGTCGCCAGTGCTGCCGCCGCAAGAGTGGATCGACGGATATCTATCTGGCTTCGGTGTTGTTGCGGACGTGGATAAGGGCGTGGATTCAGACTGTGACGCTTGGCCGAACTGCGCGGTCTTCTGGTGGTTGGTGTTGAACGAAGCCGGCAGGGCCTTGCGGGTAGAAAACCCTTACAAGGGGGAGAGTGACGGCATGGATGACGCCGAACGACTCAACGAGGCTTAACGAAGGAAGATCAATGAATGGACGAATGGAGAAGAGCTACTTTGAGGAAAAGAAGTGCTTTGCACTTGAGGCACTGAGTGCAGCGATTGCCAAATCGCAAGAGGTTCAGAGCTTGATCGAATCGACACGGTACGAGATGCCGAACCTGACCGATCCGTCTGCGATTCACGAGATTGCACGGGCAGCACAAATGCACCTCCGATCTGCCCGCCGCGATTACGAGAAAACCCGTTGGGCAGATGCAATCACAGAACTTGAGTTCGAGGATTGGCTACGTCATCATGGCCATCACGATCTAGCAGGCCGTTGAAAAAATGCTCATCGAACGCGCCAGGGTCGTGGATTTCGAAGAAACGGATCGCCCAAACTGGCCTGCGCAGCGATTGGAGCGGCCATTTCGGCCTGTTTGCAGGCCGTTTTGCCCGTTCCGGGCGCACGTATCCCATGGTTCACGCATGATGCGCGTCCCACCAGCCGCCCAGACTGCCCATGCGCACCAGGTTGTAGGTGGCAAAGCACAGCAGCGCCTGGCCCGCGAGCTTGGCCTGACCGATCAATTTGGTCTTGGCCAGACCACCCACTGTCTTGATCCAGCCAAAGGCCTCCTCGATGCGCTTGCGCACTTTGAGGCTGGTCTTGTAGCCCTCGTGGCGCCGGATGCGGCCATCGACCGCCGAGTGCTTGTCCTTGGCCGCCACGTGTGGCGTGACTTTGAGCTTTCGGCAGCCCTTGATGAAGGCCTGGCTGTCGTAACCTTTGTCGGCCCCGACCGTGGCCCGCTTGTTCTTGTTTCCCCGGCGTTTGAGCATCGCCAGCGCCGCCTCGCGCTCGGCGGTGCCACTGGCATGTGTGATCTCCACATCCACGATCAGCCCGTTGCGGTTCTCCATGAGGATGTGCCCCATGTGGCACAGGCGAGATTTGTCGCCCGCGCTCTTCTTGAACAGCCGGGCATCGGCATCGGTGGTGCTGGCGTGGGTGTCGTTGCAGCGCTCCTGCCCTTTGAAGTTCACCTCGGGGTTGCGTCCGGGTGGCGTGCCGCTGTCGTCGTCTTTGCGTTTGAAACTCTTGTGCGAGGCCCAGGCCTCAATCAGCGTGCCGTCCACGCTGAAGTGTTCGTCGCTGGCAAGCCGGCCCCACTGGGCGCTGAGCTTGACGCGCTCGAAGAAGGCGCGCGCCAGGTCTTCGTTGAAGAGGCGTTCGCGGTTGGCGCTGAAGGTGGAGTGGTCCCAGACCTTGTCTTCAATGTTCAGGCCCACGAACCAGCGGTACAGCAGGTTGTAGTTGACCGCCTCGACCAGCTGGCGTTCGCTGCGGATGGAGAACAGGATTTGCAGCAGCAAGGCCTTGAGCAGCATCTCCGGCGGCACCGAGGGGCGGCCACGGCGGGCGTACACCGCTTCGAACTCGCTGTTCATGCTCGACAGCAGCGCATCCACCACGGCGCGCAACTTGCGCAGCGGGTGTGCCGCTGGCACTCTTTCTTCAAGGCTGATGTAGCTAAACATCGCCCCCTGGAAGTCTTGGTTGCCTCTCATCTTTCTTGTCGCAGTTGTTCCGGGATGGCTTCAGATCGTAGCGGCCGACGCGGACGCTCGCAGGGGATTTTTCAACGGCCTGCTAGTCGTGGACTGAAGATCACGAAGGAAATCGATGCAGAGGGAGCAAATTGAAATTACCGCGTATCACGAGGCGGGCCATGCAGTCATGGCAATGTCGGTCGGATTCTTGGTAACAGAGATTTCCTGTCACGCATCAGTTGACGGCTATGGATACACAGCTTGGCAGATGCCTTCACTCATGTCGGATACTGCCAGAGTTGGGGCCGTCTTGACGCTGGCATCTGGGATGGTCGCTGACTACTTGCATTGGTCAAGCTTTCCTGACAGGGACGAGGACGAGATTTTGCTGGGTCATTTCGGCGACCAATCAGAAGCCCGTATTCATCTCGCAGCATTGAAACAGGGGGATGTCTTTGAAGATTACATCTCGTTTGCGTTGATGCACCTGCGGAAGGTTGATGTTTGGTCACAAGTAGTGGCCTTGGCTGATCTGCTGAAGTCAACGCGAGTTGTTAACGGTCGAGATATCCTGAGCAGAGTCAAGCAGTGTGTGCCTGCTATCTCCCCCCGTGAGTTGGAACAGTGCAAGCGAGCGGTTGATCTCAAGCATGCCCCCTGATTTAACTGCCCATCAAGTGAAGGAAAGATGATGGATACCAAGGCGATACAAAACCTCATGAACAAGGCCCATTCTGCCGTCCCCACAGCCGCGCCTGGTGCAGGCCTCCGCGAAGCCGTCATGGGATTTGGTGTGGTACCTGGGGTGGCGATGGCCAGCATTCCACTGGCTGCCGCCGTTGCCGTTGCCTGGATTGGCTATGAAGTAGTGACGGGAGTGAAGGAGTCGAGCGAAAAATCGAAGCGTCCGATGCCTGACCGCTGGCTTGAGCAGGTTGCTGCTGCTCCAGACGCAAGTCCAGAAGGATTAGCATTTCTAGTCGGGTGCCTGGAGGCAGACGGGTTCATTTCAGCAGGTAATGCCGTTGAATGGGCGAAGCGCGAAAGCGCCCGCATGGAAGCAAGGAGGCTTGCCGACGAGAAGGCCTCCTACGCCGTTCAGGCGAGCAGCGAAGGGGCCCTGGCCCTCCTGGCGAGAGCACGCAAAGAATGTACCCCTTCGATGCTGAATCCAGGCGCTCTTGATAGGGCGAAGAAGACGGTAGCCGATGTCGCTGACTCGGTGAAGGCGGCAACATCAGGCGTGCTTGCTGAGACATTGAAGGGGGCCGCGACGGGCGCCGTCAAAGGTGTCGCGAGCAAGCTCTTCAAATGAGAGGAAACCGACGGCATGAAGCTCAGCGAACCACAGGAACGGCTCGTCAGAAAGTTGAAGGACGGTGCCGAGTTGCGGCACCACGTGGACACCGGCTTGTTCCGACTGCGGGACGCCATCACAACCAGGTCGGTGCATCCGGCGACAGTTGAGTCGCTCTTGCGCGTTGGCGTGATCAACAAGTCGCTTGACGGCTCATGCCGCCTTGCTTGAAAGAAACAACATGCAAACACAAAACGCTGCAGTAGCGGCAATCCAATTTGCGCTGGAGACGGATGAAGGATTGGCGTTCCTGCGTTGCTGGAATGAGGGCAACTTCGAAGCGATTCGCCGTGAGTGGCCCGAAGTGCCAGTGTCGGTTTTCGTCGGGGCTGATCCGCTGCACCCTGCGACTGGCGCTTGATCAAGGAAAACAACGATCTACCAACACCACCTCCGCGCCAGTGCTAGCTTTTCGTACCGTCACTTATTGCACTGAAAACGAGGAGACCCCGGCGTCGCCGACCCAGGCATGCCAATGTTCGATAGGAAGTTGGCTGGTGATGATGGTGGCCCGGCTGGCCGCCCGGTCGTCGATGATCTCCAGCAAGTCGGCCCGCGTTCGCGAGTCCAGCGCCGCCATGCCCCAGTTGTCCAGCAGCAGCACGTCGGTCTTGGCCACCTGCAGCAGCCACTTGCCGAAGGTGCCGTTGCCGTGCCGGATGCGTAGCTCCTCGCCCAGGCGCGGCACGCGCTGGTAGACGGCGCTGTGACCGCGCCGGCAGGCGTACTGCGCCAGGGCGCAAGCCAGCCAGGACTTGCCGGCGTCGGTCGGCCCTGTGATCAGGACGCTGTGACCGGAGTCGATCCAGTCGCCCAGCGCCAGGCTCATGACCGCACGGCGGTCGACGCCGCGCCCTGGGCGGCCGTCCAGATCTTCGATGGCGGCTTGCGGGTACTTCAGGCGCGCCTCCTTCAGCAGCCGCTCGCGCCTCTTGTCGTCGCGCTGGTGCAGCTCGCGTTCGACCAGTAGCGCGAGGCGCTCCTCGAAGCTCAGGGAGTGCGTACCGCCGCCGGCGGCCATCTGCTCTTGCAGCCCGCTGGCCATGCCGTGCAGCCGCAATCCGCGCAGCTGCTCCAGGGTGGTGTTCATCATCATCGGTGTTCCCTGCTGGTCTCGGTTCATTGGTAGTAGCCGGGGCCGCGCACATGGGCATGCTGCGGGCTGGTCCATTGCGGCGTGTCAGCCGCATGGACCCGGTCGCGGCCGTTGGCCAGGATGTCGCGCACGTGGCTGTAGCGCGCCGTGCCCAGCTCCAGGGCCACCAGGCAGGCCGCCTCCAGCCGCGGCTTGCCGTACTTGCGCACCAGCGACAGCAGCCCCAGGCAAGCCCGGTAGCCGTGCTCGGGATGGCGCTGCTCCTCCAGCAGCCGCTGCACCGTGCGGCCGGTGGCCACGCCGATGCTCTGGCCCCAGTGCACCAAGCGCTCGGGTGTCCACTGCAGGTGCGCCCGATGCGCCGCCGGCAGGTGCTCCACCACCGTGGTGAAGCCGCCCTGGTGGGCGCTGCGGGCGTGCGCTGCCACCCGCTGGCCGCGATGCAGCAGCTCCACCCCGCGAGTCGTCAACCGCGCCTCCAGCACCTGGCTGACGGGGTCTCCTCGTTTTCAGTGCAATAAGTGACGGTACGCAAAGCTAGCACTGGCGCGGGGGTGGTCTGGGTAGACCGTTGATTTCATTGACTTTCCTGTTCGCTTTGTAAACGGGTATGGTGGCCTCCCACTTTTGAGGTTCACGATGCAGGGTTGGCACACAACGTTTTTGGGGATGCGTGGGCTCCCCCGCGATATCAGCGACTTCGAGATGAAGGCATTTTTCACCTTCGATGGTGCCGAGCGCGACGCAATCAATGCACGCCGAGGTGATTCCCACAAGCTTGGTCTGGCGCTCCATATTGGTTTCCTGCGCATGAGTGGGCGTTTGCTCGGTGCCTTTCGGGTAATTCCAGTAGCCTTGTGGCGCCACCTTGGCAACGAGCTTGGCATTGCAGCACCAGAAGTCGCCTCGCTGAGAGCCATGTATGAACGCGGGCGCACGCTATTCGATCACCAACAAGTAGCCTGCACGGTCCTTGGATTCCAGTGGATGAGCGAGCACCAGCGCCGCTCACTGGTACGTGAACTGCGCGACGAAGTGGCGCGCTGCGCCGACCGCGATCAGCTACTCGTGCGGGCGCGTCAATGGCTGTACAAGAACAAGCTGGTGATCGTGCACGAGCGGGCAATTCGGACACTGATTGCGGCGGCACTTGCCCAGCTTGAAGTTGAAACAGGCACCGCCATCGCCGCCAGCGTTGATCCAGCAACACTTGATCGCTGGCGAGCCTCAGTTTCAGAGCTGCGCCCAGATGGACAAACCCAGCAGAGTTGGCTATGGGCTGCACCGGCGAAACACTCAACCCGCCAAATCAGCGAGGTACTGGAGCGCATCGACCTGCTTTACACGCTGGACGTTCATAAGCACCTGGCAGACATCCCCGATCTCATCTTGCGCCGCTACGCGCGCCGACTTGTCTCCAGGCCGCCCTCAGCCGGAGCCAAGATCAAAGAGCCAGCGCGCACCGTGGAGGTCGCATGCTTTCTTCGGTATTGCCTGTTCACCACCACAGACCAGTTGATCCTTATGGTGCAGCGCCGGATCGCCGATCTGTGGCGTCAGGCTGCCGCCGATGTCCCCGCTACCGTCAATTGGGCCGCAATGTACAAAACGCTGCTCGGCGAACTTGTTGCCTTGAGCGCGCAAGGTGCGGTGCCAGATGCTGAGTTGCGTGCCCGTCTTGAAGCCTTGATCACCGAAACCCAGAAACGCAAACCACCGAGCAGGGCCTCCCTGGTCCGCGAGGGATTGATTGATGGAATTCGCCCCGTGCGGTCGTTGCTCGTCGCCATTGCAAAGCTGCCCTGGCAGGCCACCGGCGAGCATCCTGCCATCGAGTACCTTGCCAAGCTGCAAGCTTTATATCTCAAAGGATCCAGAAAGCTGCCAGTTGAAGTGGTGGCACCAAGTCTGGGAATGATCTGGCAGGTTTCGATCTCCAGCCCAGACCGGGAACGGGCGTTTCAGGCGTTGGAGGTGGCCACCCTGTTTGCCCTGCGCCGCGCGGTGCGCAATGGCTCGGTCTGGATTGAGCACAGCCTGAGCTTTCGGGGTCGTGCGCGCTTGTTCTTCACGGACGAGCGTTGGCAGGCAGAGTCCAAGAAACACTATGCCCGTCTATCGTTACCCAGCAAGGCTGCCACTTTCTTGAAGCCTTTGCTGGCCAGAGTAACTGCCGGTGTCGATGCGGTGGCCGCTGCAGCCCGCAGTGGCGTACTGCGCGTGGATGATGAACTCCATTTGTCGCCATTGCCCGCAGAGGACGAAGACCCAGAAGTGACCAAGCTGCGCGCGGCTTTGGATCACCGCATCGGTGAGGTTCAATTGCCGGAAGTGATTCTGGCCGTTGACGCCCAGGTGCGCTTTAGCTGGATCATGCTCGGACGTGAGCCGCGCTCTACCGACGAGCTGCTGATGGTCTATGCCGGCATCATGGCCCACGGCACCAGTCTGACTGCGGTCGAATGCGCGCGCATGATTCCGCAATTGTCTGCCACCAGCATTCGCCAGGCCATGCGCTGGGCGCGGGACGAACGGCGTCTGAGCCAGGCCTGCCAGGCTGTGCTGGAATTCATGCAGCGACACCCGATTGCCGCCACCTGGGGGCGGTCCGATTTGGCATCTTCTGACATGATGAGCATGGAGACCACCAAACGGGTGTGGCAAGCCCGGCTTGATCCTCGGCGCAACACACCTTCCATTGGAATCTACTCCCATGTAAAAGACCGGTGGGGCATCTTCCATGCGCAGCCCTTTGTGCTCAATGAGCGCCAGGCGGGCGTGGCCATTGAAGGTGTCATCCGCCAAGAAAAGCTGGAGACCAGCCAGCTTGCTGTGGATACCCATGGCTACACCGACTTTGCCATGTCACATGCCCGTTTGCTTGGTTTTGATCTTTGCCCGCGGTTGAAGGAACTCAAACAGCGCCACCTCTTTGTGCCACGCGGCACCAAAGTGCCCGCAGAAATCGCTGCGGTGTGCGAAGCCAATGTCGACGTCGCTTTGATCGAAAAGCATTGGGATAGTCTGGTGCACCTGGCAGCCTCGGTCATGAGCGGACATGCCAGTGCGGTGGCAGCTCTTGCGCGGTTCGGTTCTGCCGCCCAGGGCGATCCAATCTATGAGGCTGGCGTGCAATTGGGGCGGTTGCTGCGTACGGCGTTTTTGGCTGACTACTTTGTCAAGGACGCTTTCAGGAACGAGTTGCGCCGGGTGCTCAATCGGGGCGAGGCTGTTAACGCCCTCAAGCGCGCCATTTATACCGGCCGGATCAGCCCGGCGCAGGCCAAACGTGTCGATGAAATGCAGGCTGTGGCCGATGCGTTGAGCCTGATGGCCAACATCGTGATGGCGTGGAATACCTCACAGATGCAGGCGGTCCTGGATCGCTGGTCGAACCGCCGCCAGGTCATTCCACCGGAACTGATCGGGAAGATTGCGCCCACCAGGCTGGAGAGCATCAACTTGCGGGGTGTGTTTCGCTTCCCGGTTGACCGCTATGCTGACCAAATCCTGCCTTCGCGGCCAAATGCATCGATAACTGGCACCAATGGATGAAACCGACCACGGTTTGACGCCACGAATCGCAGATTTGAAAGTGAACAGGAAAGTCAATGAAATCAACGATCTACCAACACCACCTCCGCGCCAGTGCTAGCTTTTCGTACCGTCACTTATTGCACTGAAAACGAGGAGACCCCGAGTACCTCAACCGCCATGCCCGGCTTGAATTCAACATCCCCGGCGTGACTTTTGGAGGTCGCTACGGCGACTCGCCCATCATCGCGCAGGACGGTGTGGACCTACCTCCCGACGAACCCAATGACTACGTGCCCACCGCCAGTCCTGGGGGGCGCCCGCCCCATGCATGGCTGGAAGATGGCCGTTCCCTGTACGACACATTCCACACCGAGTGGACATTGCTCGCCCTCGGTGCAACCGACCCGGCAACCGATGGCTTCAAGAACGCGGCCCAGTCTATGGGCATCGACCTGAAGGTGGTCCGTTTGCCCGCCCAGCAGTTACTGGAGCTATACGAATCACCACTGGTATTGATACGCCCTGATCAGATCGTCGCCTGGCGAGGGGCCTCCGATGAAGATGGCCAGCAGGTTCTGTCCCTTGCCCTGGGAATACATCGAATCACATAAGACCAGTCCACTTTCTTTCGTACTCGTGGGTCGCGAACTCATCCACCATGAAGTCAATGAAGGATCGGACTTTCGCTGACAGGTGCTTTCGGCTGGGATATGCGATGTTGATTTGCAAACGTGGCAGATCCCAGTCACCGAGTACGGGTACGAGGCGTCCGGCGACGATATCCTCATAGACGATATAACTAGGTTGCACGAGGATACCCAAGCCACTAAGTGCAGCAGCACGCAATACCTGCCCGTCGTTGGACTCCAACACCCCCTGGACATTCACCGTCTGACTTTCGCCTCCACGACTGAACTTCAGTTCGTTGGGGTGGTTGGCGTGCAAGTAGACAAGAACATTGTGGTCAGTCAGGTCTGATGGGAACTGTGGACGCCCCCTTTGGGCCAGATAAGCGGGAGACGCCGCCAATATGCGGCGCGTCGAAGCTAGACGCCTAATGGTTATGGTGCTGTCAGGCTCATACTCACGCGTCCGTATGGCTACGTCAATACCGTTGTCAATGATGTCCAAGTAGCGGTTCGCAGTTTCAACATGCACTCTTACTTGTGAATACCGCTGATGGTACTTCGGCAATCGCGGGGCGATGAGTTGCATGGCGAACGACAGCGAAGCACTCACACGTAACACCCCCGACGGGTTCAGCGTGGTTTGATGTATTGCCGCCTCTGCGTCGCGCAACTCAGTTAGGACGTGACGAGCCCGCTCCAAGAAATCCTGCCCCTCACTGGTCAGGTAGAGCCGACGCGTGTTGCGCTCGACTAGACGGACCTGCAGGCGCTCTTCCAGCGAAGCCAAGTAACGAGTGGCCGCTGGATTGGACAGTCCCAAGGCCTCTGCAGCCGCACCGAGACTGCCTCGATCGGCAACCTCCACAAAGAGCGCCATTTCTGTGAACCGATCCATTTTTCCATCTTTCGGAAAAGTAATTTCCCATTTTGATATTTGAGAAATCTTTTTGAAATTATAGAGTTCAGGTCATCGCAACTCAACACTGCCAACTGCAAACAAGCCATGCGCAACCTCAACCAAGACAACATCACACAGGCAGTCATTGCCAGCTTCGCCAAAACGCCTGACGCTCGGCTCAAAGAAATCATGACGAGCCTGGTCCAGCACCTGCACGCCTTTGCCCGGGACGTGAAGCTGACCGAGGAAGAATGGTTCCAGGGCATTGACTTCCTGACAAGGTGTGGCCATATCACAGACGACAAACGCCAGGAGTTCATACTGCTGTCAGACGTTCTCGGCTTGTCAATGCTGACCGTCGCGATGAACAACGACAAGCCTGCGGGTTGTACCGAAGCCACTGTGTTTGGCCCCTTCCATGTGGAGGGCGCCCCCCACTACGAGCTGGGTGACGACATTGCCAACGGCGCCAAAGGTACGCCCTGCACGGTGCGTGGCACGGTGAAAGGGATCGACGGCCAGCCCATCCCCGGCGCCGTCATGGACGTCTGGCAGTCGGATGATGACGGACTGTATGACGTACAGCACGCGGATCTTGGTCATGCACAGGCGCGCGGCATCGTGACAGCGGATGCAGAGGGCAAATACCACTTCCGTTCCATCGTGGCGGTCCCGTACGCAATTCCCCACGACGGACCTGTGGGTCAGATGTTGGAAGCTACGGGACGCCACCCCTGGCGCCCTGCGCATCTGCACTTCATGGTGAAAGCACCCGGCTACGAAACGCTGATCACTCATGTCTTTCGCGACCACAGCGACTACCTCGACTCCGATGCGGTGTTTGGCGTTCGCCAGTCGCTGGTGTGCGACTGGGTACAGCAGACGGATGGAAGCTACCTAATGGAGTACGACTTCGTGTTGAACCCGACGAGAACCCGGTGACACCATGTTGTATGCCTTCACACTGATGGACAAGCCTGGGACCGCCGAGTTGCGTCAGCAAATTCGCCCGGTCCACAAAACCTACTTGGCTAAAGTGCAAGAACACATTGCCTTTGCAGGGCCGCTGGTAACAGATGACGGCAGCACCATGCTGGGCAGTTTGCTGGTGATTGACTTCCCCGATCGACAGACAGCTCAAGACTGGTTGGCACAAGAGCCTTTTCTGAAAGCGGGCATCTTTGCAAGCACATCGGTACATGCCTTTGTCAACCTGTGGCCCCAAAAGGCGGGATTTCCCACATGAAGGAAGAAATGTGATCAGGCACATCGTCATGTGGAAGCTGGCAGGCGACACGCCCCTATCCAAACAACGCAACGTCGAACGACTGACGCAGAGCTTCCTCAGCCTGCGGGGCCGCATCCCAGGACTGCTGCACTTGGAGATTGGCGTGGACAGCAGCGGCGTGGACTACGCCTGCGATGTAGTTCTCTACAGCGAGTTCGAGTCGCAATCCGCTCTCGACGACTACGCCATCCATCCAGAACATCTCAGGGTAAAAGCAGAAATTGGCGACATGCGCATCGCCCGCCACCAAGTGGACTACGCCGTGGTCCCATCCGATGTGCGCGCAAAGGAATTGACATGAAAGATTTTGTTTACAACGGCCAACCCTCGCGTGTGGTGTTCGGCCCAGGTTCGCTGGCTCACCTGGAGCGAGAGATCGAGCTGTTGGGTGCCAAGCGGGCCTTGGTGCTGTCCACCCCGGAACAGGCGGCGCAGGCTCAGATGGTGGCCGATCGCCTGGGCAACCGGGCTACAGGAATCTTCCCGCGAGCGGTGATGCATGTCCCCATCGAAACCGCCCGGGAAGCGCGGGACGAGGCACGCCGACTTGGTGCCGACTGTGCCATCGCAATTGGTGGCGGTTCCACCACTGGGCTTGGCAAGGCGATTGCCCTGGATTCAGGATTGCCCATTCTGGCCATTCCCACTACTTACGCAGGCAGCGAAATGACGCCGATCTACGGCATCACTGAGGCGGGTCTCAAGAAGACCGGTAAAGACCCACGCGTGCTGCCGCGCACCGTCATCTACGACCCTGAACTGACCCTGACCCTACCGGTGGCCATGAGCGTGACCAGCGGCATGAACGCTATTGCACATGCAGCCGAAGGCCTGTATGCCCAGGACAGCAATCCGGTGATGGATCTGATGGCCGAAGAAGGTATCCGCGCCATTGCGCAGGCGCTCCCAGTGATTCACCAGCGCGCTGATGACGTGGCTGCACGCGGCGATGCACTTTACGGCGCCTGGCTCTGCGGCTCGGTGCTGGGTAACGTGGGCATGGCGCTGCACCACAAGCTGTGTCACACCCTTGGAGGCAGCTTCAACCTTCCGCACGCGGAGGTTCACACCGTCGTGCTGCCACAGGCGATGGCATTCAACGCAGCGGCCGCACCCGAGGCAATGCGGCGCATCGAACGCGCCTTGGGCGCAACTGGCCGAGCCAGTGCCGCAGCGGGCCTTTTTGACCTGGCCCACACCAACGGGGCTCCCGTAGCACTCAAGGACATCGGCATGAACGAGGCTGACCTGGACCGGGCAGCCGAGATTGCTGTGAGCAACCCGTACTGGAACCCTCGCCCGTTCGGAGCAGCACAGCGTGGCGAGATACGCGACCTGCTCCAACGCGCTTACGAAGGCATCCGGCCGGACTGACGGCCTTCGGCCCACGAGGGCCTAGGCACGCCCCCTTACAGGGTGTTCGTTCGCGAACGCCAAGGGGAAGTGCACCTGTTTTTCTAGAGATGGACTCCCATGATCAACAAAATCTCACCTTCCATTGCCGAGGCGCTCACTGGGGTTGCCGATGGCTCAACCGTATTGATCGGCGGCTTTGGCACGGCGGGCATCCCCAACGAACTCATCGAAGGCCTGATTGAGCAAGGCGCGCGCGAGCTCACGGTGGTCAACAACAACGCGGGCAATGGCGACAGCGGGCTGGCGGCGCTGCTCAAGGCAGGGCGCGTGCGCAAGATCATCTGCTCGTTCCCACGCCAGACCGACTCCTGGGTGTTTGACGAGCTGTACCGCAGCGGAAAGATTGAACTAGAGCTTGTACCCCAGGGCAACCTGGCCGAACGTCTTCGCGCCGCAGGCGCAGGTGTGGGTGCATTCTTCACACCAACCGGCTTTGGCACCGAACTCGCGCTCAACGCGGACGGCACGCCAAAGGAAACCCGGCGCATCAACGGCCGCGACTACGTGCTGGAGTACCCTATTCACGGAGACTTGGCGCTCATCAAGGCCGAGACGGGTGACCGCTGGGGCAACCTGACCTACCGCAAGGCCGCGCGCAACTTTGGCCCCGTCATGGCCACCGCCGCCAAGCGAACCGTTGCCACCGTGCACGAGGTCCTGGAGCTTGGCCAGCTCGACCCCGAAGCCATCGTCACCCCGGGCATCTTCGTGTCCAGGATCGTCAAGATCGAGCGTGTCGCCACACAGGCCGGTGGCTTCAAGCGAGCAGCCTGAGAGGAGTCTTTTCCATGAGCAACTACACCAAACGCAGCAAACAGGAACTGGCCCAGCGCGTGGCGCAGGACATATTCGACGGTGCCTATGTGAACCTCGGCATCGGCCAGCCCACGTTGGTGGCCAACTACCTGCCCGAAGGCATGGAGGTCGTGCTGCACAGCGAGAACGGCATCCTGGGCATGGGCCCGGCGCCTGCCGCAGGCGATGAAGACTACGACCTGATCAACGCAGGCAAACAGCCCGTGACCCTGCTGCCCGGTGGCGCGTACTTTCACCACGCCGACAGCTTTGCCATGATGCGCGGCGGCCACCTGGACATCAGCGTGCTCGGTGCTTTCCAGGTGTCGGCCACCGGTGACCTGGCCAACTGGAGCACGGGCGAAGCCGGTGCCATCCCCGCCGTGGGTGGCGCCATGGACCTGGCCGTGGGGGCCAAGGAGACGTGGGTCATGATGGACCTGCTGACCAAACAGGGGCAGAGCAAGGTGGTTCAGTCCTGTACTTATCCGCTGACCGGTATCGGCTGTGTCAAGCGCATCTATGCCGATCTGGCGACGCTGGAGTGCACACCGTCTGGCCTCAGGCTCATTGACAAGGTCGAAGGGCTTGAACACACCGAGCTGGAACACCTCATTGGCCTGCCGGTACAGGCCTGACAGACACACGACATGACTGCCATGAATCAAGCTTTTATCTGTGACGCCATCCGCACCCCCTTCGGCCGCTACGGTGGTGCCTTGTCTTCGGTACGGGCCGACGACCTTGGCGCCGTACCGCTGCGGGCACTGATGGCCCGCAACCCCAACGTCGATTGGGCTGCTGTGACCGATGTGATCTACGGCTGTGCCAACCAGGCGGGCGAAGACAACCGCAACGTTGCGCGCATGAGCAGCCTGCTCGCTGGCTTGCCGCTGGAGGTGCCAGGCGCTACCGTCAACCGCCTGTGCGGCTCGGGGCTGGACGCTATTGGCACTGCGGCGCGTGCCATCAAGGCCGGTGAGTCGGGCCTGATGATCGCAGGCGGTGTGGAGAGCATGAGCCGTGCGCCCTTCGTCATGCCCAAAGCCGAATCGGCCTTCAGCCGCGCGAACGCGGTCTATGACACCACCATCGGCTGGCGCTTCATCAACAAGCTGATGAAAGACAAGTACGGCGTGGACTCCATGCCCGAGACTGCCGAGAACGTGGCGGTGGACTTCAACATCGAGCGTGAAGCGCAGGACCTGATGGCGCTCAACAGCCAGTTGCGTGCGGTGGCTGCCATCGAGGCAGGCCACCTGGCGCGCGAGATCTGCGCCGTCACCATCCCGCAGAAGAAGGGCGACGCCATCGTGGTGGATACGGACGAGCACCCGCGCAAGACCAGCCTGGAAGCGCTGGCCAAGCTCAAGGGTGTGGTGCGCACTGACGGCACGGTGACCGCCGGTAACGCCTCGGGCGTGAACGATGGCGCCTGTGCACTGATCCTGGCCGACGAAGCCACTGCTGCCAGGAACGGCCTGACGCCGAAGGCCCGCGTTGTGGGTATGGCCACTGCAGGGGTGGCGCCACGCATCATGGGCATTGGCCCGGCCCCGGCCACGCAGAAGGTGCTGGCCCAGACCGGGTTGACGCTGGCCCAGATGGACGTGATCGAGCTCAACGAAGCTTTTGCTGCGCAGGGCCTGGCGGTGCTGCGCCTGCTGGGCTTGCAAGACGATGACCCGCGCGTCAATGCCTGGGGCGGCGCCATTGCGCTGGGCCATCCGCTGGGGGCCTCGGGCGCGCGGCTGGCCACCACTGCTATCAACCGGTTGCACACCACCGGTGGCCGCTACGCGCTGTGCACCATGTGCATTGGCGTGGGGCAGGGAATTGCAATCGTCATCGAGCGGGTATGAGGTTGAAATTTTGATCTGCTGAAAGCTTTCTGCGTTATTGACTTATATCTTTAAGGAGGGCGATCTCAATTTTGAAGTGCAACACCCTCACATGAGGTAAGTTGCACCGATGGGAACACGATACAAACAACTGCAGGCTGAAGAGCGCATGACGCTGAGCTCGCTGCACCAGCAAGGCTGGAGCCTTCGGGCCATGGGGCGACTGATGGGGCGCAGCCCCAGCACCCTGTGTCGCGAACTGCGGCGCAACAGCAGCGATAGCGGCTACGCCAGCAGCAGCGCCCACCACGCATATCTGAAGCGCCGCATCGATGCCCGACCCTTGCCCAAGCTGCATGCCGATGGCGCTTTGTGGCAGACGGTTTGCACGCTGCTCAGCTGGTGCTGGTCGCCACAGCAAATTGCCAGCACACTCAGGCGCATGCATCCCGATGAGCCCGCCTGGCACGTCTCGCACGAGACGATCTACGACACCATCTACGCCTACCCACGCGGGGAGCTGCGCCGCCAGCTCATCGCCTTGCTGCGCCAAGGCAAGAGCACGCGCAGGCCCCGCTCTGCGGGCCAGGATCGACGAGGGAAGATCCCTGACATGGTGAGCATCCATGTGCGCCCGCCCGAGATCGAAGACCGCCTGATGCCCGGGCACTGGGAGGGCGATCTGATCAAGGGTGCGGGCAACCAGTCTGCGGTCGGTGTGCTGGTGGAGCGTACAACGCGTCTTGTGCTGCTGTGCAAGATGCAGAGCAGCACGGCAGAAAGTGCGCTGGCGGCGTTCTCGGCCAAGCTCAATGCGGTGGCTGCGCCGCTGCGCAAAACGCTCACCTACGACCAGGGTCGGGAGATGGCGCGGCACAAGGCGCTCAGTGAGGCCACGGGCGTGAAGGTGTACTTTTGCGATCCGCACAGTCCTTGGCAAAAGGGCAGTTGCGAGAACACCAACGGATTGCTGCGCCAGTTCCTGCCCAAGGGCACCGATCTGTCGGTGCATGACCAAGATGCGCTGGACTCGATTGCCGACTTGATGAACAACCGACCCAGGCAGACGCTGGGATGGGACAGTCCCTACCAAGCTTTCAAGCGCATCATGACGGCCATCAGCGAGAAAGATTCGGCTACGATTCATTGATTCTCAACCACTGGTGTTGCACTTCAGAGTTGAGATCGCCGAGACTTCCCCATGAAAAAGCTCAAGTTCCGCGCCATCGGTCTGGTGTGCGCAACACTCTTTGCAGGCAGCGCGATGGCGCAGCAGGTCACCCTGCGTCTGCACCAGTTCCTCCCGCCGCAGGCCACCATTCCGGCCAAGGCCATCATTCCTTGGGCGCAGAAGGTCGAAAAAGAGTCTGGCGGCAAGATCAAGGTGCAGATGTTCCACGCCATGCAAATGGGCGGCTCGCCCGCGCAACTGTTCGACCAGGCCAAGGACGGCGTGGCCGACATCACCTGGACCGTGCTGGGCTACACCCCGGGCCGCTTCGTCAAGACGGAAGTGTTCGAGATTCCCTTCATTGCCCCTTCCGGCCCGAACGCTGGTGAGATCACCTCCAAGGCCGTCTGGGAATACGTCGACAAATATGCTGGCGACGAGTTCAAGGATGTGAAACTTATTGCTGTCCATGCTCACGGCCCAGGGGTATTCCATACCAAACAGGCTGTCACTGGTCTGGAAACGCTGCGCGGCATGAAGATCCGCGGTGGCACCCGCATCGTCAACAACATGCTGGTCAAGCTGGGCGCCACCCCCGTGGGTATGCCGGTTCCTGCAGTGACTGAGGCACTGTCCAAAGGCGTCATTGATGGGGCAACGACAACCTGGGAAGTTAGCCCGTCCCTGAAGGTGACCGAACTGGTCAAGAACCACACCAGCTTTGCCGGTGACAAGGGCCTGTACAACATGGCCTTCGCCTTCAGCATGAACAAGGCCACCTACGACAAGCTGCCGCCCGACCTGAAGAAGGTGATCGACAACAACTCCGGCCTGGAAGCCGCTGCCATGTTCGGCCGTGCCATGGACGAGGGCGACAAGGCTGGCCGTGACATCGCGGCCAAGGCTGGCAACAATCTGGTAACTCTGGACGCGGCCGAGACGCAGCGCTGGCTGCGCACCGCCAGCTCCGTGGAAAGCGACTGGGTGACGGAAGTGGCCAAGAAAGGCATTGATGGCAAAAAGCTGGCCAGCGAGGCTCGCGCGCTGATCGCCAAATACAACCGATAAGCGATTACCGAAATCGCGCATGGCCATGGTGGCCATGCGCGTTCTTTTAAGGACGACGACATGATGGCCTGGATATTCCGGAGCGCGAAGTGGTCTGCCATTGTGGGCGGGTTGGTGCTGTGTGCCATCACCCTCATGAGCGTGGCGAGCATCACCGGCCGTGCGCTCATTGGCGTGGGGCTGGGCCCTGTGCCGGGCGACTTTGAAATGGTCGAAGTGGGCACGGCCTTGGCGGTGTTCTTCTTTCTGCCTTGGTGCTACCTCAAAGGCGGGCATGCCACGGTGGACCTGTTCTACATGCACCTGCCCAAGTCGATGAAATGGCTGGTGGACACCTTCAGCGACGTGATCATGCTGGTGCTGTGGCTGGCACTGACATGGATGCTGTGGGAGGGCATGCTGGAAAAGCGTGAATACTTTGAAACCACCTTCATCCTGCAGATGCCGGTGTGGTGGGCGTATGCGCTGTGCATGGTGGGCGCCGTCATCGGTTGCCTGTCGTACATCGCCAAGACCCTGATCCAGTTTGGCCTGGCCAAGTACCCGCCAGGCTGGACGGTTGAATCCACCGGAGGACATTGACATGACTGGTATTGAACTCGCCTCCTGGTCCTTTCCGGTCCTGCTGGCTCTGATTTTCATTCGCGTGCCCATTGGCCTGGCCATGGCGGTCTGCGGCCTGGTGGGGGCGTACTTCATCTACGGCTCGCACGCACCCATCCTCAACCAGCTCAAGCAGGTCACCTACAGCACGTTCTCCAACTACAACCTGTCGGTGATCCCGCTGTTCTTGCTGATGGGGCAGTTTGCCGCGCTCGGCGGCTTGTCGCAGGCGCTGTTCAAGGCGGCTGAAGCCTGGGTGGGCCACCGCAAGGGCGGTGTGGCCATGGCAGCCATCGGCGCTTGCGCCGGTTTCGGTGCCATCTGCGGCTCGTCGCTGGCCACGGCTGCCACCATGGGCCAGGTGGCCCTGCCGGAGCTCAAGCGCGCGGGTTATTCCGGTGCGCTGTCCACGGCCACGCTGGCTGCTGGCGGTACGCTGGGCATCCTGATTCCGCCTTCCGTGGTTCTGGTCATCTACGCCATCCTGACCGAACAGAACATTGCCAAGCTTTTCCTGGCGGCGTTCATCCCGGGCATTCTAGCGGCGGTGGGCTACATCATCGTGATCTCGCTGTACGTTCGCCTCAAGCCCGGCAGCGCTGGCAGCATGCCCCCCATGCCCATGGCTGAACGCTGGAAGGCCACGTTCAAGGTGTGGCCGGTGCTGGTCATCTTCCTGGCGGTGGTCGGCGGCATCTACACCGGTATCTTCACCCCCACCGAAGGCGCGGCCGTCGGCGCGTTCGGCACTGGTGTGGCAGCCTGGGCAGCAGGCGGCATCAACGCCAAGACGCTGCGAAACTCCATCTACGGCACGGCCATTGCCACGGGCATGATCTTCATGATCGTGCTGGGCGCGGGCCTGTACAACACCTTCCTGGCGCTGTCGCAACTGCCGCAGGAACTGGCGCAGTGGGTCATTGGCCTGGGCATGAGCCCCTGGCTGGTGCTGACCACCGTGCTGGTGGTGTACCTGCTGCTGGGCTGCGTGATGGACTCGCTGTCCATGATCCTGCTGACCATCCCGATCTTCTTCCCGATGATCATGGGCCTGGACTTTGGCATGAACCCGGAAGAAACGGCCATCTGGTTCGGCATTCTGGTGTTGATCGTGGTGGAGGTGGGTCTGATCACACCGCCCGTGGGCATGAACCTGTTCGTCATCAACAGCATGGCCAAGGACACGCCCATCGTGCAGACCTACCGTGGCGTGACACCCTTCGTCATCAGCGACCTGGTGCGCACGGCCATCCTGGCGGCGTTCCCGGCCATCACGCTCATTGCGCTGCGCATGACGTCCTGAGTCTGAAGGTCAACCCGACAGATCAAATGACTCGGATATGTTCAGGTGTGTTTTAACTTGAAGGAAGCGGTTCACGGCGCCGCTTGCGACACCGAAATCCACGGTCCTGGGCGGCGGGAATAAGTCGCAGACCGTACTGTCGTGCGGGACAGGTGACTGACCGCACTCGCTGCAGACTTGCCGGTCAAGACACGGGTGTCGCTACAAGGCTGGTTGCGGTCGGACGCTTTGGGTCGGCAACTGTCGGCGATGGCCGAAACCTGCCGCTGAATTGCCCCAAATCGTCGACACTCCGAGTCTAGGCATAAGCCTCACAGTCGCCTAGAGCCGCGCCGCGCGGTCGTTAGCGGGTAAATCACGCCGCATGCTGCCCATCAGAAAAGGGTAACTTTGCGGTAAACATTTGCGGTAAAAATAGAACATTGAGAAATAGAAGGGCGCAGCCCCCGTTCAAGGAGAAGCCCATGCCAGATACCCAGTCTGCAGCCCCACCGCCCGCGACCGCCATTGAGACTTCAGCGCCTGTTCACGCTTTCCCCGTAGAAGTGCCCATGCTTGACGCATCGGCATGGCGTGAATATCGCGGCCAGCCAGGTAAGGCGACGGCCAACTCCACTCACATCGCAGTGGTGGCAGACGATGCGGGTGTGGAGCGCATATGTTTTGTAAAACTTGCGCCCAGGCTCGACAAGCCGACACTGCTCTGCGAAGCACTCGGCTGGGTTCTTGCCGGCCACGCGGGGTTGCGCCGATCCGAATTCGGAGCCATCATTCTTGTGAACAAGGCTAGGCTTGCTAAAAGCCAGCCGCTTACTCTCGAATGCGCCGCTTTCCAAGGCGACTTCATCCCAGCCTGGTGCAGCGAAGCCATTCCGGGCAACTCTGTGCTCTCACACGCGAAGTCGCCATCTAGGCCGGGCATGCAGTTCATCACCGAGCACAAGACCTTCATGAACTCGAACGATGCCCGCAAGTTCGCGGCTTTCGATCAGTGGACGGGGCTTCGCGACCGAAACATGGGCAACGTAATTCGGCACAAGGCTGGCGGTTACGCATCCATCGACCATGAGACGATGCTTCACGACATACTCTGGGTTTCCTCGGACTTCAACCACAACTGCCTTGTCAAGCATGCTGAGAAGACCTTGGACCACAAGCGGGTCAGGGCATTTAAGGCCGATATGACGCGGGCCGCCGCCGGTCATGCTGAAGCACTTGCCAGCGCGCAAGCAGAGCTCAATGCCCTTCTGAACCTCTTACTGCCGGGAGCAGCAGCGGAGCATTCAGCCGCCATGAACTTTCTGGCTGCACGCTCGCAAAGAGGATGGCTGGCAAGCGAGTTGGGCGTTCTAGATATGGCCACAAAGGGGAACACGCCATGAGCGAAACAACAAGGAGTCGGCCAAGACTGGACTACTCCGCCTTGCTGCGATCAGCAAAGGCGACTCCCAAGCCTGGCTTCTCGGGATGGTGGTCCTACATCGAGTTTCAACCCGACATCTTTTCGCCGCAGCGCTTCCCAATTGGCGTGGTCGTGCAGGCGGACGACGAAAGGCTCTACTTCAAACTGCTTGATGACTTCAAGAAGTTCGATTGTGTCTATCCGGAGGGGTTCCCTCACAGTTCCGCCAAGGCATTGATGGCCTATGCCTATGGTGTGCTTCAAGCCGCCATCAAGGAGAAGACTCCCTTGAGTCAAATCCTATTCGACAGCCACGTACTTTCGCTCTCCCGGCCAGTCCACACCTCAGGCAGTGATCGGGAAGCTGCTGTAGAGCGACTTTTCAGCGATGTGGTCGCCATGGTCCCATCGAACGTGAAGAAGGTCCGAGAGTTCGCGAGTATCGACACAGCAGCAGCCAGAAAGCTCGTCAACGAGAAACTCAAGGAAATCGCCGCCATGGATTTCGAGCGCTTTGTGATGGTCGACCATCCTGGTCTGCTCGTCCCAGGAGATGGCAACGATCGCCACTACCTCGACTTGAATCTGATGACTCCCAAGAGCTGTGGCGCAGTTGCGTCTGCCGTCTACAAGTCGCAGCAGTCTGTGGAACTGAACCTGTTGAAAGCCGGTCTTGACCTGAAAACATGCAGAAAGGTTAAGAACCTCGAATCCGCAGGGTTGTTCCTCTTGACTCCCGATCCAAGCTCAATGGAACCTCGCGAATTCCGTCGAATCGAAGAGACGATAGGCGAACATGAATGGAAGCTCGAACGTGACGGTTTCCGATTCGTGAGCATGCAAGAGCCCGCCGATCTTGCCCGCGAAATCTATGACTGGGCCAAGCCTGCGTTGGCTTGAACGGCCGGGGCGATTCCAACCTTACTTTCGCGCAGTGTCGCATAGCTGGGACAGCTGTGCGGCGATTCGAGTCCGCCGCTCTGATGGGAATCAATCATTCACAGCGCGAGGCGGCAGGGTGCCAACTGTCTCGGCAATTCCACCCGTCGGTATCGCACATCGAAGTATCGGTCGCTTGGTTGAAGGTCAGCTTTGCGACCCTCAGCTTGAGCCGACTATGCCAGAGCGACTGACAGCACTCGCTGGAGGCTGTGTGAAAACCCTCTCTCACCTCTGCGACCCAGCTGGTAGAGTCTGTGGACATATTGAGCAGCGAGGTCAATATGTCCAGATTCATCGAAGGTCAGGACAGGCAGCAAGTCACATTGCTGCCGGAGTGCCTGGATGACTTCATCGCAGAGGACAACACGGTTCGAATCGTGGATGCCTTCATCAATGAGTTGGACCGTAAGCAAACGGCGAACCCATCTTGAAGGGAGGTGGGGGTCTGAGCAAGATCGTGTGCACGCAACCTTGCGTGGACACTATGCTCAAAGAACCTCAAACCCCTCGTTACACCGTGCGGCGCACGCACCGCACCTACACCCCGCAATTCAAAGCTGAACTTGTGGCCGCGTGCCAACAGCCTGGCGCCTCCATTGCCGCCTTGGCCTTGCAACACGGCATGAACACCAACGTGCTCCACCGCTGGCTCAAGGAATACGGGCAAGGCCGTCACCGTCTGACGACTGCGACCGACCCATTGGCGGATCCTGCTCAGGCACCGAAAAGGACACCGGCATTCGTGCCCCTCGAACTCAACGCGGTGGCGCCCTCATGTGCCATGACCACACCTGTACAGGCAACACCTGCGGCCGTGCCAGCGCTGGCCACCATTCGCCTCGACTGCCAACGCCAAGGCGTATCCATGACCGTGCACTGGCCGCTGTCTGCTGCGCCCGAGTGCGCGCAGATGCTGCGGGAGTGGTTGCGGTGATCCGTATCGATGCCGCCTGGTTGGCCACCGCCCCACTGGACATGCGTGCCGGCCCCGACACCGCCTTGGCCCGCGTCATCATGACCTTCGGCTCAGCACAGCCCCACCATGCCTACGTGTTTGCCAACAGCAGAGCCAACCGTTTGAAAGTGTTGGTGCACGATGGCGTCGGTCTGTGGCTGGCGGCACGCCGGCTGCACCAGGGCAAGTTCACCTGGGCGCCACTGGGCAGCCCCAACGTTGCGCTCGAGCACGCCCAGCTCAACGCCTTGGTGTTGGGGCTGCCCTGGCAACGCATGGGCTCACAGGGCGCCATCACCGTGGTCTGAATCGTCGCTCTGCGAGCGTCGCGTTGGCAATTGGGAGATGTGCCAATGGCCATCTCCCGGGTGCGCAGGCACACTTCGGTTCATGGTGATGGAAGAGCAAACCCTGGCCGAGCTGGACGCCGCGCAACTGCGCGAGCTGACCCAACGCCTGCTGGGCGAATTGCGTCACCAGGCGGCGCTGCTGGACAAGCTTAAATACGAGAACGCGCTCTTGAAGCGCATGAAGTTTGCGGCGCAGTCCGAACGATTTGACCCTCAGCAAAAGAGCCTGCTGGACGAAGAACTCGACGCTGACCTGGCGGCGGTAGTCCAGGAGATTGAACATCTCAGCGCCACCCCTGTGGCAGTCACCGAGAAACAACAACCCAAACGCACCCCGTTGCCGGCGAACCTGCCGCGGCGCGAAATCCGCCACGAGCCGGCATCCACCACATGCCCTTGTGGCTGCCAGATGAAACGCATCGGCGTAGACGTGGCCGAGAAGCTGGACTACGTCCCGGGCGTGTTTACCGTCGAGCGCCACATCCGTGGCAAGTGGGCGTGCGCCCAGTGCGAGACCATCACCCAGGCCCCCGTTGCTGCCCATGTCATCGACAAAGGTATCCCGACCACCGGACTGCTGGCCCAAGTGCTGGTGGCCAAGTACGCCGACCACTTGCCGCTGTATCGCCAGGAGGGTATCTTTGGCCGCGCTGGGCTGGCCATACCCCGGTCAACGCTGGCTCAATGGGTGGGCATCTGCGGGGTGAGGTTGCAGCCGCTGGTCGATGCCTTGAAAGCCGAATTGCTGGCTCAGCCGGTGTTGCATGCCGACGAGACGCCGGTGGCGATGCTCAAGCCCGGCCATGGCAAGACCCACCGGGCTTACCTTTGGGCGTATGCACCGGGTGCGTTCGAATCCATGCGCGCCGTGGTCTACAACTTCTGCGAGTCGCGCGCTGGTGAGCATGCACGCTCCTTCCTGGGCGATTGGCGTGGCAGCCTGGTCTGTGACGACTACGCCGGGTACAAGGCCAGCTTCAACCAGGGTGTCACGGAGATTGGCTGCCTGGCACATGCCCGGCGCAAATTCTTTGACCTGCACGCGGCCAACAAGAGCCAAATTGCCGAACACGCCATCAAGCAGTTGGCTCAGGTTTACGAGATCGAACAGCAGGTCAAGGACATGCCCGAGGCGCAGCGATTGGAAATACGCCAACAGCGCAGCCGTCCGATCATGGATGCCTTGCACGAATGGATGTTGCGCCAACGCCAGCAGGTGGCGGGCAACTCGGCGACGGCCAAGGTGCTGGACTACAGCCTCAAACGCTGGGGGGCGTTGACCCGCTTCATTGACGATGGGCAACTGCCCGTGGACAACAACTGGATAGAGAACCAGATCCGACCCATCGCCGTGGGCCGGGGCAACTGGCTGTTTGCCGGTAGCCTGCGCGCGGGGCAGCGGGCGGCGGCGGTGATGAGCTTGATCCAATCGGCCAGGCTCAACGGGCATGATCCATACGCCTATCTGAAGGATGTCCTCACTCGGCTGCCGACACACAGAGCCAGCCGGATCGAGGAACTGCTGGCGCACCGCTGGCAGCCTGCGCCTGTCTGAATCACGTTCGTCGCCACCGAGGTGATCAGGCCTGCGCTTGTTTGCGCAGCAGTGCCGGTGAGACCTTCCAGTTCTGGCCGTCGTCGGTGAGCAAACTGGCCGTCTTCTTGTTCAGTCGGATGACCGTGCCTTGTTTAACGGCACCATCGTTGGTGGTGAACTCCACCCGATCACCCTCGGCAAACTGGGCCAACTGCACAGTGCTGCGTGCCTGGGCCAACAGGTTCAACCGCTCCACGACCATTCGATTGAGATACAGCAGATCGTCCTCGCCCATGTAACGCAGGGCTTGCACGAACATCTCACGGTCAAGAAGTGTCTGCTTCGAATTCATTCCCGTCAGTTTAGATCGTCAGCAGCGTTGCCTTGCATCGCCTGATTACAAGGTGGGGTTCGCCGGACGGTTACGTTGGACCTGGCAGCCCTGGAGTTCCAGGGGTTGCAGCCGGCCTCAACTGGCCGACCCTCGTACCACCCCTCGGTGCTCCTGAAGCTCTACCTCTATGGCTACCTCAACCGGATCCAGTCCAGCCGCAGGCTGGAACGGGAATGCCAGAGGAACGTGGAGCTGATGTGGCTGACTGGCAGGCTCGCGCCCGACTTCAAGACGATTGCCGACTTCCGGCGCGACAACGGCAAGGGCATACGCAATGTCTGTCGTCGCTTCGTGATGCTGTGCCGCGAGCTGAAGCTGTTCACCGACGCTGTGGTGGCCATCGACGGCAGCAAGTTCAAAGCGGTCAACAACCGCGAGCGCAACTTCACGCCAGGCAAGATTGAACGTCGCGAGAGGGAGTTGGAGGAAAGTATTCAACGCTACCTAGACGCCCTGGAGACGGCAGACAGGACGCAGCCTGCGGAGATTCAGGCCAAGACGGATCGTCTGCAGGGAAAGATCCAGAAGATGCGCCGTAAGCGCGCGGTGAACCCATATTGACCGCTGTGGGCGGTCCTGGCCTGGATCAGGTGTTGGCAATGGGCTGCCAGAGGTGCGGCAACAGTTCCTCAATCCGGCTGGCCTTGTGGGTGGGCAGCCGGGTGAGCACATCCTTGAGATAGGCGTAGGGGCTTGGACTGGGGCGTGACATGCGAATGTCAGGAACCAGCCTACTTGCGACATCCGTGTCTTGACCGGCAAGTCTACAGCGCGTGCGGTCAGTCGCCTGTCCCGCACGAAAGTAAGGTCTGCGACTTATTTCCGCCGCTCATGACTGTGGATCTCGTTGTCGCAAGCGGCGCCGTGAACCGCTTCCTTCAAGTTAAAACATACTTGAACACATCCGAGTCATTTGATCTGTCACGTTGACCGTCAGACTCAGGAGGTCATGCGCAGCGCAACAAGCGTTATTACCGGGAACGCCGCGAGGATCGCCGTACGCACCAGATCACTCACCACGAAGGGCGTGACACCTCGGTAGGTCTGGGTGATGGGCGTGTCCTTGGCCATGCTGTTGATGACGAACAGGTTCATGCCCACGGGCGGTGTGATCAGACCCACCTCCACCACGATCAACACCAGAATGCCGAACCAGATGGCCGTTTCTTCCGGGTTCATGCCAAAGTCCAGGCCCATGATCATCGGGAAGAAGATCGGGATGGTCAGCAGGATCATGGACAGCGAGTCCATCACGCAGCCCAGCAGCAGGTACACCACCAGCACGGTGGTCAGCACCAGCCAGGGGCTCATGCCCAGGCCAATGACCCACTGCGCCAGTTCCTGCGGCAGTTGCGACAGCGCCAGGAAGGTGTTGTACAGGCCCGCGCCCAGCACGATCATGAAGATCATGCCCGTGGCAATGGCCGTGCCGTAGATGGAGTTTCGCAGCGTCTTGGCGTTGATGCCGCCTGCTGCCCAGGCTGCCACACCAGTGCCGAACGCGCCGACCGCAGCACCTTCGGTGGGGGTGAACAGGCCAGTGTAGATACCGCCAACCACCGCCAGGAAGATGACCAGCACAGGCCAGACCTTGAACGTAGCCTTCCAGCGTTCGGCCATGGGCATGGGGGGCATGCTGCCAGCGCTGCCCGGCTTGAGGCGAACGTACAGCGAGATCACGATGATGTAGCCCACCGCCGCCAGAATGCCCGGGATGAACGCCGCCAGGAAGAGCTTGGCGATGTTCTGTTCGGTCAGGATGGCGTAGATGACCAGCACCACGGAAGGCGGAATCAGGATACCCAGCGTACCGCCAGCAGCCAGCGTGGCCGTGGACAGCGCACCGGAATACCCCGCGCGCTTGAGCTCTGGCAGGGCCACCTGGCCCATGGTGGCAGCCGTGGCCAGCGACGAGCCGCAGATGGCACCGAAACCGGCGCAAGCGCCAATGGCCGCCATGGCCACACCACCCTTGCGGTGGCCCACCCAGGCTTCAGCCGCCTTGAACAGCGCCTGCGACAAACCGCCAAGCGCCGCGAACTGCCCCATCAGCAGGAACAGCGGGATCACCGACAGGTTGTAGTTGGAGAACGTGCTGTAGGTGACCTGCTTGAGCTGGTTGAGGATGGGTGCGTGCGAACCGTAGATGAAGTACGCCCCCACCAGGCCGCAGACGGCCATGGCCAGGCCAATGGGCACGCGAATGAAAATCAGAGCCAGCAGGACCGGAAAGGACCAGGAGGCGAGTTCAATACCAGTCATGTCAATGTCCTCCGGTGGATTCAACCGTCCAGCCTGGCGGGTACTTGGCCAGGCCAAACTGGATCAGGGTCTTGGCGATGTACGACAGGCAACCGATGACGGCGCCCACCATGCACAGCGCATACGCCCACCACACCGGCATCTGCAGGATGAAGGTGGTTTCAAAGTATTCACGCTTTTCCAGCATGCCCTCCCACAGCATCCAGGTCAGTGCCAGCCACAGCACCAGCATGATCACGTCGCTGAAGGTGTCCACCAGCCACTTCATCGGCTTGGGCAGGTGCATGTAGAACAGGTCCACCGTGGCGTGCCCGCCCTTGAGGTAGCACCAGGGCAGAAAGAAGAACACCGCCAAGGCCGTGCCCACCTCGACCATTTCAAAGTCGCCCGGCACAGGGCCCAGCCCCACGCCAATGAGCGCACGGCCCGTAATGCTGGCCACACTCATTAGCAGGCCGTTGAAAAATCCCCTGCGAGCGTCCGCGTCGGCCGCTACGATCTGAAGCCATCCCGCAACAACTGCGACAAGAAAGATGAGAGGCAACCAAGACTTCCAGGGGGCGATGTTCAGCTACATCAGCCTTGAAGAAAGAGTGCCAGCGGCACACCCGCTGCGCAAGTTGCGCGCCGTGGTGGATGCGCTGCTGGCGAGCATGAACAGCGAGTTCGAAGCGGTGTACGCCCGCCGTGGCCGACCGTCGGTGCCGCCGGAGATGCTGCTCAAGGCCTTGCTGCTGCAAATCCTGTTCTCCATCCGCAGCGAACGCCAGCTGGTCGAGGCGGTCAACTACAACCTGCTGTACCGCTGGTTCGTCGGCCTGAACATCGAGGACAAAGTTTGGGACCACTCCACCTTCAGCGCCAACCGCGAACGCCTCTTCAACGAAGACCTGGCGCGCGCCTTCTTCGAGCGCGTCAAGCTCAGCGCCCAGTGGGGCCGGCTTGCCAGCGACGAACACTTCAGCGTGGACGGCACGCTGATTGAGGCCTGGGCCTCGCACAAGAGTTTCAAACGCAAAGACGACGACAGCGGCACGCCACCCGGACGCAACCCCGAGGTGAACTTCAAAGGGCAGGAGCGCTGCAACGGCACCCATGCCAGCACCACCGATGCCGATGCCCGGCTGTTCAAGAAGAGCGCGGGCGACAAGTCCCGCCTGTGCCACATGGGGCACATCCTCATGGAGAACCGCAACGGTCTGATCGTGGATGTGGAGATCACACATGCCAGTGGCACCGCCGAGCGCGAGGCGGCGCTGGCGATGCTCAAACGCCGGGGCAACAGGAACAAGCGGGCCACGGTCGGCGCCGACAAGGGCTACGACAGCAAGGCCTTCATCAAGGGCTGTCGCCGGCTCTTGGTCACGCCGCACGTGGCGGCCAAGGACAAGCACTCTGCAGTCGATGGGCGCATCAAGCGCCACGAGGGCTACAAAACCAGCCTCAAAGTGCGCAAGCGAATCGAGGAGGCCTTTGGCTGGATCAAGACAGTGGGCGGTCTGGCCAAGACCAAATTGATCGGTCAGGCCAAGCTCGCGGGCCAGGCGCTGCTGTGCTTTGCCACCTACAACCTGGTGCGCATGGGCAGTCTGGGCGGTTGGTGGGACGCGCATCATGCGTGAACCATGGGATACGTGCGCCCGGAACGGGCAAAACGGCCTGCAAACAGGCCGAAATGGCCGCTCCAATCGCTGCGCAGGCCAGTTTGCGCGATCCGTTTCTTCGAAATCCACGACCCTGGCGCGTTCGATGAGCATTTTTTCAACGGCCTGTTAGCGCGTGCCGCTACTTTGTCTTGTCCCAGCGGCGGATACGTTTCGCGAGGCGCTCGCGCTCTTCCTCATCCATGGTCATCATGGCTGGAACCAGCTCCAAAGCCTCGGAGGCAATGACGTAGCGATGGCGCAGCATGGCCTGACAGAACTCCCTGTCCTTGTCACGGCCTGCAGCGGCCTTGGACAGAAAGAGGTCCACAAGGCTGAGACACCAACCAATTTTGCTGTCTGTGTTGGCGTTCTGTATCTTGCACAGGCGTTCTTCCCAGCCCAGCGGCACAGTGAATGTACTGGGGTCCACCTCTTGAGCGTAGTAGCCATGGGTCTTGTGAAACTCCGACGCCTCGCCAATCGCACCCTCGATCTTGGTGGCCTTCTCTGGCGCGTACCGCGGGTACATGTCGGCCTCCATGGACCTCTTGAACTCGTGGGCCGGATACGGTATCGCCCCCAAAATGGACTGACTGCCCACAATCAACAGATCGTATTCTTGGGCAATCTCCGCAGAGACCCGAATCAGATGCTCAAGATCGTCACGGTTCATGGGTGGCGCTGCTCATGTCGCTCAATACCAACCCAGCCTTGAGGCGTGAAACGCTCTCCAGGGCCTGTTCCCTGGTCCCCTTGGGGAGCAGGACGGTCAAGGGGGAAGACTGGCGCAACTCTTGCGCATTCCGATTTCGTCCCAGCACCTTGGACCACTGCCTGTTGCGCAGAATCGCCATCCACTTGTCGAACAGTGGCCTGGAGTGGGGACCTGCCGTCGCCATCCAGCGTTCCAGCACCTGCTGGGCCTCTTTGATGCGCTCGGGGTCTTTTTTGACCAAATCCACAGCAAGTTCATGCAAGACAAGGCTTTGCAGGTCCTGCGCCTGGTGCCGCTTGTTGTCTGCGCTCACGATGATGCTCACCTGAGGCTTGGGGCGGTGCGAGCGGCCAGCGGCAGAGTCGGCCGGGGGCGCGCGCAAAAGGTCGCCCGCCACAAGCGCCAGGTCAGAGGCCACACCCAATGCCGCCATCACCCTCAAGCGCACGAGATGCTGTTCGATGCGCACGCACGGGCGTTCGCCCTCTTCGGTGGCGTGCCCCGGCGGGGCATCTACGACAACATGAAGACCGCTGTGGACAAGGTCGGCCATGGCAAACAGCGCAGCGTCAATGCACGCTTCGAGGCGATGACCGGGCACTACCTGTTCGAGCCGGAGTTCTGCAACCGGGCCGCCGGCTGGGAGAAGGGGGTCGTGGAGAAGAACGTTCAGGATCGGCGCAAGGACATCTGGCGTGAGGCCAGCGAGCGGCGCTGGGGGACGCTTGGTGAACTCAACGACTGGTTGCAGCAGGCCTGCGTGAAGGCCTGGGCTGAGATGAGTCACCCGGAATGGACTCAGCTCACGGTGGCCGATGTCTGGCAGGACGAACGTGCTCGTCTCATGCCCAACCCCCGTGCGTTTGATGGCTACGTGGAGCAGCCGGTACGGGTCTCTGCGACCGCACTGATCCACTTCCAGCGCAACCGCTACAGCGTGCCGTGTGAATGGATTCATGCGGTGGTCAGTCTGCGGGCCTACGCGGATGGCCTGCTGGTGGTCGGGCCCGATGGGCGACAGGTGCGCCTGGCGCGCAGCTTCGAACGTGATCAGACGCTCTACGACTGGATGCATTACATCGCGCTCATCGAGCGAAAGCCCGGCGCGCTGCGCAACGGCGCGCCCTTCAAGACCATGCCCGAGCCACTGCAGGAAATGCAGCGCCAGTTGCTGCGCCACAGCGGTGGCGACAGGGTGATGGCGCAGGTGCTCATGGGGGTGAGCCTGCATGGACTGGAGGCCGTGGTGGTGGCGGTAGAGCTGGCGCTGCAGTCCGGGCGGGTGAGTGCCGAGCACGTGCTCAACGTGCTCTCGCGTCTGAAGGAGCAGCGCGTGCCCGAGCCACCGGTGGCCACGATGCTCAAGCTCAACACGCCGCCACTGGCCAACCTGCAGCGCTACGACGCACTGCGCAACGTCCAGCCTCATGAGGCATCACCGGAGTCCGACCATGCATGACGTCATTGATGCCCTCAAAGCGCTGGGCCTGCACGGCATGGCCAGTGCCTGGCCGGAGGTACTGGGCACCGCCCGCATGAAGTCGCTGGATCATGAGGCCGTGCTGCACCAGCTCATCAAGGCCGAGACCGCTCAGCGTGAGGTGCGTTCCATGGCTTACCCGTTTACAAAGCGAACAGGAAAGTCAATGAAATCAACGGTCTACCCAGACCACCCCCGCGCCAGTGCTAGCTTTGCGTACCGTCACTTATTGCACTGAAAACGAGGAGACCCCGCTATCGCGCGCGGCTCTTTTGGACTCCGCAGGCTTCGCCTCAGCGGGCATGGTGGCGTGCTTGACCGCCGCCAATCGAGATCGGGGGGGTAGCCCGGGGAAAGACCCTTGCCCCTGGCGTGGGCGTTGGCCGCGCGGACTCGCCCAGCGCATAGCCCTGCGCCGAAGCGATCCGCCGAACCACGCTTTCCAGTCCCTGCAACTCCTTCAGTTCCTCGCCGGTGTGCGCGCGGCCGGCGCGCATGCCGACCACCTGCCGCGTCTGCGCCGCCAGTGCCTCCCGCTCACCGCGCACCCGAACCGGCCTCTCGCCGCGCCATCGCGCGCTGGTACTGCTCCGACAGCTTCGAGGCCAGCACGTAGCACGCGAAAGACGTGAGCGGCATCACGACGAAGCAGATGAACCGCGATTCGCTGCGCTGCATTAGCAGTCCGCCTAAGGTGGCGATGCCGGCGCTAAACGACAACAGCCGCAGCACGGCCACGCACAGGACGATGGGCAGTCGAAGCCAGCCGAGTAGCAGGTCCATACATCACCACCTTTTCCGTGCGTGGGCCGGCGTCACGGCGAAGCGCCGTGCAGCTTGCCGCGCATGCGCTCGACGTCGGCCCGCGTCAGAACCGACAACACGCACAGGCGCTGCAGCGCCGCGTCGATGCGCGTGCCGCCTGCCCCGCCGGTGAAATCCCAGGTGAACGGGCGCGAGCTGAACAGCGCGGCCACGTCCTCGATCCTCGCCTCCGAATCGGCCACCTGATCGACCAGCCGCAGCAGCAGGCGGCTGGCGGCATTGGCCGCCGCCACGCGCGCACGCTGGCCAGGATCGGCGTCCAGGGCCAGGGCCACCGCCTCGGCGGTAAGCCGGTCCAGATCCTGGCCCACCGCCGCGCGCGCCTGCCACAGCCGGCTTTCCCGCTCAAGGGCATCCATGCGGGTCCTTTCCGGGCGCCAGGACGCCAGCGCAGCGCGCATCGAGCAGTCGCGCCAGCAACTGCGCATCGTTGGCGGCATCTACCGGGTCGCGCACCAGCGCGCCGCGCAGGGCGTCCCTGAGCCAGCGGGAAGCGGCAGGGTCCCGCATCACGCGATCGATTTCTTCCATCCTTTGTCCAAGAGGTAGCGTTCGAGGCGCTTGCGCGTCTCGGCGATGAATTCCACCGGCGCCACGATCGTGGCCTCTTCCCAGCCTGGCGGCACCAGCACGGGCGCATTGCTGCGCAGTTCCTCCACCTTGTCCATCACCTTGTTGCAGGTCCGGGCCAGCGGCTGGTAGGTGAGGTTGTCGCCGCGGGCCACGACTGAGACCGCCTCGCCGTCCACCAGCACGCGCTGCACGCGCTCAATCGTGGCCGGCGCGATCCTGAAATACGACACCGCCTCTTCAAGCTCCTTCAGCGTGCAGCGCTGCGGAACACGTTTTTTCAGGGGGGTGTCGGTCATGTCGGCCTCATGGGAGATGTTGAAAACTACACCTCATTTTACACCACATAATTAACCTAAAAAAGGGGAATATGTATCGTTTATCAGAACATAAAAGGATATTAACTATCGTTTGACAATACAATGAAAGCCCAAAGGCGACACAGGCAAGAGGTTTCTCATGGCAACACCGCGCACCAAGAATCTGCTGCCCGCCCTGGCCTTGGCTCTGTGCAACATCGCCCAGGCCCAGGCAGACCAGAGCCCGGACATGGAACTGCTCACGGGCGATACCCGCCTGGCGTGCGAAGCCATCCTGTGCCTGTCCACCGGCGAGCGCCCCAGCGAGTGCCAGCCCGCCATCCGGCGCTATTTCTCCATCGTCAGGCGCACCCTCGGCAAGACACTGGGCGCGCGGCGCGACTTCCTGAACCAGTGCCCCACGGCGAAAGAGGACGGCTACACGCGCCAGTTGGTCAATGCACTGGTGGACGGCTCCGGCCGCTGCGACGCCGCCGCACTCAATGGGCGCGGCTGGATGCCCGCCGGTGGCGACAACGGGTACTACATCTCCAATGCAATGCCGGCGAGTTGCCAAGCCTACTACGACAACGCAGGCCTCGACGTGGGTTCAGTCCGCCCGATCTATGTCGGCCAGCCCGAGCGCGGCGGCCGCTGGGTTGATCCTGTGAATCAATGAAGAGACTGCCCCCACAGCTGCATCAATGCGTGCCGTGCAAATGAGGCCAGTTGGGTGATAGAGGCTTTGATACAGACGCGTGGTCGAGGCCGCTGAGAATGCCGCATTCGGCGACCGCATGCGGAGACGTGCAGCGCGCGCGCAACGCCTTCAGGTCCCTCTCCAGCACGCGGAGTTCGCGAATGCGTTGCGCTACATGGCCAATGTGCTCGTCAAGCAGTGCATTGATCTCGCCACAGTCTTGTGCAGGCGAATCGCGAAGCTCAATCAATGCGCGGATCTCGTCCAGGGTCATATCTAGCCCGCGGCACTGGCGGACGAATGCTAGCCGCTCAACATGGATTGGCAGGTAGAGGCGGTAGTTATTCTCAGCCCGCGCTGGTGGCGGAAGCAAGCCCTCTCGCTCGTAAAAGCGGATGGTTTCAACTGGCGTTCCAGTCGCTTCGGCCAGTGCTCCAATCTTCACGGGCAAATCCTACCTTTCTGTATAGAAGGCTTGACTCTACACCGACTACAGGGTTTTCAATATAGAAAAAGCAAGGATCATCCATGAAGCACTCTCACACCGATCAAGGATCTGCAGTCGCCATCAGCGACGATTGTTGCGGAACCGGGCCCTCTGTGTTGATTCATTTCCAAAGCTGGGCCATTTCGGGACGCATTCACGTTGAAATTTGAGCCACGTTGCCGCTCTATCCTGCTGAATTTTTCAGCACGGGGGAGCAGGAGTGATCAACGTGAGCACATTGAGCAAGTTACGCCGCCTCGTGCTGAGGCAGGACGTGTCGGTGCGCGAGGCCAGCCGGCGCCTGGGCATCTCGCGCAACACAGCCACCAAGTGGCTCAAAGACGGGCAGATGGCCGAACCCCGATACCCGCAGCGGGTGTCGGGCCCCAGCATCCTGGATCCGTACAAGGAGCAGTTGAGCCAATGGCTCAAGGCCGATAGCCATCGCAGCAAACGCGATCGACGCGGGATCAAGGCCATGTTTGAGGCGCTGCGCGCGCAGGGCTACAGCGGCAGCCGAGGGCCGGTCTACGCCTTTGCCCAGCGCTGGCAGCAAGAGCAAGGCAACGCTGCGCGTGGTGCGGGGTTCGTGCCGCTGAGCTTCGAGTTGGGCGAGGCGTTCCAGTTCGACTGGAGCTGCGAGTACCTGTTCATCGGCGGGCTGCGCCGCCGCCTGGAAGTGGCACACACCAAGCTGGCGGCCAGTCGCGCCTTCTGCCTGGTGGCGTACTACAGCCAAGCGCACGAGATGCTGTTCGATGCGCACGCACGGGCGTTCGCCCTCTTCGGTGGCGTGCCCCGGCGGGGCATCTACGACAACATGAAGACCGCTGTGGACAAGGTCGGCCATGGCAAACAGCGCAGCGTCAATGCACGCTTCGAGGCGATGACCGGGCACTACCTGTTCGAGCCGGAGTTCTGCAACCGGGCCGCCGGCTGGGAGAAGGGGGTCGTGGAGAAGAACGTTCAGGATCGGCGCAAGGACATCTGGCGTGAGGCCAGCGAGCGGCGCTGGGGGACGCTTGGTGAACTCAACGACTGGTTGCAGCAGGCCTGCGTGAAGGCCTGGGCTGAGATGAGTCACCCGGAATGGACTCAGCTCACGGTGGCCGATGTCTGGCAGGACGAACGTGCTCGTCTCATGCCCAACCCCCGTGCGTTTGATGGCTACGTGGAGCAGCCGGTACGGGTCTCTGCGACCGCACTGATCCACTTCCAGCGCAACCGCTACAGCGTGCCGTGTGAATGGATTCATGCGGTGGTCAGTCTGCGGGCCTACGCGGATGGCCTGCTGGTGGTCGGGCCCGATGGGCGACAGGTGCGCCTGGCGCGCAGCTTCGAACGTGATCAGACGCTCTACGACTGGATGCATTACATCGCGCTCATCGAGCGAAAGCCCGGCGCGCTGCGCAACGGCGCGCCCTTCAAGACCATGCCCGAGCCACTGCAGGAAATGCAGCGCCAGTTGCTGCGCCACAGCGGTGGCGACAGGGTGATGGCGCAGGTGCTCATGGGGGTGAGCCTGCATGGACTGGAGGCCGTGGTGGTGGCGGTAGAGCTGGCGCTGCAGTCCGGGCGGGTGAGTGCCGAGCACGTGCTCAACGTGCTCTCGCGTCTGAAGGAGCAGCGCGTGCCCGAGCCACCGGTGGCCACGATGCTCAAGCTCAACACGCCGCCACTGGCCAACCTGCAGCGCTACGACGCACTGCGCAACGTCCAGCCTCATGAGGCATCACCGGAGTCCGACCATGCATGACGTCATTGATGCCCTCAAAGCGCTGGGCCTGCACGGCATGGCCAGTGCCTGGCCGGAGGTACTGGGCACCGCCCGCATGAAGTCGCTGGATCATGAGGCCGTGCTGCACCAGCTCATCAAGGCCGAGACCGCTCAGCGTGAGGTGCGTTCCATGGCTTACCAGATGCGCGTGGCGCGCTTCCCTTCGCACCGTGACCTCGCCGGCTTTGACTTCGCCCACGCGCAGCTCGACGAAGCACTGGTGCGCCAGTTGCACACCCTTCGCTTCGTGGAGTCGGCGCACAACGTGGTGCTGGTTGGTGGCCCCGGCACGGGTAAAACCCACCTGGCCACGAGCCTGGGGATCGAGGCCATTCGCATGCATGGCAAGCGGGTGCGCTTCTTCTCAACGGTGGAGCTGGTCAACGCCCTGGAGCTGGAGAAGGCGCAGAACAAGGCCGGGCAAATGGCGCACCGCCTGATGTACGTCGATCTGGTGATCCTGGATGAACTGGGCTACCTGCCATTCACGCAGTCGGGCGGCGCGATGCTGTTCCACCTGCTCTCCAAACTCTATGAGCGAACGAGCGTGGTGATCACCACCAACCTCACCTTCTCGGAGTGGAGCAGCGTCTTTGGAGACGCCAAGATGACCACGGCCTTGCTTGACCGGCTCACGCACCATTGCCACATCGTCGAGACGGGCAACGAGAGCTGGCGATTCAAGCACTCCAGTGCCGCTGGCGCGGCTCCCCCAAAGCAACGCCCAAAGAGCCAGAAAGGAGATCGAAAAACAGCAGACCCGATAGACTTATCCACAACCGAATAGTCAAAGAATCCATCAACCCAGTGGCTCAATATTCAACGTGATCACTGGCTCAGTTGTGCTGATGAATCAACATCTGGCTGATCTGCTGGCTGTAGGGCAGCTGGGAAGCGTCGCTGACTTCCTTGGCATCCACTCGGTCATTGAGCATGCTTGCGCCTCTTGGTTTTCAGCTGGGGGCCAAGCTCCGCCCTCAATTCCCGTCGCGTGGCATGCGGGGTGAATGTCACCACGTTCTTTCCCCGCAAGCCCTTGTTCCTGGCGAAATACCTGTACTTGATATTGCAGACAAGGTTCTCCACCCACCATTGATCGCTGGCCGTTTTCAGCATCAGCAGCAAGTGAATGGGGAGCACGAACAAGAGCGCCCAAAACTGAAAGAATCGGAAGAAGACCAGCAGGGCGACGCACTCCACGGCAAACACCGTCAAGGGCACATAGAACTGCATCGCCTTGGTTTGCGGCCCCTGGTACACGAGGACCCTTTCCAAGGGTTCATCGACGTGCTTGTTGCTTCCCCCGGCCATGGTTCACAGGTTCCCGATGCTGCCGTTGCCGCCCACGGCTTCCTTGATGAACTGCACGATGGCCACCGAGGCGAAGGCGATGGCCGTGCCCGCGAGCACTTGGAAGAAGAGCCGCTTGGGATCGTGGGCGCCGAGGAAGTTGCCCGCCGCCCAGTTGATGCCTGTGACCAGCACGCAGATGGCTCCGACTACGCCGATGACGGCGTACAGGGCATTGAAGATGGAAACGCCCGTCTGCTTGAGCGTTTGGGCCTCGGCCGGATGGAACAGCAAGGCAGCCAGGATTCCGATCAGAAGAATGCCCTTGAGCAGCATAATTTTCGTCAGCGTGTTTTCACTCGTTTGCAAGATATGGGAATTCATGTTGGTTCCTGTTGAGTCAATGAAAAGGCAAAGCATCAAAATCCCTGGGTAACCTCCTGCGCCTGGAAAATGTCAGGGGATTCACCATCGCGCAGCGAATTGGGATTGGACGCAATGGCGGCGGGCAGCGCCGGCGGCGCGTTTGCGCCAGAAATGTCGATCTGAACGGACCGGGCAAGTTGGTTAAATCGCGGATCGGTGCTTGCCGGCGTGCTTCTGGCGGCTTTGGAAGTCCGTACCCACGCCTGCTGGGCCTGCATATACGTGAATATCTTTTCAGCGTATTTATCGCTGACCTTTCTATGCACGCCGCCCGAGTTGTAGCCGCGAAGCGCGGCCCAAACCGCATCGACCCCGCTGTAACCCTCTTTAATTGCCTTGCCGTAATATTCAAAAAGGATGGTCTGTCCCATCCTTAAATTGCTGCAGGGGTCGAATGCCTGTTCCCAGGTCATTCCCCGGCCGGTGACATTGCTGATATGAATCTGCGCCAAACCCACGCTGAATTTGGCTCCCGCCGCCTGAAGTTGCTTTACAGTCTTGACCGCTTCATCCAGTGTTTGCGGCTGGGCAATTGCGCGCTGGCCGGCATCAGGCCCAATGGCATACGGGTTCCACGCCGATTCGGTGCGGACCAGGGCCTGCATCAACACCGGGGATACTTGGGGAGCGCACTGCGCGAGATCAGGCGGCAAGTCAATCACTTACATCTCCGGTCATGGAAGGAATGCACAATCCGACAGATTGGGCGCACCGTGTAACGAAATACAATACAAATCGCACTAATTGTATTGTTCAACGATACATAAGCTTATCATAAATTTTGTTTGACACAACACAGGGACAGCGCATGCCTGCTCAAGAGGACAGCCAGACACAAGGGACCGGATCGGCGCCATCGGCTGCCGAGATCGTTCGCGCGCTTCTGGCGCGCCACAAGGTGGACCGCCGCCACTACGTGACGGCGGTAATCGAGGTTCTGGGCTTATCGCGCGCAGCCGCCCACCACCGGGTCACCGGAACGTCAGCATGGACCTGGGATGACTTGGCTCGCATGGGCGAGCACTACGGCGAGTCCATGTTGAGCATGATCCGCGGCGTGATGGGCAAGACCTTCGCTGCGCAATTGGTAAACGACAAGCACAAGGCGCCTGTGATGGTTCGCCTGGGTGACGGCCCGCCCGATCGCGGCGATATGTGGGCGGCGTTCAACACCGATGGCGGCCTGCTCGTGATGACGGTCGATAAGGTGCCTTTCTCCTTCGAAGCGATCAAGGTCATCGAACTGGTTCACGGCCAGGACGGGCAGACACCGCTTCGCGTGGCCGTGTTGGACGACGTTGCCGACACGGCCGCTAGCCTTGCCGACATGCTGGCCGACGAGGGATGCACCAGCAAGGCCTATACGTCACCGCGCGCGCTGCTGGCCGACCTAGAGTCTGGCCACGAGTACGACGCCTTTGTTCTGGACTGGTGGCTTGGCAAGGACACGGCGGAAACCGTCCTTGCTGAACTGCGCCGCATCTCCAGGCAAGCGCGCATCGTGCTGCTGACTGGGGAAATGGGCGCCGGGGGAAAGGCCGACAGCAGCGCCGTCGAGCAGGCGCAGAAGCGCTACCACTTCTTCGTCTGCCAGAAACCGATCACAGCCGGCGTTCTGATGGCGAACCTGACGCTGGGCGTGTGAGGCCGGCAAGCAGCGACTTGATGCGGATGGGCTTGTCGAGCAGCTTGTCAAAGGGCGAGCGAATCGGCGAGGGTCCATGATGCAGGGCGCTCATGCCGTACAGCAGGCACCGGGGATTTGCCATGGAACTGCCGCGCCTGAAGTCACGCGCGAGTTCGTCGCCGCGCCGGCCCGGCATGTTCACATCGATAAGGGCCAGATCGTAGTAATTGACGGCCATCATGTTCGCGGCGATCGCCGGCGACGGTGCGATGTCGGCCTCGATGCCTAGCACTTGGCATTCACTGTGCAGCGAAGCCAGCAGTTCGAGGTTGTCATCCACCAAGAGCCAGCGCTGCTTCGATTCGGCTGGTGAAGGCCGCGGGTCGTCCGTCTGCAGCAGTGCCGGAATGGTCAGCCTGAAGCAAGTGCCCTCCTCACTACTGTCGTAGGTCAGCTGCCCGGACAGGTACTCAGCGAGCGAGTAGGCGATCTTGAGGCCGATGCCGGCGCCATCGCCGCCCTGCAAGACGCCATAGCGCTTGAACGGTTGGATCTCCAGTGGCGCGAACCCCGAAGGCATGCCGGGTCCGGTGTCCCGCACAGTGAACACCAGCTGATGTTCATTGACATCGGCCAGCGACAGTTCCACTGCCCCGTGCTCGGTGTACTTGATGGCGTTGCTGGTGAGATTGCCCAGGATCTGCGTCAGGCGGCCGCTGTCGGCTGTAGCGAAGATGGGTTCTATGGGCGCATGGATAGATAGCCGCAACCCCTTCTCGTAGGCGTTTTGTGATTCCAGATCCAGCACTTCCTCTAGCAGGTCCTGAACGCAAAACACGTCCGGGCGGAACTCCAGCGCGCCAGCCTCGGAGCGTGCCAGAGTCAGCAGGTCGTTGATCTGAAATTTCATGCTCAGAGTCGCCCGCTGGATGCGCGCCAGTAGACGGTTGCGCCTGTGCGGATCAAGCGGACTGAGCAGAGATTCGGCGGATGAGGAAATGGTCTGCAAGGGCGACTTCAGTTCATGCGACACCATCCCCATGAACTCATTCTTCTCGGCCACTGAGACTTCGAGCAGCTTCTTCTGGTGGGCCAGCTGAAGGTTGCGTTCGGCCAATTCGTCGCGGCTCCGGGCAAGTTCGCAGTTCTTGCGATACAAACCCAAATTGTAATAGGTATAAATTATTACTGCTAATCCGCCCATGATTGCCAAGCTTGCAATCAGCTGGTTTATTGTTTTGTTACGAGCTTCGGCAGCTTCGAAAGAAGCGTCGCTACTTGCTAGTTGCATCTGCCAGACGCTGGCTGATATATCGGAAACCATGTGACCAATACGATCCAAACGTTCCAGTAATTGGAGCGCTTCGCCCTTAGTCATTTCGCTACCATAGCTGTCATGGATAGCACGAACATCATGCTCCAAGGCACTCAACTCAGGAAAGTGCAAGGCAAAATCGTGATTTGTCATCAGCGTAGTACGCGATGGTGATTCACGAGTTAGCAAACGTATTTTGGAAAGAAAAACAGATAAGCTGTTTTCTGACTGCGCCTGAACAAAGACATCTCCGTCCTCCATCCTCGCAAGGTCAGCCTTTAAACGCCAAAAACTTGTCTCGAACTGACTCACCGACCAATATGGTTCTTCGATAATTTTTTCAGGCGGCTTACTAGTAATAAAGTAGTAGAAGAAGAGAAGGAATGCCACGAGTAAAGAGAAGCGCAACACCCAAAACCATATACGTCTCATAAAATATCTATCCGACACACCTGCCAAGCCATTTTGTTGAGACCTGCAGGCCTCCTCAACTCTTTATAATCATCATAGGGGTACATGACAAACATTGGCCCCCAATCATCCAGTTTCAGCCGTTTGTCATCAAGGCTTGTCGCCAAGATAACGCCATACTTTGCTAAATCAGAAAATGGAATATCGACTTTGAAATGATCCCAGGTGTATACAGTCAGTTTTTGCACGCTACCTCTGCCGGCCAAGCCAACGACATCGTTCAAATACGGCCCCTTGTAGGAGCCCTTTTTTGCCCAATTGGTGGACGTAACGATGACCCGCTGCGGCAGCGCTGATAGTTGCGCTTCTGTGACCGCTATAGTTTTACTGCCGACCTTCAAAGACAGAAATACAAGCGGATCGCAGTTGTGTGCGTGCGCTGAGAAACCTATTGCCAAAGCCGCTGCCAATGTCATTTCGCGCCACGAGCTTGTCATTGGAGACTCCCGATCGGGCAATCCGCGCTGGATCACCGCTACCTCATCTTAGTGTTCTTCCTAAAGCCACGCTGCGATTTGCTTGCGCCGGCTGTGGATTAGGGTTACGCCGTTGCAAATCATTCGACAAGTTTCTCAAGCGACTAATAGAGATCTGGCGATGTTTCTGCTCGGCGATATGCGCCTCGCTGTGCGCCGTTCTCAACTCCAGCGCCGCGAACTTCTTCGGCACCCGCGCCACGGCGCCGCGCAACTCGGCGGCCCGGTCCGTGTAGAGCTTCAGTTCGTAGCGTGGCCGCGAGATGGCCACGTAGAACGCGGCCCGGTTGGTGGTTAGCGAGCGTGTGTTGGCCTCGATCAGCACGCGGTTGGAAGTCAGGCCCTGAGAGGAATGGATCGTGGTGGCGTAGCCGTGCTGCAGGTTCATGGGACGCTGCGCCGGGATGGCCACGATGGTGCCGCGCTCCGTCTTGACGGTAACGGCCTCGGCGCTCACAGCCTGCACCCGCACCCGGTCGCCGTTGAGCAGGCCGAGCTGCTTGTCGCTCTTGGTGATCTTGAGCAGATCGCCGGGCGCGATCTCGATGTCGTACTTCTTGTGCAGCGTGGCCGAGAAGTGCTGGGCGGGCTTGACCGTGACGTTCTGGCCGTCGCTGCCGCGCAGCACCACTTGATCGCCTTCCACGCCCACCACTGCGTAGTCCACGCCGCGCTGGATGTTCTGCCCCTCGCGGTGATAGCTCACCACCAGATCCGGGGCGTAGGTGGCCGGCTGCTTGAGTTGGGCGCGCGTGGCGTCCACGTTCTCCAGCACGGTGTACTTGAGGCCTCCCTCCAGGCGCATGCGTTTGCGCACCATCTCGTTGATGCTGTGGCGCGCCTCGTTGGTGCCGGCCACGATCAGGGTCGCCTCGCGTTCCTGGGGGGACAGCGCGGTGAAGTCGGAGGCAATGGCCTGATAGCGATCCTGCTCTTCCGGCACCTCGCGGATGCTGCCCAGCAGCCGCGTGACGGCCTTGTTGGTCTGGTCGTTCGCGGCATTGAGCACGGCGGCCTTGATTTCCGGATTGCGCTGCCGCTGGATTTCTCGCAGCTGAGCCTGCAGCATGCCGGCGTCCTGCAGCTGCGCAAAGGGCTTGCCGGCCTCCACCGCGCCCGTCTGCTTGCGGTCGCCCAGCATGACCATGCGCGCGCCGGCCTTCTCCACGATCCGCATCGCCTGGGCCAGCTGATGAGCGGGCACGACGCCGGCCTCGTCCAAGAGCACGACCGATTTCTCGCTCAAGGCCGCCTGCGCCTTCCGGCTGGCCAGGAAGCTGGCCAGCGTGTTGGACTCCACGCCTAGTTCGCGCAGGGCCGCCACCTGGGTGCCGTAGGGCGCCAGGCCCACCACGTCGAATCCGGCGGCCAGGGATTGCTGGGTCGCGTCTTGGGTGATTTCGTTGATGGTGCGCTCCAGCATATGGCTTTTGCCGGTGCCGGCATAGCCCTGCACCGCCACGAAGCGGTTCGTGGTGCCGAGGATCATTTCCACCGCCTCGCGCTGGCCCTGGTTCAGGTCGCTCGCGGCCAGCCGCGCCGCCAGGCCCTCGTCGCTCAGGATCGGCTGCAGGGCGCCGCGCCCGTCGCGCTCGATGGCAAGGATGCTGCGCTCGATGGCCTGGGCCTGCGGCGTCGTATAACGCGCTTCGGCCAGCACCAGCGCCCCTTTCTGGATGGCACGGTCCACCTCGATGGTGGCCTGTTCCTCATTCAGCCCGCGCGCGTGCATCGTGGCCCCGATCCATGTCGTGCGCGTGAGCTTGGCGGTCTCGGGCACGTCCATGAAATGCGAGGCCTGCTTGTCGTCCTCGTTCTTCTTGGCCTGGTTGAGCGAGCGTGCCGTCTGGTACAGCGGCAACTCGCGCACCAGGCGGCCGTCGTTCTCGGCCGCTTCCACCTCGGCCATGACGGCGCTGATGGTGGATGTGGTCGCAGCCTTGGACATGGACAGTTCAACCAGTTCTTTGCGCGTGAATAGCCCTTGACGCTCGCTCAGGTGCTCGACTGCGAAGTTCAGGGCCGCGGCCGCCCCCTCCTTCATCGCCGGGTCGGCACGCAGGCGGGCCACGTCCGGCGCCGTGCTGTTTTCCTTGGCGGCCAGCAGCGCATCCATGCTGAGGCCTGCTGCTCGTGCGCTCTCGATCCACTCCTCGCGCAGCAAGGTGCGATCCACTTCCGACTTCTTGTCGCGCGTCATCAAGGTCACGGACTGTGCCAGTGCGGTGTTGGCCGTGTCGCGGTTCACGCCGCGAGCCTCGAAGGCCTCCTCGATCTGCCGGGCCCGGGTGCTGTAGTGCTGGATCAACTCGTCGGAAATGTGGGCCAGTTCCCAGTAGCCTTTCTGCGTCTCCCTCAGCCCATAGCCGCTCGCCCGCAGTTCCTCGGCCAGCGCCGTGCGGTAGTAGGCGCCCAGGGCCTTGATGCTGTGCTGGATGTCCTCGTTGCTCATCGCGCGCCATTGGCCGTCCGGGCGCTTGGTGAGGTTGGCGACGATCACGTGGGTGTGCAGCTGCGGGTCCTGGGCGCGCGACAACTCGTGCCGGAACGCAGCCGCGACGATCACGCCGGTGCGCACGCGGTAGCTCTGCCCCTGCTCCTTGATGCGCGCGTGGGCCAGCTTCTCCAGTTGCTGCACGGCGCGCTTGACGGCCCGATCGTGCGCAGCCGTGACGCCGGCATCGCCAGCGATCAGCGCCTGTAGGCTGACGCTCTTGGGCGCGGAAAACGTGTAGTCCATGCCCTTGCGGTCATCCGAGCGCAGGTCGGAGAAGCGCACGCGCACGCCGTTGGGCAGCTTGCCGTCCAGAATGTCCTTGAAGCTCTCTCGATCCACCTGCAGCTGCTGCGTGAGCCCAAGCTCCTCGGCTCCCTTGCCGAGCCATTCGCCACGGTGGCCCTCTTTTTCGTAGTAGTCGTCTGCCGACTCGAAATAGTGCGCAGCCTGCTTGCTGGAAGTGACGGCTTGGAAGCTCAGCATGGGACGCTCCTCATGCGCCGGCGAAGATGCCGGCGGAACCGCGGATGGGCTTGCTGTACTGCTCGGCCATCACCATGGGGTCGATCACGTCGGGCCGGGCCTTGTACTGCAGCTTGACGCGGGCGATGGGGTAGTTGCCGGCGAACTTGAGATAGCCGGTCAGGTTGGGCAGAAGGTGGATCTCTGCAGGCGACACGACACGCTCGGTGTCTTGCCTGGTGCCGGTGGTGCCGCGCGAGCCGCCTCGGCCGCCGACCGAAACGCTGTCGTTGCGCCGAATCACCGTCTGTTCGCCCAGGCCGCGGCTGAATTCCTCCGCCGTGTAGGTGTCCATCTCGGCGACACCGAACAGGGCAACCGACCGCAGCGAATTGCGCAGCGTGAGGGCGTCGTCGTCGCCATAGGTTCGCCGCAGCTGCGCCAGGCTCTGGATGCCGGCCAGGATGCGCAGCCCTTTCTTGCGCCCCTTCGTGGCCGCGTCCACAAGGTAGTTCAGCTTCTCCAGCGAGTCCAGTTCGTCCAGGATCAGGTGCAGGCCGCGGTCACGGTCGTCGCTCATGGACAGCACGGCCGCGCAGATCACGTCCGTCCAGCAGGA